>NZ_JBIWIU010000003.1:0-608130 GCF_044764755.1 Streptomyces sp. NPDC093600
GGGCTGGCTGCACTCCTACAATCACCACCGCGGACACACCGCACTCGCAGGCAAACCGCCCGCCAGCCGCGTCCCCAACCTCACAGGGCAATACACCTAGGCAGCGGATCGTCGCGAGGACCGATATCCGAGTAGTCCCTTCGGGTGAGACGTTCTTGTCTCAGTTGGTTAACATGTGTCTCACCGAGGGGTGTGCGCGTCACAGCCCCCCGGGCAGCTCAGCGCGTCGATTTGCCGGAGCGCCGCACGTCACGCGGCTGCCCGAGGAGCACCGCGGTGCGCGGCCGACGCGCAGCTTCGGCTGGCCGTCCACGAAGGAAGGACACGTCGCATGCGCACTCTCTACGTTGTCACTCACCCGCAGGCCACGCACCATGTCGAGGACATCGTCGGGGGCTGGCATGATTCGCAGCTGACCCCTGCTGGCATCCGGGCCGCGGCTGCCGTCGCCCAGGCGCTGCGTGCGCGAATTCCCCGGGGTGCCGACGTGGAGCTGTACGCATCGGACCTGCGGCGCACGCGGCAGACGGCCGAAGCGGTGGCCGAGTTGTTCGGCGTCGCCCCGGTGCTGGATCCCAGGCTGCGGGAGAAGTCCTACGGAGAGGCGGGCGGCAGGCCCCAGCAGTGGCTGGACCGGCGGTTCGTCCCGCCGCCGGTCGTCGGCGAGCGGCTGGAACACGACGAGGGCGTGGAGGGCGCCGAGACCAAAGCGGCTTGGGTCCGGCGCGTTTACGCCGCCATGGACGATATCCTCGGCCGCCCGTGCGAGCACCAGATCATCGTGACCCACGGTGGCTCCCTGACCTTCGTCGTCACGGCGTGGATCAAGATGCCGCAAGCAACGGTCGGCTACGCCAGTTTCCGGGTGCCTGCGGGCAGCATCACCACCCTGCACGAGGATGACTTGTTCCACAACCGGCAGATCGTCGCGCTCGGTGACACCCGCCACCTTGACTCCGCCGCAGCCGACTGACTGCCATCACTGCCATCACGAGAGCTCGGGCCCTGCCTCGTTGGTATCGGACGTCGTGGAGACGAAGCCCGGTGGCACCGTGCCGGCAGGCGCAGGCCGACTGGATGGTCGTTCGGGCTGCGTCGGCACCCCGAGGCTTCTCAGGGGGATCGGCGCCGCGCCGGACGGAGGAGCCACTGCCAGGGTGGCCGGTGTCGGCGGATCTCCCGGCGGACTGCGCGGGCCTTCTCCTGCGCGCCGGTCTCTTCGTGGAACCGTGCCAAGAGCTCGAGTGTGCGGACCACGTCCTTCCGGTAAAACTCGGGGTCGTCGGCCATCAGGTCGTCGTACACCCTTACTGCACGGCGCAGCCGTTCTTCGACCCCTGTGTCGCACGCGGGTCGCCCCATCTCCAGGCGATGCAGAGCAAGCTGGATGAGTGCCTCCGCGTAATCGCGGCGGTCCCTCCCGCTGCCGCCTTCAGCCAGCCGCCGGTACACGTCGGCGATCTCCGTACGCGCGGCGAGCCCTTTGGCGCCCTGTTGTTCCGCTGTCGGCAGGAGCAAAGCGACGAGGCGTCGGCAATAGACCGGTTTGATCCGCGCCATGTACCGGTAGACCGCCGTCTCCAGGGCGTCGATCGCCTCGATCGACTCGAGGACCTGCTGCGGTCCGTACTCCGCCGGGGGCACGCTGATCTCAGGTGGTGGTCGCATGCGGCTGCGCAGCTCGGCGGCCTCGGCGCGGACTGTACGTGCTTCTGCTGCGCGGCCATTCGCTTCGAGTGCGCCGGCGTGGGCCTCAAGGGATTGTTCGAGCGAGGGGGTCAGTGCGTCCGGGTTCGCCTTGGCCCGCTCTCGGTTGATTTTGACCGCCCGGGTACTCGCCTTCAGGGCCCGCATGCGCCAGTCGGTACCGATGGGGACGGCACGGTGCCAGGTGAGCAAAAGACCCGCGAGGTTGCTCAGGGCCAGTGCGTAGGTTCCGGGATGGTCTGGCTGGTCTCCGCCCTTCCTGTGCCCGAGGAGGAGCACCGCTCCCTCCGTCGCCGCGACCGCCGCTCCGCCGCGACCTGCCGCGGAGAGGTCGGTCCCGATGTTGAGAAGGGTCGCACCGAGGTCGTCGCCGTGCCTCTCGGCGTCCTGTTCGGAGAGCAGGACAAGCGTGTTGAGCGCCATGGCATGGGCGTGGAACCCTTCGGCCATTCGCCCGGCTGTACGGAGGGCTTGCCCATAGTCACAGAGGGCGAGCGCCCACCGGGCCTTCCGGCCGTCAGGGCCGAGTCCGCCGAGTTGGCCCTCAGAGTCGGTCTCGGTGAGGAGACGCTCGAAGCACACGGCCCGTTGCGCCGCTTCGACAGCCTCCTGCGGCTGGCCAAGACTTGTGTGGCTGGCGAACAGATTGACGTACGCCCCGGCCAGATTCGGGGTCTGTGAGCCGGGCCGCTCGGCCTCCAGCTGCTCCAGGATCTCGACGGCCCGCACCGTCGAACTGTGCGCTTCCTCGTAACGTCCGGCACGACGCTTGGCGTGCGCCAGTTTGCTGTGGACGGAAACATGTTCGCCTGCGTCGTCCGTGGCCGCAAGCCAGTGCGGGGCGAGTCGTTCTACCAAGACCGCGTAGGCCGGCTCCAGGTCGGGGTGCTCGCCCTCAGGTAGGCGAGCCTCGATCGCCTCCAGGAGTTCCATGTCGATGTCGTCGAGCGCGGCCACCGCGCCGAGTGCCCGTCCGCCGGCGGCGACGGCGAGCCATGGCGCCCGCCGCAGCAGCGGGTACAGGTGGTCATGGCGCATGTGTGGCCAGCGTTCGGCGGAGGCGGCCAGGAAGGTCAACGCGCGGGGCGTCCAAGGCTCCGGCCGCCTCTCGCGACCGGGCAACAGGAGGCTGCCGAGCGCCTCAGGGGCCCAGGAGGACGACGGGTAGGCATCCTGGGCCGAGTGGCCGGGAAGGGTGAGAGCGAGAAAGTCCTCAGCCAGCCGGTCGGGCAGCAGAGGTTCGAGGACGACGCCGGGCCCGGTTGCGGAGGGCGGGTAGCAGACGCTGTGGTCGGCGAGGACCCGGTCGGCGGGGTGCGGTGCGGCGGGCGGGATTGCGGTTACCTGGTCGACGACGATCCGGCCGATCCCCGAGCGCATGGTCCCTGTCAGTACGGCCGCGAACACAGCGCGGTTCATCACCTGCGGTGGAGTCGTGTACGTCCGCCCCACCGCGGCTGTCGCACGGCCTGCGTCCTGGGTGTGGAGTCGTGCCCAGTGGGCTTGCTCGCGGTTGAGGAGGTAGGTGACCAGGCCGACGGCACCGGTGGGTGTACGGCGGCCGTGCAGGTGGGCGTCGACGGCCACCAGGGCAGCCATGTGAACGGACAGCGTCAGCCCGAAGTCCGGCTCGTCCAGGGCCATCGGCGGGGAGATCCGTAACGGCGTGGTGCCGGGCGCGCCGGGGGCGGGTGCGAGGTAGGCGGCGAACGTGTCCCGGGCGGCCTCGAACATCTCTGCCCGTTCGCCGCCGGTTTCCCGCAGGGGCGTCAGGGCTTGGAGGGATGTGGCCGCCTGGAAGTCGTGCACGGCGGCCTGCACGGCGGGCCACTGGTCCGTGCCGCGGGCCAGCAGCAGCACCCGGGTCGGCAGGTCGGGATGGTGGAGCAGCCGGTTGCTCAGCAGCCAGGTGAGGTGGGGTAGCGGCCATTGGTCGGCATAGTCGACGACCAGCAGCACCCCGGCGGCGCCTGCGGCCCGCAGGTCTCCCCCGGCGCCGGCGGGGACCACGTTGCCGGGGCCGTGTACGGCCCTGACGACCTTCCATCCCTCGGCAACGCTGTCCCGGGCGAACGCCGCCGCGAGGCGGCTCTTGCCCTGGCCGCCGGGTCCGTGGAGCCAGCGGACGGCGAGCCGTCGGCCGCCGGCGCCGCGCCACGCGCGGAGCTCAGCGAGCTCCATCGCGCGGCCCGTGAAGGGAACGATCTCGTGCCGGGCGCTGAGCAGGCGGCTGGGCAGCTCCCGCAGCCAATCGGGGTCCAACTCCGCCGGGTCGAGCCACTCTTCCAGGACATAGGCGGGCAGCCCGTCCACATACACGTGAAGGTCGGCGCCGACCACGCCGTACGCGAATCCACCCTCCGCTGTGACGTGCTGACGCGCCGACGGGTCCTGCTCGCTCATCAGGGGGCGCCCTCGGCGGCCGGCCGGTGATGGTGTACATGCACGCTGCTGCCGGGGCCCTGGGCGCCGAAGGCGGCGCCGCCGGCGTGTGCGGTGATGTGCTGCGACCACTCCTGGGCGGCCGGGGGCACGGAGACCTCTTCGATCAGAGCACGCAGCTCGTCCGCAGCTTCGGGGTGTTCGCGCAGCAGGGCGCCGATCCGACGCGCCCAGGGGCGTACAAGGTCCTCGCGTACGGCGTCGGTGTCGTCGCCCTCGCCCGTGACCAGTTCCGCGTCGCCGTCCAACTGGGCCTGCAACGCGGTGGACCGCTCATCGCCACGACGACGGAACAGCTCGATCACGCGCTCTCGGGTTCCCTCCCAGGCGCTGGTGGCCATGGCCGCCACGACGGTCGTCGCACCCGTCATGGCCAGCACGGTCATCGGATCCGACATAAAACCCCTCTGGTTGTTGGGTGCAATTACGCCGGCAAGGGTACCGATGCCGTCGCGGCCCGTCCGGTGATGGGCGCATCAGCACGTTCGGGTTCGAGAACCGGCACGATCGCTTGCCCCGCTCAGCTCTGCCGACGAACGTGGCAGGCAATTCCCGGGCGGGGCTCCTCGAAGCTCAGGTCGGGGATCGATCACCCGCCCGGAGTGGTGGCACCGCCGGCTCGGTGGTTGCTGGTTTGGGGAGGACGGGTGTGGGTTGGGTGGTGTCGGGGGCGAGGTTGCCTTCCATGTCGATCCAGGTGTCGTTCCATGCGTGGCCGTGCTGCGGGCCGCGTTGCCAGGTGTGGGTGACTCGGCCGTGCGGGTCGCGTCCGAAGACGGACAGATCATCGCTGGGGTTGAGGATCACGGCCGGGTCGGTGCTGAGGTGTCCGCCCAGGGGTGTCCAGGCGGACCAGGGTCCGCCGGTTCCGGTCTGCCAGCGGTGGTGCAGGCCACCGTCGGTGCCGCGGGCGAAGAGGACCATGCCGCCGTCGCGGCCCACCAGAACCATCGGCCTGCCCAGCACGGCGCCTTCCATGTCGACCCAGGTGTCGTTCCAGGCGTGCCCGTGTTCCGGGCCCCGCTGCCAGGTGTGCGTGATCCGTCCGTCCGGGTCGCGGGCGAAGACCGACAGGGCGTTGTTCGGGCTCAGCACCACCGACGGGTCGCCCGCGAGCCGCCCGCCGAGGGGTGTCCAGGCGGACCAGGGTCCGCCGGTTCCGGTCTGCCAGCGGTGGTGCAGGCCACCGTCGGTGCCGCGGGCGAAGAGGACCATGCCGCCATCACGCCCCACCAGCACCGACAGACGGCCCGCGACCGAGCCCTCCATGTCGACCCAGGCGTCATTCCACGCGTAACCGTGCTCCGCGCCCCGCTGCCACGTATGCGTCACCCGGCCGTCCGGATCACGCGCGAATACCGACAACGCGTTGTTCGGACTCAAGACGACCGAGGGATCTCCCGCGAGGCGCCCGCCCAGTGACACCCACTCCGGCGCCCAAGCGCCCGCCTCCGACTGCCAGGTGTGCCACAGGGTCCCGTCCGCGCCACGGACGAACACCACGAGCTTCCCGTACCGTCCCACGAGCGCCCAGGGGCGTCCGACCGCGCCGCCCGGCGGTCGGCCCAGCCCGGTCCAGGCCGACCAGGCACCACCCGCCGCGTTTTGCCACCGGTGCACCACTCCACCGGACGGATCGACGCCGAAGACGGCCATGCCCGAACCGTGGTCCACCACCGAAGGCACACCCACACCCACCCGAACCACCCGCGGCGTGGCCTTCCACCAGGACGTCTCCTTGCGGGCACCTGCCCAGCTGAAACTGAAGTGGACGTGGTCGGTGTGCGGGCTCACTCCGGTGTACGGGGTCCAGCCGGCGTTCGGGCGGTAGGACTCCCAGATGCGCCGATTCCAGATGATGTACATGATGCCGAAGCGGCGGGCGAGGGCGTGGGGGTTGCCGTGCCGGTCTGTGGCGAGTAGCCAGTCGATCAGATCCGAGGCGAGGTGTCCCTGAGTGTGGACGTCGACGCCCCAGTCCCAGGCACGCCCTTCTTTGTGCTCGCTGTCGATGGTGTTCCCGCATGCGCGGCTGATGCCCATGCTGCTGGTACCGGGGTAGGTGGCGAGCACCAGGTCACGAAAGTCCAGCAGCCCCGGCTTTGCCTGCGGATCGCAGACGCGTGCGGGCTGGGACGGCGCGTAGCCGTCGATCTGGGGACCGAAGTCCGGGGCGGTGGGGGCCATCGGCGTGGTACTCCTCGTCTGCTGCGCACCCGGGACGCGACCGCGACCCGGACGCCCACCACTGTGCCGAGGCGCACTATCACCTCAGTCACTCCTCGGTCACATCCGGTGAGGACACCTCGTCGATGAGGGTGAGGGCGAGGGCGATGCCGTCGTCGGCCGCAGCGCCACGGTTCCACTTCCGGGAGTACGCCTCCGGACCCAGGCGGTCTCGGGCGAGGCTTTCGGTGCGCGTGTGGACCGTGTAGAAGGGGTGCAGTCCGATCAGTGCGACACCGGTGTCGCGGCGCAGCCGGTCGGCGGCCCCGAGGAGTCGAGCCGCCCGCCCGTGGTGCCCCAGGGCGCCGACGGCCCAGGCGATGGTCTCCACGGTCCAGACCGGGCCCCAGCTGTTGTCGATGGCCTGCTGCCGGCCCAGTGCGTCGCGCAGAGGTCCGAGGGCGCGGGCTGGGTCGCCGTGCAGTACCTCCGTCAGCCCGGTGCACCAGGTCGCCCAAGAGCGGGCCCATTCGGCTCCGTACGCCTCGGCTTCGGTGACGTAAGCGCGGCAGGCGTGCCATGCCGTCTCCCGGGGGCTGAGGAAGGCGGCGGCCATGGCCCAGAGCATGGTCGTCATGTGGGCGTCACCCGTGAGCCCGGCCGCGCGGAAGCCGTCCCGCGCGAGGGCGAGCCGCTCGACGCAGCCGGGGCTGCCGTGCACAAGGAAGTCATAGGCGCCCTCAATGTAGAGAGCCGGCGCCGTCGCGGAGTGCGCCCCGGCCGTTCGGCAGTGCTCGGCGAACCTCCGTGCCGCTGGACGGTCGCCCTGGCAGAGCGCGATCCATGCCTTCATCGCGGTGGCGAGAGCGCGCGCGTCGTCGGGCAGGTCGCTCTGCGCGCCGGCGAGGCTCTCCAGCCAGTGGCGCCCTTCGCTGGGGGTGCACCCGAAGAACCAGAAGCGGGTGCGGGTGAGGTTGATGGCGATCTCCACGCCGACGGCGGCCCGTCCAGGGTGAGTGCGGCAGAGTTCCAGGGCTGCTCTGATGTTGGGCACTTCAGCTCGCAGCCGAAGCAGCCAGGGCACCTCTGCCGGCCCGCACCATTCCGTGGCGGCGCGGACGGTCATGCGGTGATAATGGTCGTTGTGGCGCAGGCGCACCCCCGTCGCCTCGGCGGTATCTTCCTCCAGGCGGCTCATGCCGTACTGGCGGATGGTCTCCAGGAGGCGGTAGCGGGCCGTACCACCGGTGTGCTCCGCGACCACGATCGACTTGTCCACCAGACCGGTGAGGAGGTCGAGCACGTCCCCCGGAGCGATGCCGTCACCCGTGCACACCGCCTCGGCCGCTTCCAGCTCACAGGTGCCTGCGAACACCGAAAGCCGCCTCCACAGCAGGCGTTCAGTGGAGGTGCACAGTTCGTAGCTCCAGCCGATGACTCCTCGCAAGGTGTGCTGGTAGCGATGGGGCGTGCCCCTACGGGGCGCGGCCAGGAGCCGGAAGCGGTCTTCCAGGCGCTCCAGGATCTGCTCGACGGTCAAGGAGGTGAGGCGGACGGCGGCCAGCTCGATGGCGAGGGGAATGCCATCGAGCCGTCGACAGAGTTCGGCGGCCGGGGCGCTGTCCGCGTACGCCTGGGAGGAAGCCGGGGCGCAGGCGGCGGCGCGGTCGGCGAGCAGGCGCAGCGCCTCCGAGGGGGCGGCGCCGTGCTGGCCAGGCAGGGAGAGGCCGGGCACGAGCAGGACGTGTTCCCCCGGCACGCCGAAGCGTTCGCGGCTCGTGGCCAGGATGCGCAGTCCGGGGGCGGCCCGCAGGAGCCGGAGGGACAGGGCGGCGGCGTCCTCGACCAAGTGCTCACAGTTGTCCAGCACGAGCAGGGCGCTGCGGTCGCGGAGGTGTTCGGCGACCACCTCGGCCGCGGGCCTGGCGGACTGGTCACGTAGACCGAGGGCGTCGGCGACCGCCCGGTCCAGCAGGTCGGGCTCGGAGAGAGGGGCGAGGTCCGCCAGCCACACGCCGTCGCCGAAGCCGGGTGCCGCCTGCCGCGCGGCGCGCAATGCCAGCCTCGTCTTGCCGACGCCCCCGACGCCGGTGAGCGTGACCAGTCGGGACAGCTCCAGCAGGCGGTGGATGCGGGCGAGCTGGCTCTCCCTGCCGATGAAGGTCGTGGTCTCCGCGGGCAGGTTTCCAGCGGTGCGTGTGCGGGCCGGCGCCGCGACCAGCTCCGGTGCGGCGTTCAGGATGCGCTGGTGCATCGCGCGCAGTTCGTCCCCGGGGTCCACGCCCAGTTCCTCGGCGAGTAGCGTGGCGACCTCGCGGTAGCAGGCCAGCGCCTCGCCCTGGCGGCCGGTCTGGTAGAGCGCCAGCATGCGCTGGGCCCAGAACCGTTCACACAGGGGATGCCTCTCGGTGAGAGCGCGCAGTTCGGGCAGCACGTCGCCCGGGCGGCCGCGGCGCAGGTCCGCCTCGATGCACAACTCGAGTACCTGGGTCCGCTGTTCGACGAGGCCGGGGATGACATCCTGGAACAGCTCGCTCGGCAGATCGGACAGAGGATCACCACGCCACAGTGCGAGGCCCTCACGCAGGAGGGCCGCGGCGCGCTCGGGATCACCTGCCTCCAGGGCTGCTCCGCCCTGCCGTGCGAGAGCGGCGAAGCGGTGCGTGTCCAGTGCCGAGGGTTCGACATCGATCCCATAGCCCCGGCGGTGGGTGCGGATGAGACCCGGGTCGAGGGCGCGGCGCAGCCGCAGCACGTAGTTCTGCAAGGTGTTCCGCGCCCCTGCCGGCGCGTTCCCACCCCACACCCGGTCAACGATGGTGTCGACCGGGAGGATCCCGCCGGCATGAGTGAGCAGGACGGCCAGCAGAACCCGAAGACGCATGGCCCCGACGCTGACAGGAACGCCATCCCGCAGGATCTCCAGCGGTCCCAAAAACTTGAACTCGTACTGTGCGCCCATTGGCGTGAGCGTAGAACAGCAGTGACCGCGGTGCTACTTTGCGTGACGAGGGAGTCACTGGTAAGTGACCGGTACGTCGCTGAAGTGTGGAACGATCGGGAGCCACCGGCTTCGGCGTCGCAAGCTCACGCCTCCGCCGGCATACAGCGAGATGGCAGCGATACGATTCCCCGCCCTGACCGCCGCCGGGCTCCTTCCCGCCGAGCTGCAGGAGATGGCCGTCTGCTACCTGCCAAGGCGCATCGGGACCGCCGCTCCGCCGAATCGCGCCGCGGCATGCAGTACGTCACCGACACCGGGGGCCGCCTCGCCCCCGCCGCCCGCCGCGGCCGCGCACATCTCGCCCGCCTCGCCGGCGACTTCCCCACCACCCACGCCATCGTGCCGACCGACCTCGGCTGGCCCGGACGCCACCACCGCGTCGACGGCAACGTCTGGTGGCCCCACGGCGACACGCCCCGCCCCGCCCCGCCGCCGGGTACAAGGCCGCCCGCACCGAAGCCGAACAACACGGCGTCGCCGGCGGGGAGACCGGCCTCGCCGAGCAGCTCCTGACCGGCCTCGACCTGCGGGCCACTACCCTCACTGTGAAGATCGCAGCCCTCGTCCGCGCCGCCGGCACCGACAGGGATGTCCCCGACCGCGCCGAGGCCCTGCGTGCCGAGATCACAACCGCCGATCTCCGCGCCTCCGAAGCGATGCTCGAACTCGCCCTGGCCTTCCACCGCACCGCCACCGGCAACAGCCCGGCGGCGGCTGCGAACATCACCCGGCTCCGCGACCTCTTCCCGGACGGCGACTACGCGTACTGCGCCGAGGTGGCATGGTCGGAAGCATGGATGAGGCAGTGGAGCTCAAGCGCCGGGCGGCCGTGATGCAGGGGGATCTAGGGCACCTGCCTGTATCGGCCGACGCCAGGAGAGCGGAACCTGACGGCCGCGCTCATCACGGCCCGGGAGAGCGACGGTGACCGACTGACCGGCGCGTCCGTATGCGGGGGCACGCAGGAGACCTCCGGCGGTGACGCTGCCGCCTCTCCTCTGCTGAACTTGTTGCCCCTGGTTTGGGCGGTCCTCGAGAACCAGGTAGCCCGAGAGTCGTCCCATGGCCGCTCGGCTCTCGGCGAGGTGAGTGATCTCCCGGATGCCGTCGTCGCCTACCCAGGGCCGGCCTGACCCGCAGTGCGCGGGCCCGGGACTGCGGCCGGGCGGGCGAGCGCACCGCTTGAGCTTGCGTTTTAACCTTTGCCTCGACCAGTTTTTGGCTGGTCGAGGCAGACAAGAGAGTTCGCACGGACCTGAGTGCCAGCTCTCAATCTTCATGCGACACACCGAGGTCGTGGCGCATAGCGGTCCTCATAGTTCGGAGCATCTCCCAGACCTCGTACTGGGCCTGGGCCGCGGTCTCCATCGTTTCGCCTGGTTCGGGGGCGCCGCGTTCGAGGCGCTTGACCTGGCCGTAGACCTTGTTCAGGGCTTGGTTGACGACACTCGCTCGCATGAGTACTTCTTCGGGGGCGATCATCTGTGCTTCGGAGTATCGATCGCGGTGCGCGTTCTTCGCCTCCTCAAGTGCGTCGCTGTCGGCCTCCTCCACGCCGCGTTCCCTCATGACGTGTAGGTGGCGGTTGAGTGCGGTGGTGAACTGCCGGGCATCTCGGTTGAGTTCCACATAGCAGGTGCGTCGCAGCGAACGGTTCTCGCGGACCTCCTCATGGTCTCGAACGAGCTCTATCTCCCGGCGCTTCGCTCGTTCGGAGCCGCGCTGGGTGAGTAGCGCCCCTCCCAGGGTTCCTGCGACGCCTGCGACAGCGATGATCACTGAGCTGAGATCCACCGACGTACCCCCGTGAACTTCCTCGGCCTCGTGCCCGCTGCACATGGCCCAGGCCGTCAAGTTTGCCGCTCCTCGGTGCGCCGGGGTTTGGTGCCCTTCTTGTGGTGGGCGGGGCGGCTGTACGCCTCGCCGGTGGCAAGGACTCTGCCCACGTCATGACGGGTGGCCGGGTGGCGGTTCTTCGAACCCGGCGGCCGGCCAGGCCCAGGACGAGACGGTTTCGGTGCACTGGCCGGGGAGCCGGTCTTCGTGCACAGGTTCCTGAACCCCCTGCGGACCCGGGCGGGCGTGAGCCTGTTCGGCGGAGCCGGTTTCTCCCAGGGGCGCCGGAGATCGGTGGCCAGCGGCCGCGCGAGCCGGAGCTGGGCATAGGCGGCGATCACCAGCCACGTCCACCGGTCGGCAGCCTCCGAGCTGCGAAGCCGGGGCTTGGTCCATCCAAGTGTCTGCTTGAACAGGCGGAAAGTGTGCTCCAGGTCGAAGCGGCGGAGGAAGGACTGCCAGCAGCGGTCGACATCGGCCTGGGTGGCGGCGGTGCCCGACCACCACAGCCAGACCGGCTTGTTCACCCCGCCGCTGGGCAATGTCTCCACGACCAGGCGGATGACGGTGCCTTCGATGATGGGTAGCGGTCCGTCGTAGTCGATCCTGGCCGCCCGGCGGGTGAGCCGAGGGTGCAGGCGGTCCCATGCCTGCGCGGTCGCCTTGCCGTAAAGGTGGGTGTCGGTGGTCGTCACGGCCTGCTCGATACCCCACGTGGAGGGGTCACCGAAGACGAACTCGCCTCCGTGCTTGGGTGGTCGGCCGCCCTTGGGGTCGTAGACCCGCGGCGGTGTCGGCCGGCGCATGACGCGGTCGGAGCGGAGTCTGCCGGGGATCTCGACGGGCAGATCGGTCAGCAGGTGGGCGATGCGGGGTGCGTCGTATCCGGCGTCCAGAACGATCAGGACTTCGGGGTCGCCCGGCTTCCACTGGCCGGCGGCGACGAGCCGCTCGACCAGCTCGCGGAGCTGGACCGTGGTCACCGCGGCGACGTCCGCGCCGGGCTCCAGACGGACCGCGTCCAGCACTGCTGTCCACGACGTCCGGCCGGTCTCCAGCGCAGCCACGATCGAGTACGGCCAGCCTGGGACCATCTGGTGCTTGCCCTCACCCCGGCCGAAGGTGTGGCAAAAGGACCGGTCAGCACAGGTGTTGGCGTCCGGCCGCAGCCACGGCGAGACATCCGCGGCCAGCACGATCCGACCATCCGCCGCCCTCGGCAACGGCATCGAAGCCAGGGCCCGACGCAGCCGGGCGATATCGATCCGTCCCTGGTTGAGGCCGCCGTAAAGGGCCCCGTGCCCGCGGCGGTGCTCCGGTGCGAGCGCCAGATCAACCAGCGTCCGCACCGGCCCGTCCGTGCACAACAACGCATCGCATAAAACACTGGGCGGGCCGGGGAGAGGAGAGTCTTCAGGCCGACGGCGGAGGCATCGTGACCTGCATCAACGTCGCGTACAGCCTGTCCCTGCTGGAGTTCGGCATCACACACCCGGACGTCCGAGTGCCGTCGTTGCTAATTATCGACTCCCCACGGAAGGCGTCCGGGAGCAACCTCGACGACCAGGCCCGAGGCCGCCGGACCTACCAGCGCTTTCAAGCACTTGCCGAGACCCACGCCTCCCAGGTTCAGCTGATCATCGCCGACAACGACTCGGCGCCGATCCCGGGCCCAGCCTTCGGAAGAATCGAACTGGACTACGAAAATCCCCTTGTCCCGGGCGTAGCCCACCCTGGGCCCGAGCACACCCACCGAGCCGAGGACGAGTCCTGACGCTAGTCATGACACTGGCGGCATCGCTCAACCTGACTGCAAGGTAGAGCCCGCCCTGGTCCGGCCAAACGTTTGCCAGTAATGCCTTCGGTCCATCTTCCCGAGTCGCTTCACCCCGCCCTTGCCGTGGCAGGGAGTCACGCACACATCACGGCCCTGGACCAGGGGTGGGTCAGCGTATTCCATAACGAACGCCTACGCCCCTCCAGCCCACTGCCGGCTACGGGCAGGCTCTCCGAGGTCTGAACGCCTGGGCGATGAGCTGACGAGTAGGGCGGTCACGAGCGGTGAGACTCCGGGACCCACTGTTCGAGCAGTACCTCTGCGGGCAGCGCGCTGCCGTCGGGCGTCAGGCGCTGGACCGGCATGTCGTGAGAGGCGCATGCGAGCAGTTGCTCGGCGACGAGGTGGGGAACGAGTAGGGCTGTGGTGCCTGCCTGCCGGTTGAAGGCCACCTGGTAGGTGGCGATGACGGCAGCTTCCCACAGGGTGAGGGGGTCGCGTTCCGGCTCGCTGTGGTGGGTTCGGGGGAGGGCGGGTGCCTTGACTGCCACCAGCTGCCATGGCGTGCTAGCGGGGCAGCAGGCTTCTACGCGTGCCTGGCGGATCCAGTCGGCGGTGAGTTCGCGAAAGGCGGCGTGGGCCTCGAGCTTCCCTTTACGGCGACGCCCGAAGGCGTCGCTGACGACGGTGTAGACCGCGAAGTCCTGATCTTCCAGGCGGCGCCATGACCAGATGGCTCGCTGACTCCACTCGTACCAGGCTCGCCGGAAGGTCTTCTCCGCCGCCGCTCCCAACCCGGCGAAGCCGGGATGCTCAGTGAACTGTGGCGTGGGCAGGACACGTACGGCTGCCGCCTCCAGCAGTCGGGCCGGCTGCAGGAGGGCCGCGAAGGCCCGGCGCTCGTCGTCGAGGACGGCGGCGAGCCGGGTCTGCAGCCTCTCAGTCCACGGGGCGAGGAAGGGGTACTCGGCTACGGCCTCGTTGCTCCATGTCAGGTAGGAGTGCAGTCGGCGCCAGTGCTCGTGGCGCTGGGACCGGAGGTTGCGGGCGCGGTCGTACCGCTCCCATTCCTCGTCGCGCCCGGCCTCGTCGTCTTCCTCCTCCTCGTCGCTGGAGTCGGTGACGCGGGGCGGGTACTCGCCGGCGGTCAGGGCGATGGCGGCGTCACGCTCGGCCTCGATGTCTTCCTCTCTTCGGATCCCGGTCGAGTCAGATGGCGAGCGAGTCCACCACGCTCACAGCGGCGCCGAGCGGAAGGATGAGGCTGTCCGTGGGCAGAGGCCATCGGCAGTTCGTACAGAGCCGCTCCACGGCTTCGCCGAACGGGATGTCGATCTGGTCCACGGAGGCGGCTGACCGCAGCGTGCTGCACTCGGGGCTCCCGTGGAGCTTGCCCTTGCCCGTCGCCGAGGCGTGGCAGGTAATGAGAACGTCCCGGGTCGGTCCCAAGGAAACCTCAGGCGTGAAGAGAGAACCGAGCATGACGTGGCGAAGCTCGTCGCGAGTCGAGGGCATGTCGGGAGGCTATGCCCGGGCACTGACAGTCCGCCGGTAATCCGCCCCCTCCGCCCTGCAGTGACCCGAGAAGCTGGAGCAGATGCCTCGCCGCCAGAACGGCCGTCTTGGGGACCAGTTGGGGACCACACGCTACGCGCAGTGCTGCACAAGACATACCGCCGTGCACACGTTGCGCCTGGATTAAGTCTGCTATATCCGGAAAATGCCCTCGACCCGCACATCTGGGGGTCAAGGGGTCGCAGGTTCAAATCCTGTCGTCCCGACTTGCATCTACGCAGGTCAGAGGCCGTATCGGAAGCATCCGATACGGCCTCAAGATCGTCATGCCGGCTGTCATTGCGGGTTGATCGTCTTCAGGCAGACCGTGCCGGGCGGTCCGGTGAAGTACCAGTCCTCCGGGTCCCTCCCGCAGCTCTCCCGCCCTCCGAACGTGCCAGGCAGAACCCTGGTGATCCGCAGCGGCATACCCCCGCCCGGAGCCGCGGTGCCGCACTCGTACGGGGACCACATCTCTTCCGTGGCCACCGCCCTGATCTCGACGTAGCGCTTGCCGGCGACGCACTCGCCCGCGCGGAACTGCCGGGTGAGACAGAGGTAGCGGCGATCGGTCTGGGTCTTGCTGTCGTTGGACCAGGAGATCGTGCCGTTTGAGCTGTAGTCGCATCCCTTGACGTCGTCCGTCACGGCTTGCACGTACGTGTAAGCCTCGGACGCGTCGCAGTCGACCGTCTTCGGCACCTCCGGTGTCCAGCTTCGTCCTTCGGGAGCAAGCACGTTCGTCAGGCAGTTGCCTGCCCGGATCTCGCGGAAGGCCGGCAACAGCGGATTGTCGGAGAAACTGTCCGCGTACCACTTCTGGTAGACGGACAGCCCACCGAAGAAGACTCCGACGGCGATGAGGAGCGCAACCAACACACGCCGTAGCTTCCGCAGCGCCCCGTCCCGCTTGTCGTCCAGGGCGGGGCGGGGTCGTGAGGCAGCAGGACGAGGGCCGGCAGTCGCACGGCGGGCCGGCGACGGCACGGGCTCCGCACTTTTGGCGAGAGCGCCTTTCACCGCCTTGGTCGGTGGGTCCGAAGGGACGCGCTCGGTGGGGGTGGATCGTCCCGTCGGCCCCTCGTACGACCGGATAAGGGCGATCCAGCGGGCGGGCAGCAGCCGACGTCCGCTGTCAGCGGTGTGCGACAGGCCGCGCAGTACGTCGGCGGGCGATGGCCGCGCCGCGGGATCCAGCGACAGGCAGGAGCGGACCGTCTCGTCGAGCTCGGGCGGAAGTCCCGTCAGATCGAGCTCGCCCCGCTGGACATGCGTCAGAAGGCGAAGCGTGTCCGAGTCCTCCGCGTACGGAGGGCGCCCTACGGCGAGGTGGAAGAGGGTCGCCCCCATCGAGTACACGTCGGACTTGGCGGTTGAGGCCTCTCCGCGCGCCTGCTCCGGAGAGGTGAAGGCGATGGTGCCCAGCGTGAGCGACGTGCGGGTCAGGTCCGTGGCGTGGGAGATGCCGAAGTCGATCAGACGCGGACCGCTCAGCGGCAGCAGCACGTTGCCCGGTTTCACGTCCCGGTGCACCACGCCCGCACGGTGCAGGTCGACGAGCGCCTCGGCCATGCCCGCGGCGACCCACCCGGCGGCGGCCGGCTCCAGCGCCCCGGCGTCACGGACGAGCGCGGCGAGCGACGGCGCCGGTACGTACTCGGTCGCCATCCACGGCGGATCGCCCGCGGCGTCGGCATCCACGACGGCCACCGTGAACACGCCCGTCACCCGCCGGGCGAGCGCCACCTCCCGGGCGAAACGCCGCCGGTCGAACTCCGCCGTCTCCCCAGCGGCCAGCAGCGTCTTCACCGCTATGAGCCGGCCGCTCAACGTCTGTGCGAGATAGACCCGACCCATGCCGCCGGCACCGATGCGGCCAAGGAGCCGGTAGTCACCCAGACGTAAGGGATCACCGTCACCCAGCGGTCGAATACCTGGCACGTGCACGTTCACTGCTTCCTCCCCGACAGGCCAGTGCGCGCGGACGCCGCAGCCTACTTGCAACAGCCGCGCCACCCCAGGGCCCTGGATCATGCGCCGCTCACCGCTGCCCTCGGGCAGGGCTTGGCCTACTGCTCACTGCTCGTACGGACACCGGCCCGGCGTCGGGGAGCTGCAGAGCCCTCCGTTCAAGGACGCGGGAACCCTGGTCCCGACGCGTGCGGTCGAATTCGGGTGCGCTGATCTGCGGGGCAGCCGCATACTCACCGCATGGCTCCGTTCTCCGGCCGGTTTCAGGACCCGCGCAGCACCGAGTACGACTTCATCAGCTCGATCATGGTGCGATGCCCCGGCGGCGCGAAGGCCGCTCGCGTCATTCCAGCGCCCGAAGAGTGCCATCCCGGAGGCCGGATGCTGTTCAGGCCGCGGCGGATGGTCTGCCGTGGTTGCGGACTGTCACGAGTGTGGAGCGGCCGGGCGGTCATGCTCCCCCGCGGTACGGCTGTACCCGCGACGGATCCGTACTTCGGTATGCCGTTGTGGCTCCAGGTTGAGACCCGGCATGGCTGGTTGTGGGCGTACAACCTCGAACATCTTGACCTGATCCGCCGTTTCGTCCAAGCACCGCTGCGGGAACGAGCGCCCTGGTACGACACAGGACCGCAGAAGACCTTGGTGGCCCGCCTTCCGGCATGGATCAAGCGAGCGAAGAACCGAGACGAGATCCTGCGTGCCGTCAGTCGGATCCACGGTTCATTGGCTGCCGCCTGAGCTGCTGACCGATCGACGCCGAGACCAGAGGTGGTCGCTGTCGGCCGGCCTGCCCTTCCCGCGGGATCCCGTCCGTCGGCCGGTCCTGGCCATGGACGTCTCGCCATGGGCGCGGGGGCGCTGTGGTCGGACGCACCGTGCTCCTCAGGCCGGTCAGCGGTGGGGCCGTATGTCTCAGCCCTGCGTCGTCCGCACCGGCCGGCGCAGAAGGTAGGCCGCCGCCGTGGTGACGAGGAGGAGCATGCAGGCGATGAACACCAGGCCCGCGGTTCCCAGGCCGAGGGGGTCCGCCAGGAGGCCGACGCCGATGACCGGGAGGGAGATGCCGGCGTAGGCGACCAGGAAGAGGGTCGAGATCACGGCGGCGCGCCGGTCCGGTGGGGCGGTTGCGGCGACGGCTGACAGGGACACGCGGAAGACGAGGCCTTGTCCCGTGCCGCCGATGACGGCGGACAGGACGACGAGGGCCAGGAGGTCCGTGTACAGGGCCCCGGCCAGGAGGGCCAGACCGGTGAAGAGGACGGCGCAGCCCGCGGGAAGGGAGCGCGTCACTCCGACGCGTCCGACCGCCAGTTGACCGGCGGTCGAGGAGAAGAAGGCGAGCGCCACCACCAGACCGCTCACCGCGTGGTTGTCCACGTGCAGGTAGCGGGCGAGGAAGGCCGGACTGACCGAGGTGAACACCCCGAAGAGGGCGAAGCCGGTGAAGGACGCGATCGCCGCCGGAACGAACACCGGTCGGACCCGGGCCGGCAGGGCGGGGCGACGCGCACGTACGGCCGTGAGGGGCCGTCGCTGCCGCACGGTCTCCGGAAGGCGCAGCAGCACCAGCGCCGACACCGCCGCCAGAGCCAGATGGATGCCGTACGGCAGCAGCAGCAGCGGGGCAGGGGCGTACTGGGCGAGCAGCCCGGCGAGCAGAGGGCCGCAGCCGAGGCCGCCCATGTTGGCCGCCGTGGCCACGAACGTGGCCCGCGGCCCGCCGCCGGGCGGGGCCAGCTCCATGACGTACGCGGTGGCCGCCCCCGTGAACAGGCCCGCGGACAGGCCCGACAGCAGCCGGCCCGCGTACAGCCAGCCCACGGAGTCGGCGCACAGGAAGCAGACGGCACTCGCCGCGGCGAAACCCAGACCCCACAGCAGGGCCGGCCGTCTGCCCACGATGTCGGACGCGTCACCCGCGACGAGCAGGACGGCCATGACCCCGAACGCGTACACCGCGTACACGACCGTCACCGTCAACTCGGAGAACCCGAACTCCGCCTGGTAGACGGGGTACAGAGGGGTGGGAAGCGTAGTGCCGGCCATGCACACGACGAATACGGCGCCGGCGAGCAGACAGCGCGGCCAACTCCGAGGATCACCAGCCATGCCGCCGACCGTAACCCCGAAGGGCGCTTTCGCCCCTACAGCACCACGCCCGGGTTGGCCAGGCGTGGTGCCGTGTGCGCAGGAGGCGTACGGAGTGGTCAGCCCACGAGGTGGTCCTCTCGCGCGGAGTGCCCCGAGGGCGCCCCGGGCCGCTGCCGCGTCAGTTTCTCCCCCTCGACGTCGATGTTCGGCAGGAGCCGGTCCAGCCACTTCGGCAGCCACCAGGCCGACGCGCCGAGGAGAGCGAACAAGGCGGGCACGATGGCCATGCGGACGACGAACGCGTCGAAGAGGACGGCGGCGGCGAGACCGAAGCCGATCATCTTGACGAAGTCGTTGTCCTCCATGATGAAGCCGGAGAAGACGCTGGTCATGATGAGCGCGGCGGCGCTGACGACCCGGCCGCCGTACCGGAAGCCGGTCACGACCGCCTCGCCGGGGCGGGCGCCGTGGACGTACGCCTCACGCATCCGCGAGACCAGGAAGACCTCGTAGTCCATCGCGAGGCCGAAGACCACGCCGATCATGAAGATCGGCAGGGTGCTCATGACGGGCCCTGGCTGGTCGACGCCGACGAGGCCGGCGAGCCAGCCCCACTGGAACACCGCCACCACGGCGCCCAGGGCCGCGGTCACCGACAGCAGGAAGCCGAGCGCCGCCTTGAGCGGGACGAGCACGGAGCGGAAGACCACCATGAGCAGCAGGAACGCCAGGCCGACGACCAGGCCCAGGTAGGGGAGCAGCGCGTCGTCCAGGGTCTGCGAGAAGTCGATGAACATCGCGGTCTGGCCGGCGACCAGGATCGCGGAGCCGCCCGTCGCGGTCTCCAGGCCGCGCGCCGTGGCACGCAGGGAGCGCACCAGGTCCTCGGTCCGGGCGTCGGTCGGACCGGTGGCGGGGACGATGGTGAGGAGCGCGGTGTCGCCCGCCCGGTTGGCGGTGACGGCGGAGACGGCGTCCACTCCGCGTACGTCCGCCAGCGTCGTGCGGACCCGCTCGGCCGCCTTCGGCGCGTCCTGCGCCTCGACGATGACCGTCAGCGGACCGTTGAAGCCGGGGCCGAAGGAGTCGGACAGCAGGTCGTACGCCTTGCGCTGCGTGGTCTGCGGGGCCATGGTGCCCTCGCCGGGCAGCCCCAGTTCGAGGTCGGCCGCGGGCAGGGCGACGACGCCGAGGCCCACCACGCCCAGCAGCAGAACGGCGACGGGGCGGCGCAGCACCAGACCGGCCCAGCGAGCGCCGAGGTTGGGCTTGCGACCCGCCTCAGGCTTGGCGGCCTCACGCTCGTCGGCCAGACGCTGGGCGGCCTTGCGTCGCTGACGCTTCGACAGCGGCTTGCCGGTGTACCGCCTGCGCTCCGCGCGGGCGAGAACCCTGACAGGTGCGAAGCCGAGGAGTGCGGGCACGAAGGTGATCGCGACGAGTACGGCGACGGCGACCGTCCCGGCCGCGGCCAGGCCCATCGTGGTGAGCATCGGGACGCCCACCACCGCGAGCCCCGCCAGGGCGATGACCACCGTGAGCCCGGCGAAGACGACCGCCGAGCCCGCGGTGCCCACGGCCCGAGAGGCGGCCTCGGCGCGCTCGTGCCCCTCGGCGATCTCGGAGCGGTACCGGGAGACGATGAACAGGGCGTAGTCGATGCCGACGGCGAGGCCGATCATCATCGCGAGCGTCGTGGTGGTGGACGACAGGCCGAGCGGGCCGGCGAGCGCGGTGATGCCGCTGACGCCTATGCCGACGCCGACCATGGCCGTCAGCAGAGGCATTCCGGCGGCCACCAGGGAGCCGAAGGTGAGGAGCAGGACGACGGCGGAGACGAGGATGCCGAGCTTCTCACCCGTACCGCTCATCGCCTGCTCGATCTCGACGGCGTCCCCGCCCGCCTCGACCACGAGCCCCGTGTCCCGGGCCCGCTCCATCGCGCCGGTGAGACCGTCGCGCGCCGCGCCGGTCAGCTCACCGGCCGCCACCTCGTACGTGACGTAGGCGTACGTGGTCGTACGGTCGCCGCTCACGGCGTTCGCCTCGAACGGGTCTGCAACGACCGCGACTTGGGGCGCCTTGGCCAGATCCGCGACCAGTCGCCCGACCTGCGCCTTGCGGACGGGAGAGGTGATCTTCTCGGTGCCGGGGGCGCGGATCACGACGCGTGCGGCGGCACCGTCCGGGCGGGCGTCGGGGAACTTCTCGCGGAGGAGGTCGAAGGCCCGCTGCGACTCCGTGCCGGGCATCGAGAAGGTGTCGGCGGGAGGGGCGGGTGCGGTGGAGGCCGCGAAGCCGGCGCCGACGAGAGCCAGGAGCCATAGGAGGACGACCAGGCCCCGCCGTCGGAAGGCGAAGCGGCCGAGCCGGGAGAGGAAGGTAGCCACGGTGGAGGAAGTCCTGTCGTCAGGGTGGTGGTTGGCGTGGGGTGGGGGAGAGTGGCACCGCTCGCCGGCGGCATACGAAGGGCGCCGTTGAGGGCGACGGGTCGCGCTCTCCGGAGAGGCACGGTGCTCAGAGCGCACCGGGGGGAGGGCGGCTGGGCCGGGCACCGGGCGGGGAGGGCTGGACCGGGTGCCGTGGGGGAGCCGCCGCGGGCGGTGGTGAAGGGGCGGCGACGCTGAGCCGGGGGCAGCGCTGAAGGCGCGGCGCGCTGTACGGGCGCGGGCTGCACGAGCGGCGATCGGGGCCGCTGCGGCGCGATGAACGGGGAGCGGGCGCGAGGGACTCGGCGGCGCGCGCCGTTGGAACGCGTTGCGGCAGCGGTGAGTTGCCCTGCGCGATGCTGAGAGCAGAGGAGCGCCTACGAGGCGGGGGCTGAAGGCTCCCTGTCGGTGAGGGTGATCGCGGCGGCGGGGCAGACACCGGCCGCGACGCGGACCGCAGCCTGCCGCTCCTGTGGCGGCCGGGCGTTCAGGAGGACGACCAGACCCTCGTCCTGGTCCTGGTCGAAGACCTCAGGGGCGGTCAGGGCGCACATCCCCGCACCGAGACAGCGGTCGCGGTCGACACGGACGTCCATCGGCTCAGCCCTCGTCCCAGGTGACCGGCAGCCGGTGCACGCCGTAGATGTTCATGTTCGTACGCAGCGGCACCTTGTCCGCCGGCACATCGAGGCGCAGCGTGGGGAACCGTAGGAGCAGCGCGGGCAGGGCCACCGTCAGCTCGACGCGGGCCAGTTGCTGACCCAGGCACTGGTGGATGCCGTGCCCGAAGCCCAGATGCCCCGTCGCCTTGCGGCTCAGGTCGAGCGTGTCGGGGTCGGGGAACCTTTCCGGATCCCGGTTGGCGGCCTCGAGCGAGAGGGTGACGGTCTCGCCGGCCGTGATCGTCAGGCCGTCCAGCTCGATGTCTTCCAGCGCGGTCTTCACGGTGGTGTGGGCGACCGTCAGATAGCGCATCAGCTCCTCGACGGCCTCGGGAGCCAGATCCGGGTCGGTGCGCAGGGCTTCGGCCTGGGCCGGGTTGGTGAGCAGCGCGAACGTTCCGTGGGCGATCATGTTGGCGGTCGTGTCGAGACCGGCGCTGAGCAGGAAGCCGCCGACGCCGACGAGTTCCTCGTCCGTGAGGTCCGAGCCCCGGGCGAGGTCGCCCAGGAGGTCGTCGGAGGGTTCGGCGCGCTTGGCGGCGACCAGCTCCGTCATGAACTCCTGCAGTCCGGTGAAGGCGGCGTACTGTTCCTCTGGCGCCGCGTCCATGGTCATCAGCGTGTGGGCGTGCCCCTGGAAACGCTCCCGGTCGGCGTAGGGGACACCGAGCAGCTCGCAGATCATCAGCGCGGGCAGGGGCCGGGCGAACGCCTCGACCAGGTCGGTGCCGGGCCCCCGACGCTCCATCGCGTCCAAGTGCTCTGCGGTGATCTCCCGTACTCGATCGGTCAGTCGGCGCATGCGGCGAACGGTGAACTTGCTTATGAGGATCCGCCGGAAGCGGGTGTGCTCGGGCGCGTCCATGCCGGTCATGTCACCGACGGGAGCGGGCGGGACAGGGCCCTCGGGTCCACCGGGGAAGGGGTAGTGCATCAGCTCGTACCGCGAACTGAAGCGGGAGTCGCCCATGATCGAGCGGACGGTGGAGTAGCCGGTGGCCAGCCAGCCGACGTGCCCGTCGGGGTACGTCATCCGGGCGAGCGGGCGCTGATCGCGCAGCTCCGCCAAGCCGGCGGGCGGGTCGAAGGGACAGCCGGCGGCGCGCTGTGTGGGGAGCGTGACGGGCTCGGCGGCATCGGGCCGGGTCGACGGTTCGTGCTGCATGGTGTCCTCCGTGGAGAGTGACGTGCGGTGAACTGTGACGTGCGTCGTGATCTGCGGCCTGGGGTCGTCTGTCGCGTGGGTGGTCGAGTGGGGCGGGCGGTCGTCAGCGCTTGGCCGTACGGCCGAAGGCGGAGCGCGCCCAGAGGGGTGGGTGGAGGTCTGGGCGGAGGTCTGGGCGGCGGGTGACGCGGTCATGGGTCGCGCTCCCCCTTCCGGGGAGGTCAGGCGCGGCGGATCACGATGTCGCCGACGCTGGTACGGGCACGGATCTCGACGGTCTCGTCGGAGGCGTCGGGGCCTTCGGCGTCGCCGAGCGCGTTGCGGAACGTGCCGAACTTGGAATTCACGTCCAACCAGGCGGCCGTGGACTCACGGATGCCGACCTCCACGTCACCGACCGCGGTCTGGAGGTCGATCACGCCGCGCGCCACCTGGTTCACGCTGATCGCGCCGTTGGCGGCCTTGGCCTCGACCGAGGCGTGCGCGATGCCGACCGTGATGCGGCCGTTGGAGGCGTTGACCTTGAGGTCGCCGGTGATCTCGCCGATCGAGGTTTCGCCGTTGCCGTTCCTGACGGTCGCCGCTCCCGCGATCTCGCCGATGTCGACCCGCCCCGACCCGTGGATCTCGGAGTCGCCCACGGCCCGGCCGACGCGGACGTCGCCATGGCCGGTCCGCAGGTTCACGGCGGAGGCCTCGTCGAGCCGGATGTCGCCGAGCGAGGTCTTGACGCGGCACTCGCCGAGCGGTCCCTCTCCGATGTAGTCACCCATCGGGGAGGTGCCGCGGACGTGCGATCCGGCGGGAAGCTCGACGGTCACGTCGATGGAACCGTGCTTCCCGAACAGGCCGCGCTTCTTCGGCCCCTTGAGGGAGAGGGTGCCGTTGGCGTACGTGACCTTGGTCTGCTGTGCGGCCCGTACGTCGGCGTCCTCGGCGCCGTTGCTCGGCACCACCTCGACAACCGTGTCCTGCCGCTTGCTCGCGGTGATCCGCACATTGCCGACCTCGAACTCGAGGACCGCGGTGATGGGTTCGGGGGTTTCGTAAGAAGGCATGGCTGTCCCGTCCTCGTGACTCTGGAGTGTGTATCCGCAGGTGGGAAGGTGGTGGTGTGTGTGATGTCGGAGTGGGGATCCCGGCGAGGACCTGTGCGGCCCCGGCCGGCCCGGACGCCCGCTGGACAAAGCCCCTAGCGGACCCAGCCCTGGTAGCCCTGGCCTCGACGCGGGGCGCGGGGGGCGGGCTGGGCCGGTGAGCCGCCCGGCTCCAGGGCGGTGGCCACCGCCCGTACGAGCCAGGCGTTCACGGACAGGGCCTCTTGAGCGGCCGCGTACTCCACCCGAGCCTTGAGGTGCGCCGGCAGGCGGAAGTTGATGCGGGCCGTCCCCCCCTCCTCGTTGTCGGCCGGAGATGGCGCCACGGGCGGTGCCACCGATGCCGCGACGGCGGGGGCCTCCTCGGCGGAGGGTTCGGCGGCCGGGGGCGCCGTCACCACGAACTCGGGGTCGAGCCCGCGCAGCCGTACGTCCACCGAGCCCGGGGCGAGGTCGCGGGTGATCTCGTCCGAGGCGTCGGACAGCGCGTTCAGGAGGGTCAGCCGGGCGGCCGACTCAAGGGGTGCGGTCAGCCGCTCGGCCAAGGCGCGGGCCTCGTCACCGCCGGCGCTCGCGGCGACCGCGAGCTCCCGGCGGAGGTGATCGACGTAGGGGGTCAGGTCCATGAGTGCCATAGTGGCACCACTGTGGCGCCACTCGCAAGCCATTGTGGCGCCGTGTGGCATCTCATGGCGTCGTGCGGCCCCCTCATGCGCCATCTGGCGGTGCGGTCCGCCGTTCCGATGCCATGTCGCCGAGCGGTGCCACGTGGTGCCGTGATGGTGCCATCCCGCGATCGGGCACCGCCCCCCCGTACGCCTCGTCTCTCACGCTGCCCTGCGGTGCACGGAGTCGAGAAGCGCCAGCTCGTCCGCGGAGAGCCGCAGCGCACCGGCGGCCACGTTCGCGGCCAGGTGCTCCGGGTCGCCCGTGCCGGGGATGGCCAGTACGTGCGGCCCCTGGTGCAGCGTCCAGGCCAGCCGCACCTGTGCCGCGCTCACCGCGTGCGCCCGGGCCAGGGCCAGTACCTCGGCGCTGTCGCCGCCGCTCGCACCCGCCTCCCGCCCGGTGCCGGCGATCGCGTAGAACGGTACGAACGCGATCCCCTGCTCACCGCAGGTCCGCAGGAACGCGTCCTGTTCGGGCCGTACGCCGATGCCGTACATGTTCTGGACGCAGACCACGGGAGCGATGGCCTGCGCCTCGGCCAGCTGGTGGGGGTGGATGTTCGACAGGCCGAGGTGCCGGATGAGGCCGGCCCGGCGGAGTTCGGCGAGCGCGCCGAAGCGTTCGGCGATCGAACCGGTCCCGACGATGCGCAGGTTCACCACGTCGAGGTGGTCCCGGCCGAGCTGGCGCAGGTTCTCCTCCACCTGGCCGCGCAGCTGCTCGGCGGTGGCGTGCGGCGACCAGGCCCCTGACGGGTCCCGGCCCGGCCCGACCTTGGTGGCGATCACGAGATCGTCGGGGTAGGGGGCCAGTGCCCGGTTGATCAGCTCGTTGGCGGAGCGCAGCGGCGAGAAGTAGAACGCGGCGGTGTCGATGTGGTTCACCCCGAGCTCCCTGGCGCGGCGCAGCACGCCGATCGCCTCCTCGCGGTCGCGGGGGACGGCGTCGGGGATGAGCGCCTCGCCGCTCTGCGGCAGGCGCATGGCGCCGAAGCCGATCCGGTTGACCGTGCGGTCCCCCAGTGTCCAGGTGCCGGACGCCGCTGCTGTGATCGTCTGTGAGGTCATGTCGGGGATGGTCTCCGCCCGATAGGCTGCCGGGCCATCGATTAAGGCATCTGTGAATCCTCGGGGTGGATGTGCTGGCGGAGCTGGCGTTCTCGGTGAGTGACCTGGCGCGGATGCGGTTCGCCGTCTGCCCCATGTGGGAGGTCGGGCCCAGCATGCGCCTGCTCCGGGCCGGCTCCACCCCTCTCGTACACCGGACCTGGGTCTCGCAGGTACGGCCGCGGCTGGCCGCCGCGGGCCTCGACCGGGGCCGGTTCGCCGCCCTGGTCCCGCCCTCGGGGTATGTCCCCGACTTCCTCAACCCGGCGCCCGCCGGGCCCGTGCCCTCCCTGGAGGAGGAGCTCGCCGGGATCCGGGCCACCCCCGCCGGCCGGGTCCGCCGTGAGCTCGACCGCCTCGCTCACGAGCAGGGGAGTCTCGGCCCCCTGTCGCGTGCCTTGTACGCCGATCCGCGACGCGAGCTGGCCGCCCTCGCGGAAGAGATCGAGACGTACTGGAAACTGGCCTTGGCGCCCTACTGGCCGAGGATCCGCGAGGTGCTCGACTCCGACATCTTCCACCGGCTCCGACAGCTGGCCGAGCACGGCGCGGGCCGCCTCTTCGCCGAGCTGCACCCCTCGGCGAGCTGGGACGATCACGCACTGCGGCTCGCCGGCCGGCCGGGCCCGCTGTCCCGGCCGTCGGCCGGTGCCGGGTTGCTGCTGATCCCGTCGGTGTTCGCCGGGCCGGGTCTGTTCACCCGCGTGACACCGCCCGACCCGCCCCAACTGGCCTATCCCGCCCGGGGGGCCGGCTCGCTGTGGGAACCACGGCCTCTCCCGCGAACCGATGCCCTCGCCGCCGTGCTGGGCCGCTCGCGAACCCGGCTGCTGACCGAGCTGGACTCCCCGGCCTCCACCAGCGAACTCGCCCGCCGCACCGGGCTCTCGGCGGCCGGTGTCTCCCAATGTCTGACCGCCCTGCGCGATGCGGGCCTGGTCAGCGCCCACCGAGTCGGCCGCCGTGTCCTCTACGCCCGTACCTCCGTCGCGGAGGAGCTCTGCGCGGCCGCCGCGCCCACCCGCCACAGGGCCGAGGAAGCTCCTGATCGCGCTGCTTCCGATTCCTCCTGATTCACACGGCTCCTGATTCGTGCAGGCGTTCGATTGTTCGTCTACGCTGGAACCATGACCGCACCACGACCGGACATCCCCGGCCTCCAGGGATCCCTCTTCGACCAGGACACCGACATCCGGCTCGGCCCCCTGGACGGCGTGCGGCGGACCGCCCTCGACGGCGGGGCCTGGGTCGACCACCTGCCCGGCTGGCTGAGCGGTGCCGACGCGCTCTTCGAGGAGCTGGTCGGTGCGGTGCCGTGGCAGGCCGAGGAGCGGAAGATGTACGACAACGTCGTCGCCGTACCCCGTCTCCTCGCCTACTACCGCGAGGGCGCCCCCCTCCCGCACCCCGTGCTCGCGGAGGCCCGCGAGGCCCTCAGCGCGCACTACGGCTCCGATCTCGGCGAACCCTTCGTCACCGCCGGTCTCTGTCTCTACCGCGACGGACGCGACAGCGTCGCCTGGCACGGCGACCGGACGGGGCGCTCCGCCACCCGCGACACGATGGTCGCCATCCTCTCCCTGGGCGACCCCCGCGACCTCGCGCTCCGCCCCCGAGGCGGTGGCTCCGTGGCGCTCCGGCTTCCGCTGGGCCACGGCGATCTGCTGGTGATGGGCGGCTCCTGCCAGCGGACCTGGGAGCACGCGGTCCCGAAGACCAGCCACGCGGTCGGGCCACGCATCAGCGTCCAGTTCCGCCCACGGGGAGTGGGCTGAGGAGGCCTGGTCAGAGGCCGCGGGCCGACGCCCGTCCTGGCTCCGGGTCCCCGACGAGCACGACGTCGAGACGGCGCGGGCCGTGGACGCCCTCGACGCGGTCGAGTTCGATGTCGCTCGTGGCGGAGGGGCCGGAGATCCAGGTCAGCGGGCGGGCCGGATCGAGGCGTTCGAGAGCCTGGGGGACGGACGAAACGACCTGCTCGGGGGCGCGGACCAGGCAGATGTGGTGGTCGGGCACGAGCGTGAGGCGCCGGCTGCCCTGATCCTGGCCGCCGTCCAGGACGAGGGTGCCGGTCTCGGCGATCGCCAGCGCGCAGCCCGTCACCACGGCGTCGCACGTGTCGAGATCGTACGGAGTCAGGTCGGCGCGATCGGGATACGGAGTGACGTCCGCACGGTCGAGCACCCGGGCCGGCAGCCCACGCGGGACGAGCACGCGTCGAGCGCCGCGCTCGGCCAGCAGGCGCCCGACGAGCTCCGGAAGCTCCGCCGGCCGACAGCGGTGCACGGCGGCCCGGTACTCCTCCAGGTTCTCGGCGAGGAGGTCGACGCGCTGCTCGGGGGTGAGGCCGCCGTGCTCCCGGGCGTAGTCGCGGGTCACCGCCCGCGCGTACGGCACGTCTGCCTCGGGGACGTCGGCAAGGGCCTGCCGGATCCGTCCCAGGACCGACTCTCTGTCGCTCACCGCGAGCCCTCCCCGCGTTCGTGCTCCCGCTTCCACCAGGCGCGGAAGGGCTGGGCGGGCACCTCGGGCAGATCGCGGCTGTCCGTCCACGCCCGCCCCGGCCCCGGAAGGCGTGCGGGGTGGAGCCGGCGCGTGAAGGAGGCGAGGCGCTGACCCGCGGCCAGGACGCGGGGATGGCGGAAGACCCAGGCGGCGGCGCCCATGGCCGCTCGCTCCGTACGATGACCCGGATTCTCGGCGACCTTCTCGCGGAGGTGGACGAGCACTTCAGGGATGTCGATCGCGACGGGGCAGACGTCGTAGCAGGCGCCGCACAGGGTGGAGGCGTACGGCAGGGAGGCGTCGATGTCGCTGGTGGTGCCCCGGAGTTGAGGCGTGAGGATGGCGCCGATCGGGCCGGGATAGACCGATCCGTAGGCATGCCCGCCGACACGTTCGTACACGGGGCAGACGTTGAGACAGGCCGAACAGCGGATGCACCGCAACGCCTGACGGCCGACCTCGTCGGCGAGCGCGGTGGTACGGCCGTTGTCGAGCAGCACCAGATGGAAAGCCCGCGGCCCGTCACCGTCGCTGGTCCCGGTCCACATGGACGTGTACGGGTTCATCCGCTCCGCCGTCGAGGAGCGGGGCAGGGTCTGCAGGAAGACCTCCAGATCACGCCAGGTCGGCACGATCTTCTCGATCCCGACCACCGAGATCAGGGTCTCCGGCAGGGTCAGACACATCCGCCCGTTGCCCTCCGACTCCACCACCACCAGGGTGCCGGTCTCGGCCACCATGAAGTTCGCCCCCGAGATCCCCACCTTCGCCCGCAGGAACTTCTCCCGCAGATGCAGCCGGGCCGCCTCCGCCAACTCGGCCGGCGCGTCACCGAGATCCTCCGGCGCCGGACGCCCCCAACGCCCCATCCGCGAGGCGAAGATGTCCCGGATCTCACCGCGGTTGCGGTGGATGGCCGGAACCAGGATGTGCGAGGGCCGGTCCTCGCCCAACTGCACGATCAGCTCCGCCAGATCCGTCTCGTAGGCCGTGATGCCCTCGGCTGCCAGGGCCTCGTTCAAGCCGATCTCCTGCGTGGCCATCGACTTGACCTTGACCACCTCCGACTCGCCCGTCGCCTTCACCAGCCCCGCGACGATCCGGTTCGCCTCCTCCGCGTCACCGGCCCAGTGCACCCGCCCGCCCGCCGCCGTCACGGCCTCCTCCAACTGGACGAGGTATGCGTCCAGATGACGCAGCGTGTGATCCTTGATCTGCTTCCCGGCCTCCCGCAGCCGCGCCCAGTCCGACAACTCCGCGACCGCCCGGGCACGCTTGTCCCGGATCGTGTGCGTGGCGTGCCGCAGATTCGCCCGCAGTACCCCATCACCCACCGCATCACGCGCCGCCTCAGGGAACGACGGCATCCCCACGAACGTCCCACTCACGCCAACGGCTCCTCTTCCGTACTCGCCAGGATCTCGGCGATATGGACCGGGCGGACGCCGGCCTTCAGGCGGCGCATCGTTCCTCCGATGTGCATCAGGCACGAATTGTCCGCCCCGCAGAGCACCGAGGCCCCCGTCGACACCGCCGACCGCACCTTGTCGGCGCCCATCGCCGCCGACACCTCCGCGTTCTTCACCGCGAACGTCCCCCCGAAACCGCAGCACTCCTCCGCCCCCGGCAGCTCCACAAGCTCCAGACCCCTCACCGCCTCCAGCAGACGCCTCGGCCGCTCCCCGAGACCGAGACCCCGCAGGCCGTGACACGAGGGGTGGTACGTCACCCGGTGCGGGAAGTACGCGCCCACGTCCGTCACCCCCACCACATCCACCAGGAACTCCGTCAGCTCGTACGTCTTCGGAACGAGCGGGGCGACGGCCAGGGCGAGTCCGTCCCCCCGGCCCTCCACCCGCGCCCGCTCGCCCATGCGCGGGTACAGCTCGCGGACCATCGCCCCGCAGGAGCCGGACGGGGTGACGATGGCGTCGTAACCGCCGAACACCTCGGCGAACCGGCGGGCGAGCGGCTCGGCCTGGCGCCGGTGGCCGGTGTTGTAGTGCGGCTGCCCGCAGCACGTCTGGCCCATCGGGAAGTCGACGTCGACCCCCAGCCTGGCCAGGAGTCTCACCACGGCACGGCCCGTGTCCGGATAGAGCGTGTCGTTCACGCAGGTGAGGAAGAGGGCGACACGCATCGCGGCTCCTTCGAGTCCATCGGTGGGACTCCGGGTGGGCACGGTGTCAGGGCCGCGCCCACCCGGAGGGTTCATGGCCGGTTCTACGCGATGATCCGCCGGCTGGCGGTTGTACGCGAGAATCGGCCGGGCTGCCGGTTCTACGCGATGATCCGCCGGGCCGCCGCGTCCCAGGCGGTCCTGTCGCCCGACGGTTCGTACCGGCGCGACGGCTGCGTACGGGCGAGGAGTTCCCGCATCGCGGCGCGGTCCCCGACGAGTCCGTGCGCGCGCGCCTGGACCAGGACATTGCCCAGCGCCGCCGCCTCCACCGGGCCGGCGACCACCGGCAGCCCGCACGCGTCGGCGGTGAGCCGGCACAGCAGGGCGTTCCGGGCCGCACCCCCCACCAGGTGCACCACGTCGACGGGGTGGTCGGCGAGCCGCCGCGCCTCGTCGATCGCCCGGCGGTGGGCCAGGGCGAGCGAATCGAGGATGCAGCGCGTCGTCTCCCCGCGCGTCGAGGGGACCGGCTGACCGGTGGCCCGGCAGGCGTCGGCGATCCGCTCCGGCATCCGGCCCGGCGCGAGGAAAGCGGCGTCGGAGGCGTCCACCACCGACCGGAGACCGGGCGCCTTCTCGGCCTCCCGCAGCAGGCCCACGACATCGCTCTCGCCCCAGACGCGCATGCACTCCTGAAGCAACCACAGGCCCATGATGTTGCGAAGATAGCGGACCGTTCCGTCGATGCCCGACTCGTTGGTGAAGTTCGCCCTCCTGCTCGCCTCCGTCAGCACGGGCGCCTCCAGTTCGAGCCCGGCCAGCGACCAGGTGCCCGTACAGATGTAGGCGTACCGCTCGCCCCTCGCGGCGGGCACGCCGGCCACGGCGGACGCGGTGTCGTGCGACCCCACCGCCGTGACCGGCACCGGAGCGCTCGCCCCGACGTACTCCCGTACGTGGGGCAGCAGCGCGCCCGCCGGATCGCCGGGGTGCCGAAGAGGTGCGAAGAGGCCGAGATCGACACCCAGCGCCTCCGCCACCCCCGACGACCAGCCGCCCGTGCGGGCGTCGATCAGCTGGGTCGTCGAGGCGTTGGTCACCTCCGTCCCCTGCTCGCCCGTCAACCAGTACGTGATCAGATCGGGAATCAGGAGCAGGCGCCGCGCGGCCGCGAGTTGAGCCGTGCCCTGGGCCGCCACCAGCTGGTAGAGCGTGTTGAAGGGGGCGTACTGGATCCCCGTCTGGGCGTACAGCCGTTCCGGGGGGATCTTCTCCCACACCCTCTCCGCCACGCCGTCGGTACGGGAGTCGCGGTAGTGGACGGGCGGCCCGAGCAGGTTTCCGTCGGCGTCGAGCAGGCCGTAGTCCACGGCCCAGCCGTCGACGCCGACGGAGTCGACCGGGCCGGCGGCCCGCAGCCCGTCCAGGATCCCGGAGTACAGGGCGAGAACGTCCCAGCGCAGCCCTTCGGGGAGGCGGCACGGCCGGTTCGGGAACCGCTGGACCTCGGTCAGGTCGAGGAGGTCCCGGCCGACCTGGCCGACCATGACGCGCCCGCTGCTCGCGCCGAGGTCGACCGCGGCGAACGCCTTCGTCCGTCCGCTCATCGCAGGAAGGCGGCGGCGACGCCCGCGTCCACGGGGACATGGAGGCCGGTGGTGTGCGTGAGGTCGCCGCCGGTGAGGGCGAAGACCGCGCCGGCCACATGCTCGGGCAGCACCTCCCGCTTGAGCAGGGTCCGCTGGGCGTAGAACTCGCCGAGCCTCTCCTCCTCGATGCCGTACGTCGCCGCCCGCTGGGCGCCCCAGCCGCCCGCGAAAATCCCCGAACCGCGCACCACCCCGTCCGGGTTGACGCCGTTGACCCGGATGCCGTGCTCGCCCAGTTCGGCGGCGAGCAGGCGGACCTGGTGGGCCTGGTCGGCCTTGGTGGCGGAGTAGGCGATGTTGTTCGGGCCGGCGAAGACGGCGTTCTTGGACGCGATGTACACGATGTCGCCGCCGAGGCCCTGCGCGATCATCACCCGGGCGGCCTCCCGGGAGACGAGGAAGGAGCCGCGGGCCATGATGGCGTGCTGTACGTCCCAGTCGTCCGCCGTCGTCTCAAGCAGCGGCTTGGAGATCGAGATCCCCGCGTTGTTGACGACGAGATCGACGCCTCCGAAGGCGAGCACCGCGCTGTCGAACGCCCGGGCGATCTGCCGCTCGTCGGTGACGTCGACCGTCACCGGCACCGCCCTGTCCGGGCCTCCCAGCTCCTCGGCCACTGTCGCCGCGCTCTCGGCGTCGCGGTCCGCGACGACCACGCACGCGCCCTCGGCGGCCAGCCGGCGCGCGATCGCCCGGCCGATGCCGCTGCCCGCCCCCGTGACCAGGGCGACCCTGGTCGCCAGGGGCTTCGGCTTCGGCAGACGCCGCAGCTTGGCCTCCTCCAGCTCCCAGTACTCGATGCGGAACTTCTCCGACTCCTCGATGGGCGCGTACGAGGAGACCGACTCGGCGCCGCGCATGACGTTGATCGCGTTGATGTAGAACTCGCCCGCCACCCGCGCCGTCTGCTTGTCCTTGCCGAAGGAGAACATGCCCACGCCGGGGATCAGCACGATCGCCGGGTCGGCGCCGCGCATCGCGGGGGAGCCGGCGGTGGCGTGCCGGGCGTAGTACGCGGCGTACTCCTCGCGGTAGGCGGCGTGCAGCTCCTTCAGACGGCCGACCGCCTCCTCCGGCGGGGCCGTGGCCGGTAGGTCGAGCACCAGGGGCCGGACCTTCGTCCGCAGGAAGTGGTCGGGGCAGGAGGTGCCGAGCGCCGCCAGGCGGGGGTGCTCGGCACGGGCCAGGAAGTCCAGGACCGCGCCGGCGTCGGTGAAGTGGCCGACCTGCGGCCGGTCCTTCGAGGCGAGGGCGCGGATGTGCGGGGCGAGGGCGGCGGCGCGTGCACGGCGCGCCCGCTCCGGCAGCGCCTCGTACCCCGGGACGACCGGACCGAACGGCTCGGGCGCGCCCCGCTCGGCGAGGAACGCCTCGGCGGTGCGGATGATGTGCAGCGAGTTGGCCTCGCACTCCTCGGGTGTGTCGCCCCAGGCGGTGATGCCGTGCCCCCCGAGGACGCAGCCGATCGCCTGCGGGTGGGCGGCCTTGACGGCGGCGATGTCGAGGCCGAGCTGGAAGCCGGGGCGGCGCCACGGCACCCACACCACACGGTCGCCGAAGCACTCGGCGGTCAGCTTCTCGCCGTCCGCCGCGCAAGCCAGGGCGATGCCGGAGTCCGGGTGGAGATGGTCGACGTGGGCGGCCTCGACCAGGCCGTGCATCGCGGTGTCGATGGAGGGGGCCGCGCCGCCCTTCCCGTACAGGCAGTGGTCGAACGCGGCGACCATCTCGTCCTCGCGCTCCACCCCCGGATACACGTCCTTGAGCGCCCGTAGCCGGTCCAGCCGCAGGACCGCGAGCCCGTCCTCGGTGAGGGTGCCGAGATCGCCGCCCGAGCCCTTCACCCACATCAGCTCGACGTCCGTACCGGTCACGGGATCCGTGCCGGTTCCCTTCGCCGACGTGTTGCCGCCGGCGTAGTTGGTGTTGCGGGGATCCGAGCCCAGACGGTGCGAGCGGGCCAGCAGGGCGGCCGGTGCGGGGGGAGGCAGTGCGGAAGACATGGATCGATCGCCCTTCGGGACGTGACGAACGGGGAGAGGGTGTGCGGGTGTTCCGCGTCGGACGCGCTCGGTGTCGGGGCGGTCGGTCAGGCGCCCCAGCCCGCGGGGGCGGTCGGTCAGGCGCCCCAGCCCGCGGGCGCGCCGCCGACGCGCTCCTCGGTGACCTTCCGTGCCCAGCCCGAGCGGTGGTAGGCGGCGACCGGATCCGGGTCGAGTCCACACTCCTCACGGACCTCCGCCAGCAGCGGGCGTACGTCGGTGTTGTAGGCGTCCATCAGCACGGCGTTCGCCTCCAGTACGTCACCGGACCGCTGGGCGGCGGCGAGTGCCTGGCGGTCCACCAGGAGGGCCTTGGCGGTGGCCTCCTGCACGTTCATGACGGAGCGGATGATCGCGGGGATCTTGGCCTCGACGTTGTGGCACTGGTCGAGCATGAAGGCGACGTCGGGGCCGAGGCCCTCGCCCCGGACCACCTCGTACATGATCCGGAACAGCTGGAAGGGGTCCGCGGCGCCCGCCATGAGGTCGTCGTCGGCGTAGAAGCGGGAGTTGAAGTCGAAGCCGCCGAGCTTCCCCTCGCGCAGGAGCGTGGCGACGATGAACTCGATGTTCGTGCCGGGGGCGTGGTGCCCGGTGTCCACGACGACGCGGGCCTTGGGGCCCAGCTTCAGGCAGTGGGCGTAGGCGGTGCCCCAGTCCGGGACGTCGGTGGTGTAGAAGGCGGGCTCGAAGAACTTGTACTCCAGCAGCATGCGCCGGCCCTCGCCGAGCCGGTCGTACACCTCGCGCAGCGCTTCGGACAGCCGGTCCTGACGGTCACGGATGTCGTCCTGGCCGGGGTAGTTGGTGCCGTCCGCGAACCACAGCTTCAGATCCCTGGAACCCGTCGCCTCCATGATGTCCACGCACGCGAGCAGGTGATCCACGGCCTTGCGGCGCACCTTGGCATCGGGGTGGCACACGCTGCCGAGCCGGTAGTCGTCGTCCTGGAACGTGTTCGAGTTGATGGTGCCGAGCCGCAGGCCCCGCTCCTCGGCGTACGCGGCCAGGGCGGCGTAGTCGTCCACCTCGTCCCAGGGGATGTGCAGCGCGACGGTGGGAGCCGCTCCGGTGAACTCGTGAACCTTCGCCGCGTCGTCGAGCTTCTCCCACGGAGTGCGGGGGACGCCGGGCTGGGTGAACACCTTGAACCGGGTTCCGGAGTTGCCGTAGGCCCAGGAGGGCGTCTCGACGGCTTGCGCCTTGAGAGCGGCCTTCACGGCCTCGTGCACGTCAGTCATGAGCCACCTCGGAAGCTGGGCCGGTCTGTGAATCGTTTCAGTAACGCTAAGCCCTGGCTTCTTCCATGGTCAAGATGGGTGAGGGGGTGTGCGTGAAAGGATTCAAGAGATGAGCTGGCGGAGGTCATCGCACGGTGCACGTGCCCCGCCGGATACGCCCCAGGTCGGCACCAGGACGCCTCGAACAGGCCGTCAGGGCAGTCCCACGGGACGGGGCGGCAGCGGCCACGCACGGTGCCTGAGCCGGCCGGCCCCGCCCCCCGCATGACCGCCGATGGCTCCACCGCGGTCACGCAGCCTGACGCCAAGAGCCAACTGCGCTCCGCCGCTCCCGAGTTGAATCACGTGGCGGCACCGTCCCGCCAGGTTCCGGGGCTCCAGGTTCGGCGCGGCGCGGGCGGATTCGCGTCGTCGCTCCGGTGAATTGCCATGAGATACGCATACGTTCCGGACGCACGGGCACGCGAACGTCAGCCACAGACGGCGGACGGAGAGATTCTCCACGCCGATCTTCCGGGCCTACAGGCGGGATCATGAACGCGACTGACGACGAACGTGACAGGAAAACCGGCGAGCGTATCGACATCTCCACCGCGATGAGACGGGCCTCCGCCCAGCTCGCGGAACTTCTCCGGTGCGAGCCGGGATCCGTCTCGGCGGTGAAATCCACCGAAGAGGGCTGGTCGGCCGATGTGGAAGTGACCGAAATCGAAAAGGTCCCGGACACGATGAGCGTCATGGCGTCCTACCACGTCGCTCTCGACCCCGAGGGCCGACTCGTCGGGTACGAACGGACGAGACGCTACGCCCGAGGCCAGATCGACCGCCGCTGACGGCGGACGGGGCGCAGGCACCCCCAAGCGGGGCCGCCGGGCGCCGAAGGCACCATCGGAAGGAGTTCCATCGTGACACTCGTCCAGCAGAGCAACGCAACGAGCGGCGGAAGCGGTTCCGGAAATCTCTACGATGTTCTGGAACTCATTCTCGACCGGGGTCTCGTCATCGACGCGTTCGTACGCGTCTCCCTCGTCGGGATCGAAATACTCAAGATCGACGTCCGTGTGGTCGTCGCCAGTGTGGACACCTATCTGCGGTTCGCCGAGGCGTGCAACCGGCTCGATCTGGAATCCGGCCGAAAGGCACCGACCCAACTGACCGAGATCGTCGGCGACATGACCGAGAACGGCGCCAAAGGAAAGTCGAAGGGCGCACTGAGCGGTGCCGTCGAGGCGTTCACGGACACCTTGCAGGGCAAGCGCGAGGAATCCGAGGAAGAGCCGCGGAAGCGGTCGGCACGCAAGACCACCTCCAGCCGTTCGTCGGCCCAGGGAAGCGAGGAGTAGCGCATGTCCACCTACGTCTACGCCATCACCGGCGCGGACCACCCGTTGCGGCTGGACGACCTCCAGGGAGTGGGCGACCCGCCGTCGCCCCTGCGGACCGTCACGACCGGCACCGTGGCCGCGGTCGTCAGCGACGCGCCCGCCGGGCTGCGGGCCAAGCGCCGTGACGTGCTGGCCCACGAGAACGTCCTCGAAGCCCTGATGTCGGACGGCGCGACCCTGCCCATGCGCTTCGGGCTGCTCGGCCCGGACGACGAACGGGTGGCCGAGGTCCTGGACCGGGAGGCTCCGGCCTACCAGGAGCGGCTGGCCGAACTGGACGGCCATGTGGAGTACAACCTCAAGGCCGCCCGCGACGAGCAGGACATGCTGCGCGAGATCCTCACGCAGTCCGAGCAGGTACGGCAGCTCAACGAGCGCACCCGCTCGAACCCGGCGGCCCACGACGAACGGGTCGCCCTGGGGGAGCTGGTCGCCCATGAGGTGGCGGCCCGCGGCGGCGGCCAGGCCGAGGAGACGATGCAGCGTCTCTCCCCGGCCGCGGCCCGCGCCTCCCGCAGCGAACCCGGAGCGAGCCACTTCCTCAACGTGTCGTTCCTCGTCCCGACCGGGTCGACGGACGCCTTCGTACGCGCCGTGCAGGAGGAGGCCGACCGGCTGGGTGAGGCGTACACCTTCACCCTGACGGGGCCGCTTCCCCCGTACAGCTTCGTGTGACCGCCCCGGGAGGGAGGTGACGGCCATGGGACTCATCACCGGCGTGCTGACCTTCCCGCTGGCGCCCGTACGCGGCACGGCCTGGGTTCTCGACCAGGTGCTGCTCGCCGCGGAGCGGGAGTACTACGACCCCGAGCCGGTGCGCGCACAGCTGGCGCGGCTCGCGGACGACCTGGCGAACGGCCGTATCGACGCCGAGGAGTTCGACCGGCGAGAGGACGAGCTGCTGGACCGGCTCGACGAGATCGAGGAGTACCGCCGGCGACGGGGGAACAGCTCATGACCGCCCCGAGCGAGGGCCGGCCGTAGGCCGGGTCCGTAGCCGTACCCAGGCCGTCGGCAGCGACCGCGAACCAGCACACAGACAGGGACGACACCGTGTCCGATTCACTGGCAGGCCGTATGCCCGCCCCACCGCGCGCCGCGCCGGTCCAGGGCCCGCAGGGCTCGTCCGCCAACCTCGCGGACATCCTGGAGCGCGTGCTCGACAAGGGCATCGTCATCGCCGGCGACATCCAGATCAATCTCCTCGACATCGAACTCCTGACGATCAAGCTCCGGCTGCTGGTCGCCTCGGTCGACAAGGCGAAGGAGATGGGCATCGACTGGTGGGAGCACGACCCCTCGCTCTCCTCGCGGGCACGCCCCGCCCCTCCGGTCGAGGGCGGGCACGAGCCGGCGCTCGACCGGAGGGACCCGCTGGCCGAGGAGAACGAGCGCCTGCGCGCTGAACTCGCCCGGCTGCGATCGGTGGCCGGCTCTACGAGTGCGGGTGCGGATGCCGGTACCGGTGCGGGTTCCGATGCCGGTGTCGTACGGGAGGAGGGCGAGAGGTGAGCACACAAGAGCGGACACGGGAGACGGCTGCCGCCCTGGGCACCGCCTCGGACGGGTCGGAGACGACGCTGACGTACGTGTACGCCGTCGGCCGCGACGACGGTGTGCTCCGCGGCGTCGCCGGCCGCCTGGCCGGAGTGGACGGTCACGAGCTGGGGCTGATCGGTGGCGGCGGCTGGGGCGATGGCGGCGGGCTCGTCGCGCTCGTCTCGTCCGTACCGGCCGATGTGTTCGGCGAGAGCGCGCTGCGGGCTCAGATGGAGGACCTGGGAAGACTGGAGGAGATCGCCCGCGCCCATCACGCCGTGATCGACGCCGCGTTCGCCGAGACGGTCGTGCTTCCCCTGCGCCTGGCGACGGTCTATCTGGACGAGCGCCGGGTGGTCGCCATGCTGACCGAGCAGCGGCTTCCCTTCGAGCGGCTCCTGGCGGAGCTCGACGGACATGTCGAGCTGGGAGTGAAGGTCTACGCGGACCCGGCCGCCGTCAGTACGCTTACGGCCCCCACTCCGCCGGAGGCGCCGGCCGCCCCGGCCAGTCCGGGCAGGGCGTATCTGGCCCGGCGGCGGGCCCAGCGGCGCGGCACGCAGGATCTCTACCGAGCCGCCGGGGACATCGCGGCCGAGGCGCGGAGTGTGGCGGAGTCGCTCTCCCGCGCCAGGGCGGTGCACCGCCCCCAGCAGGGGGAGCTGTCCCGGCATCGGGGCGAGAACGTCAGCAACGAGGCGTATCTGGTGGCCACCGAGGACGCGGACCGGTTCCGGGAGCGCGTCGGTGACCTGGCCCTGCGCGCGCCGGGCGTCCACGTCGAGGTGACGGGCCCCTGGGCTCCGTACTCCTTCGCGACAGCGGAGACGGGCGGGGACGAGGGCGCACCACGATGAGCGCGCCGTTCGCGGGCGACGGCTTCCAGGACAGGGAGCCTCTCGCCGGGCCGCCGGTGGCCCTGATCGACCTGCTGGACCGCCTCCTGAACGGGGGAGCGGTACTGACCGGGGACCTCGTCCTGTCCGTCGCCGACGTGGACCTGGTCCACGTCAACCTCCGCGCGGTCATCCGTTCGGTCACCGGTGACGAACCGGCTCCCGAACTCATCTCAGGGAGGCACTCGGCGTGAAGGAAACACCCCCGGCACCGGACGCGGTCCGGACGTCGGACTCCGCCCCGACGGTGAAGGAAGGTGCCCGGAGAGGCGTCCCCACGGCTCGACGGCTGGCCACGGACCCGGACACGGTGGAGCGGGACCTCATCAAACTCGTCCTCACCATCGTCGAGTTGCTCCGTCAGCTGATGGAACGCACCGCCGTCCACCGGGTCGACCAGGGAGACCTCAGCGAGGACCAGGAAGAACGCATCGGCATGACGCTGATGATCCTGCAGGAACGAATGGAAGAGCTGTGCGAGAGATACGGCCTTTCGATGGACGATCTGAATCTGGATCTGGGGCCGTTGGGGTCATTGCTTCCCCGTGACTCGATCGGCCGTGACGGAATGTTCTCAGTGACGGAATCCGGCGGAATCTTCTCCGTGACGGAACCCGGCGCAACGCCCCCCGTTTCATCAGTGGTTGAGCGGCAAGGAGGAAACACATGACTGCAGAGAGCGAAAACGCCAGGAATTCCCGCACCACGCAGACCAAGAACACCCAGGCCAAGAAGACGACGGCCAAGCGGGCGGAGTCGAAGGCGTCGAACGCCACGGCCACGGTGGAGTCGGCGGCACGTGACGCCGAGAACTCCGTGTCGGCGAGCGCGCGGTCCGCGGGCGAGGCCACCAAGCGCGTCGGCCGTGCGGCGGCGAGCGGCCTCCAGAGCGGGCAGCAGACCCTGACGGCCAACGCCGCCAAGGCGGCGACCGCGGCCACCACCGCGTGGACGGTCGTCAAGCAGCGGAAGGCCATCGCGGCCGGAGCCGCGGCGGGAGTCGCCGGGGTCGCGGGCGCCGCCTTCGCCATCGGCCGCTCCACCGCCAAGCCGCCGGTCGGACCGCTGACCCGGCTCGCGCGCGGCCGGATCTGACCGAGTACGGACTCACAGGCCCCGGCGGCGCCCGTCCCCGGCCCCGCACCCTCCGGTCCGCCCCGTCACGACGGGGCGGACCGGAGGCATGCGGCGCCGCGGCGACGCCGACGCGGCCGCCGCCGGGGCGGGAAATGCCGCCCGTACGCCGGCTCAGATGCCGCAATCCGGAGCTCGCGCTGACATAGCGGACCTGTCACGGGGTAGCGGGGCACTCATGGACACCACACCACTGCGCGCCGTCGCCCTCGTCTGCAGCCTGTCGCCGTCGCCCGCTCCCTCCAGCTCGCAGCTGCTGGCGGAGCAGACCATGGCCGCGCTCAGCGACCACGGCGTCACGGGCAAGACCATCCGCATCGCCGACCGCAACGTCCTGCCGGGCGTGAAGACGGACATGGGTGACGGGGACGACTGGCCCGAGATCCGGGACACCGTCCTGGGCGCGGACATCCTGGTCCTGTCCACCCCGATCTGGCTCGGCCATCCGTCGAGCATCGCCCAGCGCGTCCTGGAACGCCTGGACGCCGAACTCTCCGAGACGGACGACGAGGGCCGTCTGCTGACGTACGGGAAGGTCGCGGCCGTCTGCGTGGTGGGCAACGAGGACGGCGCGCACAAGGTCAGCGCCGATCTCTTCCAGGGCCTGAACGACGTCGGCTTCACCCTGGCCCCCGGCGCCGTCACGTACTGGGTGGGAGAGGCCATGCAGGGCACCGACTACCTGGACCTCGACGAGCCCCCCAAGGCCACCGCCCAGACCACCGCCACGCTCGCCTCCAACGCGGCGCACCTGGCCCGGCGCCTGAAGGCGGCCCCCTATCCCCCGTCCTGAACGCCGGGGCAGGACCCTCCCAGCAGGCACCGGACAACCGAAGGAGCACGACCATGACCGAGAACAGGCGAGACGAGCACCGCCCCCGGACCACCCCCTCCGAAGCGGTGGGGGAGAGCGGTGACCAGGAGGCGCGGCGCGAGGCGGACGAGGCGGTCGTCGACGACAAGGCCGGCACGCGAGGCACGGAAGGCACGCGAGGCGACGCAGGGGACGCAGGCGACAGAGGCCACGCAGGCGACGGAGGTACGGAGGACACGCGCGGCGCGCAGGGGCACGAGGCCAAGCTGGAGCGCCCCGGTCTCGGGCGCGAGGAGCAGACCCGTCCGTACCCGTCCGGCGTCTCCGGAGCCGACGACGGCGCCCCGTCGCGGAGCGACGACGACTAGGCGGCGGACGGCACGCCATGACCGTGCGCCCGAGAGAAAGCGGCTCGGAAAGGAGCCGATACGCACCGGTCCGTTCCGTCCGACGCCCGCCGGTTCGTTCTCCGCGCAGATTTCTTCGTTCAACGCGAATGAGATGGCGCCGGTGATGGTATTCGCTTCATGCCTTTTCACTCCGTTCTTCTCGGCGGAGTCATCCAATCGGGGTGCAGGGAGGTCGTCGTGATCATTCTCGGAGTGATCCTGCTGATCATCGGTTTCGTCACCGGAATCTCGATTCTCTGGACCATCGGGCTGATCCTGGCCGTGATCGGTCTGGTGCTGTGGATCGCCGGTGCCGCGGGGCACGCCGTGGGCGGCCGATCCCACTACTGGTGATTCGGATCCAGCCGCCTACGGGTGACCGGATCCAGCCGCCGCGAGGCGGCCCGGCCGGCAGCGTGACCGGACCGGAACGCCGTACGCGCGGGGAGACCCGCGCGTACGGCGTTCCCGGCGGCGCCCGGCCGTGAGCGACGAGACGGGAGGACCGATGCCGTGACGGGAGGACCGACGCCGTGACGCGAGCCGACTGGCTCCTGGCGGACGGGGAACGCGGCAACACCGCGACGCGCCTCGACAGGCGACGCCCGGACGGAGCGTGCTGGGCCGAGGGCAACGAGGCCCGGCCCGTGGTCCACGGCGCCGCCTACTTCGCGGAGCTCCTGGCGGGCATCCGCGCGATGCGCGCGGGTGATCTGCTGCTCTTCACCGACTGGCGCGGGGACCCCGACGAGAGGCTCGACGGGGACGGCAGCGAGATCGGCGCCGTCCTGCGTGACGCGGCCGAGCGCGGTGTCATCGTCAAAGGGCTCCTGTGGCGCTCCCACCTGGACAGATTCCGGTTCAGCGAGGAGGAGAACCGCCACCTCGGCGACGAGATCGAGGAGGGCGGCGGCGAGTGCCTGCTCGACATGCGGGTACGGCCCGGCGGCTCGCACCACCAGAAGATGGTGGTGCTGCGCCACCCCGGCCGGCCGGAGCGGGACGTCGCGTACATCGGCGGAATCGACCTCTGCCACGGCCGCAACGACGACGCCGACCACTACGGCGACCCGCATACGCTCCCCTTCGCCGCGGCCTACGGGCCGCGCCCGCCGTGGCACGACGTCCAGCTCGCCCTGCGAGGGCCGGTCGTCGGCGACATCGAGGCCGTCTTCAGGGAGCGATGGGAGGACCCCGCCCCGCTCAGCCGCAGCCCCGTCACCCGCCTGCGAGAGCTGGCGCACCGGGAGGACACCCACGCGGACAGACTGCCGCCGCAGACGCCCGACCCCGAGCCGCGCGGCACCCACACCGTGCAGGTCCTGCGGACCTATCCCAACCGGCTGCTCGGCGGCTACCCCTTCGCCCCCGACGGCGAGCGCAGCATCGCGCGGGCCTACCTCAAGGCGCTGCGCCGGGCCCGGAGCCTGATCTATCTGGAGGACCAGTACCTGTGGTCCCCCCGGGTGGTCGCCTCCTTCGCGGAGGCCCTGCGCAGGCACCCAGGACTGCGGCTGATCGGCGTCATCCCCTCCGTCCCGGAGCAGGACGGCCGGCTCACCCTCGCCATGAACCTCATCGGACGCATCACCGCCCTCGACGCGCTGCGCCGCGCCGGCGGGGACCGGGTCGCCGTGTACGGCCTGGAGAACCACGCAGGAACCCCCGTCTACGTCCACGCCAAGGTGTGCGTGATCGACGACGTATGGGCCTCCATCGGCTCCGACAACGTCAACCTCCGCTCCTGGACCCATGACTCCGAGCTCAGCTGCGCCGTACTCGACCGGAGCACGGACCCGCGGCAGCCGACCGATCCGGGCGGACTGGGCGACGGCGCCCGCGTCTTCGCCCGTGACCTGCGCCTCACGCTCATGCGCGAGCACCTGGACGCCGAGGAGCCGGGGGCGCCCGCGCCCCGGAACGCCGATACGCGTCGGGCGATAGCGGGAGCCCCCGAACCGGCCGCGGCCGCATCGCCGGACGCGCTGCGTGATCCCGGCGTCGCGGGAGCGCGCCGATCCGCCGCGAGCGTGGTGCCGGACGCGGACGCGCTGTGCGACCCCGGCGCCGCCTTCGACGCCTTCCGGGAGACCGCCGCCGCGCTGGACGCCTGGCACGAGGGCGGCCGCGTCGGCCCACGGCCACCGGGCCGGCTGCGCCGGTACGTCCCGCCCGAGCTGCCCCGGACCCAGCGGCTGCTCGCGACTCCGCTGCACCACCTCCTGGTCGACCCCGACGGCCGCCCGCTGCGCCTGCGGCGCCGCAACGCCTTCTGAGAGCGCGACGCCTGCTGCGAGCGCGACGGCCGCCGTCCGGGCTCCGCGCGGCCGGAGATACGCTGCCAGGGATCCTCAACGGAGTCAGGGATGGAGCAGCACATGGAGAGCCTCAGCCGAACCGCGCTGGTCGAGGGCCTGATGGGGCGCTTTCCGCACGTGCCACGGGAAGCCGTGATCAAGGAGGACCTGCTGCGCGGCGGCATGGCCTTCGACGAGTCCGCGCTCAGCGGCACCGCCGACGGGGCCTCCGGTGACGTCAAGCCGAAGTCGTACTTCATCTTCTCCTTCGACCACCGCACACTCCCGGAGCTCGGAGCCGCGGCGCTCAACCGGCCGCCCGAGGAGATCGTCCTCACCGGCGGCCCCTACGACCTGCGCCGTACCGTCGTGTCCGTACGGGTCAACCCGGACTCCCCCTACGTGGTCCGGGCCGGGGAGGACGGCGCGCTCGGGCTCTATCTGGACGGCGTGCGGATCGCGGACGTCGGGCTGCCGCCGATGCCGGAGTACTACCGGCACACGCTGTCGAACGGCAAGTCGGTGATGGAGGTCGCGCCGACCATCCAGTGGGGCTACCTCGTCTATCTGACGGTCTTCCGGGTGTGCCAGTACTTCGGCGCGAAGGAGGAGTGCCAGTTCTGCGACATCAACCACAACTGGCGCCAGCACAAGGCGGCGGGCCGGCCGTACACCGGGGTCAAGCCGGTCGAGGAGGTGCTGGAGGCGCTGGAGATCATCGACCGGTACGACACCGCCGGGACGTCCCGGGCCTACACCCTGACGGGCGGCTCGATCACCTCGCAGGTCGGCGGCCGCGACGAGGCCGACTTCTACGGGCACTACGCGAAGGCGATCGAGGAGCGGTTCCCCGGCCGCTGGATCGGCAAGGTCGTCGCGCAGGCGCTGCCCCGCGACGCCGTCCAGCGCTTCCACGACTACGGCATCCGGATCTACCACCCCAACTTCGAGGTGTGGGACCGCCGGCTGTTCCAGCTGCACTGCCCGGGCAAGGAGCGCTACGTCGGCCGTGACGAGTGGCACCGCAGGATCCTGGACTCGACAGAGGTGTTCGGTCCGCGCAATGTGATCCCCAACTTCGTGGCGGGCATCGAGATGGCCGAGCCCTTCGGGTTCACGAAGGTGAGCGAGGCGATCGACTCCACCGCCGAGGGGCTGCGGTTCTTCATGTCGAACGGGGTCGTCCCGCGGTTCACCACCTGGTGCCCCGAACCGACGACGCCGCTGGGCAAGGCCAACCCCCTGGGCGCGCCGCTGGAGTACCACATCCGTCTCCTGGAGACCTACAGGGCGACGCTGGAGGAGTTCGGCCTCAGCTCCCCGCCCGGCTACGGCCCGGCGGGCCCCGGCCGCGCGGTGTTCTCGGTCAGTTCCTTCATGGACAGCCTGGAGGGGCTGGAACACCCCGACTCCTGAAGGATGGTCTGCGGCACGACCGCGGTGGTGGTGTGCGGTCCCGTGGGAAAGGGGATTGCTCCGCGCCCGGGCGCGGGTGATCATGTGGGGCCGCATGCGCTCGGAGTCTCATGCGGGGGAGCCGCCGACCGGCGGCATGAGAGATCAGAGAGCCACCGCCCATGCGTACGTCCGTCAGAACCGCCGCCGTCACCGCCATGTCCCTCGCCCTCCTCGTCACCGCGTGCGGCGGCGAGAAGAAGGCCGACGAGCAGGGCAAGGGCAAGGCGACCGCGCCCAGCGCCGCCGCCACGCCGACGGCGCCGGCGGCGAAGGTCCTCACGCAGGGTGAGCTGGAGGAGGCGATCGTCGGCCAGGCCGACCTCAAGGGGTACAAGGTCGAGGCGGGCGAGGGCTCCAGGATCGGCTCGAGCGCCGTGATCGTCGACAAGGAGGCGTGCAAGCCCCTCGCCGACGCTGTGAGCGCCATCCCCCACCACCTCGCCTTCGCCACGGCCGAGACCACGGCGGTCGAGCTGCCGAAGAAGGACCCCGCCGCTGAGCCCGGGGAAGCCCTGCTGAAGGGACTCGGAGCACGCGCAACCACTCTGGCCCTCTCTTCGTACGAGGGGGACAGCGCTCAGGAGGCGCTGTCGGCGGTGAAGGCGTCCGGCACGGCGTGCGCCGGCGGCTTCACCGTCACGGTGATGGACGAGAAGACGAAGGTGCGCTCGGTCGCGCCCGCGTCGGTGTCCTTCGGCGACGAGTCGCAGGCGTGGACGGTCACCATGGTCGTGGAAGGCGCCCCGCACGTCACCAATGTCGTCCTCTTCCGCAAGGGCGGCACCGTGGCCCTCGCCGTCACCAACAGCCTCGCGCCCGGCGGCACCGCCACCCTGCCGAAGGCCGTCCTCGCGGCCCAGGAGGCCAAGCTTGGCTGAGCAGGCCCTGCCCTGGGGATTCCGCGCCCGGCGCCTCCGCTCCGCCGTCCTCGCCGCGACCGCCCTCGCCTGCTCCTCACCGCCTGCGGCGGCGAGGCGCGGGACGGCGGCGACGCCGGGGAGCGGGCCGCGGCGGCCGGTGCGGACGCCTCCGCCACCGTCACCCCGGCGGCGGCCGAGACGCTGGGAATCGACGAGCACTTCGAGGCACTGCTGACGCCCGACGACCTCCCGGGCCACCGGCGCCGGGGTGAGGTGGATCTCCAGGTGGTCCCGGCCTCGGCCGTCCGTACCGACGCGCCCGCGTGCAAGCCGATCGCGGACGCCATGTCACGGGTGCCCGGCGACGCGACGGTGGCTCTGTTCCAGCCGATCGGACCCGTCGCGAAGACCCTCACGACGGACGTCACCCTCGGGACGTACACGGGGACGCGTGCCCAGGAGTGGTTCGCCTCCCTGCGGGCGGCGGTGGGGCCGTGCGCGCGGGGCTTCACGGCGACCGACTCCACGGGGACGACGACGTACCGGAAGGCCGAGCCTGACTCCCTTTCGGCGGGCGACGAGGCGCTCGCCTGGGGCCTCACCGTCGAGCGGGACGGGGAGCCGGTGGTCGTCCGGCTCGCGGCGGTCCGCAAGAAGAACAACGTGGCACTGTTCTTCACCCACGACCCCGCGGGCGGAGTCGGCCGGCAGCCGACGGCCGTCATCGACGCGCAGATCGCCAAGCTGCCCTGATACGCCTCCTAGACCGTTTCCTTCGAATCACATGCCGTCGGTACCGGTCGCATCCGTGTAGACCGCACCACGGTCAGAGCCGCGGTCCCATGCTTTGACCGTAAGGCCGCGGCCGGGTGCTGTTTCTCACCACAGAACCTCCTGTCCGGGCACTCACGTATGCGTAGGTCGTCGATCCGGCGCAGACGAAATCATTTGACGGCGTCAGGAGAATGCCTGGCATGGGTACGGACATAAGCGGCTTCATCGAGTATCGGGTGCCGCAAGACGATCAGGAGCCGACCTGGTACAGCGCACACGACCTCAGCTCCCTCAACGATGTCCGCGACTATGACGCGTTCGGTTGTCTCTTCGGGGTCCGCAACTACGCGAACTTCCGTCCCTTGGCCGCAGACCGGGGGTTTCCAGCCGATGCCTCGGCCACCGTGAGTGCGCGGTTCGCCCAGCTGACCGAGTGGTACGGGGAAGACGGCTTTCACAGCACCACGTGGATCACGTGGGCCGAGGTGAAGGCCGTCGACTGGAACGAGCCCGCAGAGAAGCCCGACAGTCGGCTTCACGAATACCACCAGACTTCGAGCGGGCTCAGGATGACGGGCAAGTCCTCCTGGAGTCGCGCATTCGCCGATGCTGTCGGTCTCGAAGCCGGCGAGGCGCGGGAGTGGCCCGAAGGAAGTGAGTGGCTCGTCGGGGACACGCTGTACAGATCAGTCACCATCCGCCGCAGAAATGCCGTCACCGAAACCGGCGAGTGGCAACCCGTCTGGGAAGCCATGAAGGAACTCGCCGAACAGCACGGTGACGACAACGTGCGCCTCGTCGTGTGGTTCGACGACTGAGCAGGACACTGCGACCGCGCATCGCCGCTGGACGCCCCATCCGGGTCATCTCGCTGACCAGATGAAGATGGCGGGGACGTGGAGTCCGGCCAGCTGGATGGGGTCTTGTCGTAGCGGGTGGCCAGGCCGCGCCATTGCTTGAGCCTGTTGATGCACCGCTCGACGGTGTTCCGCTGCTTCTAGGCGTCACGGTCGAAGGCCGGCGGGCGGCCACCGAGCCGGCCTGGTGGCGGCGGTGCAACTAGGAGGCCGGGGACATGACGCGGCGCTGGTGGACGCGGAGGTGGAGGGTGGCCAGGTCAAGGAGCGGGGTCGCCACCGACAGGGCGCGGGCCCGGGCCACCAGGTCGCCGAAGAGGTGCTCGACCTCGGTGGGGCGTCCGGCCGTCAGGTCGCGGTAGAGGGAGGGGACCATCGGGGAACCGGTCGCCGTCACCATGTCGAGGGTCGCGGTCAGCTCCCGCTCCGGTACGGGATGGCCCGCCGCCGCCGACACCGCCGCGGCCTCCGCCAGGACCGCCGGGCCGAGTTCGGCTCCGCCCGGCACGGCGTTGACCTCGCCGACCGTCCCGCGCATCAGGCCGGTGACGGCGCCCAACGTGGTGATGAAGACCCACTTGTGCCACATCGACGCCATCACGTCCCCCGGAACCAGGACGTCGATGCCCGCCTCGTCGAGGACGGCTCGGATCTTCTCCAAGCGGGGCGAGAGCGAGCCGTCCTGTTCACCGATCGTCAGCTGGGCCAGGGGCGCGAGACGGACGATGTCGCCCTCGTCGTTCAGGGTGGTGACCACCTTGGCGACGCCGCCGAGGACCGGCGCGGTGCCGAAGCGGGCGTTGAGGGCGTCGATGTGCGCGAGACCGTTGAGCAGCGGCATGATCGCCGTGTCCGGGCCGACGGCCGGGGCGACGTCCTCGATCGCCTGCTCAAGGGCGGTGGACTTCACGGAGAGCAGGACGAGATCGTAGGGCTCGGCCAGGACGTCGGCGGTGACGAGCCGGGGCTCGACGTGCCACTCCTCCTCCAGCCCGGTGACCCGCAGCCCGCGCTCGCGCAGGACGGTGGCGCGGTGCGGCCGGACCAGGAACGTGACGTCCCGTCCGGCACGGGCCAGCACGGCCCCGAAGTAGCCTCCGGTGGCTCCTGCGCCGACGACCAGGATCTTCATGAGTGCGAGCCTCTCTTGGAGCGTGGAGTGAGCGGGACGTGCGGCAAGGGTTCGAGCAGCCGGTGCGGACGGGCGAGGGCGCGCGTCACCGGATCGTCGTCCTCCGCCGCCGGGGCGAGCCCGGGGCCCGGGGTGACCAGCAGGTCCTCGACCGGGACCGGTGCACCGCAGCCGGTACAGCGCCCGTCGGCCGCGACCGGGGCGTCGTCGTCCGCGTGGCGGAAGATCCGGCGGGGGCCGGCGTCCGCCGCGTAGAACGCGTCGCCCCACTCGGTGAGCGCGCGGACGGCGGGCCAGAGCGCGACGCCCTTGGGAGTGAGCGTGTAGACCTCGCGGCGCCCCGTGTCCGGGAGGCGCCGCAGCACCTCCGCGGCGGTGAGGGTGGTCAGCCGATCGGTCAGCACCGCCCGGGGGAGCCGCAGATGCGCGGCGAACTCCCCGAAACGACGCACCCCGTAGAAGGCGTCACGCACGATCAGCAGCGTCCACCGCTCGCCGATGATCTCCATCGAGCGGGCGAGGGCGCATGTCTGGCCGCTGTAGTCGCGTGGCAGGGGCATGCGGGGGACACTAGCGGAAAGAGTTCGGTGATTGAACTCTTCGTTCGGTGATCGAACCCTTCAGGGGAGGCGGGAGTGAGGAGGTTAGGCTCGGCGCACGATGAAGAAGACTCCGGCGACCGGGGGCGCGCGCCCGGTGGAACCCAAGGCGGACAAGGCGAGCGTGCGCCGGCACAACCTCAGCCTCGTCCTGCGTACGGTTCACGAGGCGGGCGAGACGACCCGCGCGGCGGTCGCGGCGCGCGTCGGGCTGACCAGGGCCGCCGTCTCCTCACTGGTCGAACAGCTCCTTGAGCACGGCTTCCTGGTCGAGTCGGGCAAGACCTTCAGCGGACAGGCGGGGCGGCCCGGGACGGTGCTCAAGGCGGCGGACACCGGTCCGGCGGGCCTCGGCGTCGAGATCAACGTCGACTATGTGTCGGTGTGCGTCGTCGATCTGGCGGGCGCCGACCGGATCCGGATCACTGAGCCCGTCGACAACCGTGCCAACCGCGCGGCCGGCCCCGTCGAGGTCCTGGAGCGGGCGGCGCGGATCGCCGCGCGTGCCCTGGAGGCCGCGGCGGAACGGCGGTTGCGTCCGGTGGGTGTACGGCTCGCCCTGCCCGGTCTCGTCTCCGCCGGCACCGTCCAGCAGGCGCCCAACCTCGGCTGGAACCGTGTGGAGGCCGACCGGCTCTTCGCCGGGGCGCTCGCCGTGCTGCGTCCCGGGCGGCCGGAGCTGCCGGTCGCCTCGGACAACGAGGCGAACGCGGCGGCACTGGCGGAGCTGTGGTTCGGCGCCCTGGGCGCGGTGCGCAGTTTCGTGCACCTCACGGGCGAGATCGGGGTGGGCGGCGCGATCGTGGTCAACGGTGAACTGCTGCGCGGCGCGCACGGGTTCGCCGGAGAGATCGGCCATCTGCCCGTCGACGCCGACGGCCCGCTGTGCCGCTGCGGCTCCCACGGCTGTCTGGAGCAGTACGCGGGCCAGTCCGCCCTGCTCCGAGCGGCCGGCCTCCCGGACCTGACGACGACGGGCGCCCCAGCGACCGCCGCTGCCGAGGCGCCCGTGCCAGACGTGTCCGGCGCGACCACCGCTGCCGAGGCGCCCGTGCCAGACGCGTCCGGCACGACCACCGCTGCCGAGGCGCCCGTGCCAGACGCGTCCGGCACGACCACCGCTGCTGAAGCCCCCGCGTCCGGCGCCTCCGCCGTCGACGAGCTGGTCCGGCGGGTCGACGCCGGGGAGCCCCGTGCCGTGGCCGCCGTCGAGGAGGCCGGGCGGATGCTCGGACTCGCCCTGACCGGCGCGGTGAACCTGCTCGACCCGGAGGCGGTCGTCCTCGGCGGCATCTACCCCCGCCTGATGTCCCGGCTGGCCCCCGCCGTCGAGGCCGAGCTGGGGCGTCGTGTCGTCTCCGGGCTGTGGACCCCCTCCGCGGGCCGCCTCCGCGCCGCTTCCACCTCCGCCGACGCGGCGCGCGGCGCCGCCGCGGTCGTCATCCGGGAAGTCCTCGCCGACCCGCTCGCCCACACCGGCTGACGCACCGGGCGCCGTCCGCGCCGACCACCTTGAGGTATGACGGGGGATCCCCCGGAGGCGCTCGACGCACAGCACAGGAGCCCGCCGAGGAGGACGGCCTCTGGGGGCCGCCCTCCGGTGCTGTCATGATGTGCACCATCGCGTACGACATGTGACCGTACGCATCATGACCCGGGGGGGGTTCGTGGGAACGATCGGGACCGCGCTGACCGAGCTGAGATCCGCCCAGAAGTCCGCGAAAGGGGTCTCCCTCTACTCGCGCTTCGTCAACCGTCCCGTCGGGCGGTACTTCGCCGCCGGAGCGTACGCCGCCGGCCTGACGCCCAATCAAGTGACGGTGATCAGCGCCGCATTCAGCTTCGCCGCCGTCGCCGGCGCGGCGCTCGGGACACCGTCCTGGACGCTCGGCCTCCTGATCTGGCTCGGTCTCGCCGTCGGATTCGCCTTCGACTCCGCGGACGGACAGCTCGCCCGCCTGCGCGGTGGCGGCAGCCCGGCGGGGGAGTGGCTCGACCACGTCGTGGACAGCGCGAAGATCACCGCCCTGCACCTCGCCGTCCTGATCACCTTCTACCGCCACCCCGGACACTACGGAACGGCCGAAGACGCCTGGCTGCTCGTCCCGCTCGGCTTCCAACTCGCCGCCGTGGTCACCTTCTTCGGCGGACTGCTGACCGAGAAGCTCACCCCGCGTCCCGCGCCCGGGGCCCCGGCGCAGGCGCCCTCCACGGTGCGCGCGGTGGCCCTGCTCCCCGTCGACCACGGCGTCTTCTGCCTGGTCTTCCTCCTCCTCGGAGCAGGCTCGGTCTTCCGCTGGGCCTACACCGTGCTGGGCGTCTTCAGCGTCCTGTTCCTCGTCGCCTTCCTGGCGAAGTGGTTCCGGGAACTCAGCGCTGTGCGTCGCTGATCACGGCAGGACGTCCGGGCTCCTGCGTCAACAGGTCGAGCGAGCGCCGGAGTTGCGTGCTGGAGGTGTGCACCGTGTACGGGAAGTAGACGATCTCCACGCCCACCCCCGCGAAGTCCCGCTCCAGCTTCTCCCCCTTCGGCGTGCCTCGCCAGTCGTCGCCCTTGAACAGCACGTCGAACCGGACCTGCGACCAGGTCTCCAGCTTGTCCGGCGCGGTCTCCACGAAGGCCGCGTCCACGTATTTCACGCTGCGTACGATCTCCAGGCGCTCCACCAGCGGAATCATCGGGCGGCGGCCCTTGGCCAGCTCCGCCATCTCGTCCGAGACCACCCCGGCCACCAGGTAGTCGCACTGACTGCGCGCGTGGCGAAGGATGTTGAGATGTCCGATGTGAAAGAGGTCGTACGCCCCCGGCGCGTATCCGACCCGGTACGGCCTGCCTGCGGTCATGTGGGAACCCCCCCAGGTGCGTTCGCGCTCCCCAGCGCGAAGGACTTTCCGACGATAGCGTGTGCGTTCCGTCGACAAGGGGTGAACGACTAGGGTGAAACCCGTCCGCGAACCGGGGGAGAGGGGCGGCGGCATGGGGGAGACAGCGGCCGGGGGGCCGAACGGGGACGGCGGGCCCGCCCGGCGGCGGCGCCTTCTCATGGTGTCCACCAACTACGCCCCGGAGCACGCCGGGATAGGCCCCTACGCCACCCAGATCGCCGAGCACTGGGCCCACCGCGGCCACGAGACCCATGTCCTCGCCGGTATGCCCCACTACCCCTCCTGGTCCCTCGACCCGGCCTACGCCGGAGTCTGGCGCCGCACGGAGGAGCGGGCCGGAGTCTTCGTCCACCGCAGACGCCACACGGTCCCGCCCCGGCAGACCGCGCTGCGGCGGGCCGCCTTCGAGGCCACCGTGCTCGTCCACGGTCTGCTCGCCCCGCCGTCCATGGCGCGCCCCGACGCCGTCCTGTCCCAGATGCCCAGCCTCGCGGGCGGGATCATCGGCGCCCGCCTCGCCGCCCGCTGGCGCGTACCGTACGTACCAGTCGTCCAGGACCTGATGGGGGCCGCGGCCGCGCAGAGCGGCATCCGCGGCGGCGACCGGGCCGCCGCCCTCGCCGCCAGGGCCGAGTCCTACGCGCTGCGCGGAGCGACCCTCGTCGGCGTCATCCACGAGACCTTCGTCGACAAGGTCGCCGCCCTCGGCGTCGACCGCCGCCGCATACGGCTCGTCCCCAACTGGTCACACGTCGCCCGCCCTTCGGCGCCCCGGGACCAGACCCGCGCCCGGCTCGGCTGGCGCGACGGCGAGACCGTCGTGCTGCACTCCGGGAACATGGGCCTCAAGCAGGGACTCGACGTCCTGGTCGAGGCCGCCCGGCGCGACCCCGGGACCCGGATCGTCCTCCTCGGCGACGGCAACCAGCGCGCGCACCTGGAGACCCTCGGCGCCGGCATCCCCAACCTCGACTTCCTGGAGCCCGTCGGCGACGACGAGTTCCCCGACGTCCTCGCCGCGGCCGACGTCCTCGCCGTCACCCAGCGGGCCTCCGTCCTCGACATGAGCGTCCCCTCCAAGCTGACCTCCTACTTCGCCGCCGGACGGCCCGTCGTGGCCTCCGTGGCCGCCGAGGGCGGAACAGCGCTCGAAGTGCTGCGCTCGGGCGCCGGGATCCTCGTGCCGCCGGAAGACCCCGACGCGCTCCTCGCCGAGGTCCGTAGACTCGGCGGCGATCCGGCGGCCGCCGACGCGCTCGGCGCCCAGGGGCCCCGCCATGTCGAGGCCCATCTGACCCGGGCGGCCGGACTCGCCCGGATCGACGCACTGATCGACGAGGCTCTGGGGGGTCCGCGCACGTGACGCACACGCACGTCTCCGCCGTGGAGGACGACGAACCGGAGCTGCTGCGCGACCAGTTCCGCCAGCTCCTGCGCTACCGCGCGGTCATCGGCGCCGGCGTCGGCATCGGCCTGCTCGGCGGTGTCTGGTTCGGCCTGTCCAACGCCGACACCTACGTCGCCACCAGCCAGGTCGTGCTCCGCGCACCCGTCAACGACCCCTTCAACCCCAGCATCTCGCAGGACAAGACCCTCAACATGGGGTCCGAGCGGCAGACCGCGCTCAGCAGCAGTGTCGCCGAGCACGCCGCGAAGAAGCTGGGCTGGACCGGCACCATCGGCAGACTCCAGAAGGACCTGCAGGTCACCAACCCGCCGCAGAGCCAGGTCCTCCAGTTCACCTACACCGCCGACACGCCCCAGGCCGCCGCCGACCGGGCCAACGCCGTCACGCGGGCCTATCTGGAACTGCGCGAGAAGCAGTGGACCGACGTCCGGGCCACCATGCTGGAGGGCCAGCAGAAGCAGCTCGACGAGGTCGCCAAGAAGCACGACCGGAAGACCAAGGAACTCGACCGGATGCCGGACGGGGCCGCCCGCGACGCCGAGTACGGCGTCAAGACCAACCTGCTCAACCGGATCAACGAGCTCGATGCCCGCATCAGCCAGCTCAAGTCGCTCGACATGTCACCCGGCACCGTCATCCGTACCGCCAGCGCCCCTGGCTACTCCGACGGCCCCGGACTTCCCATGAGCCTCGGCCTCGGCGCCCTGGTCGGAGTGGCCCTCGGCCTGCTCGCCGCCTGGGTCCGGCTCGTCTTCGACCCCTCCCCGCGCTCGGCGGGCGACGTCGCCCGCGCCCTGCGCGCCCCCGTCCTCGGCACCCTCCCGCGCGGCGCCACCGACGTCCTGCTCGCGGACGACCACACCGACGCCCGGGTCGCCGAGGAGTACCGCTCCGTCGCCTTCCGCCTCGCCTACGACCAGCGGTTCGCCGACCGCCGCCGCCTGCTCGTCGTCGCCCCGCGCGGCGACAACGACGCCGCCACGGCCGTCGCCTCCCACCTGGCCGCCTCCTTCGCCGAGACCGGCAAGGACGTCCTGCTCATCGAGGCCGATCTGCGCACCCCCACGCTCGCAGGCCGGTTGCGCGCCCACGCCGCGAGCGCACCCCGCTGGAGCACACCGGCGGAGCCCAAGGGCGGCGAGGAGAGCGGCTGGCCCTCCCGGCGCCAACTCGTCGTCGACGCGGGCGAGTCGGGCTCCTTCGGCCTGGTGCCGGGGGAGCGGGTACGGAACGTGGCCCGCGCCCTGACCGCGCCCAGGGTCTCCCGGCTGATCTCCGAGGCCGACTCGCCCAACTCCACCGTCGTGGTGCTCGCCCCGCCGGTCCTCAACTACGCCGACGCCCTCGCCCTCGTCGACCGGGTCGACGGCGTGCTGATCGTGTGCGACCCGCGCGGTGTGCACCGTGCGGACCTCCAGCGCATCCGCGAGCTCATCGCCGGAGCCGGCGGCACCGTCCTCGGCGCCGTCGTCCACACCCCCGGCCGGCGCCGCACCGCCAAACGGCCCACCGGCGGCCGGGGCCGCCGTGCCCCCCAAGGGTTCGTGGACACCGACGAGTTCGCCGCCGAACCCGAGCAGATCATCCTCGGCGACGGCTCCGACACCGTCGCCCTGCGCGCGCTGCGCGCCCAGGACCCGCGCCCCCGCGACATCCACGCGGGCGATCGGTGAGACGTGCCGTCACCGTCGCCGCCTCGGTCCTGGACCAGGCGGCGTCCAGCCTCACCAACATCGCCGTCCTGGTGATCGCGGCCAGGGCGTCCAGCGCGGACGGCTTCGCCGCGTTCTCGATGGTCTACATCACCTTCACCGTGCTCCTCGGCCTCAACACGGCCTTCGTCGGCCAGAGCGTCGTCCTGGAGAAGGGCGAGGACGACGCGGTCGCCGCCGCCGCCCGCTCGGCCGTCACCTTCACCGCCCTGTCCTCCGCCGCCGGCGGACTGCTGCTGGTCGCGGGTGGCGCACTCACCGTGGGCGCCACCGGCCGGGCGTTCCTCGCGCTCGGCCTGGTGCTGCCCGTCGTCCTCGTCCAGGACGGCCTGCGGTACGCCTTCTCCGCGCTCCGCCGGCCCCACCGGGCGCTCGCCGCCGACACCCTGCGCCTCGCCTGCGCCGTCCCCGCCCTGCTGCTCCAGCCGTACGGCACCTCACCGGCCCGGCTCGTCCTCGTCTGGGGGCTGTCGGCGCTGCCCGCCGTCCTCCTCGGGCTCGCCCTGCTCCGCCCCTCCGTACGCGACCGCCCCGGCGACCCGCGCCGCCAGCTGCGCAGAGGCCACCTCGGGCGGCGCTTCGTCGTGGAGTTCGCCGTCGGCAACGCCTCCAGCCAGCTCGCCGTCCTCGCTCTCGGACTCCTCGCCGCCCCGCTCGCGGTCGGCGCGCTGCGCGGCGCCTCCACGCTCTTCGGCCCGCTGAACGTCCTGTTCACCTCGGTCAACGCCTTCGGGCCGCCGCTGCTCGGCCGGGCCGGCTCCCGCCGCGCCACCGTCCGCGCCGCCGCCGGACTCGGCGGCGTCCTCGCCGTCCTCGCGGCCGGCTGGGCCGCCGTCCTGTACGCGCTGCCCGCGCACATGGGCCGCCAACTCCTGGGCGACACCTGGGATTCCGCCGCATCGCTGCTGCCCGCCACCGGAAGCCAGTACGCGGTGATGGCGGCGGGCACCTGCGCCCTGGTCACCCTGCGCGTCCTCAGCCCCCGCGCCACCCTCTCCGTCCAGGTCGTCTTCTCCCTGCTCGCCGTCGCCCTGATGCTCGGCGGGTACCTCCTCGGCGGCGCCGCCGGAGCCGCCTGGGGACTCGCGGCCGGCTCCGCCCTGAAGGCCGCCGCGGCCTGGGCACGCGTCACGCGCACACGCCCCGCGCCGCACGATCCCCAGGCCGAGGGTCAGCGCAGCGCGGCGCCCCTGTCCTGACGCCAGGTGGTGACCAGCGCGACACAGATCAGGGCGATCGCCACCCGGCCCGAGGCCTGGAGCAGCGGGCCGCGCAGCAGGATGAAGGAGTAGCCCGCGACCAGCGGCACGACCAGCGAGATCAGACTGCCCGGCGGCGCCCGGCGCGTCCCCCGGCGGGCGAAGCGTCCGTCCACCCGCGCGGCGGCGTAGCCGAGCCCCAGCATCCCGGCGCCCATGCCCACCGCACCGAAGTCGATCCACAGCTCGGCCCAGATCGGCGAGGACAGATTCGTGTTCACCGTCCCCATCCACTGGCCCACCATCACCCCGGTGTCCCGGGGCTTGCCCGGCCACACCGAGCGCGGCACCGCGAAGAGCACGGAACCCGCCAGCTGCCGGCCGTAGCGGTGCCGGCTCCCGGAGTTCACCAGCGTGATGGTGTTGGCGAACATGCCGACCTGGTCGTAGTCCTTCAGCGCCAGCGGCTCCAGGACCGACGTCGTCTCGACCGGGCGGTAGTTCTTCTCGTCGTAACGGAACCGGTCGGAGAACGGGAACACGATCAGCGCCATCACCACCCCCAGACTGAGCGCCGACCGGTACATCGCCGCGCTCACCGGGAAGACGGTGAAGAGCAGCGAGAACATCACCGTCAGGAACCAGTAACGCGGGTTGGAGATCGGGTTGTTCACCACACCGTTGAGGAGCACGAGGGCGAGGAAGACCGCGATCACCGTCGGGCGGCGCCGGGCGCGGCGCGAGGTGACCAGCCAGCGGCTGTACGCGAGGAGGGCGAAGAGCGCCGGGACCGTGCCGAAGCCGCGCAGGAACGCCTGCCCGGCCTGCGAGTCGGCCTGCGAGACCCCGGCCTCCTCGATCCCCGCGATGATCTCCTGACGGCTGGAGAAGAAGACCGCCGGTCCGCCCAGCTTGACGACGAACAGACCGCTGCACGCGAAGGCGAGCAGCACCAGCAGATGCAGCCGGCGCCGGTGCACCAGGGCCGGGCGCTCCTCGGACCGCTTCGAGCCGCCGGGCCGCCCGCGGGCCAGCAGCGATCCCAGGTCGAAGGCGGCGCAGCCGACGAGGACCAGCGCGACCGCCGTGGTCAGGTCCGAGCGCGGGCCGACGACCGGGGTCGGCACCCGGCCGAGCACGGCCTGCGCCAGCGGCGCCACTCCCATCGCCATGTAGACGAAGAGCCAGAACGACCCCTGCAGCAGCTTGCGTCGGCTGGTCAGGATCATCGCCGAGAGCCGGGCCCCGGCGTACATGGTCAGAGCGATCTGCAGGTAGTACGCGGCGTCACGCGCGCCCGCGCCCGGCTGCACCGCCACCAGCAGCGGCAGAAAGACGGAGAAGCCGAGCACCAACGGGATCGACAGCGCCCGCGACAGCAGCGTGCGCGGTGACACGGGTGGGGCGAGCAGCAGCGGGGCGGGCGCGGCCTGCCCGGGGCGCCCCCGCGTGTCCGTCCCCGCACCGCGTACGTCGGTCGTCATCCCGCCCCCTGAATCCCCGCGCGCCCCGGCGCCGGCACGTCGCCGCACCCGCCCCCGGACGCCACGCGCGGCAGTCTACCGACGCCCCCCTGTCACCTCGGTTCAACCGCTAGTCTGGCCTCTCGGCGCCAGGGGAGGCGCCGGTGGGGGTGAACTCATGCGGAATCTCCCGGCCTTCACACTGGCCGGCTACGACAAGGGCCGCGGCCGAGTCGTGCAGGCCCTCTGGTTCGCGGTGATGAACACGGTCTTCATGGCATGGTTCTGTCCCGCCCGGCTGCGCGTCGCGCTGCTCCGCGCCTTCGGCGCCACCATCGGCGACGGGGTGCTGATACGGCACCGGGTCAGGGTCCTGTGGCCGTGGAAACTGACCGTCGGCGACCACACCTGGATCGGCGAGGGCGCCTGGCTGCTCAACCTGGAGCCCGTCACCCTCGGCGCCCACGTCTGCGTCTCCCAGGAGGCGCTGCTGTGCACCGGCGGCCACGACCACCGGGCCGCCGACTTCCGCTACCGCAACGCCCCGATCACCGTCGAGGACGGCGCCTGGGTCGCGGCCCGCGCCACCGTCCTCGCCGGTGTCACCGTCGGCCGCCACGCCGTCGTCGCTGCGGGCACCACCTGCCACAAGGACCTGCCGGAGCTCACCCTCCACACGGCCCAGGGCCGCCGACCCCTCCCGATGCCGGCGTGAGCGGCCCGCGTGTCCTGCACGCCGTGACCCTGCACAGCCCCACCCATGCCTTCGGCGGCCCGGTCCGGGTGGCGCTCAACCTCTGCCGGGGCCTCGCCTCGCACGGGCACCGGGTGCGCCTGACCGGGCTCGGCGACGGTTTCGACGCGGCGGGGGGCGCGCTGCCCACGGAGGTGGAGGGCGTGCCCGCCCGCCTCTACCAGGCCCGCACGATCCTGCCGCTCGGCTTCAGCGGCATCACCTCGCCCGCCCTGCTCGCGGGCGCCGGCGCGCTCGTACGGAACGCCGACATCGTCCATGTCCACCTCGCCCGGGACCTGGTGACGCTGCCCGTCGCACTCGCCGCGCTGCGGGCCGGGCGCCCGCTCGTGCTCCAGACGCACGGCATGGTCGACCCGAGCGACCGGACCCTGGCCAAGGTCCTGGACGCGGTGGCCGTCCGCCGCGTCCTGCGGGGAGCCTCCGCCGTCCTGTATCTCACCGGGCGCGAGCGCAGGGACCTGGACGCCGTCGCGGGCCGCCCTCTGGAGCGTTCCGTACGGCTCGTCAACGGCGTCCCCGCCCAGGAGCCGCGCCCGGCCCAGGCCGGGCCGCCCCGCGTCCTCTACGCCGCCCGGCTCCAGGCCCGCAAACGGCCCACCGACTTCGTCGCCGCCGTGCCCGAGATCCTGCGCCACCACCCCGACGCCACGTTCGTGCTCGCCGGCCCCGACGAGGGCGAGCGGCCCGCCGTGGAGGCGCTCGTCGCCGAGCTGGGGCTGCGGGACCGGGTGAGCCTGCCGGGGCCGCTGCCGGCCGGGCGGATGCTGGAGGAGCTGCGCCGGGCGCACGTCTACGTCCTGCCGTCGGTCGACGAGCCGTTCCCGATGTCCGTCCTGGAGGCGCTGTCGGTCGGCACACCGGCCGTCGTCACCACCTCCAACGGCCTGGCCCGGGACATCGCGGAGGCGGGCGCCGGCCGTGTCGTGACGGACGCCGCCGGGCTCGCACCGGCCGTCCGCGCCCTGCTGGATCCCGCCGCGAACGCCGCCGCCTCCACGGCGGCCCGCGAGCTGGCCGCGAAGGCGTTCTCGATGGACGCCGTCCTCGACACCCTGCTCGGCGTCTACGACACCGTCCGCCGGGGTCAGGCGGGCAGCCAGGCGTAGCACGCCGTGGAGACGAACTCCGCCGTCCTCGCGGGGACGGCGGCGCGCACGGGACCGTCCTCGCCGGGCGACGGCCCGGAGGCGAGGACCGTGCCGTCCTCGCCGACCGCACGCCAGGCGCAGGCGGGGTCGGTGGTCAGCGCGCGGTACGTCCCGGGCCTGGGCGCCTTGGTGGTGCCGTCGGGGAAGCCCTTTCGCGCGGTGGCGAGCAGCGGTTTCCGGTCGGTGCACAGATGGGTGATCGCCGCCTCGGCGTCCCGGATGTCGCCGGCGATGATCGCCCCGACGGCCGCGTCCCTGTCCCGCTTGGCGGTGCGTTCCAGCCGCTGACAAGACTCCTGGCCCGTCTGCAGCACCGCGGCCGGGTCGGTGTCCTTCGGTACCCGTCCGCTCAGATACGCCTTCTGGTCCTGGGTGAACGAGCCGGTGACCGGGCTCAGTTCGGCGTCCGGCACGACCGGGCCCACGGGCGTGGAGGGGGCGGCGGGGCCGGGCGACTCCGCCTCGGCCTGCCGGTCGGGCACAGCCGCCGTACGGGAGGGCCCCGCGGGCTTCGGCGGACCGTCGGCGCTGTCACCGCCGCCTCCGGAGGACGAGCAGGCGGGGAGGGCGAGCACGGCGGCCAGCACGAGCGCGGCCGCCGCCGGGTGCCGGTGAGGAGGACGGTGCATGAGGGACTCCTGTGGTACGTCGGACGCGGGGCCCGGGCCTGCCGGGCCCCGCGTCCTGCGATCGAGGGGCGATGCTCAGGGGGCGCCGAAGGTCAGCACCAGCTGAGGCGTGCCCTCCGCGGCCGTGGCCTCGGACGACCAGAGCCAGAGGGGATCGGTCCCGGTGCTGGTCAGCGCGACGCTGTACGAGCCGCCGAGGGCGGCGGAGAGGGCCGAGGTGCTCAGCGGCGCCGAGTACAGCGCCGAGCCGTCCGTGGCACCGCTCAGGGTGCCGATCGCCCCGGGGCCGAGCGCCGGACGGTTGTTGTACGTCAGCCCGTCCTCCGTCCACGCTCCGGTGACGGGGACCACGGACTGGCTGTCCGCCGAACCCGCGCCGGTCATGGTGGTCGTCTTCACCGCGAGCCGGGCGCTCTTGAGGACGGTTCCTGCCGGGGCGGACGGCAGGGTGAACCGCAGGTACGACGTGTACTCCGAGGTGCCGCGGACCGCCAGCGAGCCGGACGTGCCGTAATTGGTGTTCGGCGCACCGGCGTTGGCATAGGTGTCCTCCGCCGCGGTCACCGTGCTGACCGAGTCGGCCGGTGCGGTGGCCAGGCTGTGGTGCTTGGCGACCTGCGCGGCGGTGAGCGCCGTCGGGTAGACGGCGGCCTCGTCGAGCTGGCCGGCGAAGTAGGAGCTCGTGGGACGCAGCGGCCAGCCGGTGAGGTTGTCGGCCCCGACGTGCCAGTACCCCGCGTACTGCTGGTTGGTCTTGACGCTGTTGGAGCCGACCAACTTGCCGTCGACGTACAGCCGCATGCCGTCCGGGCCCTGGGTGCCGACCGCGTGGTGCCAGGCGCCGTTGTTGTACGAGCCGAGCGAGGTCAGCGTGCGGGTGCCACCGGAGTACACGCCGAACACCACGTTCCCGGTGTTGGTCATGTACAGGTGCTTGTCGTAGTTGCCGCTGGCGCGTGTGGTCCGGTTGCCGAAGCCGATCAGCTTGCCGCCGAGTTTCGTGGTGGTCTTGAACCACGTCTCGACGGTGAACGCGCCGGGCACCTCCTGGCGCTTGTCGCTGTGGATCTGCTCGTCCGTGCCGTTGAGGGACACGGCGGTGGAGGAGCCGCTGACGGCGGCCGGGGTCTGGCGCAGCGCCGGGGCGTTGACGTAGAGACCGCTGTTGTCGCCGTTCGACGAGTCGGCCGCGTACGGCGTGGTCGACTCGTCGAAGCGCCAGTACAGTCCGGCGCCGTCGGCGACGACCTGGGAGGCGTACGGCTCCGGTGAGACCGGCACGGTCACCGTGGAGGTCGCGGACAGACCGCTGGTGTTGCCGGCCGCGTCACTGGCCGTCACGCGGTAGGAGTAGGTCTGGCCCGGCGTCACGTCGGTGTCCTTGAAGGAGACCTGCGGACGCGACCAGTGCAGGGAGTCGCCGGCGACGGTCGCGACCGGGGTGGCCGCGCCGTTGCGGTAGACCTTGTAGGTCAGCCTGGAGTCGTCCAGGTCGAGGCTGGAGCGCCAGCGCACCTGCACGGCCGCCGGGCCGATGGCCGCGGCACTGGCCACGGGCACGGTCGGAGCTCCGGTGTCGGGGCCGGAGGCGAAGCGGGTGAGACCTTGCGCGGGGGCACCGTTCGTGGTCGTGAACTCGCCGCCGACCCAGAGGTACTTGGTGGCACCGGTGCCGGAGATGGTGAAGGCGCGCGGGCCGATGCCCTCGCCGATGCCGTCGTTGGTGTCGGGGAACCAGCCGAGCTTGCCGGTCGAGGTGGTCGGCTGGGCGAGCAGGTGGTAGCGGCGCCCGTCGGGGAACTCGCCCACGCTGGCGCAGTCGTGCGCGTGGGAGGCGCTGTACAGCACTCCCTGATACGAGCGGACGGCCTGCGTGGCGCCCAGGCAGGTGTCCCGCCAGCGCTGCTCGAAGTCCGAGAGGTTCAGGGCGATCCGGCCGTCGAAGACGCCGCCGCCGGTCCCCTCGTTGCCGGTGTAGAAGCCGGTGGCGTCGGTCTCGATGTCCTTCACGACGGAGTTCTGCGGGATCCAGCCGTTGGGGTACGCCTTCGTCACGGCGCCGGTCGTGGCGTTGACCACGGCGAGCGCGTGGGAGTCCGCCCCGTTGACGGTGAAGAAGTCGCCGCCGAGCAGCACATGCTGTCCGTCCGGGGTCACCTCGACGGCCCGGCCCGGTTCGTCCGCGTCGGCCCGGAAGGGCAGCAGCGCGCCCGTGGTGGTGACGGCGGCGAACCGCTGACGGGTCTGGCCCTCGACCGTGCCGAAGTCGCCGGCGGCGTAGACGGTGGTGTCGGTGACGGCGAGCGCGCGCACGGTGGCGGGGAAGCTGGGGTTGAACGCGGCCTTCGGTGTGCAGGTGGCGATGTCGATCGCGGCGAGGCTGGAGACCTGGGTGCCGTTGACGGCGCCGAAGTAGCCGCCGGCGTACAGCGTCTTCTTGTCCGGCGAGACCGCGAGGGCCCGCACGGTCGCGGTGCCGCTGCCGACGGTGAAGGAGAGGGAGCAGCCGGTCGGCGCACCCGTCGCCGCGTCCATCGCGGCGAAGTTGACGGCGCCGCGCGGAGTGCCGGTGCCGCCCTCGGGCGGACGTACCTCGGAGAAGGTGCCGCCGACGAAGACGGTGTCGTCGGCCTCGGCGAGCGCCCAGACGATGCCGTTGGTCTGCCAGGTCGGCAGATCGTCCGCGGTGAAGGCGACCGGTGGCGTCAGTGCCGTGGCCGGCGGGGCCAGAGACCCCCCGGCTCCGGCCGCGACGGTGAGGACGAGGGCAGCGGTGAGCCCCCAGGATCTACGCATGTTCCCCCCAGGCGTGATAGCCCAGTCAAAGTGGCGCGATGTCGTGCCATGCGAGGTGATGATTGCGCACTGTATGACGAACTGACCGGTCATGCGGCGGAGTTGACCAATCCGGTACGCCCGGTCCGGGACGGTGTGGCTCAGCGGTCGATACGGACCGTCACTCCGGCCAGCTGGTCCTCGACGAGTCGGACGTCGGCGTCGACCATGATCCGTGCCAGCTCCTCCACCAGGACGGCGGGTTTCCAGCCGAGCACGTCGTGCGCCTTGCTCGCGTCGCCGATCAGCGCGTCGACCTCGCTGGGCCGCTCGTACTTGGGGTCGAAGCGTACGAACTCCGCCCAGTCGAGCCCGGCGTGGGAGAAGGACGTCTCCACGAACTGCCGTACCGTCGCCGGGACCCCGGTCGCCACGACGTAGTCCTCCGGCTCGTCCTGCTGCAGCATCCGCCACATCGCCTCGACGTACTCGGGGGCGTACCCCCAGTCACGCACCGCGTCGAGATTGCCGAGGTAGAGCCGGTCCTGCAGCCCGGCCTTGATCCGCGCCACGGCCCGGGTCACCTTGCGGGTCACGAAGGTCTCGCCGCGGCGCGGCGACTCGTGGTTGAAGAGGATCCCGTTGACGGCGAACATGTCGTACGCCTCGCGGTAGTTGACCGTCGACCAGTACGCGAAGACCTTGGCGGCGCCGTACGGACTGCGCGGATGGAAGGGGGTCCGCTCGTTCTGCGGCGGCGGGGTCGCTCCGAACATCTCGGAGGAGGACGCCTGGTAGATCCGGGTGTCGATGCCGCTCGCCCGGATCGCCTCGAGCAGCCGCAGCGAGCCGAGGCCGGTCACGTCCCCCGTGTACAGCGGGGCGTCGAAGGAGACCCGCACATGGGACTGGGCGCCGAGGTTGTAGACCTCGTCGGGACGGATGTCGCGGAGCAGGTTCACTAGCGCGACCCCGTCCGAGAGGTCCGCGTGGTGCAGCACGAACGAGCGGTTCGCCTGCTGCGGATCCTGGTAGACGTGATCGATCCGCTCCGTGTTGAAGCTGGACGAACGGCGGACGAGACCGTGCACCGTATAACCCTTGGACAGCAGCAGTTCGGACAGGTACGAGCCGTCCTGGCCGGTCACGCCCGTGATGAGTGCGGTCTTGCTCATACGTGGTGCCCCTCCCCCACGGACCGGCCCCCGGCCGGTCCGCGCATGACGGATGTCTGATGACATCCGGGTCTGTGGTGGAACGATGAAAAGATCCTGATCTGGTATGTTGTCGGCCCCCTTGGCCTGGCATGATCCGGGCCATGACTCAATCGACGACCGTCCCGACGAACGCCCCGAAGGCCGATCAGGCGGGAGCACCGTCGTATCTGCCCGAGCGCGCCCGCGTGTTCGTCGCGGGACACCGCGGCCTCGTCGGCTCCGCCGTGGCCCGCCGGCTCACCGCGGACGGGCACGAGGTGATCGCCCGGACCCGCGCCGAACTCGATCTGCGCGACGCGGCAAGGACCGCTGAGTTCCTCGCCGCGACCCGACCCGACGCCGTCGTGCTCGCGGCCGCCAAGGTCGGCGGCATCCTCGCCAACAGCAGAGAGCCGGTGCGGTTCCTGGAGGAGAACCTCCAGATCCAGCTGAGCGTCATCGCCGGGGCGCACGCCGCCGGGGTCGAGCGGCTGCTCTTCCTCGGCTCGTCCTGCATCTACCCCAAGCTGGCGCCCCAGCCCATCTCCGAGGACGCGCTGCTGACCGGCCCGCTCGAACCCACCAACGAGGCCTACGCCCTCGCCAAGATCGCCGGCATCGTGCAGGTCCAGTCGTACCGCAGGCAGTACGGCGCCGCCTACATCTCCGCGATGCCGACCAACCTCTACGGCCCCGGGGACAACTTCGACCTGGAGACCTCGCACGTCCTCCCGGCGCTGATCCGCCGCTTCCACGAGGCCCGCGAGCACGGGCGCGAGGAGATCGTGCTCTGGGGATCCGGCACCCCGCGGCGTGAGTTCCTGCACGTCGACGACCTCGCCGCCGCCTGCGCCGTCCTGCTGCGGACGTACGACGGCGACGAGCCCGTCAACATCGGCTGCGGCGAGGACCTCACCATCCGCGAACTGGCCGAGACCGTCGCCGAGGTGACCGGATACCGCGGCCGACTGGCCTGGGACACCACCAAGCCCGACGGCACTCCGCGCAAACTGCTCGACGTGTCCCGGCTGACCGGTCTCGGCTGGAAGCCGTCGATCGCCCTCCGCGACGGCATCGCCTCCACCTACGCCTGGTGGCGGGAGCGGAACTGAACCCATGAGGCCGGCCCGTCAGTACGCTCCGCGACCGTCGACGACGGCGCGGAACGTACGGGCCATGACGTCGACGTCGCTCGTGAACGACCAGTTGTCGACATAGTGCAGATCCAGCTCGATCGTCTCGTCCCAGGACAGGTCCGAGCGGCCGCTGATCTGCCACAGGCCGGTCATCCCCGGCCGCACGGAGAGCCGGCGCAGCTCCACGTCGCCGTAGCGCGCCACCTCCTCCGGCAGCGGCGGACGCGGCCCCACGAGCGACATCGAACCCAGCAGCACATTGACCAGCTGCGGGAGTTCGTCCAGCGACGTGCGGCGCAGCAGCCGTCCCACCCGGGTCACCCGCGGGTCCCGGCGCATCTTGAACATCAGACCGTCGTGCTCGTTGGCGTGCGACAGCGCCGCCTTGCGGGCGTCGGCGTCCACGTACATGGTGCGGAACTTCCACATCACGAACGGGGACCGGCCCTGACCGACCCGTATCTGCCGGTAGAACACGGGCCCGGGAGACGTCAGCCGGACCGCCGCGCCGATCGTGAGGAACAGCGGCGACAGGAGGAGCAGACCCAGGACCGCGCCCACCCGGTCCATCACGGACTTCAGCACCTGCTGCACACCGCCGCGCACCGGAGGCGCCACCCTGAGCAGCGCCATCCCGGCCGCCGACGTGGTCTCCAGACGCTTGACCGCGCACTCCACCAGGCCAGGGGCGAGGGCGAGTTCGGTGCCCTCGTCGTGCAACCCCCAGGAGAGCCGGCGCAGCCGCTCGCCCGCCATGCGCGCTCCGGCCGCGACCAGCACGACATCGGCCTCCAGATCCCGGGCGGCGGCGAGTACGGGCGCGGTGTCCCCGTCGGCGGCCTCCGGCATCAGCTCGCCGAGCCGGGCGGCCACCGGGGCGCCCGTACGGACCGGGCCGTCCCCGATCGCGACGATGCCGACCACGACGTACGGATGGTCGGTGCGGCCCGCCAGATGCTCGGCCACGTCATCGGCGGCGCGGGGCTCGCCCAGGACGAGGACCCGGGTGACCACCTGCGCCTCGCGGCGTGCGGCGACGAGGTGATGCCAGGTCAGTTTGGTGCAGGTCAGGGTGAGTACGGGAGCCGGGAGCAGGGCCGCGAGGCAGAGCAGCGGCGGGTGGTGCAGATCGGCGGCGGCCCGCAGCACGGCGAGCACACCGAGGAGGATCAGCCAGTCGTGCAGGACGGGCAGGCTGCCCCGGGACTCACCCAGTTCACGCGCCGCGTACCGGCGCCGCAGGGCGCGTAACCCGGCCCAGGCGAGAGCGGCGACGACGGCGCCGACGAAGGCGTACGGCTGCCGCTCGACCTTGAGGATCAGCGCCGTGGGCAGTCCCGCCCCCAGGACGTCCACCCCCAGCGCGGCGGCCGGATACCAGCGCGCCTTGGCGCGTGAGTGCGGTGGAGCCGGTCGTGAACCGGTCTGCGGGCGTGCGGAATCGGTCTCAGTCGTGCGGGCATGCCACATGTACCCCCCCAGGCACGTGTCGACGTTCGCCACGCCGTTCACCGGGCCCCTGTCCGATGAAACAGGCGTCGCAACGCGGAACAGTACGACAAACACACGCACGTGCGCTGCTGTTCACGCGAAAGACCTCAGAAGGTGATGGCTCGTTCATCCCGTGACATGGCGTCCCGTGTCCGCTCGGGCGAACGCCCGGTGCGCGCGTCCCGCGAGGCCGTCGGCCCAGGTGACGTCGGGAAAGGAGCAGCGCGGCGGCGGCCGCGTCCCGCCGTGCCGGAACGGGGCACGTCGCGTGCGGCACTCCCCACTGTGGCGAAAAGAGCCATGCCCGCGCAGCCGAACGCCGGAAGTGGGGGAGCCACATGCGGACCCTTCGGAGGGGCATCCGGCGCGGAAGGAATCCGGCGCGCGGAAGGAGTCAGGCCGGAAGGAGTCCGGCGCGGAAGGAATCCGGCAGGGAGAGGAACGGGATGCGGAACGCCCTTCCGACCGGAGACACCACCGGTCACGCCCGAGGGCACGCCCGCAAGCGGTACCGGCCTGGCCGGCCAGGGCCGCTCACCACGGACCGGTGGTTGTTGTCCCGGGGTGCCGGATCGGTTGTACTACTGCCAGTCCGCGGGACCGCGGCGCCTCCGATCCGGCCGGAAGGACTCCCATGGCGTCCACCCCCGAAGCACCCGCCCACCCGGGCCGAAGGCGCCGGCCCGCCCGGCCCCACCGCGCACCGGGCCGGCGACGGCTTCTCCCGGGGCTCGCGCTGGGCGTCCTGCTCGTCGGCTCCCTGGCCGGCATCGGCGCCGCCGACGCGCTGCGCTTCGGGGCCCCGGCGGAGAAGCCCGGTGCGCCGCCGGAGCAGTACAGCACCGCGCTCCCCTTCGACCTGCCCGAACCCCGCGCACTTCGCGCCTCAGGCAAGCTCGTCCTCGCCCACTACTTCACGCCGTACCCGCTCTCGCTGGACAACCGGCCGCCCGGCGAGGACTACTACGCCCGCCACTACCTCACCGCCGACGGCGAACAGGGCAAGCACCGCGCCTACGGAGGGCTGCTGCGCGACCGCCCGCTCCCCGTTCCGCCGCGGACCGGGGAGTGGGAACTGGCCCATCTGCGCCAGGAGGTCCGCACCGCCCGCGACGCCGGACTCGACGGCTTCACCGTCGACATCCTGGCCCAGAGCGGTCGCAACTGGGAACGCGTCGAGCTGCTGATGCGCGCGGCCGCCGAGGAGGACCCCGGCTTCCGCATCCAGCTCATGCCGGACATGACCTCGCTCACCACCACGCCCACCGCCCTGGCCGATTCGCTGGCGCGACTCGCCCGCCACCCGACCGCCCACCGCCTCGCCGACGGCCGGCTCGTCGTCTCCCCGTTCAAAGCGGAGGAGAAGGAACCGGGCTGGTGGCAGCGGATGATGACCGAACTGAGTACCCGGCACGGCATCCGGACCGCGCTCGTCCCGCTCTTCCTCGACTTCACCCCGGAACGGGAGCGGTACGCCGCGATCAGCCACGGCTTCTCCGAGTGGGGCGGCCGCACGCCCCACCGGCAGGTCGGCGCCGCCGCCGACACGGAGCGCGCCCACCGGCTCGGCAAGATCTGGATGCAACCGGTCTCCGTCCAGGACGCCCGGCCCCGCCAGGGCGTCTTCGACGAGGCGGGCAACACCGAGACGCTGCGGGCGAGCTGGGACGCGGCCATCGCGTCAGGAGCCGACTGGGTGCAGCTGACCACCTGGAACGACTACTCCGAGGGGACCCACTTCGCGCCGTCACTCCACAACGGCTACGCCTACCTCGACCTCTCCTCCTACTATCTGACCCGCTTCAAGACGGGTACGTGGCCGAAGATCGTCCGCGACACGCTCTATCTGACCTCCCGCGTCCAGTTCGTGGCCGACACACCGCCTGCCTCCGTCCAGCCGAAGGTGATAGAGCCGCGCGAGGGCACGGCCACGCCCCGGGACACGGTGGAGGTGCTGAGCTTCCTCACGGCCCCGGCACGGGTGGACACCGCCGTCGGAGGCACGCGAGGCGCCCACCCGGCGCCGGCGGGTGTGCACGCGCGCCTCCTGCCGCTGCGCACCGGACACAGCGAGGCCACCGTGGTGCGGGAGGGGCGGACCACCACCACGGTGGCGAGCCGCTACCCGGTACGCCGCCCCGTCGACAGGCAGGACCTGCAGTACTACGCCGTGACCAGCGGCCGCAGCCAGCGCTGAGGGCCGGACACCGGGCCGTTGTCAGTGGCGGCCCCTACCGTTCTCCCCATGACGACGAAGACCTATCTGGAGCTGTCGCAGGACGGCGGCGGCGCGCACAAGTTCTACGAAGTGACGGTGGACGGCCTGGTGGTGTCGGTCCGTTACGGACGCATCGGCGCGGCCGGGCAGACGCAGACCTCGACGTTCCCGACCGCCGAGAAGGCGCGCGCCGCGGCGGCGAAGAAGATAGGCGAGAAGGTCCGCAAGGGGTACGCCCCCGCGGTGCCGGGACAGCGCGCGGCCCGCGCGGTCACCCGCCGTGAGGTCGTCTCCGCGCCCTCCACGGCGCGCGCGGTCGCCCCGGTCCTGTGGCGGTTCCGGACGGGCTCCGCGGCCTTCGGCATCCATGTGGGCGACGACGACGTGTACGTCGGCAACCAGTCCGGCGATGTGTACAGGCTGAGCCACGGGGGCGAGGTCCTGGCCCGGTTCAATCTTCCGGACGGGGTCAAGTGCCTGGTCGCCGACGACTTCTGGATCTACGCCGGCTGCGACGACGGCCGGGTGTACGACCTGTCGTCGAAACTGCCCTTCGCCGCCTACGACATCGCCGCCGACGTGGACATCTTCTGGCTGGACATCCACGAGGGCGTGCTGAACGTCGCCGACCGGGCGGGGCGGCTGACCGTCATCGATCACGAGGACGAGCACCAGTGGTCCCGCGGCAGCCGGGGCGAACACGCCTGGATGGTCCGCGCGGACGGCGACGGCGTGTACCACGGGCACAGCAAGGGCGTCACGGCCTACGCCCCGGACGGCGGCGGCGAGCTGTGGCACACGGCCACGGCCGGCGGGGTGCTCTTCGGCTGGCAGGAGGACGCCGCCGTGTACGCGGGCACCGCGCACCGGAAGGTGCAGCGGCTCGCCAAGAAGGACGGCCGGGTGGAGGCCGTGTACGCCTGCGACAGCCCGGTGTACTCGTGCGCGACCTCTCCCGGGGGCCGGTTCGTCTTCGCCGCCGACTCCGCCTCCTCGGTGTACTGCTTCGCCGAGGACGGCACGCGGCTCTGGAAGCTGGGCACGGGCGGGGGTTCGGCGCTCTCCATGCAGTACCGCGACGGGCGGCTCTATCTGGTGACGACCGATGGCTCGCTGGTGTGCGTGGACGCGAGCGAGACGGCGATCGCCGCGGCTCAGCAGGGCACCGTCCCGGTCGCCAGGGACATCAAGCTCGCCGCGGCCCTTCCCACGTACGAACCGGCGACGACGGTGGCGGCCGTGGCGTCGGTGCGGGCCGCGCCGGCCGGGGCGGTGATCGTGGAGTGCGTCCAGGAGGGCGGCCGGACCCGGGTCCACGTGGTCTCCGAGGGCTTCGATCCGTCCTGGAACGTACAGTTCCCGCGAGCCATCCGGGAGGCGGGCGCCCGGTACGTCGTCGACGCCCTGCACGCCGCGTCGGGCGGCTTCTACCGGGTCCGCGGCGACATCAGGCGGCTGCTGTGAACCGGACGTTCGAGGCGGCGACGGGGGACGGCCCTCCGCCGCCGGAGGGGGAGGCCGAGCAGCGGTCGCGGGAGGTACGAGCGGCCTGGGAGGGGTTGCTCCAGATCAGGCGGCTGACCCACGGCGACGGCGGCGACCCGTCTGCGCCGCCGGCCGAATGGGAGCGAAGACAGCCGGTCCGGGCGATCGCCCTCGCCCTGGAGGCGGCGAAGACCCCTCCGTCGGCCGTCGACGCCGCAGGCGCTCGGGTGGCGACCGGTTATCGCGTCGGGCCCGGTGAGCGGCCCGGGACCGCCGTCGTGGAGTGGCTGGGGCCGCCGGGCAGCGGAGCGGCCCGGGAGCAGGAGGCCGCGCTCGCCGGGCTCGTGCCCGTACTGGAACGGCTCGGCTGGGAGGCGCTGCTCTACCGGGGGCCGCGCGGCAGGCGGTTCCTGGAGGTCGAGCCGGCCGACCGCTGAAACGACGGTGCTCCTGGCGGCGGGGCTCGTCCGGCGGGCGCGGCGTTCGGGCGTACGGCTCAGGCGATGGAGGCGGAGACGATGGCCGAGACCGCCAGGTTGCACGAGGCCGTCACCCAGACGGCCGGGTGCGGTTCGGGGTCGACCAGGGTGGCGCCCAGCTTGCCGGGCGTGACCAGGTCCACCACCAGGAACGCCACGGCCATCATCACCAGGCCGAGCAGACCGAACGCCGCCGTGGACGCGAGGCCCTTGCCGAAATCGTCGTAGGTCGTCCAGATCGAGGTGAACACGATCCCGCCGATGCCGAGCAGCGCCGAGCTCAGCAGGACCGCGGCGTTGCGGTTGCGCTCCTGCCAGATCTGCCGGCCGAGCTTCCCCGGCGTCAGCACGTCCACGAGGAAGATGCCGAGGATCAGCAGCACGACACCGAGGGCGCCGTAGGCGGTGGCCCGGCCAAGGCCGTTGACGATGTCGATCATGGGATGCCGGCTCCGAACAGAAGTGATCGCGAATGATCGTGGGGCGTGGACCGGCAAAATGTAGCGCATGGTTCAAGGGCCCGGCCCGGGTGGTTGGGGCCTCCTGAAGGGTGAGGGGCGGCGGGGGAGAGGGACGGCGCGGCGACGGCAGCGGCGGCGGAGCGGTCGGGGGCCCGGACCGGCAGAAGCACTCCTTCCCCAGCACGGCCGGGCGACCCCCGCGAGGCATGACCCGTGTGGCCCAGCAACGCTGAGGCCCCGGCCCCCGGGGCGGCGACAGTGGAGGACGGAGAGCGCGTTCGTACCCCCCGCGCCCCCGCCCCCACGACCGGGAGACCTCTATGACCGCCCTCAACCGACGCGACCTCGGCCTGCTCGTCCTACGGTTCGGCACCGGCGCCGTGCTCGCCGCCCACGGCACCCAGAAGCTCCTCGGCTGGTTCGGCGGAGGCGGCATCGAAGGCACCACCCAGGCCATGGAGGCGATGGGCTTCTCGCCGGGACGCGAGAGCGCGATCGCCGCGGGCCTCGGCGAGGCGGGCGGTGGCGCCCTGCTCGCCCTCGGCCTCGCCACCCCGGCCGCCGGCGCCGCCGCGGCCGGCGCCATGGCCGGAGCCGTCTCCGTCCACGCCCCGGCGGGCTTCTTCGCCCAGGGCGGCGGATACGAATACCCCGCCTTCCTCGGCTTCACCGCCGCCGCGATCGGCATCGCGGGCGCCGGCCGCTACTCCCTCGACCACGCCACCGGACACGTCCTCGACCGGCCCTGGGTCGTCGCCACCGCCTTCATCGGCAGCGCACTCGCCGCGGCGGCCGTCGTCGGCCGCCGCGTCCAGACCCAGTCCGTCCAGCCGGACCCATGGCCCGAGGCGGACGCCGACGAGCAACCGTGAGCAAACGCCCACCGCCCGCCGACGGCGGGTCCCCGCCGGGCCCCCCGGCCGGGGGCCTCGCCAGGCCCTCCCCCGACTCTCCAGCGGGAGCCATTGGTCTTCCCATGGCAGGCATCGGGTTCTCCATTGGAACCCCGCCTTCGCGCGTCCTAGTGTCGAGGGCATCGCAGCGCTGACGATCCGGACTACCGCCCGCGGGCCCCACCGGCCCGCCCCACTCCTCGGAGAACCCCCTCATGTCGAAGATCCTTTTCGTGATGACCGGCGCCGACCACTGGACGCTCGCCGACGGCACCAAGCACCCCACCGGATTCTGGGCCGAAGAGGTCGTCGCCCCCTACGAGGCGTTCAAGGCCGCCGGCCACCGGATCGTCGTCGCCACCCCCGGCGGCGTCGTTCCGACCGTGGACAAGAGCAGCCTGACGGCCGAGGTCAACGGCGGCCAGGAGGGCGCCGACAGGGTCGCCCGCGCGCTCGCCGAGATCGCCGAGCTGCAGGACCCGATCGCGCTCGAGGACGTGGACCTCGACGAGTACGCGGCCGTGTTCTACCCCGGTGGCCACGGCCCCATGGAGGACCTCGCCGTCGACCGGACCTCCGGCCGGATCCTGACCGACGCCCTCGCCTCCGGCAAGCCGCTCGCCGTCGTCTGCCACGGCCCCGCCGCGCTCCTCGCCGCCACCGCGGAGGACGGCACGAACGCGTTCGCCGGCTACAAGGTCGCCGCGTTCACCAACGCCGAGGAGACCCAGGGCGGCCTCGCCGACCGGGCCGAGTGGCTGCTGGAGACCCGCCTCACCGAGGCCGGCGTCGACGTTCGGGCGGGCGAGCCGTGGGCCCCGCACGTGGTCGTCGACCGCAACCTCGTCACCGGCCAGAACCCGGCCTCCTCCGCGCCCCTGGCCGCCGAGGTGGTCAAGAGGCTGGCCTGACGCCACCGGCACCCCGGCGGGCACCCCGATAGGCTCCTGGAGTGAGCCGTAGGACGAGCGAGGACGAGGGGCGGGGGAGGACGCCGCCGGGCGGTGCGGCGCCCCCCGACCTCGATCTGCTGCGTACCTTCCTCGCGGTGTACCGCTCGGGGTCCTTCACCGCGGCGGCCCCTCTGCTCGGTCTCTCCCAGCCCACCGTGACGACCCGGATCCGGGCCCTCGAACGGCAGCTGAACCGGGAGCTCTTCGAACGCCGGCCGCGCGGGGTCCGCCCCCTGCCCACCGCCGACGAACTGGTCTCCCGGATCGCCGAGCCGATGGACGCCCTCGGCGCGGCCCTGGGCGACGGCCGGCCGGGCGGCGGCCGGACCGTCGCACCCGTCCACCTGGCGGGCCCCGCCGAGTTCCTCTCGTACTGCGTGCTCCCCCGACTGGCGTCCCTGACGGAGCAAGGGGTCCAGCTGCGGATCGCCTTCGGGCTGACCGACGACCTGCTGGAGGAGCTGCGTGCCGGCCGGCACGACCTGGTGGTCTCCACCGTCCGGCCCCGGGGCCGCTCCCTGGACTCGGTGCCGCTCACGGACGAGGAGTTCGTCCTGGTCGCCGCCGACGCCTGGGCGCGGCGCATCGGCGGCCCGGAACGGATCGCCGCCGACGGCCCCGCGGCGCTGTCCGGTGTCCCGCTCGTCTCGTACGCCGAGGACCTTCCCATCGTCCGCCGCTACTGGCGGCATGTCTTCGGCCGCCGGCTGTCCGCCCACGCCGCCGTCACCGTCCCCGATCTGCGCGCCGTCAAGGCGGCGGTCGTCGGCGGCAGCGGTTTCAGCGTCCTGCCGCGCTACCTCTGCGCCCGCGAACTCGCCGCCGGCGACCTGGTGCTGCTCCACGACCCGGCCGACCCGCCCATCAACACCAGCTTCCTCGCACGGCGCCCCGGCTCCTGGGACAACCCCCATGTCGCCCTGGTCCGCGACCACCTGCTGGAGTCGGCCCGCGCCTGCTGACGGACGCGGCACCAGGTACGCCTGAACGGGGCGGGAGCGGGCACAGGGGAGGCGTGCGACTGAGGACGAGCGATCCCGGCCGGCCGGGGTGGCGACGCGTACGCCACGGCCGTGGTTTCCGCTATCTGGACGCCGACGGCCGGCCTCTGTCCGACGAGGACAAGGCGCGCGTCGAGGCGCTGGTCATCCCGCCCGGGTGGGAGGACGTATGGGTGTGCCCGTGGCCCAACGGCCATATCCAGGCCACCGGGACGGACGCCGCGGGACGCCGCCAGTACCTGTACCACGAGGAGTTCCGCCGCCGGCAGGAAGAGGCGAAGCACGCACACGTACGGGAGGTCGCCCGCAACCTGCCGCGGCTGCGCGAGGGGATCGCCGCCGACCTGGCCCGGAAGGGTCTGTGCCGCGAGCGGGTCCTGGCCTGTGCGGCGCGCCTGCTCGACCTCGGCTTCTTCCGGGTCGGCGGCGAGGGCTACCGGCGCGACAACGACTCCTACGGACTCACCACCCTGCGACGGGAACACGCGCGGTGCGCCCGGGGCGAGGTCTTCCTGAGCTATCCCGCCAAGTCCGGCCGCCGGCAGACCCACGCCCTGGTCGACACCCCGACCTGCGAAGTCCTGCGCGCCCTGCTCCGGCGGCGCGGCGGCGGTGACCATCTCTTCGCGTACTGGGAGAGCAAGGCGTGGCACGACGTCCGCGCCGACGAACTCAACGCCTATCTGCGCGAGCGCTCCGGAAGCGACATCACCGCCAAGGACTTCCGCACCTGGCACGCCACCGTCCTCGCCGCCGTCGCCCTCGCCGTCTCCGAACCGGCGGCCCGGGAATCACGGACCGCGCGCGCCAAGGCGGTGAGCCGGGCCGTGAAGGAGGTCAGCGGCTACCTCGGCAACACACCCGCCGTGTGCCGGAATTCGTACATCGCCCCCGCCGTCGTCGAGCGCTACGAGGACGGCGTCACCGTCGCGGCGGCGCTGGGCCGCCTCGGCGAGGACGGGGTGTTCGGCCGCCCCGCCACCCAGGGGGCGGTGGAGCGGGCGGTCCTGCGCCTGCTGGACTGAGCGCCGCGGGGCGCCACCGGCCGCCCGCCCCTCACAGCCCGCACCCGCACTGAATGTCCACGTTTGTCCGCCTCTCGGTGGGTACCTGCCCGGTATGAACGTGAACCCCATCGCCATGCAGAAGGCCCTGTCCGGGATGAACTACCCGGCCTCGAAGAAGGACATCGTCGAGAGGGCGTCCCGCAACCACGCCGACCGGGAGGTCAAGGAAGCGCTCGAAAGGCTGCCGGACAAGGAGTACGACTCCCCGGCGGAGGTCAACAAGGAAGCGTCGGACTGACGCCGCGCCCTGTCCGGCCCTGATCCGGACAAACCAACTGGCCCGGTGTTCCGCCCCGTCCTGCGCGGGGCGGAACACCGCGGCGCGTGGGTCAGGGCCTGCGCCAGTCGTCGCTGTCCAGGTGGGAGCCCGCCATCGGGCCCATCCGCAGCATCCCGCCGTCCACGGTCCACGACGCCCCCGTGACGTATGACGACTCCCGGCTCGCCAGCAGCGCGACCACGGCCGCGACCTCCCGGGCGTCCCCCGGCCGCCCGAGCGGGATGCCCGGCCGGGACGCGGCGAGGACGTTCGCGTCCTCCTGGCCGGTCATCGGCGTGGCGATCTCGCCCGGAGCGACCGAGTTGACCGTGATGCCGTGCTCCGCCAGCTCCAGCGCCATGACCTGGGTGAGCAGGCCGAGCCCGCCCTTGGCCGCGCAGTACGGGCCCGCCCCGACCCGGGGCTGGTGCTCGTGGACGGACGTGACGTTGACGATCCGGCCGCCTCCCCCCTGGGCGATCATGCGGCGCGCCGCGCGCTGCGAGCAGAGCAGAGGCCCCACGAGATCCACGTCGAGGACGTGCCGGACCAGCGCGAGATCGAGATCCAGGAAGGGCGTCGCCGTACCCGTTCCGGCGTTGTTGACCAGCACGTCCACCCCGCCGAGCTCCTCCGCGAGCAGATCGACCACGTCGGCCGCCTCCGGCAGCCGCGTGAGGTCCAGGTGCGCCGCCACGGCCCGCCGCCCCAGCGCGCGCACCTCGTCGGCCGTGGCGGCCGCGCCCTCCTCGTCGCTGTGCCAGGTGATCCCGATGTCCATGCCGGCTTCGGCCAGCCGCACCGCGACGGCACGGCCGATGCCGGAGTCGGAACCGGTCACGATCGCTGTCTTCGGGCTGAAGCCGAGTGTGTCGGCCATGAGGGGCGCCTCCTCCAGGAGAGATCCCGCCGATCGGCCGGGCGATCGGCGGGTCGGATGTCGATCGGTGGGGCGGTCGGTCGGGTCGGATGTCGGGCGGTCGGTCGGTCAGGGCCAGGAGGGCTCGCGGCGCGGCACCACCACGACCTCGGCGACCGCGCTCCCCGGCGGCACCGACAGGGCGTACATCACGGTGTCCGCCACGATCTCGGGGCTCTGCAGCAGGGACACGTCCGCGTCCGGGAAACGGTCCAGGATGAACGCGGTCTCCATGCCGCCGGCGACGACGCCCGTGATGCCGATGCCGGGGCAGTCGCGCTGCGCCTCCTTGAACAGCGTGTGCGTGAAGGTGCGCAGTCCGGTCTTCCCGGCGGCGTACGGACCAGCCTCGGTCCATGTGCGGATCGCCGCCGTCGAGAGGATGTTGACGATGTGTCCGCCGCCCCGCGCCACCATGCGCCGGTAACCCTCGCGGCACAGATACATCGGGCCGAGCAGGTTGGTGGTGATGACCCGGGTCATCTCCTCGGCCGTCAGCTGTTCCACGGCCTTCGTGACGTCGACGGCGGCGTTGTTGACCAGAATGTCCACCGCCTCGCCGGCGTCGTCCAGGTCCCGGAAGACCTCGGCCACCGCCTCCGCGTCCCTGACGTCCAGGACGACCGGCCGCGCCTTGCCCCCCTCGGCGAGCACGCTCTCGCACAGCTCCTTCGCGAGATCCTGACGCACGTCCGCGACCAGGACCGACGCCCCGGCCTGCGCGAGCCGCCGCACGATCGCGGCACCGAGCCCCCGCGCGCCGCCGGTGACCAGTGCCTGCTTTCCGTCCAGCTCGACCTGTACCCCGCTGTTCATGCTTTCCCTCCGGTGTGATCTCCGCGGCCGGTGCCCGGTGGGCCACCGGCTCTCGCCTTCCTTCACTGTGCGTACGTGCGGCGCTTCGGAGCGCGCCGGATTACGCCGCCGGGCCCAACCGCCGTCGCCGCGCCGCGCCTCTCGGGCGGGGCTCCAGCGGCCTGTGGCACGGGTCTCTCCGACCGTCCGGACCAGCCGTTCCGGGCCGGTGTGAGCAAGCCCACCAGAAGCGCCGAAACCCTTGCGGTACAAGCACGTTGGGGCTCTCACGGCCCCCGGTCGCCGGGCCCCGCGCGATCGGCGGAACGCTTCTCCGGAACCGTCTGCCACGATGGTCGCCGGGACCGCCCCGCCGCTCAGAGCCGAGCGCTCGCGGAACGCCGCTCCGGCACACGGAGAGGCACGGAGGGTCCCTCCCGCCTCCCCCGTCCGCGCCGCCGCGCGCCTCCCTGGTACTCCTGTGTCTTCCTCCACGCCGCCCTCGTCCGTCACCCCGCCCCCGCCCGGCGCCGCTCCCGCCGTCACGCCCGGAGACGCCGAGAACGGCCGTTCGCCCTGGCGCTCGCTGCGCGGGCGCAGCATGCGCTGGTGGGCCGTCGCGAACTTCGTCTCCAACGCCGGTACCTGGATGCAGCTCACCGTCCAGAACCTGCTGGTGCTCCAGATCACCGGGTCCGCCGCCGCGACCGGCCTCTCCATGTCCGTCCAGGCCGCACCCGGCCTGCTCCTCGGACCGCTCGGCGGGGCGATCGTCGACCGCTGGCCCAGGAAGCTCACGGCCGCGGTCGGCCAGGCGCTGCTCGCCGCCGTCGCCGCCCTCACCGCCGTGCTCGTGGCGCTCGACCAGCTGAACCTGCCCGTGCTCCTGGGGCTCGCGGCGCTCACCGGTCTCATCGCCACGGTCGACGGCCCCGCCTGCTCGCTGCTCGGCAACGACCTGGTCCGTACCGAGGACGTGCCCTCGGCCATCGGGGTCGGCTCCCTCGCCCACAGCGGCGGGCGGCTCGTCGGAGCCGCGCTCGCCGGCGTGACGGTCGGGGTCCTCGGCACGGCAGCCGCCTATGTCGCCAACGGGCTGTCGTTCCTCTTCGTCGCCTGCGTCATCCCCTTCCTCAAGCCCGTACGGCGCGACGAGCCCGCGGTGGCCGAGAAGGCCGCCGCCACCCTGACCGTGTCCCCGCCCGCCTCCACCGGCGGCGTGCGCGAGGGCCTGTCCTTCTTCGCCCGCCGCCCGCGCCTGGTCGCCCTCGCGGGCCTCAACGCCGTCAGCGCGCTCTTCGGCCGGAACTACTCGCTCACCCTGGTGGTCCTCGTCACCGGCCCCCTCGCGGGCGACGCCGGCACGTTCAGCACGGTCGCCACCGTGCTGGCCGTGGGCGGCATCGTGGGCGCGGTCCTCGGCGCCCGGCTGCACCGGCCCGGCGTGCGCCTTGTCGCTCTCCTCACGCTCGCCGGGGCGCTGCTCCAGATCTTCGCGGGCGTGGCCCCGTCGGTGGCGGTGCTGCTCGTCCTCGTCCTGCCCATGGCCGTGGCCGAGTCCGTCGCGGACACCGCGCAGAACACCGTCCTGCAGACCGACCCGCCGCCCCACATGCGCGGCCGGGTGCTCGGCGCCTGGAACAGCATCCGTACGCTGTGGGGCCTCGCGGCGCCCCCCACGCTGGGGCTCCTGATGGAGCTCCTCGGGGTACGGGGAGCCCTCGTGGCCGGCGGCCTGGTCGTCGCGGCCACCGTCGGCACCGCCCTGCTCACGCGCCGCCGCCGCACCGCCCCCGTACGGATCGCGCCGGTCGTGGACGCGCCGATCTCCGAGGTCCTGACGGTGAAGGCGCACGCGCCGACCACGCGCCCCGAGGTCAGCACGGCCGTCTGACCGACGCGGCGCCGCCGGGCCCTGCGTCCGGCGCGGGGCGGCCGCCTCCGGCCCCGTCCGGCGGGTACGGCGTGGGGCGAGCGCCTCCGGCCCCACCTGGTGGGCACGGCGGGGGGTGACCGCTCCCGGCCCCGCCCGGTGCGTACGGCGCGGGACGACCGCTCCCGGCCCCGCCCCGTCCTTTCCACCGCGGGGCCCGGGCAGCGCCCCGTCGAGCACTCCCGCAGGGGAGCCGGCGGAGCCCTTCGCGGCGCCGACATCCGAGTGCGGCCGGGCGGCGGACCCACGGCCGGTACGGATGCTCATGGCAGAGCCCTCGCGGGCGCCTTGCCGGCCTCCAGGCCGGTGTCGGCGGTCAGGGCCCGGACCGCCTCGCGTACCTCGTCGACCGTGATGCGCAGCAGTCGCGGGTCCGGCACCACGCCGTGCGCGTCGCCCGGCCGCAGCGGGTCGTCGCCGGGGGAGGGGCGCCACAGCGCCCGGTGGGGGCCGTCCGCGGGCGGGCCCCACAGCAGGGGAGCCACCGGCCCGAACAGCACCACGGACGGGGTGCCCAGCGCCGAGGCGAGATGGGCCAGGCCCGTGTCGCCCACCACCACGCACCGCGCCGTCGCGACCAGCGCGCACAGCTCCGGGAAAGGCACGTCCTCCCGCCCCCCGATCACCGCCGCGGCGGGCAGCCCGGCCCGTTCCGCCACGGCCCGCGCCTGCGGCCCCTCGCCCCGGCCCGCCGTCACCACCACCGGGTGCCCCGCCTCCCGCGCACTCGCCGCCACGGCGGCGAACCGGTCGACGGGCCACCGGCGGGCGGGGGCGTCCGCCCCCGGATGGATCACCACGGCGCCCGGCACGGGCGAGGCGACGGGCGGCGGCGGGATCCGCAGCTCGCCCGGGTCGGCGTCGAGGCCGTGCCAGCGCAGCAGTCGGCACCAGCGCTCCCTCTCGTGCTCGTCCGGTCGCCACCGGGGGGCCACGAGGCCCGGCAGCTCCGCATGGCCGAACGCCCAGAGCCCGCCCGGCGCCAGCCGCTGGAGGAGCCGGTGGCTGAGCGGGCCGCAGCCGTGCAGATCGACCGCCAGGTCGGGCGGCGGTCCCCGCCACTCCAGGGCGGCCGGGACCTCGCGGCCCGTGGCGTGCGTCGGCAGCAGCCGGTCCACCGCGCCGGTGGCGCGCGCGACCTCCGTCAGCCGTTCCGGGGCGGCCAGGACGATCTCGTGCCGGGGAAATCCCCGGCGCAGCGCCCGCAGCGCGGGCACGGCGGTCAGCAGGTCGCCGAGACCGAGCGCCCGCAGCACCAGCACCGCCGGCCGCTGCCCGTCACGCTCGTACGGCACCTCCGCGTCGTCGTACGGCACCCCGGCGTCCTCGTACCGAGCCTCGCCGTCCTCGTACGGCGCCTCACCGCCCCGGTACGGCGCCCTGCCGTCCTCGTACGGCACTTCACCGTCCCCGTACCGCGCCTCACCGTCCCCGTACGACGCGTCGGCGCGCCCGGCGGTCCCGCCGACGGACATCGCTTCCTCCCGGGCCGTCATCGCGCGGCCGACGGCGGCGGGGCGGTCGCCGCGCGGGCGGCCCGGTCGGCGAGGGACGTCGTGGAGCGGCCGTCGAGGTAGGGCAGCACGACCGCCTGGCCGTCCCACTTCCGCAGGACCTCCGCCTCCGGCAGGTCGTCGGCCGCGTAGTCGCCGCCCTTGACCCACACATCGGGACGCAGTGACTCGAGCAGCCGTACGGGCGTGTCCTCATCGAAGGCGACGACCGCGTCGACGCTACCCAGGGCGCTCAGCACCCGGACGCGGTCCGCGAGCGGGGTCAGCGGCCGCCCCGGGCCCTTGAGCCGGGCCACCGACGCGTCCGAGTTCACGCACACGATCAGGCAGTCCCCGATCCGCGCCGCGTTCTCGAGCAGCCCCACATGACCGGCGTGCAGCAGGTCGAAGCATCCGCCGGTGGCCACGACCGTGCCGCCGCGCGAGCGGACCTCGCGGGCCAGCTCGAACGCGTCGCGCGGCAGCGGGCGTTCGGTCTCGGGGTCGGCGGCCGGCTCCCACAGCCCACGGCCGCCCGCGCCACCCGCGTTCACGAACGCCGCCGCCTCGGCGACCGCGCGGGCGACCGCCTCCTCGGGCAGGGCGCCGTCCGCCAAGGCGGCGGCCGCCGCCGCGGCGAAGCAGTCGCCCGCTCCGCACGGGTCGCCCTCGGCGCGGTACGGCGCAGGGACGAGCACCGGCGCCGCGCCGGGCCGGGCGAGGAGCGCGCCCCGCTCGCCGAGCGTGACGGCGACGGAGCCCGCGGCCCACCGCTCCGCGAGATCGGCGCCCCGGTCGGCATGGGCGCGGAGGGAGGTGCCGGCCAGGGCGCTGAGCGTGCTCGCCTCGGCCGCGTTGGGGGTGACCAGACGGGCCCCCGGCACGGGCGGGCCGCCCCGGGGGTGCGGGTCCCAGACCAGGGGCACGCGGGGGGCCGCCGCGGCCAGTGCCGTACGGAGGACGTCCGCTGTGCCGCGGCCGTAGTCCGCGACCAGGATCGCGCGGGCGGAGGCGAGAGCGGCCAGTGCCCGCTCACCCGGCCGGCCCGGCGTACCGCCGCCGCGGTCGATCCGGACCAGGGGGCGGCCCCCGGCCAGGACGCGGGTCTTCACGGGCAAGGTGCCCTCCAGCGGGATCCGCGCCAGTGCGACGCGGCCGTTCAGCGCGCGGCGCGCGGTGTCGCTGGCCGGGTCCCGGCCGAGCGCCGTGATCAGGACGACGTCGTCGCGGTAGCGCGACGCGAGGAGGGCGGCGAGCCCGGCGCCACCGGGCCGGGACCGTTCCCCGGCGACGTCGACGACGGGCACGGGGGCGTCGGGGGCGAGCCGGGTGGCCGCGCCCTCGATGTCCTGGTCCAGCAGGAGGTCGCCGACGACGACGAGGGGTCCGGACGTGTTCACGGCGACCTCCGGAGGATCGGGACCGTGGGGACGCCGGGATCGTGCGGGACGCCGTTGTGTGTGCCGCCGTTCCCCGACGGCGCCGGGGCCGGGGAGGACGGCTGTCCCGCGGCCCGGGCCGACGGCCGCGCGCCCCGGGCGGACGCCTCCGTCACGACCGCCGCGTCGAAGAACTCGCAGAGCAGATGGACGGCCACCAGATGGGCCTCCTGGACGGTCGCCGTGGTGGCCCCGTCGACGCACAGCGCCTCGTCGGCCACCTCGGCCAAGGGGTTGGGGCCCGGGCCGGTGAGGGCCCAGACACGGAGCCCGGCCGAGCGGGCGGTCATGGCGGCGGAGAGCAGATTCGCGCTGCGGCCGGAGGTCGACAGCAGCATCAGCACGTCACCGGTGCGGCCGTGCGCGGCGACCTGGCGGGCGAAGACGTGCTCGAATCCGTAGTCGTTGCCGATGGCGGTGACGCTCGACGTCTCCGCGTGCAGCGAGATCGCCGAGTAGGCGGGCCGCTCCTCCCGGTAGCGCCCGACCAGCTCGGCCGTGAGGTGCTGAGCCTGGGCGGCGCTGCCGCCGTTGCCCGCCGCGAGCAGTCGGCCGCCCGCGGGGAGTACCTCTGCGAGACGGTCGCCCCACCGCGCGAGCCGCCCGAGCTGCTCGTGGCGCAGGCGTTCCACCGCGGCCTGGAGCGACCGGCAGTGGCGCTGGGCGGTCTCGTACGTGTGTGATTCGCTCATGGTGTGCCGGCCGGGCGCTTCGCCGAGCGCCTGCCGCACCTCCTTCCGGCTTCGTGACTCCGACGGCGGTCCGGCCGCGAGGCCGGGTGGCCGCCGCGGGCGGTCAGAGCGCTCCCGCGACGGGGACGCGTGCGGCGAGCGCCGTGCGGTACGACGCCTCCGTGGCGGACGCCACCCGCGGCCAGCAGAACCGTTCGAGGACGCGCCGGCGGCCCGCCTTCCCGTACGCGGTGCGCAGGGCGGGATCGGCGAGTATCACGGTCACCGCGGCGGCGAGCGCCGCGGGGTCCTTCGGCGGTACGAGAAGCCCGTTGACCCCGTCGGCGACGGTGTCCAGCTGGCCGCCCACGGCGCTCGCGACGACCGGCCGCCCGCAGGCCATGGCCTCCAACGGCACGATGCCGAAGGGTTCGTAGTCCGCCGGGCAGAGCACCACGTCCGCGCTGCGCATCAGGGCGGGCACGTCGGCGGTCGGCACTCCGCCGAGGAAGCGGACCCGGTCCGCCACGCCCGCTCGCGCCGCGAGGGCGCGCAGCCGCCGTACCTCCGGATCGCCGTCGAGCCGGTCGGGGGGCGGGCCGCCGACGACCAGGAGCTCCGCGGTCCGCAGCCGGGCCAGGGCCGCGATCGACACGGCGGCGCCCTTGCGCGGGACGAGCCGCCCCAACTGCAGCAGCCGGTGCGGGTGTGCGCCGCGCGGGGCGACCGGACCGTCCGGGCGGAATACCTCGGGATCGACGCCGCAGGGGACGATGTCGACCTTGCCGCGCGGAACGCCCATGGCGGCCAGTTCGTCGACCTCGTCCCGGCAGGTGGCGATCACCCGGTCGCACCCCGTACCGACGTCGGTCTCGCAGGCGACACGGGCGGGCGGGCTGGTGTCCGCGCGGCCCTGGTTCCGCCGCTTGACCGTGCCGAGGGCGTGGTACGTGTGCAGCAGCGGGATCGGGGTCTCCCGCGTCGCCCACAGTGCGGCGAGCCCCGACATCCAGAAGTGCGAGTGCACCGCGTCGGGTGCGCGGGCCCGCCACTGACCGGCCAGATAGCGCCCGAACTCCCGCATGTACGGCAGGAGTTCGTCCTTCGATATCCGCTCCGGAGGGCCGGCGGGGACATGGTGCACCTCGACGCCCGGCCGCAGCGGCGTACGGTCCGGCAGATCCGGGTCGTCGCGCCGCGTGTACACCGTCACCCGGTGGCCGCGGTCGGCGAGCGCCCCGGCCAGCTGGGCCACGTGCACGTTCTGGCCGCCGGCGTCGACGCCGCCCAGGGTCGCGAGCGGGCTGGCGTGCTCCGAGACGAGAGCGAGGGCCAGGGGGCGGCCGTCGAGCGAGGAGAAGGATGTCATGACCGAACCTCCGCGATGAGGCGCTCCCAGTCGTCCAGGAAGCGTTTGAGCCCGTACCGTTCGAGGGCCGCCTGCCGGGCGCGGGCACCGTCCCGGGCGGCCGCCTCCGGTTCGGCGAGGTAGTGCCGGGCCGCCCGCGCGAGGACCTCCGGGCGGGTGGAGAGCGTCCCGGCGCCGGCGGGGACGGCCTCGACGGCCTCCGTGGTGGCCAGCGCCACCACCGGCATCCCCAGATGCATGGCCTCCAGGAGGGAGAGCCCGAGGGAGGTCCAGCGCACCGGGTGCAGATACAGACGGCGTTCGGCCATGGCGCCGTGCAGGCGCTCCTGGGGGAGATCGGCCGTGCGGCAGCGGTCGGAGGTGAGGCCGAGGTGGGCGGCGAGCCCCTCGGTCCGCATGCCGAAGACATCGAGCGGCGCCGCCTCGGCCAGCAGCGGCAGCAGGTCCGTACCCACGTAACGGCGGCGCCTGACCGGCTCGTTGACCACCACCGCGGCCCTCGGCAGACGGCCGGTGTACTGGTGGCCCGGGTCGACGATGCCGTGCTCGATCACGGCGGTCCGGGTCGAACCGCTTTCCCAGAACAGCCGGTTGAAGTGGGTGACGTGGACGAGCGTCAGATCCCGGCGGTCGGCCGCCGGGTGCCGGGTGTCGGGCACGTCGCCGCGCGGGGCGTTGTGCTCCAGGTACACCGTCGGCACGTCCTTCCCCGGGCGGCGGCCGCCGAGCCAGCGGGTGGCCAGTTCCTCCTCGTGCGGCCGCTGCAGCACCAGCAGATCCACCGGCGTGTTCGCCAGCTGCTCCGGTGGGACCTCGCGCACGGCCGACGGCCAGGCGAAGGTCTCGGCCCGCCCCCGCCCGTCGGGTCCCCGGTCCGGCGTGACCGGAACCAGATAGGTGTGGGGGCCCTGGACGAACGCGGTCGTCCAGGAACCGTGCACATGCCACAGGAGGATGTTCATACGGTCGCTCCTCGCTCCGTCCCGTACGCGTCCTCCGGTCGGACCGGAGCGGCACCGGGAGCCGGTCGGCCGAGGAGCGCGGCCACCGCCGCGATCACCTCGGCATCGCTCACCGCGTCGAGGCAGGGATGTCCCTCGACCGGGCACGTTCGCGCCCTGCTGAGCGCGCAGGGGGCGTTCTGGTCGCCGAGCAGCACCTGCGGCACCCGGAAGGGGCGCCAGCGCTCGGCGGGGACCACCGGCGCGAACAGGCAGACCACGGGGGTGCCCACGGCCGCCGCCAGATGCGCGGGGCCGCTGTTGCCCGCCACCACGCACCGCGCGCGTCCGAGGACCCCGGCGAGGGTGTGCAGACCGGGGGTCGCCCCGCCGAGGTCGAGACCGTGCCGGCCCGCCACCCGGGCCGTCAGCGCCTTCTCGGCGCGGCTGCCGGTCACCACCACGCGATGGCCCGCCTCGTGCAGGGCGGCGGCGGCCCGCTCCGCCCGTGCCGGGCTCCACGCGCGCGCGGGCACCGCCGCGCCCGGATGCAGCACGACGTACGGCTCCGGGCCGGTGAGGTGCGTGGTGTCGGGCCGCTCGGTGACCCGCAGCGCACCGTCGTCGCCCGGCGGAAGCCCGAAGCCGCTCGCGTGCGCCAGGTCCAGCGCGGCCTCCGCCTCGTGCCGGCCCGGCAGCCGGCGGTGGCGCAGATCGAGCAGGGAGCCGGGATAGTCCTCGCTGTCCGCGGCGATCCACGGCACCCCGGCGAGCCGCAGCAGGAGCGCCGCCGGAAGGGGGCTCTGGTGGTACGAGACGAGGATCAGCGCACGGTCGAACCGGCCGGCGGAGACCGCGTCGACCAGGGCCGCGCAGTCGCGGCGCGAGACAGGAGGCGGCTCCAGGCCGACCCAGGGCGCGTCATGGACGAGGACGTCGTCGACCCCGGGCAGCACCTCGGCGGCGGGGGCGCCGAGCGGGCCGCACAGCATCGCGGTCCGCGAGGAGCCCGCCGCGACCGCCCGGACGGCCGGGCCCGCCAGCAGGACGTCCCCGGCGCTGTCCAGACGTACGACCAGGGTGCGGGGGGCGGTCATCGGACACCGCCCCGCAGCCCCGTTCCGGCGGCGGAGTCGGTGCCCAGGAGGATCATGCGGACGGTGGCCGGGAGGTCGGCGGCCGTCTCGGCGGCCGCCTCGATCTCGCCGGGAAGGGTCACGGGTGTCGGGACGAGGATGCCCCGGGCGCCCGCGGCGCGCGCCGCCTCGACGTCCGCCCCGATGTCGCCGATCACCACCGTGCGGGACGGCCGCACCCCCAGCCGCGCGCAGGCGGCCAGGACCAGGCCCGGCGCGGGCTTGCGGCACGGGCAGCCGTCGTCCGGGCCGTGCGGGCAGACCGCCCACACGGCGAACGGGCCGAGGCGCTCGTCCACGCGGCGCCGTACCGCCTCGACGTCCTGACGGGTGATCAGACCGCGGGCCACGCCCGATTGGTTGCTCACCACCCCGACGGGGATGCCGAGGCTGCGGACCGCCGCGACGGCTTCCGCCGCGCCCGGCATGAGCGTCACCCGGTCGGGATCGCCGTTGTACGGCACGTCGACGACCAGGGTGCCGTCCCGGTCGAAGAGAACGGCCTCCGGCAGCCGGGCGTACGGGCCCCGGGCCCACCCCGGCCTCGGCGGAAGCGGCGCGTCGGCCACGTCACCGTCGAACACCCACGGCTCCCGCGGGTCCTCGACGGCGCCGGCCGGGAGCACGTCGTCGCGGGAGCGGGCCCGGAGCCGGCTCGCGTCGGCGGGCCGGGCCCGCGCCGCCGAGGGGGCGCTCATGATCCGACCTCCTCGCGCAGCGGCTCGTCGGGCAGTGCCGGGTCCAGGGACGGCGGGCGGGCCGGGCCGCGGGGGCGGGCGCCGCGGTGGACGACATGACCGCGCAGCCGGTGCCAGGTGGCGGCGGCCGGGATGACCGCGCTGGTCAGGACCATGCGGGTGATCTCCTCCCGGGTGCGGGGGCCGGGGGCGATGCGCGCGAAGGCGAACTCGGCCGTGCCGGCCAGCCAGGCCGCCGCGCACACGGCCGCGGCCGCCCGCCTGCCGAACGCGGCGCAGCACAGGGCCCCGGCTCCCGCGGCGGTCACCGCCAGGTGGCGGGGGATCCGGCCGCGCGGAGCATGCGCCCGGGACCACCAGTCCGGCCCGTGCAGCCGGCGCATCAGCACGTCGTCGGCGTTGCCCGCCTGCTGACGCACCGAGATCCAGCGATCGGCCGGCCGTACCGGATGGGTGGTCCGGCGGGTTCCCGCCGCCAGGATCCAGCCTCCGGCCAGCAGCCGCAGCGCCAGGTCCGCGTCCTCCCGGAAAGCGCGGCGGAAGCGTTCGTCGAAGCCTCCCGACGCGTCCAGCGCCTCCCGGCGGAAGGCCATGTCCGCGGTGATCCAGCGGGCGGTGGCCAGACCCGCCGTATTGCGTTCCCAGTCGGTGGGGCGGCGGTCCACCGGCAGCGGTACGTCGATGCGGGCCGTGACCGCCCCCGTGTCGAACGACGCCGTGGCGAGGTCCCGGGCCAGGTCCTCGCCCCACGTGGACGAGGGCACCACGTCGTCGTCGAGGAAGACGATCCACGGCACCGGACCGGCCGCCGCGGCGCCGGTGTTCCGGGCCGCCGCCGGGCCGCGCGCACGGCCCGGCACCACGACCGTCACCGGCCGCAGGACCTCCGGGATCTCCAGGCCGGGAACCGTGCCGCCGCCACCGGGACGGTCGTGGACGAGCACCACCCGCGCCGGCCTCGGCCCCGGGGAGGCGGCCAGCGCGGCCAGACAGCGGCTGAGGCTCGGCCGGCCGAGGGTCGGCACGACGACCGCGTACGACGGCACCGGACGGGGGCCGTTCACCGCGACCACCCGTTCGCCCCGGGCCGGAACATCTCGCCGCGCCGGACCGCGTACGGCCCGATGGCCAGCAGGTCGACCGGCGAGGAGCCGAAGCACTCCAGCGCGTCACGCGGGTCGTCCACCATGGGCCGGCCCGCGGTGTTGAGGCTGGTGTTGACGACCACCGGAAGCCCGGTCCGCCGCTCGAACTCGCCGAGCATCCGCGCCACCAGCGGCTCCAGGGCGGGGTCGACGGTCTGGATGCGCGCCGTGCCGTCCACGTGCACGACCGCCGGGATGCGTTCCCGCCACTCCGGCGCGACATCGTGGACGAAGAGCATGTACGGGCTGGGCAGCGGCCCGTCGAAGATCTCGGCGGCCCGGTCGGCGAGCACCATCGGCGCCACCGGCCTGAACTGCTCGCGGCCCTTCACGTCGTTGAGGCGCTCCAGATTGCCCGCGTGTCCGGGGTGGGCGAGCAGCGAGCGATGACCGAGCGCCCGGGGCCCGTACTCCGAACGCCCCTGGAACCAGGCCACGATGGCGTTGTCGGCCAGCGCCTCGGCCACGGTGGCCGCGATGTCCGGCGGCCGCTCGAACGGCACCGCCGCGGTCTTCAGCCAGCCGCCGAGCTCCGCGTCCGACCAGTCCCGGCCGAGGGCCGCTCCGGGCATCGGCTCCGGGTCGTCCCCGGCCTGGGCCGACACCAGCAGGGCGGCGCCGAGCGCCGTGCCGGCGTCACCCGCGGCCGGCTGCACCCACACCCGTGCGAACGGGCCCTCGCGGGCGATCCGCGAGTTGGCCACGCAGTTGAGGGCGACGCCACCGGCCAGCGTCAGGACCCGGTCGTGCGTGCGCCCGTGCAGCCAGCGCGCCAGGTCCAGCATCGTCTCCTCCAGAACCGCCTGCGCGCTCGCCGCGACGTCGGCGTGGGCCTGGGTCCACGGCTCGTCGGGCCCGCGCGGCGGACAGAACTCGTCCCAGGGCACGCCACCGGCCCGGAAACCGCCGTCGCCCGTCGGATGGACGTACCGGCGCAGCTCGCCCAGCATGCGCGGAGAGCCGTGCGAGGCGAGCGCCATCACCTTGAACTCGTCGGAGGAGCGCAGGAACCCGAGATGCGCGGTGAGATCCTCGTACACCAGCCCGAGCGAGTCGGGGAGCCCCTGCGCGTACAGCGGCTCGATGCGGTCGCCGGTCCGCCGCGCCGCCAGGTGAGAGCTGCGCTCTCCCCGCCCGTCGAGGACGAGGACCGAGGAGGACTCGGCGTCCTCGGCGGCGAAGGCGCCCGACGCGGCGTGGGCCATGTGGTGCCCCACGAAGCGGACGATGCCGGGGTCGAGCCCGGGGAGCGAGGTCTTCAGGAATCCGGGGACCTCGCGCGCGTAGGTCTGCCGGAGGTGGTCCCAGGGGTCGTCGAGGCCCATGGCGTCGGCCGGCAGGGCCAGCGCGGGATCGTACGAGTACGCGACGGCGTCCAGATCCTGCGGTCGCAGCCCGGCGCGCTTCAGGCACCACCGGGCCGCCTGCTCGGGCAGCTCCCAGGCGGAGAACGGCACCGGGCGCTTGCCGTGTTTGCGCCGGGAGAAACGTTCCTCCTCCGCGGCGGCGACCGTCCTCCCGTCGATGACGAGCGCGGCGGCGGGGTCGTGGAAGAGGGCGTTGATTCCGAGAACACGCATGATGGCGGGGGCCTTTCCGCTGTGGGGACACGGCCGCCTCCAAGAGGGGCGGCGCGGGACGCGGGCTGGTCGGTGGTCCTCAGTCGTCCTGATGGGCGCGGAACCAGGCGATCGTGCGGCGCAGCCCGTCTTCCGCCGGGACGGTGGGCTCCCACTGGAGCTTGTCCCTGGCCAGCGTGATGTCGGGACAGCGGACGGCGGGATCGTCGGTGGGCCGCTCGATGAACCGGATCTCCGAGCGGGAGCCCGTGAGTTCGACGATCCAGCGGGCCAGGTCCAGCATGGTGATCTCGGCCGGGTTACCGATGTTCACGGGGCCCCGCATCCCGTGCGCGGCCGCCGCGAGGATGCCCCGGACGGTGTCGCCGACGTAGCACAGCGACCGGGTCTGGCGCCCGTCACCGGTGACCGTGAGGGGCGCACCGGCCAGAGCCTGCCGTACGAAGGTCGGCACGGCCCGGCCGTCGTACCCGCGCATCCGGGGCCCGTAGGTGTTGAAGAGCCGCACGATGGCGGTGTCGGTACCGTGCGCCGACGCCTCGGCCGTGGTGAGCGCCTCGCCGAAGCGCTTGGCCTCGTCGTACACGCTGCGCGGTCCGACGGGGTTCACGTTGCCCCAGTACCGCTCGCTCTGCGGATGCTCCTGCGGATCGCCGTACACCTCCGAGGTGGAGGCGAGGACGAAACGCGCTCCGGAGGCGCGGGCGAGGGCCAGGGCGTTGCGCGTGCCCAGGCTGCCGGCCTCCAGGGTGTGCAGGGGCAGGCGCAGATAGTCCGCGGGGGAGGCGGGCGAAGCGAAGTGGAGCACCAGGTCGGGCGGCCGGTCGAGCTGGAACGGCTCGGAGACGTTCGCCTCCACCAGGGTGAAGTCCGGATGGTCGAGCAGGGGGGAGATGTTCGACCGCCGCCCGGTGCTGAAGTCGTCGACACAGGTCACCGCCGCTCCCGCGTCGAGCAGTGCGGCGCACAGGTGCGAGCCGACGAAGCCGGCGCCACCCGTCACGACCGCGTGCTCCCAGCGGGACGCGAATGAAGTTGCCATGGTGATCTCCTCCGGCGGATGTGAGGGGAGACGAGCCGCAGCTCCGGAGCGGCCGAAAGGCGGCGGCGCCCCCGCGCGCCCGAGGGGCGCTGTCCGGGGGTGCTGGTAGGGAGCTCCAGCGTGCTTCACACGGACCGGCTCCGCCACGCGAAACCGACTGACCGGGTGAAACGCCGTAGATGGGGAGTTGTGCGGATTCAGGCGGTTCCCGGAGTCCGGACCGCCGCTACCCGCGCCGAGCAGCGCTACTCGGCGCGATCGCTCATTCACCCCTGTTTGCCCCATTTCGCACCGGGAGCGGGATGCTGAGAAGGCGAACGACCGGGCCGACGAGGACGGAGGAGACGGTGATGAGCAGCCCCCAGAGCCGTGAGCAGCGGCGCAGTGTCAAGGGGGGCGCGACCCCGCAGGACAGCGCCGAGGTCAAGGCGCGACAGGGACCCGGCACGGGTGGCCGGGGCAGGGCCCACGGTACGGACAAGGACGGCAAGGGCGGCGGCGAAGGCGGCGGGGTCCCGCCGGACCAGCGCCGCGACCACCCCTGACGCGAGGCCCTTCAAGCCGGTTAGCGGCCGGATGGACGGCACCTCCGGGAATCCCCGGAGGTGCCGTCCGTGCTGTCCCTGTGTCGGTCAGCCGCCCGAACACCTCGCCGAGTTCTCCGCGTCGGTGATGGCCTTCGTCAGCGCCTCCAGGTCGGGCTTGATCTGGTCCACGGCCGCCGTGCCGTTCATGTTCCTGTCGAGGCGGTCCATGGACGCGTCCAGCCTGTCGAACGCCGTGCGCAGGGCGTCGGTCCTCACGGCCGTCCCCTCGGCCGTGTCCTCCGTGTCGCTCAGGTCCTCGGCCAGGTCGGCCCGCATGTCCTGCAGGTCCGTCACGGTCCCGGAGGGCTCCATGGTGGCCATCTCGTCCGTCTGCGACCTGAGGTCGGCCAGGTCGGCGCAGACCGCCTGGGTGGGGTTGCCGTCGCCGCCCGCACCCCCGCCGTCGCCGCCGCCGCATCCGGCGAGGCCGAACAGACCGGCGGCCGCTGCGAGAAGGGCGCCGGGCAGGACGTGACGCGCTCGACGCCGGCCGGACGGCGCCGGTGCGGGCGCGGTGCTGGGGGTCATCGTGAACCACATCCTTCCGGGCGCGCTCCGCGTGCACGTGCCTCGGTCGGAAGAGCGGCGGGAGTCCGCGGCGGCGGCCGGTCGGTCACCGAGTCGCCAGCACGATCGCGTACGCGAGGAAGAACAGCGCGCACACGGCGGCGAGGATCCACACGATGAGCAGGGGGCCTCGCCCCCAGCCGCGCCGCGGCGGCCGGTAGGGGCCGGTGCCGGTGCCCGTACCGGCTTCGGCCGGAGGGGTCTCGCCGGGCGGGACGCCGCCGCCCGCTTCGAGTCCCGGGGTGGTACGCGGGTCCGGGTCCGGGTTGCTCGGTGTGCTCATGGGAAAACCTCCCTGTCGCTCCACGAGAAGCCGGTCGGCGCCTACCCAGCGAGGCACGAGATACTCGGCCGCCGACCGGGGGCCGCCCGTACCCGGCCCACGGCCCCGCCCCCCTCAGCGGTCCTTCTTGGCGAGGAACCGGCGCAGCTTCGCGAGCGGCCAGGCGTTGATGACGTCGTCCTTGGTCAGCCAGCCGCGCTGCGCCGTCGCCACCCCGTACCGCAGGTAGGGCAGGTGCGTGGTCGTGTGCGCGTCGGAGTTCACGGCGAACTTCACGCCGTGCCGTTTCGCCCGCAGGATGTCCTCGTCGCACAGGTCGAGACGCTCGGGATGCGCGTTGATCTCCAGAGCGGTGCCCGCCCGGGCGCAGGCGGCGAAGACCGCGTCGAAATCGGCGTCGATTCCCGGGCGCTTGCCGATCCGGCGCGTGGTCGGATGGCCGATGACCGCGACGTGCGGGTTCTCGCAGGCGCGGATGAGACGGCGGGTGAGCTCCTGTCTGCTCTGGTTGAAGTGGGAGTGGACCGAGGCCACGCAGATGTCGAACTCCGCGAGGAACTCGTCCGGCCAGTCCAGGGCGCCGTCCGGCCCGATGTTGAGCTCCGTGCCGTGCAGCAGCCGCATCCTGTGGCGGGTGCCGTCCAGGGCGCGTACCCGCTCGCGCTGAGCGAGGATCTTCTCGCTGGTCATGCGCTGCATGTACAGGTTCGGGGCGTGGTCGGTCACCGCGTAGTACGCGTAGCCCCGGGCCGCGGCGGCCGCGATCATGTCCTCCAGCGGCGCAAGGCCGTCGGTGAGGTCGGTGTGGGTGTGCAGATCGCCGCGGATGTCCTTCTCGGTGACCAGGTCGGGGAGTTCGCCGCGCAGCCCGGCCGCGATCTCGCCCCGGTCCTCGCGCAGGGTCGGGGGTATCCAGGGCAGTCCGAGCCTCGCGTAGATCTCTTCCTCCGTCTCGGAGGTGACGCTCTCGCCGCTCTCCACGTCGAAGAGCCCGTACTCGGACAGCTTGAGACCCTGCCGTACGGCGAGTTCGCGCGTACGGATGTTGTGCGCCTTGGAGCCGGTGAAGTACTGCAGTCCGGCGCCCCAGGAGGCGGGGGGAAGGACCCGTAGATCCACCTGGAGACCGGTGGTGGTCCGTACGGACGTCTTCTTCTGTCCGCGCGCGATGACCTCGGCCGTGTGCGGGAACGCCGTGAGGGCGTCCATGAACGGGCCCGAACGGTCCGCCGCCACCAGGATGTCCACATCGCCGATGGTCTCCCTCATGCGGCGCAGGGACCCGGCGTACGCGCACCGCTCGCAGCCGGGGATGCCCGACAGTTCGGCCACGAGCTGCTCGGCGACGTCCATGGCCGCGTTGACCAGGATCCGGCCCCTGCCGGCGCTCCGCAGCACGGAGATGCCGTGCAGGATGTTCTCCTCGGTCCGCTCGCCGAAGCCCTTCAGATCGCGCAGCCGTTCCTGGTGGACGGCGTCGAGCAGCTGGTCGACGGAGCCGACGCCCAGTTCCTCGTACAGGACCATGGCCTTACGGGGGCCGAGCCCGGGAACCGTGATCAGTTCGCGCACACCCGCCGGTACGGACGCCCTGGCCTCCTCGACGACGGTCATGCGGCCGGTGCGCAGATACTCCAGGACCTTGTCGGCGACCGACCTGCCGACGTTCGGGATCTCGCGCAGCGCCTTGGCGTCGAGCGTCGACACGTCCTCCGGGTGGCCGCCGATGGCGCGGGCGGCCTTCTCGTAGGCGCGGGCCTTGAAGGCCTCCCCGCCCCTGATCGCGATGAGGTCGGCGTACTCCTGGAGCAGCGCCTCGACCTGGTCGTTGGCTCGTGCCATGCCTCCAGGGTCCCGCGCACCCACCGGGCGGGCACGCGGGACGGCCGACGGGGGAGCCCCGCCGGCCTTGTCGGGGCCTGCTAGTTTGTCGAGCAGCACTCACGCCTTCCCGGCCGGGCATCGCCTCCGCCAGGGAGGCTTTTTTCATGCCCCTGGCCGCCACCTGGCCGCCGCCGGCCACGAAGGAGATCCATGCCCGACGTCACCGCGCGTCTCGCCGGCGCTTCCGACCGCCCCGCCCTTGAGCGCCTCTGGCTGATGTTCCGGCACGACATGTCCGAGTTCGACGGCGTGCTGCCCGACCCCCGGGGAGCGTTCCGCACCGACCGGCTCGACGCCGCCCTCACGGAGCCCGGCTGGGCGCCCTATCTCCTCACGCGGGGCGAGCGCCCCGCCGGTCTCGCGCTCGTCCGCGGCCTGGCCGGTCCGACCCGCGTCCTGAACAGCTTCTTCGTGGTGCGCGGCGCGCGCAGGACGGGGTTCGGCCTGCGCGCCGTCCAAGCGGTCGTGGCCCTGCACCCGGGGCCGTGGGAGGTCGCCTTCCAGGAGGCCAACGCCGTCGCGGTCCGCTTCTGGCGCCGGGTCGCCACCGAGATCGCCGGTGACGCGTGGAGCGAGGAACGCAGGCCCGTACCGGGCCGCCCGGACCTGCCACCCGACAGCTGGATCTCGTTCGTCGCCCGAACGCGTACCTGACCGGCGGGCGGCCCCGCAGCGCGGACCGGCCGACCGGCGGACCGGCGGACCGGCGGCTGGACCCGCGCGGGACGACCCCGGCTGTTCCCGCCTCCGGCTCAGGCGAAGACCACGCAGGCGGCCGCCGGCACCTCCACCGCGCCCGCACGGCGCAGGCGTCCGGTCCGCGGGTCCGCGTCGAACCAGGTGATGTCCCCCGACCACTCGTTGGCGACGTAGACCCGGCGCCCCGACGGGTCGGTCACCAGATCGCGCGGCCAGCTGCCCCCGCAGTCGACGCCGTCCACGAGCTGCGGCTTCTCCGCGTTCTCGGCGACGGAGAACGTCAGGATCCGGTTGCTGCCCCGCACCGCCGCCCGGACGAAGCGCCCGTCGGAGGAGACGGACACGACGGAGGGGTAGGCCCGTTCCCCCTCCGGGACACCGTCGGAGTCGACGGCGACCTCCGACAGCGGCTCCAGGCGCCCGGACTCCGCCTCCCAGCGGCAGACCGTCATCTGCGGCTCCAGTTCGTGGAGCACGTACACCACCTCGCCGTCCGGATGGAAGGCGAGGTGACGCGGGCCCGACCCGGCCCGGAGCACCGTTTCGGTGTGCGCCCTGAGCACTCCGGTGGTCCGGTCGAGCGCGCAGACCCGTACCGAGTCGGTCCCCAGGTCCACGCTCACCACCCACCGGCCGCCGGGGTCGGGGAGCACCTGGTGGGCGTGGGGCCCCCGCTGCCTCTCCGGGTCGGGGCCGGAGCCGTGGTGCGCCAGTACGAAGGGGGGACCGGAGACGCTCCCGTCGGGGCCCACCGGGAGGCTGCTGACGCTGCCGGAGGCGTAGTTGGCGGTCAGCAGCCGTCCCCCCACCACACTGAGGTGGGTGGGCCCGGACCCGCCCACCTCCACCGCCGGGCCCAGCGCGGTGAGCCCGCCGGCCTCCGCCCGGAAGGCGGCGGCCCCGCCCTCCTCCGTGTCGCTCACCGCGTAGAGGACCCCGGCCCTGGGCGCGAGCACCAGACACGCGGGGTTCCGCACGGTGCCGACGGTCGTACGCGGGGCCAGGGCACCGCTTGCCTCGTCCACGGCCGCGACCGTGATGCCCTTGCCGCCACCCGAGGTGAACGAGCCGATGTACGCCCACCGGCCCGTGCCCCGGGCCGTCCCGTTCCCGCTTTCCGCGCCGTCCACAGCGTGACCTTTCGTCGTTCCGGATCCGTGCAGGCTGAACGACGGGACGGGTACGGGGTCACCACGCCTTACTCCGTTCGTCACACCTCGGGCCCCCGCCGTATCTCGAGATGCGTAAATCTCGCGATGGGGTGAACTGGTGGAGGAGTGCGCAACCAGGTTCACGAGGGGCCGATCATGGGCGACGGAAACGGCGTCACCGTAGGAGTGCTGGGTTCCTACGGCGGACGGAACGTGGGCGACGAGGCGATCCTCACCGCCATGCTGGACCGCATCAGGGCCGGGCGTCCGGACGCCCGCGTGGTGCTGTTCTCCCGCAATCCCGACCACAGCCGCGTCGCCCATCCGGGCGTCGAGGTGGTGGCCTGGGAGGCCGTGAACAGGGAGCGCATCAGCGAGCACCTGCGGGGCCTCACCGTGCTCGTGCTCGGCGGGGGCGGAATCCTCTACAACACCGAGGCCCGCCGGTACCTCCGCCTCGCGCGGACCGCTCAGGACCACGGCGTGCCCGTCTTCACGTACGCCGTCGGCGCCGGCCCCCTCACCGACGAGGTCGACTGCACCTGGGTCCGCACGACGCTCTCCGAGGCGGCCGAGGTGACGGTCCGCGACGAGGAGTCGAAGCTGGTCCTCGAAGAGGCCGGTCTGGACCGGCCCATCACGGTCACCGCCGACCCGGCCCTGCTCCTTCGGCCCGGCGACGGCGGCGCCGAACTGCTCCGGGCCGAGGCCGTACCCAGCGGAGTGCGGCTCGTCGGGATGAGCGTGCGCGAGCCCGGCCGCGCGGCGGAGCACCTCGACGAGGAGGGCTACCACCAACTCCTCGCCAACGTCGGCGACTTCCTCGTCAACCGCCTGGACGCCCATATCGTGTTCGTCCCCATGGAACACGACGACATCCGGCACTCGCACGCCGTCGCGTCCCACATGGCCGACGCCGGACGCTGCACGGTCCTGCACGGCACCTACCGCCCGCAGCAGGTCATCGACATCGTCCAGCGGCTCGACCTCGCCATCGGCATGCGACTGCACTTCCTGATCTTCGCCGCGCTCGCCCAGATCCCCCTGCTGCCCCTGCCCTACGCCGGCAAGGTCTTCGACTTCGCCCAGCAGATCGGCGCGCCCGCCCTGCGCGGCGTGGTGCGGGAGAACGCGGGACTGCTCCTGGCCGAGGTGGACCGCCTGTGGGACGAGCGGCCCGCGCGCGCGGCGCACACGGCCGCCCGTACGGCGGCGATGAGGCTGCGGTCCGCCCAGACCGCCGATCTGCTCCTCGCCTACCTGGACCGCACCGCCCCCCGACCCCTGGCACTGCGCACCGCGACGCCGACGTCCGCGTTCCCGGCCGGCTGAACCCGCCGGCCACCGGCCCCCGAGGGAGACAACGTGTCCTACCTGATGCCGCCCCGCGTCCCCCGGAGCGTGGAGCTGCCGCCGCGCCAGGCGCTGCACGCCGGCTCCACCCAGGTGCTCGTCGTCGGCGGCGGCCCCGCCGGCATCGGCGCGGCCCTCGGCGCCGCGAACGCGGGTGCCCAGGTCACCCTCGTGGAGCGGTACGGATTCCTCGGCGGCAACGCCACCGCCGCGCTCGTGATGCCGCTGATGAGCTTCCACAACGAGGTCAAACAGGCGGTGACCGGTGACGCCGCCCGCCTGCTGCCCCCCGACCACGGCGAGGGGGAACCGGTCGTCGGCGGCGTGCTGTGGGTCCTCCTCGACCAGCTGGTGCGCGCGGGGGCGGCGATGCGACCCTCGGTCGAGACCGGCTACACGGTGCCGTTCGACGCGGAGCTCTTCAAACTGGTGGTGTACGAGCTGCTGGAGACGCACGAGGTCCGCACGCTGCTGCACGCCTTCGCCTCCGGCGTCGTCCCCCTGCCCGACCGCGCACGGGCCGTGTTCGAGACCAAGTCGGGGCCGCTCGTCATCGACGCGGACGTGATCGTCGACTGCACCGGGGACGGCGACATCGCCGCCGCGGCCGGAGCCGCCTACGAGATCGGCCGGCCCGAGGACGGCTGGACGCAGCCCATGACGCTGATGTTCCGCATGGTCCGCTTCGACCAGGAGGAGTTCGCCGCCTACGCCCGGGCCAACCCGGACCAGTGGAAGGGCGTGCACGGGCTGTGGGACCTCGTCCGCGCCGCCACCGACGCCGGGGAACTGGACCTGCCCCGTGAGGACATGCTCTTCTTCGCCACCCCGAACACGGGGGAGGTGGCGGTGAACTCCACCCGCGTCACCGAGGTCGTCGGCACCAGCGTCTGGGACCTGACCCGCGCCGAGTTCGCCGCGCACCGCCAGATGGCGCAGATCGCCCGCTTCCTGCGCGGCCGCGTGCCGGGCTTCGCCGACTCGTACGTCGTCCAGAGCGGTGTCCAGGTCGGTGTCCGGGAGACGCGCCGGATCGTGGGCGAGTACCAGCTCACGGGCGAGGACGTGCTCACCGCCCGTACCTTCGACGACGCCATCGCCCGCGGCGCCTACCCCGTGGACATCCACAACCCGAGCGGCCGCGGCACCACGCTCAAACGGCTTCCGCGCGGCGAGTCCTACGACATCCCGCTGCGCTGCCTCTTTCCCCGGGACGTGGACCGCGTCCTGGTCGCCGGACGCTGCATCTCCGGGGACCACGTGGCCCATTCCTCCTACCGGGTCATGCCGATCTCGATGGCGACCGGCCAGGCCGCCGGCGTCTGCGCGGCTCTCGCCTCGGTGCAGGGCAAACGGCCCCGGGACGTCGAGCCGAGCGCGGTCCAGCGGGAGCTCCGCTCACAGGGCGCCAGCCTGCGCTGAAGCAGGGGGCGGCCGTTGGTGTAGCACGTGTCCGGCCGTGCACGGCGCCCGCGAAGCGCTCCGCCCGTGCGCCCGCCCAAGCTCCGACGCGCCCGCGGCTGTTCAGATGACGCCGCGGATCGCCGCCTCGAACCCCGCCACGTGGCGCGCGGCGAGGTCCGCCGCCTTCTCCGCGTCGCGGTCGATGACGGCGCGCAGCAGCGGCCCGTGCTCGTGCACATGGCCCGCGAGCCCCGGCAGCCGGTCGAGGAACAGGCACCAGATCCGGGTGGCGAGATTGTCGTACCTGACCAGGGTGTCCTCGAGGTACGGGTTGCGGGTCGCGGCGTACACGGCGCGGTGCAGGGTCATGTCGACCCGGATCAGGTCCGCGCCGCCGTCGGGGGCGTCCGCCAGCTGTGCCAGCAACCGGTCGAGTCCCTCGCGGTCGCTCTCGGTGGCGCGCTCGGCCGCCAGGGACGCGGCGAGCGGCTCCAGCCGCTGACGGACCTCCGAGATGTGGCCGAGATCGGCGATCTGCACCTCGGTGGCGAAGGTGCCGCGCCGCGGGTAGGAGACGATCAGGCGCTCGTGCTCCAGCCGCTTGAGGGCCTCGCGGACCGGGGTGCGCCCGAAACCGAGTTCGGCGGCGATCCGCTCGTCGTTGAGGGGCTCCCCGGGCCGGATGCGGAGGGTCACGAGCCGGTCGGAGAGGGAGCGGTAGGCCTGGTCGGCCAGCGTCCCCCGGCCGTCACCGTCCTCGGTCGAAGAAGTCACCGCACCCTCCCTTGACGTGCCCGATCCGCGCTCCTAGTGTCGCACACGCCGTGACTGGTATATCAGTCGTCTTTCAGTCGGTCCCGAGGGAGTTCGCATGACTGCCCACACCCCCGACCAGCGAGCGGCCCGCTCCGCGGTCCTCGGCGCTCCACTCCACGACGTCGACCCGGAGATCGCCACGGCGATCGAGGCGGAACTGGCCCGGCAGCGCGGCACCCTGGAGATGATCGCGAGCGAGAACTTCGCACCGCTCGCGGTCATGCGGGCCCAGGGCTCGGTGCTGACCAACAAGTACGCCGAGGGCTACCCCGGACGCCGCTACTACGGCGGCTGCGAACACGTCGACACGGTCGAGCAACTGGCCATCGACCGCGCCAAGGAGCTGTTCGGAGCCGAAGCGGCCAACGTGCAGCCCCACTCCGGCGCACAGGCCAACGCCGCCGTGATGGCCGCCCTGCTGCAACCCGGCGACACGATCCTGGGCCTCGACCTGGCCCACGGCGGCCACCTCACCCACGGCATGCGGCTCAACTTCTCCGGACGCCTGTACAAGGCCGCGGCCTACCAGGTCCGCGAAGTCGACCACCGCGTCGACATGGAGCAGGTCCGCAAACTCGCCCAGGAGCACCGGCCGAAGCTGATCGTGGCCGGCTGGTCCGCCTACCCCCGCCATCTGGACTTCGCCGCCTTCCGCCGCATCGCGGACGAGACCGGCGCCTATCTGATGGTCGACATGGCCCACTTCGCGGGCCTCGTCGCGGCCGGGCTGCACCCCTCGCCCGTACCCCACGCGCACGTGGTGACCACCACCACCCACAAGACGCTCGGCGGCCCCCGCGGCGGTGTGATCCTCTCCACCGCCGAACTCGCCAAGAAGATCAACTCCGCGGTCTTCCCGGGCCAGCAGGGCGGCCCCCTGGAACACGTCATCGCGGCGAAGGCCGTGGCCTTCAGGCTGGCTGCCCAGCCGGAGTTCACCGACCGTCAGCGCCGCACCCTCGAAGGCGCCGCGATCCTCGCCGAACGGCTGCTCGCCGAGGACGTCCGGGCCGCCGGGATCAGCGTGCTGACCGGAGGCACGGACGTCCACCTGGCCCTGGTGGACCTGCGCCACTCCGAACTCGACGGCCGGCAGGCCGAGGACCGGCTGCACCGGATCGGCATCACCGTCAACCGCAACGCCGTCCCCTTCGACCCGCGCCCGCCGATGGTCAGCTCCGGAGTCCGTATCGGCACCCCCGCCCTGGCCGCCCGAGGCTTCGGGGCCGAGGAGTTCACCGAGGTCGCCGACGTCGTCGCGACGGCCCTCCTGCCCGGTTTCGACGCCCAGGTCGCCGCCGCGCTGCGCGCACGCGTCCAGGTCCTGACCGACCGCTTCCCGCTGTACCCCGCCACCCAGGAGGCCGGCCAGTGACGCACCCGTACACCGGCACCCCCGGCGACGCCCTGCCCGACCACCCCGACTTCCTGTGGCGCAACCCCGATCCCAAGCCGACCTACGACGTCGTCATCGTCGGCGGCGGCGGGCACGGCCTGGCCACCGCCTACTACCTGGCCAAGAACCACGGCATCACCGACATCGCGGTCCTGGAGAAGGGATGGCTCGCGGGCGGCAACATGGCCCGCAACACCACCATCATCCGCTCCAACTACCTGTGGGACGAGAGCTCCGGCATCTACGAGCACTCGCTGAAACTGTGGGAGACCCTCGAAGAGGATCTCGGCCACCCCATCCTCTTCAGCCAGCGCGGCGTCCTCAACCTCGCCCACAGCCCGCAGGACATCCGCGACAGCAAGCGCCGCGTCTACGCCAACCAGCTCAACGGCATCGACGCCGAGTGGCTGGAGCCGGACGAGGTCGCCAAGGTCTGCCCCATCGTCAACATCTCGCCCCACGTGCGCTACCCGGTCCTCGGCGCCACCTACCAGCCGCGCGCCGGCATCGCCAAACACGACTACGTCGCCTGGGGCTTCGCCCGCAGGGCCGACGCCTACGGCATCGACCTCATCCAGGACTGCGAGGTCACCGGCATCGACATCCGGGGCGGCCGCGTCACGGGGGTGCGCACCACGCGGGGCGACATCGCCGCCGGAAAGGTCGCGCTCGCCGCCGCCGGACACTCCTCCGTCCTCGCCTCCATGGCCGGCCTGCGCCTCCCGCTGCAGAGCCACCCCCTGCAGGCGCTGGTCTCGGAACTGCTCGAACCGGTGCACCCCACCGTGGTCATGTCGAACGCCGTGCACGTGTACGTCTCCCAGGCCCACAAGGGCGAACTCGTCATGGGAGCCGGCATCGACAGCTACAACGGCTACGGCCAGCGTGGCGCGTTCCACATCCTGGAGCGCCAGATGGCCGCCGCCCTGGAGCTCTTCCCCGTCTTCGCCCGCGCCCACATGCTGCGCACCTGGGCCGGCATCGTCGACGTCACCCCGGACGCCTCTCCCATCGTCGGTACCACCCCCGTCGAGGACCTCTACCTCAACTGCGGCTGGGGCACCGGCGGTTTCAAGGCCACCCCCGGGGTCGGCTGGTGCTACGCCCACACCATCGCCACCGGCGCACCGCACCCGTACAACGCGCCCTTCACCCTCGACCGGTTCAGCACCGGAGCCCTGGTCGACGAGCACGGCGCCGCCGCCGTCGCCCACTGACGCCCGCGCCGGGCAAGGAGGTTCACATGCAGCTCATAGCCTGCCCCTGGTGCGGTGAGCGCGAGGAGAACGAGTTCCACTACGGCGGACAGGCTCACGTCGCCTACCCCGAGGACCCGTACGCGCTCGACGACGAGCAGTGGGCGCGCTACGTCTTCTTCCGCGACAACCCCCAGGGCCCGTTCGCCGAGCGGTGGGTGCACGCGGCCGGCTGCCGGCGCTGGTTCGACGCCGTGCGCGACACCGCCACCCACCAGTTCCTCACGGACCACCAGCCCAGCGCCGAGCGCCCCCGCACCACGAGCACCGCACCCGCCGCACCGCGGCGGGACAGCCAGGAGGCCGGCCGATGAACAACCCGTTCCGCGCCCACGGCCGCGGTCACCTCGACCGCTCCACCACCCTCTCCTTCACCTTCGACGGCACCGCCTACACCGGGCACCCCGGCGACACCCTCGCCTCCGCCCTGCTGGCCAACGGGGTGCACCACGTGGCGAACAGCATCAGGTACGGCAGGCCGCGCGGTGTCCTGGCCGCCGGAGCCGAAGAGCCCAACGCGCTCGTGCAGATCGAGGCCCCCTTCCCCGAGCCCATGCTCACGGCCACCACCGTGGAGCTGTACGACGGCCTCGTCGCCCGCGGCCTGTCCGGCCGGGGCCGGCTGAGCAGCGAGCCGGACCCGGCCCGCTACGACTCCCTGCACGCCCACTGCGACGTCCTGGTCGTCGGCGCCGGCCCGGCCGGACTGTCCGCCACCCTGGCGGCCGCACGCTCCGGAGCCCGCGTGATCCTCGTCGACGAGCTCCCCCGGCCCGGCGGATCGCTCCTCGGCAGCCGGGAACTCCTCGACGGCGCACCGGCGACCGCCTGGGTCGACGGCGTCGTCGCCGAGCTCGAATCCTGCCCCGACGTGCGGATCCTGCGACGCACCACCGCCTTCGGCCACTACGACGACGGACTCGTCCTCGCCCTCGAGAAGCGCACCGACCACCTCGGCGCCGCCGCGCCCGCCCACCTCTCACGCCAGCGGATCTGGCGCGTCCGCGCCCGGCAGGTCGTCCACGCCACCGGCGCCCACGAACGGCCGGTCGCCTTCGACGACAACGACCGGCCCGGCATCATGCTGGCCGGCTCGGCGCGCACCTACCTCAACCGCTTCGGTGTCCTGCCCGGAGAGCGGGCCGTCGTGTTCACCACGAACGACAGCGCCTATCCGGCCGCGCTCGAACTGGCCGACGCGGGGGTGCCGATCGCCGCGGTGATCGACGCCCGCGAGGAGGCGCCGGCCCACTGGCGGGCCGCCTGCGACGAGCGCGGCATCGACGTACGCGCCGGTCACGTCGTCACCGGAACCAGCGGCATCGAGCGCGTCTCCCGCGCCCACGTCGCCCCTTTCCGCCGGGGACGCCTCGGCGGCCGGCAGGGCGTCGACTGCGACCTGCTGCTCGTCTCCGGCGGCTGGAACCCGTCCGTGGCCCTGTTCAGCCAGGCACGCGGCGCCCTGCGCTACGACCCCGGCATCGGGGCCTTCGTCCCCGCGCGGGCGCTGGACGGCGTCCGTACGGCGGGAGCGGCGAGCGGCGTCTTCACCCTGGCCGGCTGTCTGGCCGACGGCGCGGCCGCCGCCGGGCGAGCCCTGTCGGCCCTCGGCAGGACCGCCCCCACGATCACCCCGCCGGCCACCGCCCCGCTTCCCGGCGCGGCGTCCGGCCGGGTGCTGTGGCGCGTCCCGAGCCGGCGTGACCCGGACGGCGCGCACCAGTTCGTCGACCTGCAGCGCGACGCCGTCGTCGCCGACGTGCTGCGGGCGACCGGGGCGGGCCTCAGGTCGGTCGAGCACGTCAAGCGCTACACCACCATCGGCACCGCCCACGACCAGGGCCGCACCTCGGGCGTGATGACCTCGGGCATCGTCGCCGAGGCGCTCGGAGTGGACGTCGCCGACCTGGGCACCATGCGCCTGCGTCCGCCCGCCGTGCCGGTGCCCTTCGCCGCCTTCGCGGGCCGCAACCGCGGAGAGCTGTTCGATCCGGTCCGGGTGACCCCGCTGCACCCCTGGCATGTCGAGCACGGCGCCCGGTTCGAGGACGTCGGCCAGTGGAAGCGCCCCTGGTACTACCCGCGGGCGGGGGAGACCATGGACGAGGCGGTGCTGCGCGAGTGCCGGGCGGCCCGCACGGGCGTCGCCATGATGGACGGCTCCACGCTCGGCAAGATCGATGTGCGGGGCCCGGACGCCGGCGTACTCCTCGACCGGCTCTACACCAACATGATGAGCACGCTCAGGACCGGCCGGATCCGCTACGGCGTGATGTGCGGCGTCGACGGCATGGCCCTCGACGACGGCACCGTGATCCGGGTGGCCGAGGAGGAGTTCCTGCTGACCACGACCACCGGCAACGCGGCCAGGGTCCTGGAGTGGATGGAGGAGTGGCTGCAGACCGAGTGGCCCGACCTGCGCGTGCACCTCACCTCCGTCACCGAGCACTGGGCGACCATCCCCCTGGTCGGCCCCCGCTCCCGCGAGGTGCTGGCCCTGGTGGCCCCCGAACTGGACGTCGACAACGACGCCTTCCCGTTCATGACCTGGCGGGACACCACCGTCGCCGGTGTCCCGGCGCGGGTGTGCCGCATCAGCTTCTCCGGTGAGCTCGCCTACGAGATCAACGTGTCCGCCTGGGACGGCATCACCGTGTGGAAGGCCCTGTACGCGGCCGGCCGCGCGTTCGGCATCACCCCGTACGGCACCGAGGCGATGCACGTGCTGCGCGCCGAGAAGGCGTACCCGATCATCGGGCAGGACACCGACGGCACCGTCACCCCGCAGGACCTGGGCATGGGATGGGTCGTGTCGAAGAAGAAGCAGGACTTCATCGGAAAGCGGTCCTTCTCCCGCCGGGAGAACCGGCGCGAGGACCGCAAGCAGCTGGTGGGCCTGCTGCCGGCCGACGAGCACCTGCTCCTGCCCGAAGGAGCCCAGATCATCGCCACCGGCACCGTTCCCGCCCCACCGGTCCCCATGCTGGGCCATGTCACCTCCAGCTACCGCAGCGACGCCCTGGGGCGGACCTTCGCCCTGGCCCTGGTGCGCTCGGGAACCCGGCGCATCGGGGAGACCCTCTACGTCCCGCTGGACGGCGGGACCGTCCCGGTGACCGTGACCGACCCCGTGCTCTTCGACAAGGAGGGAGCTCGCCGTGACGGCTGAGACGCCCACGCGACACAGTCCGCTCGCCGCGTGGCGGGACCGCCTGGCGGGGCTCCCCGCCGGCCTGCGGGCGCGGGAACTGCCCTTCCTGACCCAGCTCTCCCTGCGGGCGCGGCCCGGCGGCCCGGCGGCCCGGGCCGTCGAGACCGCGCTGGGCACCACCCTGCCCGGCCCCCTGCGCGCCGGGATGTCGGGCGATGTCGAGGTGCTGTGGATGGGCCCGGACGAATGGCTGCTGGTGGCCCCCGAGGGCCGACAGGACACACTCGGCGCGCGGCTGCGGGCGGCCATCGGCGACGAGTTCGGCACCGTCACCGACGTCTCGGCGCAGCGCACCACCTTGGCCCTGTCCGGGCACCTCGTCCGCACGGTCCTGGCCCACGGCTGCGCCCTCGACCTGGACCCGCGGGTGACACCCGCCGGCTCGTGCCTCACCACGCTCCTCGCACAGGCCCCGGTCACACTGGTCGTACGGGAAGAGGCGGCCGCAGACGTCCGGCTGCTGGTCCGCTCCTCGTTCGCGTCCTACCTGGCCACCTGGCTCGTCGACGCCTGCACGGAGTACGGCGGAGGCACCGGCGACCGGACCGTCGTCTCCCGCTGAGACGGCCGCCACGCACGGCCGGGGGCCCCGCGCCGACGCGCGAGACCCCCGGGCCGTGCGGTCACTTCACCGAACCGGCCATCACTCCCTGCACGAAGTGGCGCTGGAAGGCGAAGAAGACCACCACCGGCACGATCAGCGACAGGAAGGCGCCCGGCGCGAGGACATCGATGTTGCTGCCGAACTGCCGTACCTGCGACTGCAGTTCCACCGTCAGCGGCTGAGAGGAGCTGTCGGCGAAGAGCAGTGCCACCAGCATGTCGTTCCACACCCAGAGGAACTGGAAGATCGCCAGGCTGGCGATCGCCGGGCGGCCCACCGGCAGCACGAGCCGCGTGAAGATCCGCCACTCGCCGCCCCCGTCCATCCGCGCCGCCTCCAGCATCTCGCGCGGGATGTCGGCGAAGTAGTTGCGCAGCAGGAAGACGGCGAACGGCAGCCCGTAGGCGACGTGGAAGAGGACCACGCCCGGGATCGTGCCGAACAGTCCCAGCTGCCCGAACAGCTTCGCCACCGGCAGCAGACCCACCTGCACCGGCACCACGAGCAGCGCCACCACGCCCAGGAAGATCCAGTCCCGGCCCGGGAACTCCAGCCAGGCGAAGGCGTATCCGGCGAGCGCCGCGACGACGACGACCAGGACGGTCGTCGGCACCGAGATCAGCACCGTGTTCCAGAAGGCCCGGGTGATGCCCGCGTTGCCCAGGAGGGCGGTGTAGTTGTCCAGGGACAGCTGACCGGGCCCGGTCAGCGCCGTCCACCAGCCGCTCGCCGCGTTGTCGCTCGCCGAGCGCAGCGAGGACAGCAGCAGCCCGGCGACCGGGGTCACCCAGACCAGGCCGACCACGGCCAGGAACGCCTGGACCAGGCCGTTGCCCAGCCAGCGGCGCAGCCTGCCGCCCGGCATCGTCGCGGTCGCACTCATGACTGACTCCTGCGGAAGCGTCGGACGTTGAACACCATCGCGGGGATCACAAGCAGCAGGAGCAGCACACCCAGCGCGCTGCCGAGCCCCTGATTGTTGCCGCCGCCGAAGGAGACGAGCCACATCTGGGTGGCGAGCACCGTGGCGTCCTCCTGCACCGGCCCCGGCGCGATGATGTAGATCAGGTCGAAGACCTTCATCACATTGATCACCAGCGTCACGAAGACGACGGTCAGCACGGGCGCGAGGAGCGGCACGGTGATCCGGCGGAAGACCTGCCACTCGTTCGCCCCGTCCATCCGAGCCGCCTCCAGCGCGTCACGCGGCAGGGACGACAGACCGGCGCCGATGAGCACCATCGCGAACCCCGTCCAGATCCACAGGTACGCGCCGATGATCGCCGGAGTGACCAGCGCGGGACCGAGCCAGGAGACACCCTCGTACGGCGGCGCGAAGTTCTCCGCCGGCAGCCGGACCGTGTACGCGCCCGCCCCGAGGCCGGGGAAGCGGAACGTTCCGTCGGCCGCGGTGGTCGCGGTGGCGACGCTCTTCCCGTCGCGTACCGCCTCCACCGTCATGCCGGGAAGTCCCCGCTCCCCGGCGTCGACGGCACCGGGCCGCCCGCCGCCACCGGGCGTGAAGTCGAGGTACACGGTGCCGGCCAGATCCTTCGGACCGGCGGTGCCGCCCGCCGCCGGCTTCGCGTCGGCGGGCAGTTCCTTGGGCGGCACGCCGACGAAGCCGAGGGCGACGCTCTGCCCCGGGGAGACCGTCCCGGCCGTGCCGTACGAGCCGTCCGGCCGCTTCTCGAGCCCCTGTCCCTCGCGGGCCCGGGCCTTCGGATACGACGATGAGTCCTGGAAGACGTCGTGCACGCCGACCACCGCCGCGTTCAGCACGCCCTTGTCCGGGTCCTCCTCGTACGCGAGGCGGAAGATGATGCCCGCCGCGAGGAAGGAGACGGCCATCGGCATGAACAGCAGCAGCTTGAACGCGGTCGCCCAGCGGACCTTCTCCACCAGCACCGCGAGGATCAGCCCGAGACCGGTCAGCAGCGTCGGCGCGACGACCACCCAGATGGCGCTGTTGCGGATGGCGGTCAGGGTGGCCGGGTCGCGGAACATCTCCGCGTAGTTGCCCCCGCCGACGAACTCGGTGCCCGACGCGTCGAAGAAGCTGCGGCCCACCGAGAACAGCACCGGATAGACGACCAGCGCGCCGAGGAGCAGCAGCGCCGGCAGTACGAACGCGACGGCGATGATCCGCCGGCGGCGCCGGGCCCGGTCCCGGGGACCGGAGTCCCGCCGGCCGTCCTCGGCGGCGCCGGCCCGGGGCGGCGGGGGAGCGGTGACTGTGGTCATGACGGCCGCCTCAGCTCTTGTACGCCTTGGCCGCCGCGGCCTCAAGGGCCGCCGCGGTGCCGGCCGGGTTCGACGCGTCGCGCAGGAAGTCCTGGAGGATCTTCCACTCGCCCACGCCCTTGGTGCCGCCGAACGCCGCCGGAGCCTGGTCCGACATGTCGAAGCGCACCGAATCCCCGGCATCTATCAGCGACTTGGCGGTCTCGCGCAGCGTGTCGTCGCCGTAGGAGGCGAGGTCGAGCTTCTTGTTCGGAGACAGGAAGCCGCCCGCCTCGGCCCATACGGCCGCGGCCTCCGGCGTCGCGAGGTACTCCATGAACGCCATCGCGGCCTTCTGGTTCCGGCCGTCCTTCAGGACGACGGCCGCGTCGCCGCCGCTGACCACCGGCGCCGTGCCGCCCGCGACCGCGGGGAAGGGGAAGAAGGTGGCGTCCTCGCCGATCTTCCGGCCGAACTGGTCCTTGGCGATGCCGGCGACGAAGTCGCCCTCGTACACCATCCCGGCCTCGGGCTTCGGGCCGAAGACCTTCTCGACCGAGCCGGGGAAGTCGGTGCCGAGCGCGCCCTGCTGGCCGCCCGCGATCAGCTTCTTGTCCGAGAAGAGCGCGCCGAGGGTGGTCAGCGCCTTCACCACGGTCGGGTCGGTCCACTTGATCTCGTGCCGGGCGAGCTTGTCGTACTTCTCCGGGCCGGCCTGGGAGAGGTAGATGTTCTCGAACCAGTCGGTCAGCGTCCAGCCGTCCTCACCGGCGACCGCGAAGGCCGGCAGGCCCGAGTCGGAGACCGCCTGCCCGGCCTTGAGCATCTCCTCGTACGACTTCGGCGGCACCACGCCCGCCTGTTCGAACGCCTCGGGGCTGTACCAGACGGTCGACTTGTGGGCGGCCTTGAAGTACAGGCCGTACAGGGTGCCGTCGACGGAGCCGTAGTTCTTCCACACCGGCGCGTAGTTGGCGTCGACGGACTTCTTCGCGGTGTCCGACATCGGCTTGAGCCACTTCTGCCGGGCGAACTGCTGGAGCACGCCGACCTGGGGGACCATCACCACGTCGGGGGCGTTGCCGCCCTCGATCTTGCTGCCGACGACCGTGGAGACATTGTCGCCGGTCGAGGTGAACTGGGTCTTGGCGCCGGTCTTCTCGGTGAAGGCGTCCAGCACCTTCTGGAAGTTCTTCTGCTCGGCGCCGGACCAGACACCGGCCACGTTCAGGGTCTGGCCGCTGAGTTCCTTGCCGCCGCCCGCGCTCACCGGGCCGCCGCCGCAGGCGGTCGCCCCCAGTGCCAGGGTGAGCGCCGAGCAGCACGCCATCGCCGTCCGTCGTCGCATCGTCATCGTCATACCTCCGAGGTGGTGTGGTCACTGATCCACCAGGCGGCGGTGGATCCGGGCAGTACGCCGGCCGGGCAGGGGCCGCTGGACAGCAGGGGAGCGCCGGAGGCCGGTGCGGGCACCGACGCGGCGGTGAAGTTCACGGCGCAGACGAGCCCGTCGCCGCGCAGGAAGGCCAGGACGCCCGGTGGCGCGTCCAGCCAGCGCAAGGTTCCCTCGCCCAACTGGGGCAGCCCGTGCCGCAGTTGCAGGCCCTCGCGGTACAGGTGCCAGAACGAGCGGGTGTCGGCGAGCGCCCGGTCGGTGGCGTGCTCGGCGAACCAGCCGGGCTGCGGCAGCCACGGCTTGGCGCTCTCCGCCCCGGTACTGAAGCCGAACGGGGACGCGTGCCCCGACCACGGCAGCGGTACGCGGCAGCCGTCGCGGATCCTCGCCCGGCTGCCGGTGCGCCGGAAGATCGGGTCGGTGAGCACCTCGTCCGGCAGGTCCACGACCTCCGGCAGGCCCAGTTCCTCGCCCTGGTAGATGTACGCGGCGCCGGGCAGGGCCAGCATCAGCAGGGCGGCGGCGCGCGCCCGGGCGACCCCCAGGCCGCTGCCCTCGGTGCCGGACTCGCCGTAGCGGGTGACCGTGCGCACCTGGTCGTGGTTGTTGAGCACCCAGGTGACGGTGGAACCGGTGCCCGCGATGTCGCGCATCGCCTCGTCGATCACCTTGCGGAAGGCGTCGGCGTCCCAGGGCGCGCTCAGCAGGTCGAAGAAGAACGCCTGGTGCAGCTCGTCGGGGCGGACGTACTGGGCGTGTTCACGGGCGGTCGGAACCGACACCTCGCCGACCAGCAGCCGCTCGCGGCCGTCGCGGGCCGTGTACTCCTCGCACACCGACCGCCAGTGGCGCCACACGTCGTGCACCTCGGGCCGGTTCCAGGCGAGCGGGTTGACCGAGTCACGGGTGCGGGCGTCGGCCTCGGGGTCGGGGGAGTCCGGCAGGTCGGGGTGTTTGAACAGTCCGGCCGCCACGTCGATGCGGAAGCCGTCGACGCCCCGGTCGAGCCAGAAGCGCAGGGCGTGGTCGAAGTGGGCGCCGACCTCGGGGTTGCGCCAGTTCAGGTCCGGCTGCTCGGGGGTGAACATGTGCAGGTACCACTGGCCGGGCGTACCGTCCGGCTCGGTGACCCGGCTCCAGGCGGGGCCGCCGAACATGGCGTGCCAGTTGTTGGGCGGCTCGTCGCCGTGCGGGCCGCGGCCCTCGGCGAAGTGGAAGCGGGCGCGGGCCTCGCTGCCGGGGCCGGAGGCGAGCGCCTCGCGGAACCAGGCGTGCTCGCTGGAGCAGTGGTTGGGGACGATGTCGAGCAGCACCTTGATGCCCAGCCGGTGGGCGTCGGCGACCAGCAGGCCGAATTCGGCGAGGTCGCCGAAGACCGGGTCCACGTCGCAGTAGTCGGCGACGTCGTACCCGTGGTCGTGCTGCGGCGAGGGGTAGAAGGGGCTGAGCCAGATGCCGTCGACCCCGAGCTTCTTGAGGTACGGCAGGCCCGCCCGGACACCGGCGAGGTCGCCGATCCCGTCGCCGGTGCTGTCCAGGAAGCTGCGGACGTACACCTGGTAGATCACCGCGTCGCGCCACCAGTGACGGCGGCCTGGGGCTGTGAGCATCACCCGTTACCCGTTTCTGCGTGAAGGGGTGCGCGCCACCCAGAGCGGGTAGCGGTTATGCATGCATGTTAGGTATCCGTGTCAGGCAGGTGTCAACGAAGTTGCCGAAAAGAGACGGACGTTGGGAGAGTTTGTCCGGTTTGTGCGGAGGGTGCAGGCATGCGGACCCGTAGATCGCTACCTAACAGATAACTAGCGAGTCGGGAGGTGACAGAGCGATGAGAGAGACGTCAGCGACGACGGGCGATGGCCGCGAGCTCACCCGCGAGCCGGCGCACCGCCGCCTCGGGCGTCTGGTGCTGCGCCATCACGTCGTGCGCCACGGCCTGCACGGCCAGGCTCACCTGCTCGTAGTGCGGGCTCTTGGGACGCGGCGCGGCCGCGAGCACACTCTCCCGGAGCGCGGGCAGATAAGGGAAGCGCGCCACCAGCGCCGGATCCCCGTACAGCGCGGCCCGCACCGGCGGCAGGGCGCCCTCGCCCAGGACCCGGCGCTGCACCCGCTCGCTCGTGAGGTACGCGATCAGGTCGCGCGCCGACTCCGGATGCCGGGCATGGCTGCTCACGGCCAGGTTGGAGCCGCCCAGCACGCTCGTGCCCGGGCCCTCGGGGCCCGGCAGCGGCACCGCGCCGAACTTCCCCGCGACCCGCGACCGCGCGCCGGAGGCACCGGCGTACGCGTACGGCCAGTTGCGCAGGAAGAGCAGCCGGCCGTCCTGGAACGCCTGCCGGGACTCCTCCTCCTTGTACGCGAGGGCCTCCCTCGGGATCCAGCCGTCCCGCACACCGCGGGAGAGGAACCCCAGCCCCTCGCGGGCGGCCGCCGAGTCGACCGTGACCCGCTCGCCCTCGTCGCCGAGGATGGACCCGCCCGCCGAGTACACCGCCTCGGCGGCGTTGACCGTCAGCCCCTCGTACGGCAGGAACTGGCCCGCGTAGCCGCCGAGCCCGTACCTCGGGGCGATGGTGCGGGCCTGCCGCTCCAGCTCCGCCCAGGTCCGCGGGGGGCGCTGCCCCTCACGGTCGAGCACGTCCTTGCGGTAGAAGAGCATCCCGGCGTTGGTCACGTACGGGACGGCGTAGAGCCGCCCGTCGTACGTCGCCGTGTCCACCACCGGCGGCAGGAAGCTCTCCAGCGGGAACCGGCCGCGCTCCAGTGGTGCGATCCACCCCGACGCGGCGAACTCCGACGTCCACGCGACATCGATGTTGAGCAGATCGAACCTGCCTTCGCCCGACCTCAGGTCCGTGATCATCTGGGCCCGGGTCTCGTCGGCCGAATCCGGCAGCTCCACCAGGGTGACCCGCTCGGCCGGGTGCGCGCGGTTCCAGCCGTCCAGGACACGGCCGAGATAGCCGGTCAGGTCACCGGCCGTCGCCAGCGTCATGGGGCCGCGCCCGTCGCCGCGCTCCGCGCCGCCCGACGGAGCACCGGCGGCCACATAACCCGTCAGTACGACCGCCAGAACCAGGAGACCCCTACCGGCGGCACGCATCCACCGCATAGGTTCCTCCCAGAGCGCCGCGCCGTACACCTTCGTCCGGCGACAGGGCATGTATACCCGTTAGGCATGGGCGATACTAGAGCCCACATCACACCGGGAGCACGCCAAGGGAGGACAGCACGGGTGCGCCTTCCCCTCCTCGCCCTCCTGGCCAGGGGCCCCGCCCACGGCTACGAACTCAAGCAGGAGCTTGAGCAACTGCTGGGCGCCGCGTACCCTCCCACCAACGTCGGCCAGATCTATGTCACCCTCGGCCGGCTGGAGAAGTCCGGGCTGATCGAGGGCGAGGAGATCGCCCAGGAGAGCCGCCCCAACAAGAAGATCTACCGCCTCACCGACGCCGGGCAGGAAGCACTGCGCGCCTGGTTCGACGAGACGGCGGACGAACCGAGGGTCCGGGACGAGTTCTTCATGAAGCTCGCCCTCGCCCCGCACACCGGTCTCGCCGACCAGATCGCCCTCATCAACAAGCAGCGACGCGAGTACCTCACCACCATGCGCAACCTGTCCAAGCTGGCCGCCACCGAAGACCGGGACAACCGCATCGCCCACCTGCTGATCGAGGGCGCCATGCTGCACCTCCAGGCTGACCTCGACTGGCTGGAGCGGTGCCAGGAGGAATTGGAGGAGCTGCGATGACGGACTCCGCCGCACCCGTACCGCTGCTGTGTGCCGAGGGCCTCGTCAAGACCCACCACGGCGAGGGCGCGCCCGCACACGCCGTGCGCGGTGTCGACCTGACCGTGCGGCGCGGCGAGTTCGTCGCCGTCACCGGGCCCTCCGGCGCCGGGAAGTCCACCCTGCTGCACCTCCTCGGCGGCCTCCAGCGCCCCGACAGCGGCTCGCTCCGGCTGGACGGCGAGAGCACCGACGGCTGGACCGAGGCGCGCTGGGCGGTGGAGCGCCGCCGCCGCATCGGCATCGTCTTCCAGTTCTTCAACCTCGTCTCCAACCTCACCGTCGCCGACAACGTCGAGCTGCCCGCCCTGCTGGCCGGCGCCTCCGCCAGGCGCGCCCGCGCCGAGCGCGAGGAGCTCCTCGCCGAGCTGGGTCTCGACGGCAAGGCCCGCAGCATGCCGGGCGAGCTGTCCGGCGGCGAGCAGCAGCGCGTCGCCCTCGCCCGCGCCCTGGTCAACCATCCGCGGCTGCTCCTCGCCGACGAACCGGCCGGCAGCCTCGACAGCAAGGGCACCCGCGAGGTGATGCGGCAGCTGACCCGCTTCCACCAGCGCGGCCAGACCATCGTCCTCGTCACCCACGACGCCCGGCTCGCCAGCGCGGCGGACCGGGTGATCAGCTTCTTCGACGGCCGGATAGCCGACGACGCGGAACTGGGCGACACCCCGCCACGCGGCCAGGGCCTCGCCGGCGTACTCGAACTGAAGGACTGACCGGTGCGGGCCATGCTGCGCTGGGCGCACGCCGATCTGCGCACCCACCGGGGCGAGGCGCTGTTCATGGTCGTCGCCACCGCCGGTATCGTCGCCTCCCTGCTGCTCGCCACGGCGCTCTTCGGCTACGCCACCAACCCGTGGCAACGCGTCTTCACCCAGTCGCGCGGCGCCCATGTGTGGATCCACGCCGGCCCCGCCGCCGACACCCGCCCCCTCGCGACGCTCGACGGCGTCGAGCAGCTCTCCGGCCCCCACCGCACCGCGGCCGCCACCGTCACCTCCCGGGGCGCCCGCGCCGCCGTGGAACTGCGCGCCACCGGCGCCGAACCCCCGGCCGTCGGCCGGCCCCAGCTGACGTCGGGCCGGTGGCTCGACGACGCCGCAGCCGACGGCGTCGTCCTGGAATCCGGCCTCGCCCGCGCCCTGTGGGCCGAACCGGGCGACCGCCTGACCCTGCCGACCGGCCGCACCCTCACCGTCCTCGGCGTCGCCGACAGCGCGGAGCCCCGCTACCGCCCCGGCGAGCGGCCCGGCATCGTCTGGGCCCTGCCCCACGCCGTACCGGGAGGCGGCGGCCAGGTCGTCGGACTGCGCCTCGCCGACCCGGACGACACCGACTACACCGTCCAGCGCGCCGTCACCGCGCTGGGCGCAGGCGCCGTCACCGACGTCTCCACCTGGCAGCAGGCCCGCGGCGAGGCCCAGGGCGACACCCGGCTCCTCGGCCAGGTCCTCGGCCTGTTCGGGCTCGGCGCGCTGATCGCCGCCGCCCTCGCGGTCTTCGGCGCCATCAGCACCCGGGTGCGCGGCCACCTCCGGGACATCTCCGTCCTCAAGGCCATCGGCTTCACCCCCGGCCAGGTCGTACGCGTCTTCCTCGTCCAGCACCTCGCCTTCGCCGCGGCCGGGGCGACCCTCGCCACAGCGGCCGTGCAGACGCTCGGCAGCCGCCTGCCCGGCCGGCTCGGCGACGCCGTCGGCGTCTGGCAGGGCCTCCAGGGCCACACGGCGGCGCTGCTCGCCGTGCCCGTCGCGGCGGTGCTGTTCATCGGGGCGGCCACCTGCCTCGCCGCGTGGCGGGCCGGGCGCGTGGAGCCCGTGCCCGTCGTCCCGGCCGCGGTCGCCCCGGGCGGCGGCCTGTCCCGGGCCGCCCGCGGAGCACTCGGCCTGCGCGTGCCGGCCGCCCTGGTGCTCGGCTGGCACCAGGCCTTCGGCCGGGGCCGGCGCGCCCCGGCCGCCATCGTCCGCCTCGCCCTGCCGCTGCTGCTGATCACCGTGGCGCTCAGCGCGTGGACCACCATCGAACGCTTCGACAGCCGCCCCGAACAGCTCGGCCACGCCGCCGCGCTCACCGCCCGCCCCGACGCGACCCTCACCGACCGCGAGGCCGCCGCGCTCCTCGATGCCCACGACAAGGTCGTCGCCGCCCACCCCGGCCTGGAGGTCGCCGCCCTGGTCCCCGGCCAGACCGGCACCATCGCGCTGCGCGGCCTCGGCACCCGCGACGAGCCCTACCCGTACTCGATCGCCGAGGGCCGTCCCGCCCACGGCCCCGACGAGGCCGTCGCGGGCCAGGGCCTGCTCGACCTGCTCGGCGTACGCGTCGGCGACTGGGTCCGCGTCACGGTCGGCGGCCACCCGCAGGTACTGCACCTCGTCGGCCGCAGCATCGAACCGGAGAACGGCGGCCGGGTCATCTCCACCTCGCTCGACACCCTGCGCGAGAACGACCCCGCCCTGCGCCCCACGCTCTACCAGCTCCGTCTGGAGCCCGGCGCCGACCCGCGCGCCGTGCGCGCCGAACTGGCCGACGCCTCCGCGGGCCGCCTCGACGTCCACGAGGTCACCACCCCCGCCGACCGGCTGTCCACCCTGCGCGGCGTCGTCCTCGGCCTGATCGCCGTCCTCGCCCTCATCGGTCTGACCGAACTCTCCACAGCGATCGGCGGCGGCATCCGCGACGGCGAACGCGACCTGCTGGCCCTGAAGGCCATCGGGCTCTCCCCGCGCCAGATCACCGCCGTCACCGTGACCGCCATCGGCTGCACCGCCCTCGCCGCCGCCCTCGCCGCGACGGCCCTCGGCGTCCCCTTCGCCCACTGGCTGATCGACCACGAGGCCCACACCACCGGCGTCGGCGCGGGCATCGCCCAGAGCCCGCCCGCCGCGCACCTCGCGGCCGTGACCGCGGCCGCCGTCCTCGGCGCGATCGCCCTGACCACCCTCCCCGCGGCCCGCGCGGCCCGCCACCGCCTCGCGGACACCTTGAGCGCGGTCACCTGACGCCCCGGCCCGGGGCGGAGGCTCTGGTGCTACCTCTCCCCGCGCGCCTGGGCCGATTGCGTGCCGTGCCATTCGGCGAGGAGGACGGTGGCGTCGTCGTTGAGTTGGCCGTCGTGGTGGTCGAGCACCGCGCGGACCAGGCGGCGCAGGGTCTCCGGGACGGGCAGGGCGGCGGCCTGCTGGCGGACGATGAAGTCGACGAAGTGGTCGAGTCCGAACTCGCGGCCGTGACGGTCGCGGGCCTCGGTGATGCCGTCGGTGTAGAGGATCAGCCGATCGCCCGCCTGCAGCTGCTCCTGGTGGACCCGGGCGGGGAGATTGAGTTCGGTTCCCAGCGGGTGCGTCGGCGGGCGGTCGAGCGCGGTGATCCAGCGTCCTTCGCGGATGAGAATGGGCGGCAGGTGCCCGCAGTTGAGCCAGGAGAGCAGGCCCGTGCCCAGGTCGAGGTCGGCGAGGATGGCGGTGGCGTAGCGGTCATGGGTGAACTGCTCGATCAGGATGCGCTCGATGCTGTCGCGCGCGTGGCCGAGGCCCCGGCCCTGGCGCCGCTCGCTGCGGCAGGTGGCCATCGCCAGGTTGGCGGTGAGGCCGGCGGCCGTGTCGTGGCCCATGGCGTCGAAGATCGCCAGATGGGCGATATGGCCGGAGATCGCGTAGTCGAAGGCGTCTCCGGCGGTGGCGTAGGCGGGTTCCATGGCCGCCGCGATGGTGACCTCGGGGCCGGTGTAGGTGCGTGGGGGCATCAGCGTCCACTGCATCTCCGCCGACACCGACATCGGCTGCAGGCGGGTGAGCCGGGCGTAGGAGTCGCTGTGCGGCCGCTGGGAGACGAGCATCAGCCCGACGACGGAAGCGAGGTCCTCCATGGCCTGTTCCGTCTCGTCGTCCGGCTCTCCCTCGACGGTGAGGCCCAGGACGCCCAGGCGCTCCGTGCCGTCGAGGAGCGGGATCCAGTACTGGGTGCCCGACCCACTGGGAGCCGAGCGGACCCGCATGGCCTGGAAGACCCGTCCCGCGAGCGTGCCGTCGACCTTCAGTTCCTGACCGCCCCGGCCGGCGTCGATGCCCTCTCCGGTGACCTCCCGCAGCGTGTCCTCGCGCAGGTCCACCACATACAGCCGCACCTGCTGGAAGCCCGCCGGCGAGGCGTACCGCCGCACCAGCGCCGGCAGCTGTTCGAAAGCGGCCGTGTGGCTGGCCCTCAGCAACCCCGTCAGCATGCGCGCGTAATCGGTGGCAGCGACCATGCCTCTCATCCTGCTGCGAAAGGCCGGGAGCCACCATCCACCACTGTGACGAGGATTATGGCGAAAGGGTGCCCGGGAGGTGTTGTGGCGGCCGGGACGACCTGCACACAATGAGCGCCCTTTATGACTTTCGGCAAGTTGGTGCCTTATGGGTGAACATGTTCACGTGCGGCTCAGGAACGACGTACGGGTCTCCGCGAGCGGAGAGCTGAGCGAATCCTTCCACTGCCGCTGCGGCGCGACCTGGACCAAGACGTACGACGGCAGCGGTACGGAGCCCGAGTAGCAGCCCCCCGGCCCCGTACCCCTGCACTCCGCGCTACTCCCCGCCGGTCTGCGGGTCCATCTGGCTGGGCTCGGCCCTGCCCTCGATGGTGCGGCGGCCGCCACCTATCTCGATCTTGCGCCGGCCCGACCGCTGTTCCGTCTTGGGGACCGTGACCAGGAGGACGCCGTTCTCGAAATTCGCGTCGCACCGCTCACTGTCGCTGCCCGGCGGCAGCGTCGTGCGGTACATGAACTTCCCGGTTCTGCGGCTGAGCACCTTGCCCGTGTGCTCCTCGGCCACCTCACCGCTGACGACCAGCTCGTCCCCCTCCACCTCGATGTCGATGTTCTCCGGCGAGAAGCCCGGAAGCTCGACCTTCACGGTGTAGGAGCTGTCGTCGTCCTGCTCCTCCGCCATCGGCATCCAGGCGCCGCCCGCCGGCGTGGCCGCACGTTCGAGCCGCCGGCCCATCTCGTCCCACATGCTCTCGAAGTCCCGGATCGGGCGCCATGCCGCCGCGCGGCCTCTCGCGCCGCCGGCCCGCCGTATCGGCAGTCCCATGGGGACACACCTCCTCCTCTCCTGACCTGTGTCCGGAGGCCGGAGCAGCCCCCGGCGTACGCGCGGTTAACCCGTGGAGTCGGTGGCAAACCCGCCCGTCATTCCCTGTCCCGGGTGGCCGAGAGCCAGGTGACGGCTCTGTGATGTCGGTGGGAGAGGGCGCCGACGAGCGCGCGGCCGTCCGGGGCCAGGACGAGCACGCGGTTCTCGTTCGCCGCCTCCAGGCGGGGCAGGACGTCGCCGATGGGCTCGCCCGGGGAGGCGGTGGCGACCTCGTCGAGGGGGGCCATGACCTCGGCGATGGTGGTCGAACCGCGCTGGGCCCACGACGTCCGGTCGATCCCGGCGGCGGTCACCAGCCCTACGGGCGTGCCGTCACCTCGACGCCGTTGCGCCGCGCCACGACCGCGTGGGCCAGCTCGTGCGCCAGGATGGAGAGCACGAACACCACGGCCACCGCGGACCCCGGCCCCCAGTAGGTCCCGGTCGGGTAGCCGGGGTAGGCGTGGGAGAGCCGCCCCTCGGCGAGGCTGACGGTCACCAGCCAGAAGATGACGACGACGCTCCAGTTGAGGGCGACGCGTACTCCGACGATGCGTCCCAGCGGGAGCGTTGCCTCCACCGTCCGCCTCCGCTCCTCCGCGGTGACCGGGCGAGATGCCGTCATGGTTGCCCTCACCCCCGGGATCGTTCCGGGCAACAGGCGCGGCCCGGCCCGGTCGGCCGAGTGGAAGCGTCCTCGCCCTGCCGGCACTCGGCGCAGATCCCGGTGAGTTCGAGGGTGTGCTCGACGTCCGCGAAGCCGGTCGACCGCACGACGGCGGCCACCCAGTCCTCCACGACGTCCGTCTCCAGGGGCTCGTTGCGGCGGCAGCGGCGGCACAGCAGGTAGTGGCGGTGCCCGGTCTCGGGGCGGCGGTAGCGGTAGAGCCTCTCGCCGACGTCGTCGCGTACGACATCGGCGGCGCCGGACCGCTCCAGGCCCCGCAGTGCGCGGTAGACGGTGGTGAGACCGACGCGGATGCCCGACTCGCTCATCGACCCGTGGAGCTCCTGGGCCGAGACGAACTCGGCGCGATCGGCCAGCGCCTTCCGCACGGCGGCGCGTTGACGTGTCATGCGCCTGTTCGTCTCCACTGCTGTGACGGTCACGACCGACCCCCTGCCGACGGCTGTTCCTGTTCGTCGAAGCCCGGGTCCCACGGAGGCGTTCCATGGGACCCGGGCAGTGTCGGCCTCCGTGTGACGTGCCCCGGCACGCGGAGGCCGTCCGCTCAGTCCCCGGCGGAGGCGGCGGGCCGGGCCGCGACGCGGGCGAGGACGAGTGCCACCAGCGTCAGTCCGCCGAGGGCCGCCGCCGTGCCCGGGAAGCCGCCGAGGGCCAGGCCCACGCCGCCCAGTCCGGCGCCCACGAAGACACCGAAGCTCATCCCGGCGGCGTTGACACTCAGCGCCGTGCCCCGCAGGGAGCCGCAACGCCGTACGAGCAGGGTGGTGACACAGGCCGCGACGGTCGCGTGCCCGGCGCCGACCAGGGCCGTCAGGGGCAGGGCCAGCCAGAGCGAGTGGGTGAAGAAGACGCCGACCAGCGCGGCCAGGGCCACCAGCAGCGCCATCGTCATCAGGCGTTCCGCCGTGACCTTCGTCCTCTCGGCGCTCAGCAGCCTTCCGGCGAACAGATTGCCGAGGAAGAAGGCCGTGCCGCTGAGCGTCCACACCAGCGCGAAGGGCTCGGGAGCGAGCCCGAACCGCTCGTCGTAGAAGGCGGCGAGATAGGCGAGATAGCCCATGAACGCGGCCGTTCGCAGCATGGCGACCAGGACGAGCGGCACGACTCCGGGCAGGGCGCCCAGAAGCCGGAACGACTCCAGGTAGCCGGGCCGCTTCGTCTCCTCGGCGACCTCCTGCCCGGCCTTGCGGCCGCGCAGCAGGAAGTACACCGCCAGGACGGAGCAGAGCACCGCGATCGCCCACAGGTCGCCGCGCCAGCCCCACACCAGGGCCGGCAGCGCCACGAGCGGCGCCGCGAGGAGCGCGGTCAGCGACTGGGTGGCGGTGATGAGGGTCGCGGCACGGCCCGCGGCGGCATCGTCGGCGAAGCGATCGGCCGCGGCCGCGGTCAGCGCCGGGTTCAGTACGGCCGTACCGGCGCCGACCAGCAGGCAGAAAGCGGCCAGCAGGAGGAAGTCGCCGCTCGCCCCGAGCGCCGCCGACACCGCGAGCACGGCCAGGCCGCCGGCGGCGGCCCACTCCCTGCGGACGCGGTCGATCAGCGGCGCGAGCGCGGTGCCCACCGCCAGGGCGGCGAGACCGCCGAGGCCGCGCAACTGGCCCAGCGCCGCGACGCCGCCGCCCGACTCGGCGGCGATCGGGACGAGGAAGGTGCTGTAGATGGTGAAGGGCACCAGACCCACGGCGGAGGCCAGCATGAAGGGCCACAGGAGGCGGGTCATCCGCAGGTCGCCCGGCACAATCCCGGCCTCCGTCCTCGCCTCGTGCTCGGAGGCCACCGCGGGCTTCCGGGTCTCGCTGCTCATGCCCGCTCCGCCCGGTACCGGTACAGCGGGGTCTCGTCGGCGCTGAACTGGGAGAAGGGGAACGGCTCGGCGGACAGCGCCGTCACGCCGGCGCCGAGGAAGGCACGCGCGACGGCGCTGCCGGTCTGGGCGTACACCACCAGCGGGAGCTCCCGCTTGCGGCAGTGCTCCAGGATCTGGTCGAAGCTGCCGTTGCTGAGGGTCATACCGGTGGCGACGACCGCGTCGGCCTCGGCGAGGACCTCCGTCATGTCGTCGGTGACGGGGTCGCCCCAGTTGGTCGTGCGCAGGTTGAAGTCGCAGGGCAGCGGGACGCCGCCCTGCTCGCGTATCGCCGCGACCAGCGGGTTGACGACGCCGATGAGGGCGACCTTCGCGCCGGGGGCGATGTCGGGGAGCCCGGCGACGGCCGCGTCCCTGGCCCCGGCCCGTACCTCGGGCGTTCCGGTCGGCAGGGTGACCGTCTCGGCCTCCGCCGCGTCGCGATGGGGCCGCACGCGGCCGAGGTAGGCGTCGAGCGCGGCGACGCGCACCGGGGCCGACTCGTGACGGATCAGCGTGTCGAGGGTGTGTCCGGAGGCGTCGGCGCAGAACTCCGGGGCGAGGTCGCCGGCTTCGAAGGAGCAGGCGCCGAAGGCGTCGCCCGAGCGGAGCAGCAGATAGTGGTTGCGGTACGTGACCTGGCTGCCGGCCAGGCGCGTGGTGTGGTGCAGCCAGAAGGCGCTGGTGACGGCCAGTTCGCTGGGGAGCGGCCCGAAGGCGCCGTCCAGGACGGCCTCGCGGAGTTCCGGTACGGACTGCGGCTGTAGAGGAGACATGACGGTTCTTTCTCGATATGTGTACGGGCACGGGCTGTGCCGCATGGGGTGTCGGTACGGGAGCGGAGGTCAGGGCAGGTCGGCCAGCCGCTCGGCGTGGTAGGGCAGGCCGGCGAGCTCGGGGCGCCCGGCCGGCTGGAAGCAGAGCAGCAGCGAACGCCGGTCGTGGGCCGTCCGGTTGGGGCCGGAGCGGTGCACGATGAGCCCGGGGAACATCAGCACCGATCCGGCCGGCGCCTCGACGGTCACGGCGCCGCGCACGTCGGTGCGCGCGGCGTCGACCAGCAGGCCGGTGGGCTCGGCCCGGTCCCGGGGCACCGGCCCGGCCCGATGGCTGCCCGGCACGATCATGAGGGCGCCGTTGTCGGCCGTGACGTCGTCGAGGAAGACCATCGCGGTGGCCACGTCCCGGGCGTCGGGTCCGGCGCAGCAGTACCAGTACGGATAGTCCTGGTGCCAGCGGAACTCCGAACCGACGCCCGCCCGCTTGAAGTTCAGTTTGGACGTGAACCTGCCGAGACGCTCGCCGCCGATGATCCGGCGCATGGGAGCGGTGATCCGTTCGTCGGTCCACAGGGCGTCGAGGACCGGGTCCAGGTGGGTGACGGGCGACAGGCTGCGCACGGCGGGCGGACGGGCCTCCGGCTCCCAGTGGACGGTGGTCCCGTCCACTCTCTCCAGCCGGTGCCCGTCCGGCCACACCGCGACATCGGCCTCTCCTGCCGGTGCCTTGCCCGTCACGCGGGTGAGCACCGACTCCGCCGCCTCGCCCAGGGCCGCTGTCTCGGCCGGCCCGAGGAGCCGAGGCAGGAGAACGAAGCCGCGGGCCAGTTGCTCATCGAGGGAGCCGGGGGAGTCGAGGGAGTCGAGGGACACGGAGGCACCTTCCGGGTCGTTGCACGGGTGGTACGGACGAGGAGCGGTGGCGGGCAGCGCCCCGCGACGTGGCTAGGCCCTCTCGGCCACCAGGACGGGAGCGCCGCGCAGCAGCGCGCCGTCGACCGGCGGCCAGTCCATCGCGGACCACGGGTGGCGGAGCTCGTCCCGCGCCGTCACCTCGTGCGGCCGCATGGCGCCGAGGCCCTTGGCGTCGGAGTGGTGGGCGTAGGCGCTGTCGACGTAGCGGTGTCCGGTGTCGGCGGCGAGGAAGACGTACGTACGGTCGGCGTCGCGCTCCCGCTCCCAGAGCGTGGCCAGGTACGCGGCCCCCGCCGACAGGCCGGCGAAGATGCCGCTGGCCCGCAGGAGTTCGACGGCACCCGACATGGCGTAGTCGAAGTTGACCCAGTGGATCCGGTCGTACAGATCCTGGCGCACGTTCCGGAACGGGATGGAGCTGCCGATCCCGGCGATGATCATGTCGGGGTCGGAGACGTGCTCGGCGCCGAAGGTGACGCTGCCGAACGGCTGCACCCCGACGAGGGTGACGTCCTGGCCCGCCTCGCGCAGGTAGGTGGCGATGGCGCCGGTGGACGCGCCGGTGCCGACGCCGCCGACGAGCGAGAGCGGGCCCTCCGGGACCTCCTTGCGGATCAGGTCGGCGACGTCGCGGTAGCCGAGGTAGTGGATGGCGTCGTGGTACTGCCGCATCCAGTGGTAGTGCGGGTTCTCGCGCAGCAGTTCGCCGATCCGCTGGACGCGGAGGTTCTGGTCCAGGCGGAGGTTCTTGGACGGCCGGACCTGCTCCAGCGTCGCGCCGAGGATCTCCAGCTGGACGCGCAGGGTGCGGTCGACCGTGGTGGAGCCGACGATGTGGCAGTTCAGGCCGTACCGGTGGCAGGCCAGGGCGAGGGCGTGGGCGTAGATGCCGCTGGAGCTGTCCACGAGGGTGTCACCCGGCTTGATCTGCCCGGTCTCCAGGAGGTGCCGTACGGCCCCGAGGGCCGAGTACAGCTTCATCGTCTCGAAGCGCAGGCAGACCGCGCCCGGCGGGACGGCGACGACATCCGGCTCCTTGACCGCCTCGGCTATGTGCTCGTGCATGTCCTTGTCCTCCCGGTCAGGCGGCGTCGCGGCGGATGAGCTTGAACAGGTACGCCTGGCAGTTGTCGCCCTCCCAGGTCTGGCGGTGCAGCACGACGGGACGGAAGCCCGCGTCGACGCCGTGGCCGACGATCCGCTTGAGCTCGGCGGTGTTGGACACGATCAGGTAGATCTCGCCGTCCGGCGCGAGCAGGTCGCGGGTGACGATCTGGTCGAAGAAGCGCAGGACGATCTCGGCGCCCACGCAGACGTTGCGCACCACGGTGGGGTCGTCGCTCGTCCGCGTACTGACGGCGGGCGGGTTGAAGGTGATGACGTCGAGCCGGGCGGAGTCCGGGAACTCCTCGAAGAGGTTCGACACCAGCGGCCGGAAGACGGTCTCCGGCCGGTCCCCGACGAGGCGCGCGTAGTGCCCGGCCGCCGTGGCCACGCTGTCCGGGTGGACATCGGCCGCGTAGACCTCCCGCGCCCCGAGCGTGCCGGCGATCACGGCTTCGACGCCGAGGCCGACGCCCATCGCCGCGTACGACCTGCCCTTGACGGGGATCGTGCCGTCCAGGAGGCGGTCGTGGACGAGACGGCTGGTGTCGCCCGGCTTGAAGACCCCCGGGGGCAGCGTGAAGGTCCAGCCGTTGTAGTCGTACGTCCGCTCGGTGTGTATCTCGGACATGGAGCCGCCGTTGATGGCGAGGATCTCCTCGCGGGGCAGCGTGTCGGGCAGCGAGTCCAGCAGGGCGCGGACGTCGTCCTGGGACGCCGCCGGGTCGGCCGCGGTCCGGTCGGTCATGGGTCCTCCGTGGTCGGGTGGGGATGGGAAGTCCGGGGATTCGGGGGCCGACGGGGGCGGGAGGCCGGGTCCGTGACCGCCCGGTCGCACGCAGGTCCTTGGCGCGTACGAGCCGCCGGGTGAGCGTGGCCCGGGGCGCGCGCAGCACCTGGTCGGAGTGGACTGGTTTCGACGAGCCGCCGTCGAGAACGACGGTGTGGTGCGGCACGACGTGAGAAGCGCGAGGTCCTGGACCGCTCGAGGGAGCGCGGTGCCTACTCCTCGCCGGTCCGGGGGAGTTGGGCGACGACCGCTTCGGCGGCGGCCGGGTCCGTCCAAGACCCCAGGCGCGACGAGGGCAGGCCGTCCCAGCCCCCCGCCCGTACCAGCCCCGCCCGCCGTGGGGCCGCCGCTGCCGGAGCCGACACCACACCCGGTGAGGAGCGGGGCGCCGGCGAGGGCGAGGAATTCTCGGCGGTGTGAAGGACCGACATGCTGCTCCCAGGAGATCACATGGAGTGGTCCCCGCACCGCGGCCGCTGGACGGGGCGGAGGGTGCGGGGCCCGAGCAGCATCCATGAGATGAAAATGATTGTCAACATCGTCTGATAATTACTCAGGGGCGGGGAGGGTCGGCTAGTACTGATTATCATTTTCATATACGCTGCCCTGGCTGTCACCTGGGGACGGGAGTTTGCATGGAACCGCACGACGTGGCCGCCGGATCGGCGGAAGGGGCGGAGAGCTCCGACCGGCTGTTCAGCGCGCTGTGGTCGCCGCTCGGTGCGGCGACCGTCAAGGCTGCGCGCCTGCGCCCAGGTGTGCATGTGCTCGACGCGTGCTGCGGCTCGGGGGCGTCCGCGATGCTGGCCGGTGAACAGGTCGGCCCGCACGGCCTGATCGACGCGGTCGACCTCGCGCAGCCCTCGCTCGAGCGGGGCCGTGCCGAGGCCGCGATCCGCGGTCTCTCCCACGTGCGCTTCCTCTGCGGCGACATCCTCGACCGGCCCGCACCTCCCGGTGGTTACGACGCCGTGGTCTGTTCTCTCGGTGCCTCGTCGTTTCCCGACGCGGCGACAGGAACAGAGCGACTGCTGAGGCTGATGCGGCCTGGCGGCCGACTGACCGCAACCACCTGGTCCCAGGGCGCGCTCGAGCCGCTGACTCGGTTGATCCGCCGGGCCGTCGCGCCGGAACTGCCATGCTCCGCCGACATCCCACGGCCGGCCGACCCGCTCCAACGCATCGGCACTCCCCGGTTGTTCCGGGACTGGCTCGCTGCCCGCTCGCTCTCGTCCATCGATGTGCGGTACGTCCCGCTCGCTGTGCCCGGTGACCCCGACCTGGTGTGGTCCCTGGTCGCCGGCGCCGGGTTCAGGGGCCTGCTCGACGGGCTGTCCGATGCCGCGGTGGACCGCGTTCGCCGGCGGTTCGCGACGGAGCTGCTCGCCGAGGGGCGCGACACGATCGACTTCTCCGCGCTCGTGGGCACGGGGACCCTCCGCCGCGTCGCCCCGCCTCGCCGTCCCCGAGGTGCTCGCCCCTCGCCGACCGCCGGCCGGCCCATCGGGCCGGTGCCGCAGCTCGGTTGACCGACAGGCTGCCCTGAGCCGGTCCACACCCACGGGCGGACGCCACCCGCCCGATCCGTACGTTCCGTTCGACCTGGAAGGCCGAGTTCTATGTCACCGCCAGCGATCACCGCGCCACCGGCGAGCAGCGGCGCCGAAACGTCAGCCGGTGCGGCGCCCCCCGACCCCGCGAGGGGGGTGAAGGGCCGACTCGCCTCCCGTAAGGGTCTGGTGCTCGCCTGCGCCGTTCTGCTCGTCGTCCTCCTCACCTCGATCGTGGTGGCCATCGGTCTGGGGGCCGCCGTGATCACGCCGGGGGAGACCGCCCGGTACCTGTGGGCGGCTGTCAGCGGCGGCCGCATCGCCGAGGACGAGGTGACCACGTACCAGATCATCTGGCAGATCCGTACCCCGCGGGTGCTGCTCGCGGCGCTCGTGGGCGCCGGCCTGAGCGCGATCGGCGTGGCCATCCAGGCCATGGTGCGCAACGCGCTCGCCGACCCCTTCGTGCTGGGCGTCTCCTCGGGCGCGTCCGTCGGAGCCGTCGGTGTCACGGTCACCGGAGGACTGGCGGCGCTGGGCATCTACGCGGTGTCGGCCGGTGCCTTCATCGGGGCCCTGGTCGCGTCGCTCCTGGTGTACGTCGCCTCCTCCAGCCGGGGCTCACTCTCCCCGCTGCGTCTCGTCCTGACGGGCGTGGCCATGTCGCTGGGCTTCCAAGCGGTGATGAGCCTGATCATCTACTTCGCGCCGGACAGCGAGGCGACCAGCATGGTCCTGTACTGGACCATGGGCAGCTTCGGCGCCGCGAGCTGGGGTGCGCTCCCGGTCGTCTCCGTGGTCGTCGTTCTCGGCCTGGTCGTGCTGTACCGGTACGGCCGGGCGCTGGACGTGCTGGCTCTCGGGGACGAGACGGCCGCGAGCCTGGGCATCAGCCCCGACCGGCACCGAAAGGCCCTGCTCGTCCTGGCATCGCTGGTGACCGGAGTGATGGTCGCCGTCAGCGGCGCCATCGCCTTCGTCGGACTGGTCATGCCCCACGTGGTGCGCATGGTCGTCGGCGCCACCCACGCACGCGTACTGGCCGTGGCGCCACTGGCCGGAGCGATCTTCATGGTCTGGGTCGACCTGGTGTCCCGGACGCTGGTGGCACCGCGCGAGCTGCCCCTGGGCGTCATCACCGCTCTCGTCGGGGTGCCGGTGTTCGTCACCCTGATGCGCCGCAAGGGCTACATGTTCGGAGGCCGCTGAGATGGAACTCCGACTCGACGGGCTCTCTGTCGTGACCGACGGCAGGAGCCTGGTACGTGACCTGTCCCTGGACGTGGGAAGTGGCCAGGTCGTGGGCCTGGTCGGGCCGAACGGAAGCGGAAAGTCCACCGCCCTCAGGTGCGTGTACCGTGCGCTCCGCCCCAGCTCCGGCACCGTCTGGATGGGCGAGGAGGATCTCTCCCGCCTGACGGTGCGCCGCTCCGCGCAGGTCATCGCGGCCATGACCCAGGACGGCGCCGTCGATCTCGACTTCACGGTCGAAGAGGTCATCGCACTCGGACGCGCGCCGCACCTTCAGGGCAACCAGGCACTCAGCGGCCGGGAGTGGGAACTGTGCGAACGCGCGATGGACCAGCTCGACATCCGCCACCTCGCCCGGCGCGGAGTCCTGACGCTCTCGGGCGGGGAACGCCAGCGCGTCCTGCTGGCACGGGCGCTCGTCCAGGAGCCGAAGATCCTGGTGCTGGACGAGCCGACCAACCACCTCGACGTACGCCACCAGGTCGAACTGCTCTCGCTCCTGCGCGGCTCGGGACTCACCGTCCTGGTCGTGCTGCACGATCTCAACCTCGCCGCGGCCGCCTGCGACCGCCTCGGGGTTCTCCGCGAAGGCCGCCTCGTCACCACCGGCACGCCGGAGGACGTCCTCACCACGGACCTCGTCCACGAGGTGTTCGGCGTCAAGGCCAGCATCGTGTCCCACCCGCTGACGGGTGACCCGCAGTTGTTGTATTCGCTCAACCCCTCCCTGTGAAAGGCACCACCAGGTCATGACCACTACTCGATCTCCCCGCTCGGTGCGGCAGCACGCCGTCGTCGGCTCCGCGCTCGCGGCCACCCTGCTGCTCGGCGGCTGCGGCGCCGAAGTGGAAACGGACGCCAAGGCATCCAAGAAGGTCACCGTCAAGAGATGCGGTGAGCCGGTCGAATACACGGTTCCCGAGCGGGCCGTGGCGTACGAAGGCGGAAGCGCCGACAAGCTGTTCAGCCTCGGTCTCGTCGACCACGTGCACGGCTACGTGATGCCGCCGGCGAACCCGCCGGTGGAGGAGTCACCGTGGGCGGGCGACTACGCCAAGGTGAAGATGCTCAGTAAGGATCTCCTCAACAAGGAACTCGTGGTCGAGGCCAAGTCCGACTTCGTACTGGCCGGCTGGAATTCGGGCTTCAAGGATGAGCGGGGCATCACCCCGGCAATCCTGGACAAGCTCGGGATCCAGAGCTTCATGCACTCCGAGAGCTGCTTCAACTACCCGAAGTACCCGGAGAAGCTCACCCCGTTCGAAGCCCTCTACACCGACCTCGATCGGCTGGGCAAGATCTTCCAGGTCGAGGACAAGGCGGATGAGGTCGTCGGTGGGCTGAAGAAGCGGGTGGAGGCCGTCAAGGCGAAGGCACCCAAGGGCGACCCGGTCCCGGTCTTCCTCTACGACTCGGGCACCGACCAGCCCTTCACCGCGGGCAACCAGGTCCCGCCCAACGACATCATCAAGACCGCCGGCGGCAAGAACGTCTTCGACGGCCTCGACCAGCGGTGGACGCAGGTGAACTGGGAGGCCGTCGCGAAGGCGGAGCCGGAAGTCATCATGATCCTCGACTACGGGGACCTGCCCGCCAAGAAGAAGATCGACTTCCTGAAGACGTCTCCCCACACGAAGGAGCTGCCTGCCGTCAAGAAGAACAACTTCTTCATCCTCGACTACAACGAGGGCATCAGCGGCCCGCGCAACATCGACGGCCTGGAGAAGTTCGCGAAGTACCTGGGTGAGCTCAAGAGCTGACCGACTCGCAGCGCGCCGGGGCCGTGTCCGTTCCGCACGGCCCCGGCGCTCCGAGCCGCACGAGCTGAACCGGGGCGTGCCCCCGATCGCTCGGGAGCACGCCCCGGGGCTAGGCCGTGTCCGGAAAGTCTCGCCTGGTGTGCGGCGCCCTGCAGCACTCCCCCGTAGCCCTTGGGGCACGGGAGGTGCCCCCACGCCGCGTTGTCGTCGGTCGCCGTAGCTCCGTCAGGGGGTGGAAGTCGGCCTCGTCGGCCTAGCGCCGGCTCGGCGCCGACTTCATGACTTCGGTGATCGGCACGCCGTACTTCCTGTACCTGCTCGTACACAGCTGCCGCAGGTGGGTGGACTCGGTCGGCCATTCCTCCGATGTATCTCGTAACGGCGGGGACGTGACGACGGCGTTTCCGTGGTCGACAAGAGACCTCGACCGGTGACTGACGCGACCAACTCCCGTGGACTGCTTGGTCTCTGGCTAGGAATCCATTGCCAGCTGCGATCTCCGCGTCTAAGGTCGCTGTGGCCGCGATACATCCCATGACTGGCCGGGATCGGCGCGCCTCACCGCGCCCGGCCAGGCAGCTGCCCCGGCGTCAGACCTTCACCCGAGCGTGAAAGGCGGCACCACCGTGACCCCGACGTCCGCCCGGATCACCGCCGTCGACACCTACGACATCCGCTTCCCCACCTCTCGGGAGCTCGACGGCTCCGACGCGATGAACCCGGACCCCGACTACTCCGCCGCCTACGTCGTCCTGCGCACCGGCGCCGACGCCGACGCCGATGGGCTCGAAGGTCACGGCTTCGCCTTCACCATCGGACGCGGCAACGACGTCCAGGTCGCCGCCATCGACGCACTGCGTCCCCATGTCCTCGGCCGCTCCGTCCAGGAACTGTGCGCCGATCCGGGATCGGTCAGCCGGGATCTGATCGGGGACAGCCAACTGCGCTGGCTCGGCCCCGAGAAGGGCGTGATGCACATGGCGATCGGCGCCGTGGTCAACGCCGTATGGGACCTGGCGGCCAAGCGGGCGGGCCGGCCGCTGTGGCGGCTGCTCGCCCACGCCTCGCCGGAGTGGCTGGTCTCCCAGGTCGACTTCCGCTACATCTCCGACGCCCTCACCCCCGAGGACGCCCTCACGCTCCTCCACGAGGGCCGCACCGGGCTCGCGCAGCGCGAGGCGGCCCTGCTGGAGCGTGGATACCCGGGCTACACCACCTCCCCCGGCTGGCTCGGTCACCCCGACGACAAGCTCACCCGGCTGGCCAAGCAGGCCGTGGCCGACGGCTTCACGCAGATCAAGCTCAAGGTCGGCGCCGACATGGGCGACGACATCCGGCGGCTGCGCACCGCCCGTGCCGCCGTCGGTGACGGCATCCGCATCGCCATCGACGCCAACCAGCGGTGGGACGTGGCCGAGGCGATCCGGTGGACCAACGCGCTCGCCGAGTTCGACCCGTACTGGATCGAGGAGCCGACCAGCCCCGACGACATCCTCGGCCACGCGGCCGTACGGCAGGCCGTCGCCCCCGTGAAGGTGGCCACCGGCGAGCATGTGCAGAACCGCGTCGTCTTCAAACAGCTCCTCCAGGCCGGCGCCGTCGATGTCCTGCAGATCGACGCGGCGCGGGTCGGCGGCGTCAACGAGAACCTCGCGATCCTGCTGCTCGCCCGGAAGTTCGGGGTGCCGGTGTGTCCGCACGCCGGCGGAGTGGGGCTGTGCGAGCTGGTGCAACACCTGTCGATGTTCGACTACCTCGTCCTCTCCGGAACCACCGAGAACCGCGTCATCGAGTACGTCGACCACCTTCACCAGCACTTCGTCGACCCGGTGGTGATCCGGGACGGGCACTACACCGCGCCGCTCGCCCCCGGCTTCTCCGCCACCATGCGTGAGGAGTCCATCGCCCGATACCTCTACCCGGACGGCACGTTCTGGGCCGCCGACCGCGCCGCGCAGGAGAAATGACATGACCGAACTGACCGGACTCAGGGCGCTCGTCACCGGTGGCGCGTCCGGTATCGGGCTCGCCACCGCCCACGAGCTGGCGGCGCGCGGCGCGGCCGTCGCCGTACTCGACCTCGACCCGCGCGGCGTACGCGAGCCACTGCTCGGACTGAGGGCCGACGTCGGCGACGACACCTCCGTACGCGCCGCGGTGGAGGAGGCGGCCAGGCAGCTCGGCGGCATCGACATCCTCGTCAACAACGCGGGCACCGGGGCCACCGGCACCGTCGAGGACAATCCCGACGAGCAGTGGCACCGCGTTTTTGACGTCAACGTCCTCGGCATCGTCCGCACCACCCGCGCCGCCCTGCCCCACCTGCGCCGCGCTGCCACCGCCCGTCCGGGCACCGCGTCCGTGGTCAACACCTGCTCCATCGCGGCCACCGCCGGACTGCCGCAGCGCGCCCTGTACTCCGCCAGCAAGGGCGCCGTGCTGTCCCTCACCCTGGCCATGGCCGCCGATCACGTCCGTGAGGGCATCCGCGTCAACTGCGTCAACCCCGGCACCACCGACACCCCGTGGGTGACCCGGCTCCTCGACGCCGCCGACGACCCGGACGCCGAACGGGCCGCACTCGACGCCCGCCAGCCCATGGGCCGACTGGTGACCGCCGGCGAAGTGGCGGCCGCCATCGTCTACCTGGCCGGTCCGGCCGCGGCGTCCGTCACCGGCACCGCCCTCGCGGTGGACGGCGGCATGCACGGACTGCGCCCGCGTCCGGCGGCCCGGTCGTGAGGATCACCGGGCTGGGCGGCAGCGCGGTACCTGTCTCGGAGCTCGCCCTGGGCTGCGCGGCCCTCGGCAACCTCTACCACCCGGTCACCGACGAGATCGCCCACGCCACGGTGGACTCGGCCTGGGACGCCGGCGTCCGCACCTTCGACACCGCCCCCCACTACGGACTCGGCCTGTCGGAACGGCGGCTCGGTGCCGCCCTGCGCGACCGCCCCCGTGACACCTACACCCTCTCCACCAAGGTGGGCCGGCTCCTCGTACCGAACCCGGAAAGCCACGACGGGGACGACCTCGCCCACGGCTTCGCCGTACCGGCCACCCACCGCCGGGTCTGGGACTTCAGCGCCGACGGAGTGCTGCGCTCCCTCTGTGCGAGCCTGGAACGCCTCGGCCTCGACCGCGTCGACATCGCCCTGCTGCACGACCCGGACGACCACGCCGAGCAGGCGCTGCGCGAGGCGTACCCGGCCCTTGAGCGGCTGCGCGCCGAAGGCGTGGTGGGAGCGATCGGCGTCGGCATGAACCAGTCCCCGCTGCCCACCCGCTTCCTGCGCGAGACCGACATCGACGTGGTGCTCCTGGCCGGCCGCTACACCCTCCTGGAACAGGACGGGCTCACCGAACTGCTCCCGGAGGCGGCCGCCCGCGGCCGCGGCGCCATCATCGGCGGAGTGTTCAACTCCGGTCTTCTGACCGGCCCCAGGCCGGGCGCCACCTACGACTACGCGCCGGCCCCGCGGCCGGTCCTCGACCGGGCACTGCGGCTTCTGGCGGTCACCGAGCGCCACGGCGTGCCGTTGCGGGCCGCCGCGCTGCGCTTCCCGTTCGGCCACCCGTCCGTGGCGAGCGTCCTGACCGGTGCCCGTTCCCCCGAGGAGGTGCGCGACACGGTGGAGCAGCTGCGACGCCCCATCCCGACCGCCCTGTGGGACGAGCTGCGCGCCGAGGGTCTGCTGGACCCGGGCACTCCCGTACCCGTCACCGCGCCCCTCGGGGAGACCCAGCCGCCGAAGGAGCCGTGGTGACCGGGGCGGGCCCCGGGCCGGGGATCGTGGACGCCCACCACCACGTGTGGGACCTGTCCGTCCGCGACCAGGACTGGATCACCGGGCCCGAACTCGCCCCGCTGCGGCGCGGCTTCGCCCTCACCGACCTGTCACCGGAGGCCCGCGCGGCCGGAGTCACCGCCACCGTGCTGGTGCAGACGGTCACCGTGCCGGAAGAGACCCCCGAGCTGCTGGCCATGGCCGCGGGCTGCGACCTGGTCGCCGGGGTCGTCGGCTGGACCGACCTGACCGCACCCGACGTCGCCGACACCCTCGCCCGGCTGCGCGCCGGGCCCGGCGGGGAGCATCTCGTCGGGATGCGCCACCAGGTGCAGGGCGAGCCGGACCCCCGCTGGCTCCTGCGCCCGGAGGCACTGCGCGGCCTGGCCGCCGTCGCAGAGGCGGGACTCGTCCACGACCTGGTGGTGAAGCCGCACCAGCTCCCGGCCGCCACCGAGGCCGCGCAGCGCCTGCCCGCCCTCACCTTCGTCCTCGACCACCTCGGCAAGCCCCCCATCGCCTCCGGGCAGCTCGCGCCCTGGGCGGAGCGGATCAGGCGCCTCGCCGCCCTCCCCAACACCGTCTGCAAACTTTCGGGCATGGTCACCGAGGCCGACTGGCACTCCTGGACGGTCGACGACCTCAGGCCGTACGCCGACACCGTCCTGGACGCCTTCGGCCCCGGGCGGCTGATGTTCGGCTCCGACTGGCCCGTCTGCCGGCTCGTCGCCACCTACGCCGACGTCGTCGCCGCCGCCCGCGCCGTGACGGCAGGGCTCAGCCCGGCGGAGCGCCGCCACGTCTTCACCGACACGGCGGTGCGCATCTACGGCCTGCCGCACACCGGCCCCGGCGTCCTGGCGACCGACACCCCCTGCGACTCCGTCCGACACAGCGTCCGGAGTCAGGACGGCTTGCGTGCCTCGATCAGGAAACGCGCGGTGTGAGCCACGAACGGGCCCTCGCTCTCCATCTGCTCGTGCAACTGCCGCAGCCGGTCGCGGTACTGGTCCACCGTGAACCCCGGCACCATCCAGATCACCTTTCGCAGGAAGTAGACCACCGCGCCGATGTCGAAGAACTCGGTACGCAGCGACTCCGAGCGCAGATCGACGATCTCAAGGCCGGCCGCCTCGGCGGCCCGGCGGGCGTCGTCGGGGTGGCGTTCGCGGCGCACCTCGTCCGGCTGCGGGCCGAGGAAGTACTCCACCAGTTCGAAGACGCTGGCCGGGCCCACCTGCTGGGAGAAGTACGTGCCGCCCGGTTCGAGTACCCGCGCGATGTCCTCCCACCACACGGTCACCGGGTGCCGGCTGACCACGAGGTCGAACGCCTCGTCGGCGAACGGCAGCGGCGGCTCGTCCTCGTCCGCGACGACCACCACTCCCCGCTGGGTGGCGACCCCGTGCGCACACGGTCGATGCGGATCTCAGGCGGAGAAGGCGACGCGCGCGAGCCGCAGCGGGCCGCGCAGGCCGATGCGGACGTCGTGCACACCGGCCGCCGCGGCGACGGGGGCGCTCACCGTGGCGTAGTCGTACGGGCCGGCCCTACCGGGGGACAGCGTGAGCACCGCCAGTACCGGACCGTCTCCCAGCGAGAGTTCGACCGTGCCCTCGCCCGCGGCCTCCACCGCGACCCCGGCGGCCCCCGCTCCGAAGTCGCAGTCGCGGAACACCAGCTCGCCCCTCCCGCCGGCCACCGGCGTGACGGAGTCACCCGACGTCTTCGCGCGGTCCACGATCTCCGTGCCGCTCTGGTCGTCGAAGTCCACCGCCTCCAGGCCGCCCGCCATGACCGGCCGGGGCAGGGACGGTTCGCCGTCGAGGGCGAGGGCGCGGGTGAGCCGGATGTCCTCGCTGGACGCTCCGACGAGGATCTCGTGGAGGCCCGGTTCCACCCGGTGGCGTCCCTGCGCCACGTCCCAGAACGCGAAGGCCGACATCGGCACCCGGAAGGCGATCTCCCTGACCTCGCCCGGCGCGAGCGTCACCCGCTGGTGCGCGGCCAGTTCCCTGCGCGGCCGTGGCACCGACGGCTCCACGGCCCGGGTGTAGAGCTGGGCGACCTCGTCCGCGGTGACGTCCCCGGTGTTGGCGACCGTGAAGGACACGTGCACGGCCCCGTCCTCGACGCGGGTCGTGAGGCGTTCGTAGGAGAAGGACGCGTACGACAGGCCGTGGCCGAACGGGAAGAGCGGCGTGCCCTCGAAGTAGAGGTACGTCTGGCGGCCGCCGATCACGTCGTAGTCGAGCAGGTCGGGCAGGTCGGAGTCGTCGGCGTACCAGGTCTGCGGGAGACGGCCGGCGGGGGAGACGTCGCCGGCCAGGATCCGGGCCAGGGCGGTGCCGGCCGCCTGGCCGCCGTGGGCCGTCCACAGCAGCGCCGGCAGCTCCCTGTGGTCGACCGCGTACGGGTACGCCGAGACCAGGGCCAGCACCGTGTGCGGGTTGGCCGTGCGGGCCGCGCGCAGGAGGCGCTCCTGGTGGGCGGGCAGGGCCAGGGTCGTACGGTCCTCGGTCTCCCGTCCGTTGATGTGCGGATCGTTGCCCGCGACCACCAGGACCACGTCCGCCCGCGAGGCGGCCCTGTTCACCGCGTCCTCGCCGCTCTCGACGACGACGACCTCGAGAATCTCCCCGTTCCCGGCGGCAACCTTCAGGCCGTCGGCGGCGACAGACAGGGCGTGACCCGTACCGATGTGCCGAAGAAGGTGCCCGTTCTCCCGCGGTTCCAGGCGGAACGTCTCCTGGACGACCCAGCCCCCGGGCTGGTCGGCGGAGGCGCGGACACGGCCGTCCTCGGCGACGGAGAGATAGCGGCCGTCGGGGGCGCGCAGGGTCAGCACGCCCCCGCCCCAGTCGATGAGGGCGAGCTCGGTGCCGGTCGCGTCGGTGGTGAGCGGCGGCAGATCCGTCCGGCCCGCGAGCAGGGCCGGATCGAGGGCGCCCTCGGCGCCGCGCACCTCGTCGTCGGCGTCCGCCTCGGGGACGCGCAGGAAGGTTCCGGCCGAGGTCTTCAGCAGGACCCGGTCCACGCCCTCCGCGAACTCCACGCGCTCCGCGCCGAACCGCTCGTACAAGCCCTCCAGCGGCGTGCGGCGGTGCAGCAACGTGCCGCTGTACCAGTCGAGTTTGCACTCGTCGGCCAGCAGGCCGACCACCGCGAGCCGGATGTCCGGCGCGAGCGGCAGCAGACCACCGTCGTTCTTGAGCAGCACGACCGCCTGCTCGGCCGCCTCCTGGGCGAGGGCCCGGTGGGCCGGGGTGTCGAAGGCCGTGGTGAGCGTGTGCGGGTCGTACTCCGGGTCGAACTCGCCGAGACGGAAACGGACCGAGAGCTGGCGGCGGACCGCCGCGTCGACGTCCGCCTCGGTCAGGAGCCCCTGCTCCAGGGCGCCGCGGACCCGTGCGGTGATCTTCGAGCTGTCGGTGCCGTGGTCGGTGAAGCTGTCGACGCCGGCCAGCAGCGCGGCGGCCGTCGCCTCCTCGTGGGTGGCGAAGTAGTGCTCGGAGTCGACCAGGTTGGAGGGCGCGCCCGCGTCCGAGCAGACCATCAGCTCCTCGTCCGTCCAGGTGCGCAGATGCTCGCGCAGATACGGCGAGAGGTGGTTCGGGCGGCCGTTGACGAGGTTGTACGCCGGCATCACCCCGGCCACGGCGCCCGCCTGGACCGTCTCGCGGAAGGCGCGCAGGTCGTACTCGTGCAGGACGCGCGGGCGGACGGAGGAGGAGGTGACGTCGCGGCCCGTCTCGTGGTTGTGGGCCAGCCAGTGCTTGAGGACGGGCGCGGTGCGCCAGTACGTGGGGTGCTCGCCGCGCAGCCCCTGCGTATAGGCGGTGGCGATGGCCGAGGTGAGCTTCGGGTCCTCCGAGTAGCCCTCCTCGTTACGGCCCCACAGCGGGTGGCGCAGCAGGTTGACGGTCGGGGACCAGACGTTCAGCCCCACACGGTCGTCGCGGCCGCGCATCGCCCGGACCTCCTTGGACACCGCCTCGCCTACCCGTCGTACGAGATCCGTGTTCCAGGTCGCGCCCAGGCCCACCGCCTGTGGGAAGACGGTCGCCGGACCCATCCAGGCCACGCCGTGCAGGGCCTCCTGGCCGGTGCGGAACGCGGCGACGCCGAGCCGCTCCACGGCGGGCGCGAACTGGTGCAGGAATCCGATCTTCTCGTCGAGCGCGAGCCGCGACAGAAGGTCGTCGACGCGCTTCGCGAAAGGCGACTGAGGATCGCGGAAGGGCGGCGGTGCGTGCGGCGTCTGTGCGGACACGTGGGATCCCCTTGGGATGGAGCGGAGAGTGCTTTCGAAGCGCTTCGATGCTCTTCAGGCATAAGGGTGGGTGTCAAGAGATCGGCACCATTACTTCTAACAAGGTATACACGCCGTCTCCTTCGAGCCTCGGAGGAATCTTGGAAGCGACTCTTGTGCGCCCCTGGGTGTTCACTTAACCTCGCTGCAACATCGAAGCGCTTCGACTGCGCATCGCGTCGCAGTGGTTGGATGTCCCCTCAGCTCAGCCGGTTCCAGTCACGACACCGCGGCCGACGGCCCCACCGCCGGATGTCCAGGTGTGCCATGAAGGGTTGACGCAATGACGCCGAACGCCGCCTCCTCCGGACCGAGCCGGAGAACCTTTCTCGCCTCCACGGCGGTCGCCACCGCAGCGGTGGCCGGGGGAATGCCGCTGCTCACCGCCTGCAGCGGTTCGGACAGCGGGTCGCGAGAAGGCAGCACGTCGGGCAAGGCCGCGGACAAGCTGCTCCCTGCCTACGTCGCCAGCACGGTCGCCGAGCCGGACATCCCGTCGAAGAACGGTTCGGCGGCCGGCTACACCGGCAGGGGCGACCTCGCGGCCCTCCAGACCTCGGTCCCGGAGACGCTCGGCACCGGCGCCCCCTTCAAGATCATGTCCCCGTTCTGGGGTTCCCCGCCGAAGCCGGGCAACCCCTACTACACGGCGGCCGACGCCGCGGCGGGCACCAAGGTCACCTGGCAGAACCAGGACGGCAACACCTACGGCGAGAAGCTCGGCGCCGTCCTCGCCTCCAGCTCCCTGCCCGACATGGTCGTCGTGCCGGGCTGGGAGCTGGTCGGGAAGATCGCGAACGCGGTCACCGCGAAGTTCATGGACCTCGGTCCCTACCTGGCGGGTGACAAGGTCAAGAAGTACCCGAACCTGGCCGCCATCCCGTCCGACGCCTGGCGCATGGGCATCTTCGGCGGCGCGCTGCGCGGCATTCCGATGCCCGCCGCCTCCGCGTCCTGGATCGTGCCCTACTACCGCAAGGACATCTTCGACCAGAAGGGCTACTCCGTCCCCAGGTCACCCGATGAGTTCCTCGGCTGGGCCAAGGAGGCCACCAGCGCCAAGGCGAAGGTGTGGGCCTGCGGCGACATGAACTGGACCGCCTGGAACATCTTCGGTGTCCGCGGCCCCGGAACGATCGGCTGGGACATCGGGGACGACGGCAAGCTCACGTACCGCGTCGAGCAGCCCGAGTACCTGGAAGCCCTGGAGTGGACGCGCAAGCTGTTCGACGCGGGCGTGGTCCATCCCGACGACAAGGCGCGCTCGGGCGACGCGGGCAACCGTTTCACCGCCGGCCAGATCCTCGTCTTCAACAACGACATGTCGGCCTGGTACGGCAAGACCACCGAACAGGCGGCGGCCAACCCGGACTTCGTGATCGAGGGCATGGACATCTTCGGTGCCGACGGCGGCAACCCGAAGCTGTACGCGGCCCAGCCCGCCGGCATCTGGTCGCTGATCCGCAAGGGCGCCTCGAAGGAGACCGTCGAGAACGCGCTGGCCGCCGCCAACTTCTCGGCCGCGCCCTACGGCACCAAGGAGCGGATGCTCGTCGACTACGGCGTCGAGGGCACCCACTACACGGTCAAGGACGGCAGCCCCGTCAAGAACGACCGGGGCAACTCCGAGGTGACGAACGCCTGGTCGATGCTGGCGGCCCCGGCGCCCTACTACGCCCACCCCGACTTTCCCGACGTCGCCCGCAAGCAGGTCGAGTGGCAGCAGCGGATGGGGGCCTTCATGAAGAAGACCTCCACGTACGGCATGAACATCGTCGAGCCCACCCGTTACGCCAACCTCGCCAGCCAGTTCGAGCAGCTGGAGATCGACTACGTACGGGGCAACAAGAAGCTGTCCGACGTGCAGGCCGCCATCTCCACCTGGAGGTCCTCCGGCGGCGACAAGCTGCGCGACTGGTACAAGGAGCTCCTCGACAAGAACGGCAGCGGCAACTGATGTCCCTCACGGCCGGGAGCCGGCCCGACGGGACCCGTCCCCCCGCGGCCGTCGAGGAGCCGGCGGCCGCGGCCGCGGTCGCCACCGCCACCGCCGCGGCGAAGGCGCGGACCCGGGCGCCGCGCGGGACGGGCAAGGCGGGCAAGGCGGGCAAGGGCGGCACGGCGGGCAAGGGGGGCACGGCGAGCACGGCGGGCAAGGTTCCGTGGCGGATCCGGCTGCGCCGGGACCGCACGCTCATCCTGATGACCCTGCCCGTCATCGTCCTGCTCCTGCTCTTCAACTACGTCCCGCTGCTCGGCAACGTCATCGCCTTCCAGGACTACGATCCGTACGTCTCCAGCAACGGCATCACGGCGATCTTCCACAGCCCCTGGGTCGGCGTGGAGCAGTTCTCACGGATGCTCGACGATCCGCTGTTCTGGAGCGCCACGGAGAACACCCTCGTCCTCTTCGTGCTCCAACTGGTGCTGTTCTTCCCCGTCCCCATCGCCCTCGCGCTGGTCATCAACAGCGTCATCCGGCCCCGGGTGCGGGCCGTGGCGCAGGCGATCATGTATCTGCCGCACTTCTTCTCCTGGGTCCTCGTGGTCACCGTCTTCCAGCAGATCTTCGGCGGTGCGGGCATCATCGCGCAGACGCTGGAGAAGCACGGGTGGAGCGGCTTCGACCTGATGACCAACGCGGACCTCTTCAAGTACCTGGTCACCGCGCAGGCCGTGTGGAAGGACGCCGGCTGGGGGATCATCGTCTTCCTGGCGGCCCTGTCCGCCGTCAGCACCGACCTGTACGAGGCCGCCGCCATGGACGGCGCGGGACGCTGGCGACGCATGTGGCATGTGACGCTGCCCGCCCTGCGCCCCGTGATCGCCCTGCTGCTGGTCCTGCGGGTGGGCGACGCGCTGAGCGTCGGATTCGAGCAGTTCCTGCTCCAGCGGTACGCCGTCGGGGCGGGGGCCAGCGAGGTCCTCGACACCTACGTGTGGAACATGGGTATCCAGAACGGCGACTTCAGCTACGCGGCCGCGGTCGGCCTGGTCAAGGGAGTCATCGGAGTCTGCCTCGTCCTGGGCGCGAACAAGTTCGCGCACCTGCTGGGCGAGCAGGGGGTGTACAGGAAATGAGCCTCAACACGCAGCTCGTCCGCAGCCTCAAGGCGCCCGCCCGCCCCACGTGGGAGGAGCCGCCGAGCCGGGCGGGGCTCACCGCCAAGGCCGGCTTCCTGCTGCTCTGCTGCCTCGGCGTGCTCGGTCCGCTGTGGATCGTGATCGTCACCAGCCTCTCTCCCAAACCCGTGATCGACCGGGTCGGCGGCCTCGTCGTGATCCCCCAGGGCATCACCTTCGTCAACTACACCGAACTGCTCAGCGGCGGCCAGGTCAGCCGGGCGATCATGGTCTCGGTCGGTGTCACGCTCTTCGGCACGCTGTTCTCGATGACGGTGTCGGTACTGGCGGCCTACGGCCTGTCGCGGCCGGGGAGCCTGGGCCACCGGTTCTTCCTGATGACCATGATGGCGACCATGTTCTTCGGGGCCGGGCTGATCCCGACGTACCTCCTGGTGCAGTCGCTGGGCCTGACCGACACCTATCTTTCGCTGGTCCTGCCGAGCGCGGTCAGCGTCTTCAACATCCTCGTCCTGCGGGCCTTCTTCATGGGCATCTCACCCGAACTCACCGAGTCCGCCCGCATCGACGGGGCCGGTGAGCTGCGCATCCTGCTGACCATCATCATGCCGCTGTCGCGCGCGGTGCTGGCCGTCATCTCGCTCTTCTACGCGGTCGGCTACTGGAGCGCCTGGTTCAACGCCTCCATCTACCTCACCGACCAGGAGATGATGCCGCTGCAGAACGTGCTCATCCAACTGGTCCAGAAAAACACCGAGGCGCCGACCGGCCTCCAGCAGGCGGTCCGCACCGGTCAACTCTCGTCGCTGGGACTGCAGATGGCCGTCATGGTCCTCGCGCTGATCCCCGTCGCGGTCGCCTCCCCCTTCGTCCAGCGGCACTTCAAGAAGGGCATGCTCACCGGAGCCGTCAAGGGCTGACGCCCTTCTCTCCGGACCCCGCCGCAGTGCCTTCCGCCGTACGGCTTCACGGCTCCGCCCGGCCGTTCGCGCCCACGCGGCGGAGCCGCACATCGACGAGGTCCCGACCCCCGATCCCCGCTCGACCCCCCTCCGCGAAGACCGAGGTATGTCATGAGCACGTTTCCCCTCAGCAGACGTTCAGTACTTGCCGGTTCCGCGGCCGCCGCCGCGGCCGCCTCCCTGCCCGCGGTCTCGGGGCAGGCGCAGGCTGTCGCCCCCGTGGCCGTCGCGAAGAGCGGCTACCGCTGGCGCAACGCCGTCATGGGCGGTACCGGGTTCATCACCGGGGTGCTGTTCCACCCGTCGGTACGAGGGCTCGCCTACGCCCGGACCGACATCGGGGGCGCCTACCGCTGGGACGCCCGTACCGACCGCTGGATCCCGCTCACCGACCACCTCGGCTGGGACGACTGGAACCTCCTCGGCGTCGAGGCCATGGCCGTCGACCCCCACCACCCGAACCGGGTGTACCTCGCCCTCGGCACGTACACCCAGCCCTGGGCGAGCAACGGGGCCGTGCTGCGCTCCGAGGACCGGGGGGTCACCTGGAAGCGGACCGACCTCGCCGTGCGGCTCGGCGCCAACGAGGACGGGCGCGGCTGCGGTGAACGACTCCTGGTCGACCCGCGGAACAGCGACACCCTGTGGCTCGGCACCCGGCACGACGGGCTGCTCAGGTCGACCGACCGGGGCGCGACCTGGCAGGCCGTGAGCTTCCCGGCCACCCCGAGCGCCACCGGCCAGGGCATCACCCTCCTCGTCGCCGCCGGCCGCAGCGTCTACGCCGGCTGGGGCGACTCCGACGGCACCGCCGACCGCCCCCACCTGTACCGCACGTCCGACGGAAAGACCTGGGAACCCGTCCCCGGACAGCCCACCGGCGCCGCCGCGAGAATGCCGATCCGCGCCGCGTACGACCGCAGGAGCCGCGAGCTGTACGTGACCTACGCCAACGCTCCCGGACCCAACGGGCAGACGGACGGCAGCGTGCACCGACTGCGTACCGCCGACGGCACGTGGACCGACGTCACCCCGGTGAAGCCGGGCGGAACCACGACCGACGGCTCCACCGACGCCTTCGGGTACGGCGGGGTCGCCGTCGACGCCCGCCGCCCCGGGACGCTCGTCGTGTCCACCAACAACCGCTGGGCCGAGATCGACACCCTCTTCCGCTCCACCGACGGCGGCCGCACCTGGACGTCCCTGAAGGACCGTGCCGTCCTCGACGTCTCGGAGGCCCCTTACCTCACATGGGGCAAGGACAAGCCCAAGTTCGGCTGGTGGATCCAGGCCGTCGGCCTCGACCCGTTCGACTCCGAGCACATCGTCTACGGCACCGGCGCGACCCTGTACGGCACGCGCGACCTCAAGCACTGGGCTCCGCAGATCCGCGGTATTGAGGAGGCGTCCGTACGCCAGCTGATCTCGCCCCCGGTCGGCGAGGCGCACCTGATCAGCGGGTCCGGGGACATCGGCGTGATGTACCACGAGCGGCTCACGGCATCGCCCTCGCGCGGCATGGCGTCGAATCCTGTCTTCGGGTCCGCGACGGGGCTCGCCCAGGCCGCGGCCGAGCCGTCGTACGTGGTGCGCAGCGGCTGGGGCGACCACGGCAACGGCGCCTACTCGAACGACGGCGGAAAGACCTGGGCGCCCTTCATGGCGCAACCAGCCATCGCCAAGGACGCGCCGGGTCCGATCGCCACCAACGCCGACGGCAGCGTGCTGCTGTGGTCCTTCGTGCACTGGGACGGCACCACCTACCCGGCCCACCGCTCGGCGGACAACGGCGCCACCTGGACCGAGATCACCTCCTGTCCGAAGGGTGCCGCCCCGGTCGCGGACCCGGTCGACCCGAAGCGCTTCTACGCCTACGACACGACCGCCGGCACGCTCTGCGCCAGCACCGACGGCGGCCTGACCTTCACCGCGCGGGCCACCGGCCTGAGCTCGGGCGACGCCGAGTTCCGGCTCGTCGCGGCCCCCGGCCGCTCCGGGGACCTGTGGCTCAGCCTCAAGTGGAACGGGTTGTACCGCTCCACTGACGGAGGTGCGACCTTCACCAAGGTCGGCAGTTGCTGGGCCTCGTACACCCTCGGCTTCGGCAAGGCCGCCGAGGGCGCCTCCTATCCGGCGGTCTACATGGTCGGCTCCACCGAGACGATCACCGCCGTGTACCGCTCGGACGACGAGGCGAAGACCTGGCTGCGCGTCAACGACGACCGGCACCAGTGGGGCTGGACCGGCGCGGCCGTCACCGGCGATCCGCGCGTCCACGGCCGGGTCTACCTCGCCACCAACGGGCGCGGCGTGCAGTACGGGGAGCCCGTCTGATGCCCGAGCTGAGCGACGCGACACGAGGCCGCCTCCTCTTCGGCGGCGACTACAACCCGGAGCAGTGGCCCGAGGAGACCTGGCACGAGGACGTCCGGCTGATGAAGGCGGCCGGGGTCAACTCGGTCACCCTCGGCGTCTTCTCCTGGTCGACGCTGGAACCCGAGCCCGGCGCCCGGGAGTTCGGCTGGCTCGACACGCTGATGGACCTGATGCACGAGAACGGCATCGGCGTCGTCCTCGCCACCCCGACCTCCTCGCCCCCGCCCTGGATGGGCCGGCTGCACCCGGACACCCTGCCCGTCACCGAGGACGGCCGCACCGAGTGGTGGGGCGGCCGGCAGCACTTCTCGCACTCCAGCGCCACCTACCGGCGTTACGCCGCCGCCATCACCGAGGACCTGGCCGTCCGTTACGGCGCCCACCCGGCCCTCACCATGTGGCACATCAACAACGAGTACTGCACCTTCGACCACGGCGACGAGGCCGCGGCCGCCTTCCGCCGCTGGCTGCGCGAGAAGTACGGCACCCTCGACGCCCTCAACCAGGCCTGGGGCACCGCCTTCTGGAGCCAGGGCTACGACACCTGGGACGGCATCCTGCCGCCGCGCCTGCCGCACTACATGCGCAACCCCGGTCAGGTCCTGGACTTCCGGCGCTTCACCTCCGACGCGCTCCTGGAGTGCTACGTCGCCGAGCGGGACATCGTCCGCCGCCACACCCCGCACACCCCGGTCACCAGCAACTTCATGCCGCTGTGGTTCGGCCAGGACGCCTGGCGGTGGGCGGGGGAGGAGGACGTCGTCTCCGTCGACATCTACCCCGACCCGCGCGACCCGCTGGGCGCCCAGAGCGGCGCTCTCGTCCAGGACATGACCCGCTCCCAGGCGCGCGGGCCGTGGATGCTCATGGAACAGGCGGCCGGGGCCGTGAACTCACAGGGGGTGAACCACCCCAAGCCGCGGGGCCTCAACCGGCTCTGGTCCCTCCAGGCCGTGGCCCGGGGCGCCGACGCCGTCTGCTACTTCCAGTGGCGGCAGTCCCGGCAGGGCGCGGAGAAGTTCCACTCCGGCATGGTCAGCCACGCCGGGGAGGAGGGCCGGACCTACCAGGAGGTCAAGCGGCTCGGCGCGGACCTCGCGCGGATCGCCCCGGAGGTCTCGGGCCGGCACGGCACCGCCGACATCGCGATCCTGCACGACTGGCACGCCTGGTGGGCCGGGGCCCAGGACGGCCGCCTGTCCCGGCACGTCGAGCACGCGGACGTCCTCAGGGCCTGGCACCGTGCCCTGTGGCAGGCCCACCTCACCACCGACTTCGCCCACCCCGCGCACGACCTGTCCGCGTACCGGCTCGTCGTCGTCCCGCAGCTGTACCTCCTCGACGACGCGGCGATCGAGAACCTCCTCGGCTACGTCCGCCAGGGCGGCACCCTGGCCTGCGGCTTCCTCACCGGCGTCGCCGACGAGGACGACCGCGTGCGCCCCGGCGGCATGGACGCCCGCCTGCGCGAGCTGTTCGGCATCCGAACCCTGCACGAGTGGTGGCCGCTGGACGCGGGGGAGACCGTCACCTGCGAGGGCTTCACGGCGTCCCTGTGGTCCGAGGAGCTGGAGGCCGACGGCACCGCCGACGAGACCGTGCCGTACAAGGGAGGTGAACTCGACGGACTGCCCGCCGTCCTGCGCAAGGGACGGGCCTGGTACGTCTCCACACTCCCGGAGCCACACGCGCTGCGCGACCTGCTGGCCCGGATCGCCTCCGGGGCGGGCGTCCGGCCGGTGCTGGGCGGCCTCCCCGAGCAGGTCGAGGCCGTCCGCCGGGGCGAGGTCCTGTTCGTGCTCAACCACGGCCGCGAGCCGGTGACCGTCGACGTGCCCGGCACCCACCACGACCTCCTGACGGGGACGGCCGTCACCGACCGGGTCACCCTCGGCCGCTACGGCGTGGCGGTGCTGAAGCCATGACCGCGATCAACGGGCCCGGACACGGCACGGCGGTCGGCGGGGCCGACCACGGCACCGCGATCAACGGGCCCGGACACGACACGGCGGTCAGCGGGCCCGGACACGACACGGCGGTCAGCGGGGCCGACCACGGCACCGCGGCCGACGGGCCCGTCCACGGCACCGCGGCCGACGGGCCCGTCCACGGCACGTGGGAGCCGCGGCCGGCCGGCCGCTGGGAGGACGGCTTCCTGAGCGGCAACGGCCATCACGGCGCCCTCGTCTTCGGTGATCCGAACGCGGAGCGGGTCGTCGTCACGCATCACACCCTCGTACGGCCCAGCGGGAACGGCGAGCACCGGCGGCCGCCCCGGCTGGCCGCCGAACTCCCCGCGCTCCAGGACCGCCTCATGGCGGGCGACCGCACCGCCGGGGAGGGGTTCACCGACGGCCGGCCGCACCAGTGGGCGCGGCCCTTCCACCCCGCCTTCCAGGTCAGACTGGCCCGGCCCGCCGACGACGGGGGCGACTACCGTCGCGATGTCGACTTCACGACCGGCGTCGTACGCGCGACCCGCGCCGGCTGGACCAGCCGGGTCTTCGTCTCCCGCGCCGACGACGTGATCGTCCAGCACGTGACGGCGCCCGGCCTCACCGTCGGTACCTCCCTCGACCACCGGCTCCCCGGCGTCCCCGCCGGACTGGCCGTCTGCCACGGCGCCACCGGCACCCCCGAGGGCGCCCTGCTGAGCCTGCGCGCCCGCTACCCGGAGGGTGACCGCTCCTTCACCGGCGTCACGCTCGTCGTCGTCACCGGCGGCACGACGACCCTCGCCCCGTCCGGCGCTCGCGTCGAGGGAGCCCGGTCCGTGCTGCTCCTCACCCGCGTCCGGCGGCACACCGGCGAACTGGACGTGACCGCGGAGGGCCGCGCGCTGCGCGACCTGCCCCTGGACTACGACCAGCTCCTCGACCGCCACGCCGCCCTCCACCGCCCCGCCTACGAGCGCGCCACCCTCGACCTCGCCGCCGGCCACGCCGAACGTGCCCTGCCCGGCTCGGAGTTGCTGAAGCGACCGCGTGAGCCCGCACTGCTGGAACGGCTGTTCGCGGCCGGCCGCTACCACCTGCTCTCCTCCGCCGGACTCTTCCCGCCCCGCCTGACAGGCCTGTGGACCGGCGACTGGAACACGGCCTGGTCGGGGGCGTTCACCAACGACGCCAACCTCAACCTCCAGACCGCCTCCGCCGCGGCCGCCGACCTGCCCGAGGTCACCGAGGCCCACGCCGCGCTGATCCACCGTCAGCTGCCCGACTGGCGCGACAACGCGCGCGCGGTCTTCGGCACCCGGGGCGTGGTCGCCCCCGCCCACACCGACGGCGACTCCGGGCACGCGTACCACTTCAGCCGCGAGTACCCGCTGCACCTGTGGACCGCGGGCGCCGACTGGCTGCTCAAGCCCCTCGTCGACCACGACGAGACCCACGGCGCCCGCGACCCGCGCACCGCCGCCGCCCTCGCCGAAGTCGCCCTGTTCTACGAGGACTTCCTCACCCGCACCGACGACAAGGGCCAGTTCGTCGTCGTGCCCTCCTACTCGCCCGAGAACCGCCCGGCGGACGCGAGCTGGGTCACGGTCAACGCCGCCATGGACCTCTCGGCGGCCCGCCACGCGCTCCTGACGGCCGCCCGGTACCACCCCGAGCACGGCGACCGCTGGCGCGCCCTCGCCGACCGGCTGCCGCCGCACCGGATCAACGAGGACGGGGCCCTGGCCGAATGGGCCTGGCCGGGCCTGACGGACTCCTACGACCACCGCCACCTCAGCCACCTCTACGGCGTCTGGCCGCTCGACGAGATCACCCCCTACGACACGCCCGACCTGGCGGCCGCCGCCCACCGCGCCCTCGAACTGCGCGGCGCCGAGAACGACTCCGCGCACGGCCACCTCCACCACGCCCTCATCGCGGCCCGGCTCCGGGACGGCGAACGCGTCGCCCACGCCCTCGGCCAGGTCCTGGACGGCGACTTCTTCCACGCCTCCCTGATGAGCGCGCACTACCCGCACCGCGACGTCTACAACGCCGACGCCGCCCATACCCTGCCCGCCGTACTGATCGAGATGCTGCTCCAGTCGACCCCCCAGCGACTGGTTCTGCTGCCCGCGCTGCCGCCCTCCCTCCCGGCGGGCCGGCTCACGGGCGTACGTACGCGGTTCGGCGCCGAGGCCGAACTGACCTGGGCGCCCGGCCGGGCGACGGCGGTTCTGAAGCCGTCTCGCACGGTCCGTATCGAAGTCAGGACTTCTTCCGGCGACGCGCGGTCGATCCAACTCGTCGCCGGAGAGGACCACGTCCTCCGTCAGGGGGCGTGGTAGCAACCCCCACAATTCCCCCCACCCGTGGAAGGGACACCATGGCAAACAGCATGGTCCGCAAGATCACCATGGCGGTGCTCGCGCCGGCGATGGCTCTCGGTGCCACCGTCGGCCTCGCCTCCGCCCCCGCTTCGGCAGCAGTCTGGAACACCTGCGCCCAGTGGGGCAACACCAGCCTGAACGGCTACAAGCTCTACAACAACATCTGGGGCTCCGGCGCGGGAAGCCAGTGCCTCTGGGCCAACTCCGGGACCAACTGGGGTGTCTGGGCCAACCACCCCAACACCGGCGGCATCAAGTCCTACCCCAACTCGACGAAGACGATCAACAAGACGATCGACTCCCTCGGCTGGCTCACCAGCACCTACAACGTCAGCGTCCCGTCGTCCGGCGCGTACAACACGTCGTACGACATCTGGGACACCGACCACCAGTACGAGATCATGCTCTGGGTCAACCACAACGGAGCCGTCGGCCCGATCGGCACCTGGCAGGCCAACGTCTCGCTCGGCGGCCACAGCTGGAACGTCTACAAGGGCTCCAACGGGTCGAACCAGGTGTTCTCGTTCCTGCGCACGTCCGACTCCCACTCCGGCACCGTGGACGTCAAGCCGATCCTCAACTGGATCGCCCACACCAAGCGCTGGATGCCCGGCAACGAGACCATCGGCGACGTCCAGTTCGGCTATGAGATCACCTCGTCCTCCGGCGGCCTGAACTTCAACACCAACAACCTGACCATCAGCGGCGGCTGACCGGCACACCAGGGGGCCGGGGCCGGTCCGCGTCCTTCCTCGGACGCGGTCGGCCTCGGCCCCGCGGCGCGTTCTGCTCGGTCAGGAGACCGTGCCGGTGGCGGCCGTCGGTGCGTGCGGTGATCGTCGCCGTCACCAGCCTGCGCATCGCTCCGTCGAGTTCGCCCCCCGTATCATCGGCGTCACCCTCGGCAGGCGGTCTCCGGAACTGGTCGGACGTGCTCCGAGGCGCGGCGGGGGAGGGGTGAGCGGTGTCACTGACGGACAAGGCCATCGAGCGGATCCGTGAACTGATCCGGACCGGTGCCCTGCCGCCGGGTTCGAAACTCCCACCGGAGCCGGAACTGGCCGCCCAGCTGGGACTGTCCCGCAACCTCGCCCGGGAAGCGGTCAAGGCACTGGCCGTCGCGCGGGTCCTGGAGGTCCGGCGGGGCGACGGCACGTATGTGACGAGCCTCCGGCCGAGCCTCCTCCTCGAAGGTCTCGGCGGCGCGGTGGAACTGCTGCAGGGCGACTCGGTCGCCCTGCGGGACCTCATGGAGGTACGGCGGCTCCTCGAACCGGTCGCCACGGCCCTGGCCGCGACCCGGATCTCCGACGCCCAACTGGCCGAAGTGGAGCGGCACCTGGACGCCATGCGCGAGTCGCGCGACGACGTCGAACAGCTGATCGCCCACGACGCCGCCTTCCACCGCGCCGTCGTCTCGGCCACGGGCAACGAGACCCTCCTCACCCTCCTGGAGGGCATCTCCGGCCGCACCCTGCGCGCCCGCGTCTGGCGCGGCCTGGTCGACGACGAGTCCGCGGGCCACACTCTCACCGAGCACGAGGCGATCTTCAACGCGCTGTCCACCCGTGACGCCGCCCTCAGCCAGGCTGCCGCGCTGCTGCACGTGAGCAACACCGAGCAGTGGCTGAGGAAGCACCTGCGCTCCGGCGAACCGCTCCTTCTCGGGACCACGGCGCGGAAGTGACGGGCGGGCGCCGCCTCGTCCTGGAGACGGTTCCACGCGACCGCCGTCCCGCACGGCGCCCAGTGGTTGAGCTTTCACCTACCCGGGTGAAGTTCGGTAAGCCTACCCTTATAGGCTGACGTCTCCTGGGGCCGCCCACCCGGCGCACCAGGGCCTCCCATGCCCATCTGACAGGACGTCGCCATGCCCACCACCCCCCGCCGCCTCCTCGCGGCGCTCGCGCTCACTCCCCTCCTGGCCGGCTGTTTCGCGGCGGGCGGCGGGGGATCCACCGGGGCAGGTGCAGCGGGTACGGAGGGGCGGCTGCGGGTGGCGCTCGCCGTGCCGCCGGCCAAGGCCCTGTCCCCGTTCAGCAACGACGCCACCGTGCTGAGCAAGCTGTCGATCGCCGAGGGCCTCACCGCCCTGGACGCCAGCGGAACGGCCGCCCCCGCGCTCGCCACCTCCTGGAAGCGGGACTCCGCCACCGCCTGGACCTTCGAGCTGCGCAAAGCCACCTTCCAGGACGGCACCCCGGTCACCGCACAGTCCGTCGTCACCGCCCTCGCGCACGCCAACCGGGCCACCCCCAAGCCACGCGTCCTCAGCGACGTGGACCTGACCGCCCGCGCCGTGGACACCGACACCGTCACCCTGACGACGAAGAGCGCCGACCCGGTCCTGCCGCTCCGGCTCGCCAGCCCCGCCCTCGCCGTCCTGGCCGCCAAGGCGTACGCGGCGGACGGCACGGTCAGCCCGGTCGGCACCGGCACCGGCCCCTTCCGGATCACCCGCCTCACCGGCAGGACCAAGGCCACCCTCGACCGATACGACGGCTACTGGGGCGGCCGGGCCAGGACGGCGGGCGTCGACGTGACCTGGATCGCCGACGGCACCGCCCGCGCCAACGCCCTGCGCTCCGGCACCGTCGACATCGCCGAGTGGATCCCCACCGCCCAGGCGAAGCTCCTGGACCAGGACACCCGGCACGAAGTGCCCTCCGTACGCACCGACAGCCTGATCCTCAACACCGGCGGCGGCCTGTTCACCGACCCCGCCCTGCGCGCCGCCGCCCGCCAGGCCGTGGACGGCTCCGCCCTCGTCGACTCCGTCTTCAGCGGCTACGCCGACCCGGCGCAGGGACTGTTCGGCCCCGCGGTGCCGTGGGCCGCCGGCCGGCGGGCGGCGGTGACCGGCCGCCCCCAGGCCGCCACGCCCGCCCAGGTGAAGGCCGAGGCCGCGGGCAGGACGCTGCGCCTGGCCACGTACACCAACCGCGCCGAACTGCCCGAGGCCGCGACCGTGCTCCAGCAGCAGCTGGAGAAGGCCGGGTTCACGGTGAAGCAGGACGTCCGCGAGTACACGCAGATGGAGGCCGACCTCCTCGCGGGGAAGTACGACGCGCTCGTCTTCTCCCGGGTCACGCTCCTCGACACCGGTGACGCCGTCGCCTACCTCGCCAGCGACTTCACGAGCACCGGCGTCTACAACATCGCCGCACTGAAGAACACCTCGGTCGACCGGGCGATCCGGGCCGCCGCGGAGGAGAGCGACACGACGAAGCGCCGGCAGAAGATCATGCGGGCGGAGGCGGAGATCCTGCGCACCGACGCGGTCGTGCCGCTCGTCCACGAGAAGGTCGTCCAGGGCATCGCCGCCGGCGTCGAGGGCGTCACCCTCGACCCGCGCGAGCGGGCCCTGATCACCCTCGACACCCACCGCGAGTAAGCGGCATGAGCAGCGCTCCGCGAATGAGCGGTATGAGCGGCGCTCCGCGAGTAAGCGGCACGAGCGGCGGTCCCCAGTGAGCGGCACGAGCAGCGCTCACGGCACCACGCCCGCCCGCCCGGCACGCTGGGTGGCGGGCGCCGGCCGCCTCGGCGCGGGAGCGGCGCTCCTGACCGCCGTGGCCATGCTGCCCTGGCTGTCCAGGACCGACCCCGCCCTCACCGTCCTGCGCGCCCGCGCCGCCGACCAGGACCCCACCCCGGCCGAACTGGCCGCCGTACGCGAGGAGATCGGCCTCGACGCCGGCCCCTTCGCCCACCTCGCCGACTGGCTCGGCGGAGTGCCGCGCGGCGACGCCGGCACCTCATGGGTGTCCGGGGAGCCCGTCCTTCCCGAGGTGACGGCCGCACTCGGCGTGTCGGTCACGCTCATGCTGGGCGCGCTCCTCGTCACCGTCCTCGTCGCCGCGGCCGTCTGCGCGCGCACGGTCCACCTCGGGGCACGCCGCCGGCTGCGACGGGAGCGTACGGGCACCGGGGCGGCGGTCCTGGCCGCGCTGCCCAAGTTCCTGCTCGCCTCCCTCCTCGCCCTGGTGTGCGGGGTGTGGCTGGCCTGGTTCCCCACGGGCGGCTGGGAGGGCCCGGCATCGATGGTGCTGCCCGCCCTCGCGCTCGGCCTTCCGTCCGGCGCGATGATCGGCGGCCTGCTCGACCAGGCACTGCCCGCCGCCTTCCACGAACCATGGGCCAAGACCTGGCGCGCCGCCGGCTTCCGCCCCGGGCACACCGCCCGGCACGCGCTGCGCCGGGCCCTGCCGGGAGTCCTGCCCCAACTGCTCCCGACCGTCGTCGGCCTCGTCGGCGGCGCCGTCGCCGTGGAACGCATCTTCAACATCCCCGGGCTCGGCCGCCTCGCCCTCGACGCCGCCATCGCCCAGGACCTTCCCCCTCTGCAGACCGCGACGCTCGCCCTGGTGCTGCTCGGCACGGCCGCGGGCCTCCTCGTCCAGGCCGTCCGCCGCGCGCTCCTCGGCCGCGCGCTGCGCGACCGAGCCCTGCCCGCGCTGCCCCGGCCCCCACTGCCGCCCGGACGCACCCGGCGCCTCGTCGCCACCGGTTGCACCCTCGTCCTGCTCGCCCTCGTCGTCGCCGGGCTGCTGCGCGACCCCCTGCACGTCGACACGGCCGCCCGACTGCTTCCGCCCACCCCCGCCCACCCCCTGGGCACGGACTCCCTCGGCCGCGACCTCCTCGCCCGCCTGGGCCACGGCGCCCTGCGCACGGCGGCCGTCGCCCTCGCCGTCACCGCGGTCTGCGCCCTCACGGGTCTGCTCCTCGGCCTCGCGCCGCGCATCACCGCGGGCCTGACCGACGTCGTCGCCACCATGCCCGCCGTCCTCGCCGGACTCCTCGTGACCGCGGCCACCGGCCCCTCCCTGTGGGGCGCCGCCCTCGCCGTCTGCCTCGTCGGCTGGAGCCCGTACGCCGCCCAGAGCGCCGCCCTCCTCGAGCAGGAACGAGCCGGCGGCCACATCGCCGCCGCCCGCTCACTCGGCGCCGGACGACTCCACCTCCTCCGCCGCCACCTGCTCCCCGCCCTCGGCGCCCCGCTCCTGCGCAACGCGCTCCTCCGCCTGCCCACCACCGTCCTCGTCCTGGCCTCCCTCGGCTTCCTCGGCCTCGGCGAACAGCCCCCCACCCCCGAGTGGGGACGCCTGCTCTCCGAGAACCAGCCCTATGCCGAACTCGCCCCCTGGACCGTCCTCGCCCCGGCCTGCGCCCTGATCCTCCTCTCGGTCCTCGCCGTCACGGCCCCCACGGCAAGCGGAGCCACTGACCCCGGGAGTCCTGCGGACAGTGCGCTGTGGTGCCGACTCCTGGGCGCGGGGAGGAAAGTCGGTCGGCCGGGTCGGCCATAGCTTCGGGGTGTGCCGAGCCGCGGGAACGCGGAAGGCCACCCCTACCGACTGTTCCGAGAGGACCCCTCATGTTCGACATCGACAAGGTGCAGGCAGCCCCGAGCGCCGATCTGCTCACGCCCGACAACGCGGTCATGCTCTTCGTGGACCACCAGCCGCAGATGTTCTTCGGCACCGGGAGCGGCGACCGCGCCGCGATCATCAACAGCACCGTGGGCCTCGCGAAGGCGGCCCGGGCGTTCGACGTGCCGGCCGTGCTGACCACCGTCGCCGCCGAGTCGTTCTCCGGGCCGCTGCTGCCGCAGCTCGCTGAGGTGTTTCCCAAGCAGGAGGCCATCGACCGTACCTCCATGAACGCCTGGGAGGACGAGGCGCTCGTGGCGGCGGTCAAGGCGACCGGGCGCAAGAAGATCATCCTGTCCGGTCTGTGGACCGAGGTCTGCCTGGTGCTGCCCGCGCTCTCCGCACTGGAGCAGGGTTACGAGGTGTACGTCGTCTCCGACGCCTCCGGCGGCGTCAGCCCGGCCGCGCACGAGCACGCCCTGCAGCGGATGCTGGCCGCCGGCGCCGTGCCGGTGACCTGGGTGCAGGTCCTCCTGGAGCTCCAGCGGGACTGGGCGCGCCAGGAGACGTACGGCGCGGTCATGGAGATCGTCAAGGAGCACGCCGGCGCGTACGGTCTGGGCGTCGTGTACGCGCAGTCCGTCATCGGCGCGCACGCGGCCGGCTGACCTCCTTGGACACCGGCATTCTGATCCTGCGTCTGCTGGTGGGCCTGCTCGTCGCCGCCCACGGGGTGCAGAAGGTCAGCAGGCACCTCGGCGGCCGGGGACTCGAAGGCGGTACGGAGGAGTTCCGCGCGGACGGCTTCCGCGGCGGAGTCCTCACCGCCCTGGCGGCGGGCGGTGGCCAGATCGGATCGGGGCTGCTGCTCGCCGTCGGCTTCCTCACCCCGCTCGCCGCGACCGGCGCCATCGGGGTCATGACCGTCGCCCTCACCGTGAAATGGCACAACGGCCTCTGGGTGCAGAACGACGGGTACGAGTATCCGCTGGTCCTGATCGTCACCGCCGCGGCGCTCGCGGCCACCGGCCCCGGCGCGTGGTCCCTCGACGCGGTGCTCGGCCTCACTCCGTACCCGCTGTGGTGGGCGGCCCTCGTGCTCGCGGCGGGTGTCGGCAGCGGCCTGCTCACCCGGCTCGTACTGCACCGGCCGGCCCCCTCGGCGCCCACCCCGGCCCACGGCGAGCGCTGAGCGCGAGCCACACAGACCGGGCCCGGGCGCCCCGTGGGCTTTGACCGGGAGACCGGGCCCTCCTCTCCATCCAACCGACCAGGAGCACCTGATGGACACCGCGACCACGGCATCCACCACCACCCCGTCCCGGCACGGCGGCGGCCAGCCGCTGCTGCACCAGAAGGGCGCCGAGACGCAGGCGTTCGGCACGCTCAAGCAGCTGCCGATCGGCCTCGGCCACGACACGCGCATGTACGCCTGCCAGCGGCTGAACCGTGTACTCGCCGATACGCAGATCCTGTACTCCCTCTACAAGAAACACCATTGGCTGATGCGCGGGGCGACCTTCTACTCGCTCCACCTCATGCTTGACAAGCACGCCGAAGCCCAACTGGCCATCGTGGACGCTCTGGCCGAGCGGATCCAGAGCCTCGGCGGCGTCGCGGCCGGAGACCCGCGCCACGTCGCGGAGCTGACGGCCGTTCCCCGGCCGCCGGACGGCGTCGAGCCGGTTCCCGTGATGCTGTCGCGGCTCCTGGACGCGCACGAGCGGATTCTGATCGACGCGCGGGACGCCGCCGCCCGGATCTCGGCGGAGGGCGACGAGGGCAGCACCGACCTGCTCGTCTCCGAGGTCATCCGCACCGGCGAGGCGCAGGTGTGGTTCCTGGCGGAGCACCTCGTGGACACGCCCCTGGTGCGCGGCTGAGGGAGGCCGCGTACGAGGACGTCATGTACGACGGCACGTACTTGGACCGGCTGATCGCGCCCGCCCGTCCGGCCTGCCCCTCCCCTCCGAGAAGCACCGACGCAAGGAGCACACCGTGCCGTTCATCAAGGTCGCCGACGGCGGATCCGTACCCATCGACGTGTACTACGAGGACCATGGCACCGGACAGCCCGTCGTACTGATCCACGGCTGGCCGCTCAGCGGGGCCTCCTGGGAGAGGCAGACCGCCGCACTCCTCGCCGCCGGCCACCGGGTCATCACCTACGACCGGCGCGGCTTCGGACGCTCCGACCAGCCCGCCGACGGCTACGACTACGACACCCTCGCCTCCGACCTGAACGCGGTGCTCACGACGCTCGACCTGCGCGACGCCGTCCTCGTCGGCTTCTCCATGGGCAGCGGCGAGGTGGCGCGCTACCTCGGCACGTACGGCTCGGAGCGCGTCGACAAGGCCGTCATGATCGGCGTCGTCCCGCCCTTCCTGCTGAAGACGGACGACAACCCGGGCGGGGCGGACGCGAGGGTCTTCCAGGGCATCGAAGAGGACATCACCGCCGACCGGTTCGCGTTCATGACCGCCTTCCTCGCCGACTTCTACAACGTCGACGTCCTCGGCGGCGAGCGCATCAGCGAGCAGACGGTCCGGGCCGGCTGGAACGTGGCCGTCGGAGCCTCCGCCAAGGGCACCGTGGACTCTGTCCGGGCCTGGCTCACGGACTTCCGCGCCGACCTGCCGCGTATCGACGTCCCCACCCTCGTCATCCACGGCGACGCCGACCGCACCCTGCCCGGCATCCCCCGAGCCGCCCCGCAGCCCGTCACCGAACTCGTCGGCCCCACCACCTGGTACGCGGCCGCAGCCCTCGCGGCCGACCGCACACACCAGCGATCCGATGGGCGTCCACGGCGGCGCGCCGGCCCACTCCCGTGGGGGGCAGGCCCGGCGTACCACGTCAGACGGCGACGCCGAGGGCCGTGCGGATGTTTTCGACGGCGGAGACGAAGGCGCCCGGCTCGCGCGGCTCCATCTCCAGGCAGATGTCCAACGGGCGTTCCGGTCCTCGCAGTTCGACGACCTGCGCGAGCAGCCGGAATTCCTCGGGCGGGATGTCGGCGAGGTGCTGGTCCAGATACATGGTCCGGCCCGCGAATTCGGCCTTCACGTATCCCGCGAGGTGGATCTCCGCCACACGTTCCCAGGGAAAGGAGCGCGGCAGGACGGGGTTGCGCCCGTGCACGTTGCGCTCGAACTGCAGGACGTGGGACAGGTCGAGACAGATCTGCACACCCTCGGCGTCCGACGCCTCGTCGAGGAACGACCACAACGAGGGAGCGTCGGGAAGCCACTCCAAGGGCGGATTCTCGACCCGGAACGGGATCCCGCACGCCGCGGCGATCGCCGCGGCGCTCTCGCGGCAGCGCGGGGCGGCGACGTTCATGTGCGGCGGACGGAACCAGGTGCCCTCACGCCGCCCGTGGTACCAGAAGCCGGCGTCGCTGATGAGCGCCGAGACCTCGTGCTCCCGTACCAGGGAGGCCAGAGACTCCACCCAGGGCCCCGTCCCCTGCTCGGGCTGGGCCATGTTCATGTCCAGAGGGTGGAGGGTCAGACCGCAGCCCAGGGCGCGGCGGGTGTCGGTCACCCAGTCCGGGACGCCGGTCGCCATGTGGACGCCGTACTCCACGAACCCGGTGGTCCAGCCGCCCGCCGCCTCCCCCTGCGCGTACTGGTCGCACGCCGCCTCGACCGCCACCCCGATCCGGACGAGGCCGGTCACCGCGTGCCCCCCGCGGGGACGTATGACAGGGAGACGGCCTCGTCGCCGCGCTGGAAGACGACGATCCCCGGACGCGCCTCCGGATCGGGTGTCACGTCCAGCGGCGGCACGCGCAGCAGCCACATCAGCGGCGCGGAGCGTACGAAGGTCATGTCGCGATAGCCGACGACCTGCTGGATCGTCTCCAGGACGTCGTGGCCGACGATCACGAACTCCTTGCCCGAGCGCTCCTGGACGCCCAGCGCCTCTCTCAGAGCCGCCCGCTCCGCGTCGTCGAGCTGGTGCGTCCGGGGACTGGCCCACATCTCGCAGCGGGCGAGGTCCTTCAGCCACGCCGGGTGCTCCTGAGCGAGGAAATGACGGACGAAGTTCACGGCGTGGGCGACGGGCTCGGTGTAGGCCCGCTCGAAGTCGCCGGACTCGCAGTAGGGGCGCAGGCCGTCGAGGGACCGGAACGAGGAGGCGACGGCGGCGGCGAAGTTGGGTGCCCACCGGTGCAGGTCGTCGACGACCTGCGCCATCAGCCGGGCCCAGGCCAGGTACTCCGTCGTCTTCTCGTCGTGCGGAGGCGTACGGACCAGGGTCCGGAAGCAGTCCTCGGCCGGCACGTCGTGGACGAGCTCTTCCGACGCGGTCATGCCATCGCCCTTTCTATCGCGTCAAGTCCCCGGTGCTGGACCTGGGTGGGGGCCAGCTCGGCTTCGTACGTCACCCAGCCGAGGCCGGGCGACCGTTCCTTCACGATGCGCAGAACGTCGAGGCAGCCCTTCAGCGGTGGGACGTTGTGGTTGTCGAGCAGCAGCGGCCGGTCGCTGTAACCGACTCGGCTCAGGCCCGCGATGTGCGCGACCCGGATGGCCTCGAACGGCACCTGCTCCAGTTCCCGCCACACGTCCACGCCCTCGTTGACGCACGCGGCGTAGAAGTGCCCGATGTCGAAGCACAGCGTCGCTCCGCGCTCGGCGAGTTCCCGCATGAACGCGGCGGGACTCAGCTCGCCGGCGTGCGTCAGGCTGAAGGGGTTCTCGGCGTGGACCGGAGCTCCCAACTCCTTGGACAGACCCTCGACGTTACGGGCGATCCGGGCGGCGACCTCGCGGCTGAGCAGCGCGGGACGGAACCACAAGTTCCGCTCATCTCGCCCACCCAGCCTCCAGAAGCCGAAGTCGGTCACCATGTACCGGGGCGAGGTTCCCGCGTGGTTCTCGGCGATACGCCGGGCCTCGTCCTCGATGTCGAGGACATCGGGCAGTTCCACCGACACCAGATGCCGGCTCAGATCGCGCACGATGCCCTCGGCGAGGAGGCGCCGTACCCCGGGGTCCTTCGCCGGCGGGTGATGCCCGCCGTACTCGACGTACGAGACCCGCCGGTACACCGCCTCGTCCATCTGGCCGCGTGCGGGCACGAAGTCGGACAGGCTGATCCCGATCCTGACCGTCCCCGGCTCCTCCTCCGACTCCAGCGCCCGGGCCGGCGCCGTCTCCGCGCGCACCGGCTCGGTGCTCACCGCCTCTGTTCTCGTCACTTGTGCCCCTTGCTCCACTCGTGCCGCAGCAGTCCGTACACCAGCTCGTCGACGCGCCGCCCGTCGCGGTGGATGCTCTCGCGCATCACGCCCTCCCGCACGAAACCGGCACCTTCGAGCAGGCGCACGGAACGCGGGTTGTCGGCGAAGACCTCGGCGGTGATCCGCTCGAGTCCGAGCACATCGAAGGCGTGGCCGACCGCCCGCACGACCGCCTGGTGTCCGTAGCCGCGCCCCCACAGTTCCTTCTCGCCGATGACGATGCCCAGCCGGCACCGCTGATGCGCCCGCTCGATGAGCGCCAGGTGGAGGAATCCGATGGGCTCCGCACGGCCGGCGAGGCCGATCGCGAGATGGACGATCTCCTCACTCGGCCGCATCCACCGCTCCAGCGTCGCGGCGACCTGTTCGCGGCTGTAGGTGTGTGTCTCGTCGTCGCTCAGCCGCCGGATCTCGAGGTCGTTCTTCCAGCGCAGCAGCGGTTCCAGACTTGCCGGGCTGTGGGGCCTCAACTCGACGACGTCGTCGCTGACCGGGGACGTCGGGCTGTCGTTCATCGGGTCTTTCGCTCCTTGACGAGTTCATGAGCACAGCGCATCGCGATCTCGGCGGTCGTACGGTGTGCGGGGTCGGGCAGGACCTCCGACACATCGGCGCTGACGACGGCGCAGTTGTCCGCGAGCCAGGTCAGCACGTCCCTGACCTGCTGGGGGGAGGCCCCGAAGGGCTCCCGGCTGCCGGTGTTGGGCACGTACACCGGGTCGAGTACGTCGATGTCCAGGCTGACGTGCACCTTTCTGCCCCGCAGCGCCGACAGGCCGGCCGGATCGACCTCACGGACGATGGTGACCGGACAGCCGGCGCCGTAGACCTCGTCGTACGTGGTCCACGCCCGCGCGCCGATGTTCACGATCTCGCGGAAGGCGCCGCCGGCGGCCATCGCGGCTACGAAGTTGCCGTTGTGCACCCCGTCGGAGCCGTCGCCGAGATGCAGTCCCAGGTCGAGATGAGCGTCCAGATAGACGTACGTCAGATCCTCGTGCCGTCTGGCCGCCGTCATCGCCACGGGATAGCTCACCGTGTGGTCGCAGCCCACGGCGACGGGTACGTACCCGGACGCGAAGGCCCGCGACACGATCTCGGAAGCGCCGCGGATCACGTCCGCCGGCTCACCGGACAGGACCCCCACGTCGACGGCAGAGGGCCGGTGCCCCCGCGTCCACGGGCGCATCCGGGCCGACCACTGCCGCACGAAGGCGGCGGCGCCGTCGGAGCTGTCCCCGAACCGCTTCGACAGGTCGACGTCGACCCCGAAGAAGCAGGCGGCCGGGGACACCGTGGGCACGAGGGCGTCGAGGGCCACGACCGGCGCGCCCCCGAACCCCACCAGCTCGGTGCCGCGGGGATCGTCGCGCTCCTCACCCATCCCCGCGGCCCTTCACGAAGTACGAGAAGGGTGCGACGTCGCCCGGGATGCTCACGCACAGGTCGGCGAAGGTGTCCCTGACCGCGCGGTGGCCGTCCCAACGGTAGGGAAGGTTGACGATCTTTCGCGGACGGGCGGCCTCGTCACCGCCGGCCCGGGCAGCCTCCAGACGGTAGGCGGCCGTTTCCACGGTCGTCCGCAGATCCGACAGCCGGCTCTGCAGATCGGGCGTCATGTCGGTGCGCACGAACCGGAGATGGTGCTCCCCGTGGTCGTTGGTCGTCTTCTGGTCCTTGAGGATGACGAGGTTCGCGCTCTCGGGTGTGAACGCCAGTGGAGCATGCGGCGTCAGTCCGAACGAGTGGACGCCGAGGGACTCCACGTAGGGCAGGATCTCCTCCAGCCGTTCAAGCGTCTCGTCGACATGACGCGGCTGCATCCGCGGGTGATCGAAGATGAGATTGGCCTTCACTTTGATGCCGTGCTCGCGCGCCAGCCGCATCGACCGCATGATGTCGGCGTACGTATTGCCCTTCTGCATTCCGTCCAGGACCTCGTCGGCCAGTGACTCGACGCCGATCGTCACCAGATCGACACCGGCCGCGGCCATCGCCTCGAAATGATGGGCCTTCGCCTTGGGCTCCGCCCGGATCGAGCATTCGAGCCGCGCGCCGAGTTCCCGCAACCTGTCCGCACCGGCGTCGGCCATCAGACGGAAATATCCCATCGGCACCGCGTCCGAGATCAGATCGATGCGCGACACGCCGAATTTCTCGACGAGTATGCCGATGTCGTGGACCACATCGGGCGCCTTCCTGAAGAAGGCGCTGACCTTGAACGGGTCCTGCGAGGAGAGGAAGGGGTAGTCGCAGAAGTCGCACTTTCCCCAGTAACAGCCCTCCGAGAGCAGGACCGGATAGATGTGTTCCGGAAGGTAGGCCACGCCCTGGACCAGATCGTACGAAAGGGCCCGAACCATGGACCGGACCGCACCGCCCTTCGCCGAGGCGTGGCGCAGACTGCCCGTCTCGTCGAGATACGTGGCGTTCGCCACCTCGTCGGCACCGCATTCGCCCCGCAAGTACGCCGCGAGTGTGGGGAATTCCCCGTACAGGCTGTACTTGTAGGAAAGGTCGGCCGAGCAGGTGGTCATCAGCTGTTCGAGCGCCATGTCGTCGGTCAGTTTGATCGCCGCTCCACCGAGGATGATCCGCCCCGCGAACCCGGCCTCGCGCAGCCTCCGGCACAGCTCGGCCGTCGCCTCTGTCTGCGTGTGGAACAGCGTCGAGAACGCGACGTGGTCCGGCCCGCGCCGCAGGATCTCCTCGCACAGCCCGTCCATGGCCGTGGCGAGCCAGGTGTCCCGGAACTCCGGATCGGGCACGGCGGCACGCGGGTTGACCAGCAGTTCGTGCGCGGCCTCCCAGTCCATGCCCGCCCGGGACGCGCTGACCTCCCCGCCCCGGCAGTAGTCGCTCTCGAGGAACGACAGGTACCGGCCGATCCGGGTGAGGTCCGCCGATTCCAGGACATCGGGTGACAGCTCGGCGACGGTGAGCTGCTTCAGCCGGCCCGTCACCGCCGCCCTCACCTCGTCACCGCACAACCATCCGAAGAAGCTCAGATTGGCGTCGAAGAACTCGACGTCCACACCGTGGGGCGTGAGCGCGTAATCGAGCAGGAGCGGGGCCAACGGCGGACCGTTGACCATGCTCACAGCCTGCGGCGGGACGACGACGAGAAGCTTGGGCCGCGTCATGCCGCGTTCACCGGCAGGAACATCGCCAGGGAGTTCTTCACCAGGAAATCAAGCAGAACGCGCACCTGTCGGGAAAGGCCTTCCTTCGTCTGGAGCCGCAGCCACCGGCCGCGGTCGAACAACGCCGCGAACAGCTTCGCCTGCTCGGGATGGAGTATGACCGCACGCCCTGTCAGTCCGCTCAGCAGCGTGGTCGTGCCCGCGTCCTCGTGGGCGTGGTAGAAGGGAATGACGTCGAACGACTTCCAGGTGTCCGTGTATCCCCACTGGGGGATGGGGAACGGCGCCTTGGGATGCCGCTCGAAATACAGCAGGCTGTGCAGCGTTGAGGTGGCCCCCAGGAAGGGGTACGGGAAGCCTCTGATCAGACGGAGCGAGTGCGCGAAGTCGTCTTCGGGATAGACGTCGATCTCCTCGCGATGCGTCCAGTTCAGTTCCCACGGAATGGCCGCGTCACCGGACGGATCGTAATGGACCTCGATCCCGTACTCGTCGGGGCGCCGAGCGATGTCCGCGCCCGGGGTCAGCCCGAACTTCCCCAACGCGACGGTCGCGGCGGTCTCGAGCATCGCCTCCGCGGTGTCCAGCGTCACCTGGGCCTGCCTGCGCGTCTCACCGGGATGCCCGGTGAAACCCATCAGCTGCACGGGGATGCCGACGTCCGCGAACGCGCCCACCAGAGTCTCCAGGCGCCGCACCTCGGTGCCCTTGTTGATGAGGTCGAGGACTTCCTGGTCCGTGCTCTCCATGCCGAACGCCGCACCCAGGCATCCGGCCCGGGCGAACACCTCGGTGTTCTCCGTCCGGAAGCTCTTCTCGAGCCGGAAGTCCGCCATCCACTTGATGTCCAGGCCACTCTCGATGAGCGCGTCGGAGATCTTCAGCGCATAGGCCGGCGACAGCACGTCGACCGCGAAGAAGAAGTGCCGGGAGTACTGGGACGCCGCCTTGAGGTCCGCGATGACGGTCTCCGGCTTGCGCGTACGCCAGGGCGACGTCGGCGCGTTCATCGCCAGCCCGTAGTCACAGAACGAGCACTTGTTCCAGTAGCACCCACGTGTGGGCGAGTAGAGGGCACCGGGCTTCGGCGACGCGTACAGGCTGTAGTCCCACACCCCGTAGTTCGGAGGCGGAAGAGAGTCGACCTTCTCGAAGAAGAAACGCTTCAGCGGACGCGGGTCACGAACGTCGACAAGGTTGTCGACCTGGCCCAGCTCCTCGCCCTTCTGGCAGTGGTCCGCCAGCTGCGCGATGAGGGTTTCGCCCTCGCCCGTAACGAGGTAGTCGACGGCGAAATCCAGCACCTTCAGCTCGTTCACATCGCCGAGGTACTTGTAGAACTTCGCCGCGATCGGTCCGCCGATCGCCACCGTGACACCACGCTGCTTCAGCCGGGCCGCGAGGGCCAGCGAATGCTCCAGCTGCGAGATGAACGGGATCGTCAGGCCCACCAGCCCCGGCCGCAGAGCCGCGATCCGGTCGGCGTGGTGATCGTAGAAGGCATCCACGACATCGATCCCGAACCCGGCCTCGATCTCGCGACGCAGGGTCACCAGATTGATCCGGTCCTCCTCCGACCCCGGCGGAGAGGCGCTGCTGAACGTACGGTAGGTCGCGCCGCGGGACAGCAGAGTCAGCAGCCGCGGCAGCAGACTCAGCTCGCGTACGGCGTCCAGGTACGCCGGCAGTTCGTAGAACGCCGTCTCGTCGCGCAGCGTCGCGAACGCGCGCTGGAAGCGCTCTCCGTCCGCGAGCACGTCGATGAACAGGGGGAGGAGCGAATCCTCCTCGGGAGCCTCTTCGTAGCGCTTCACACACTCGGCGCGCAGCTGCTCCACCACCGCGGGCGACATCATGAAGTGCCAGAACTCGATGGCGAGATCCCGCACGACATAGGAATGCCCGGAGCTGTCCAGCGCACCCGCGAGGTACGAAAGGCTGTGATAAGGCTGCGTGATGTCAGTCGTGCCGCAACATGCCAGGTAGATGACTGACTCGTCACGGGTGACGTGCGCGAAGCGTGACGTCCAGTCCTTGTCCTGCCGGTCGAGGACCTCCGTGACGGTGCGGGGCAGGACGCCCTCGAACCGGACAGACATGATCAGCGGTCGTACTGCTTGGCGATCATGGCGCCAGGGCTGACCTCAAGGGCCTGCACGACGCGCACGTTCTCCGCGTTCTCCAGGTCCGCGGAGGCCAGCATGTCGTCAAGCTGCTCCACCGTGAAGGCGGGCCGCTCGTCCTGGGCATGAGTGGCGGCGACGGCCGGCGTACCCATGGCCGTCACAGCCGCAGCGGTGACCGCGGCGGTCGCGGCGGCACGAGCGATCTTCTTCCTGCCGCCACTGGGATTCTGCTCGTCCTCGCTCATGACGGTTCCCCTTTCCCATCGTTCGTGATGTCACTCGGATGAGTGGTGCCTGCCTTGTATAGCAGCACCTCACCTGTCCCACCAGAACGCCTCGGTCTAACTGGCTCGATATCAACTCTCCCTAGACTGGCCTGAATTGACGCCCTGCCTATCCGTGGTGACCAGGTCGGTTCGGGCATCTGCTCCGCGCGTCAGTCCGCCAGGGCGAGCGCACCGTGCCGTACGAGTTCCCGGGCAACGGGTTCGAGCGCGCTGCCGCGTATGACACTCCAGCGCACGTCGCTCGCCAGCGTTGCCTGCCACAGCTTCCTCGCCAGATCGCTGATGTCCATGTCGGCCACGTAGTCGTCGTCCGGCGCGACGAGCCGGTACGTCCGACGGCCATCGGGTAGGGCTGTCGTCACGAGACGGACCTCGGGGTTGGTCCGCAGCACCGCGTCCGCCCCGCCGTCGAGGTCACGGTCGAGGAACCGGAAGTGGTCCGCCACCCGGCTTCCCGCCGGTCGCGTCACCGCGGGGGCGACGCGGACGGTCTCGACCGCCCCCGGGCGCGAGGAACCGTCCGCGCGCTTGCGCACGACGATGTACCCGGTATGGACGGACTCGATGCCGGCCTCGTCCATCGCGTCCAGCATGCGCGCGGCGTACGCCCTCCGTTCCCCGGCGGTCGGCGCGTGCGCGGCGTGCGTGTCCGCGTAGGACCACACCGGCAACTCTCGCTCCACCAGGACGAGTACGTCGAACGCGTCCTTGGCCCCGAGCCACTCCTCGATTCTGCGGGGCAGACCGGAGAGGTTGAACAGGTCGGTCGTGATCGGCATCAGTCCACCCGGCGCCAGCACCTGCCCGGCCCCGGCCACGATCCGCGCGAGCAGCCGCTCCCCGTCGGGACCGCCGTCCCGGTAGTGCAGATGGCTCTCCCCGGGAACTTCGGGCACGAACGGTGGATTGGAGAGCACCCGGTCGAACTGCCGTCCCTCGACGGGCCCGAACAGGTCTCCCTGGAGGAAGGTCGCGTTCTCGATACCGTTGAGCGCGGCGTTGAACCGGGCGAACCTGACCGCCCGGGGGTTGAGGTCGACGCCCACCACCTCGTCGCTGTACCGGCTCGCCACCAGTGCCTGGATTCCGCTGCCGGAGCACAGATCCAGCGTCCGCCCCACCCGGTCGCGCGGCGCGACCTGGGCAAGGCCCACGCTGTCGTAGCCGATGTACATGACTCGGTCGCCCAGATCGTCGACGCCGTCCCACCACCGCGAGTAACGGCCGGTGTCGGTCGCCAGCAGAAGACCGTCCACGCAGGTGATGTGGACCTGGGAGCGCAGATCCCCGCCGCTCCGCGTCAGGACCCCGAGTTCGAGCAGTACTTCCACGGACGCCATGCTCAGGAAGGACAGGACGGACTGCTCGTCCACGGCCCTGTCGAGCAGGAAGAGTCTGATCGCGGCCGACAGCGGGTCCGTCCCGAGGACATGCCGGTCGAGATAGTGGAACGTCGCGGGATGGATCTCGAGCAACGGCATCCCCACCAACGCGTGGATGCCGTCCTCGTCATAACCGGCGGCGAACAGTTCCTCACGGACGGCACCGACGGCCGCCCGGTGGTCGGGCTGCATGGCTGTGAACACGGCACGGCCATGGTGGTGTTCGCTGAAGCTGTCGAGCGTCACGGTTTCACTTCACCTTAACTCGGAGGCAGCTGCTGGGCGTTGTCGTCACGGGTGGTCAAGGCGACTGTTCAACGCTGGCGTTCATGGTCATCGCTGACCGGACCGAGGTCAATCACGCGACCATGCCATCGCCTCCGGGCGAAGTGCGGCATCCGGAAGCAGGGGTAGTCCTGAGGCGACCTGATGTACCGCCCTGGGAGGTCGGGGTCCCGACGGGGCGTTGTCTCTGGCGCGGCCGGGGCATCGGTCCTGTCGCAGGCTGGTGGTCTGGTGGCTGTCGGCCGAGGGCGTCCGGCGGGTCAGGACGAGAGGCTCGGGCTCGGGGGTGAGGAGGGCGCGGGGCAGGGGCCGCGGTGGCGTGGTGCCGGCCTTGCCGTGCTGTCGGCGGCTGCTGATCGTCGCGAGAGAGTGACGGTGATCACGGCCATTCTTCGGAGGGTGCTGCGTAGGCTGGGAACGCTGCCCGAACACGCGACTCGTTGTAGGGTAGAAAACCGCCCTTGACCTGCAAAAACGCAGGCAGGGAGCCTAAGTCCAGGAGTACCTCGATGATGCGTACCATGTTCAAGTCCAAGATCTGACTATTTGGCGTCGCCGCAGGTCAGGGGCATCATGTGCCCCCCTCAGGTCAGCAAACGGTCAGCATGCGTCCCGGACGTGTCCCCGCGTGCTGCTGCGACCGACAGTGCGGCGCCTGAGCAGGTTCTTGGGCCGGAACGGATGGTGCGTACATGGCCCGACAGCTCGCCCGCGGCATGGGGTCCTTCTTCAAGGATTGCGGCTGCGCCAAGCCCACCCGCTGCCCCCACCCCTACTCGATCCGCTTCCGCGACGTGCTCGGAAAGCAGCGCGAGGAATCCGGTTACGGCACGCAGGACGACGCGATCGAATGCCTCACGCAGCTGTACGCGGAGAAGAAGACCACGGCCCCGTCCGTTGCTGCGGCCCGCAGTGAACTGGGTCAGCTGACGGTCGAGGAGTACGCGAAGCAGTGGCGTCCCCGGCAGCGCAAGATGACGGATTACTCCACGGGCTGGCATGTCGACAGCTCGATCAACGTGCACATCGTTCCTCGCATGGGGGCGCGGAAGCTGAACTCGGTCACGCCGATGGTGGTCGAGCGCTTTCTTGACGAGATGGAGGGCGATGGGGTCGGGCGGGGCAACCAGGTGAACATCTTCCGGGTTCTCAAGATCATTCTGCGGGACGCGTTCGACAAGGGGGCCATGGCGGACGATCCGGTGAAGGGGGTCCAGGAGCCGGAGTACGTGCGTGAGCAGGTGGCCATTCCTTCGCTCACCTACGTGAAGCGGGCGTTGGCGGTTGCCGATGCGGACCTTGCGCTGGAGATCGTCATGATGGCGGGATGCGGTCTCCGGAATGGCGAGGCGCGGGCGGTGAACGTCAACAACGTCGTGGCCAAGGACGTGTACCGAGTGGACGAGCGGATCCATTCCAATACGCACAAGCCGGCGAAGCTGAAGCACCGGAAGACGGGGGAGTTCCGCGAGGTGCCTCTGCCCCGATCGGTCCATGAGGCGACCGAGCGCTACGCGGAGAAGTACGGCACAACTGGAGACGGATACCTGCTGCGAGGTCCCGGTGGCTGCTACACGGAGCCGATGGAGCGGCGGCGCGTGAAGCGACTCTTCGAGAACCTCCCGCCAGAGCAGGGCGTGGGGATGTACGGCTTCCGGCACTACTTCGCCTCGAACGTGCTCGGGAACGGCATCCCGATCACCGACGTGGCGGAGTGGATGGGGCACAAGTCCGTCGAAGAGACGTACCGCACCTACCGGCACCTGATGCCCGGCAGCATCACTAAAGCCGCCCGGATCCTGGACGCCGGCCTCTGGGAAGCAGCGTGATTTCCGGATTTGAGGGATCAGCAGGTTCTTCGTCTGCTGGCGGTACACGCCTCGCGTGGCCGTTGACCAGAGGAAACGGCTACGATTCGGTCAGGCGGCTGGTCGAATGGGCCCTGGAGGTCCTCCACCCCACCCCCGGAACACCCCGGCTCGCGCGTTGACCACGCCCCCGTCTGGGACTGGCCCGTCACCGACATTGGAACACCCCCGCTCGCGCGGGAACCGCCGGCGCCGCAGCGACGGCCGCGACCCCCAGACCGGAACACCCCCGCTCGCCCGGGGACCACGGAACCGGCACCTACCCCGAACCCGCAGACCGCGGAACACTCCCGCTTGCGCGGGGACCACTCCACGGGGTCGGCCTCCAGGACCGCCATCTCCCCGCTCGTGCGGGCATCACGAGGCGCCGAGCTGGCGTCCGTTGTCGACGCCCGGAACACCCCCGCTCGCGCGGGGACCATACGCTCGGCCCGTTCACGTGGCAGACCACCGACGGAACACCCCCGCTCCCGCGGGGACCACGACGCCGACATCAAGCGACTGGCCCGCGGGGGCGGAACACCCCTGCTCGCGCGGGGACCATGAGCGCATGACCTCCGGGTTCCCCGACGGCTACGGAACACCCCCGCTCGCGCGGGGACCACCTGAACCTCGCGACGCTGCGGCGTCACCAGGTCGGAACATCCCCGCTCGTGCGGGGACCACGCCGACCGTACCCGGGAGACCTCCACCACCGGCGGAACACCCTCGCTCGCGCGGGGACCACCCGGGATTGTCGTCCATGACGAAGCGCTAGGAGGGGACACCCCCGCTCGCGCGGGGACCACTGCGCCTTGAGGTGACGTGCGCGCTTGCGGACCGGAGTACCCCCGCTCGCGCGGGACCACGACGCGTACGAGCGGCGCGGCCGATCCCGACCCGGAACACCCCCGCTCGCGAGGAGACCACGGGTACGTGTCGATTGTCCCCGAAGTCCAGGGCGGAACACCCCCGCTCGCGCGGGGACCACCTGGAGTCCTGACTCGTGGGTCATTCGCACACCGGAACACCCCCGCTCGCGCGGGGACCACTCCGACACCTACTCGAAGGAAGACCAGCGGCTCGAAACACCCCCGCTCGCCCGTGCTTGCGCGGGGACCACGCAGCGAGGCGCTCCAGTGCGCAGCGGTCTACCGGAACACGCCAGCTTGCGTGGGGACCACGAGGGTGATCATGCCGCCACCGCCTTCGCGACCGGAACACCCCCCTCGTGCCAGCACCACCCTGAGCGCCTCGGCCTCGAGCACCGGCAGGACGGAGCACCCCCGCTCGTGCGGGGACCGGATCAGGGCCTCCGTGGTCACGTTGGCCAGTGCTAGAACACCCCGCTCGCGGGGGGACCGGAGGATTAATTGTTTAGTTCTCAAGGTACGGAGGCGGAACGCCCACGCTGGCGGGGAACCAGACCCGCTCCAGGGTGTACTCGACCGCCTTTTCGGAGCACCCCCGCTCGCGGGGGGTCGGTCGTTCAATACGGCGGACATGCAGCATCGTACGGAGCACCCCTGCACGCGGGGAGCCAGCAGTACGCCCGGTGATACCTGCACCTGCGGCGGAGCACCCCCGCTCGCGCGGGGACTGCCCAGCCAGGGCCATGGAACGGGCCGGGGCGTGCGGAACACCCCCACTCGCGTGGGGACTACCGGGAGTCTCCGCACCAGGCGACGGTCAGGGACGGAACACCCCCGCTCGCGCGGGGACCACGGCCTGGCGGGGGCGGATGGGGGCGCCGTGATCGGAACACCCCCGCTCGCGCGGGGACCACGCCGGCCGCCGTCAGCTCGATAAGGCCGTGTGGGCGGCGCAGATGACTTTCACCGGAGCACCCCCGCTCGAGCGGGGACCACCAGCACACGCCGTACTGCACCAGCCACACCCCTCGGAACACTCTCGCTCGCGCGGGGACCACTACCGAAGCGCGTCGACGCTGTGGTCGTCGACCGGAACACTCCCGCTCGAGCGGGGACCACCCCAGGCCGATGCCGCTCCCTCCAGCCGCGCCACGGAATATCCCCGCTCGCGTGGGGAGCACATCGGGCCGCTCCTCGCGGTCCGCCGACAGAACGGAACACCCCCGCTCGCGCGGGGACCACCCCGAAAGGTCGACGAGCCACGCCTCCGTAACCGGAACGCCCCCGCCCGCGCGGGGACCACCCCTTCTTGCTGTCGATCCAGCCGTCGTGATTCGGAACACCCCCGCTCGCGCGGGGAGCGGATGGCCTGTGAACCATTGTTGCTGAGCGCCGACGGAACACCCCCGCTCACACGGGGACTGGGCCGACGACGGGACTTGCTCACCGTCGTGCTCCGGAACACTCCCGCTCGCGCGGGGACCACGCCGTGGTCTCGACGACGTTCAACCTCCAGACCGGAACACCCCCGCTCGCGCGGGGACCACGCCCTCCGGGCCGGGCCCGGCATCGTCAACGCCGGAACACCCCCGCTCGCGCGGGGGCCACCTTCGGGCCGATGAAGCGCACACGCGCCATCGCGGAACACCCCCGCTGGCGCGGGGACCACGGCCTCGGCGGGCTCCTGGACGACACGGCCAGCGGAACACCCCTGCTCGCGTGGGGATTACGAGCCGTGGCGCGCCAGCGTGGTGTCCAGCGCCGGAGCACCCCTGCTCGTGCGGTGACTATGGAGGCACTCGGAGTGCCGGACGGTTTTCTGCCGGATCACCCCCGTTCGCGCGGGGGACCACCCGTGAGTGGGTCAGCTCTTGCAGTATGTCGTCTTGATGGCCTCGGCGATGAGTGTGCCCTTGGCTTCGTCGACGCTGGCCGTGCCGCCGTTGTAACGGTGGGCGGCGTTCTTCGCCACGGTGGCGTCGTCCTTGCCCTTGCGGATGTCGTCGCAGACGCCGACGGAGCGGCTGATGGCCCGCTCGGGTTTGGTGGTGAGGGCGGGGTCGATGGCGGTGAGCGCGGCCATGAGGGCGGTCTTTTGCTCGGGGGTGGGGCGCAGGAACGCGCTGTTCGTGGTGGGCGCCGGCGCGGCTGGGGCGGTGGATGCCTCGGCGCTGCTCTTGCCTGAAGCTGGCGGGTTGGCACTGGTGTTGCACGCGGTGAGAGCGAGTGCGAGGGCGGCAGTGGCTATGAGGCTGATCTTGATACGCATTGGACCAGACTGCCGGAGTGTGGTGGCGGGGTGGGGGAAGTTCACCACGTCGTGATGGGTGCAGGATGCCCTCTCGCTCCTGGACCGCGACTCACCCGCCTGCACCGGGTAATTGGTGGATTGGTGCTCCAGCCCTGCTGTGTTCGAGCACGCCGGAAAAGGCGCCAGTCCGACGCAGACGGAATGCCCCTGCTTGCGCGAGGACCACATCCGCAGGTCACCGCCCCTGCCGTGCCCGCGTGGAACACCCCCGCTCGCGCGGGGACCACGCCACCATGGCGCAGCCGTCGAGCCGCGGAACACCCCCGCTCGCGCGGGGACCACCTGCGCAACAGCACCGTCAGGAGGTGTCGGGCCGGAACCCTCCCGCTCGCGCGGGGGCCGGGTTGCCTCGACGACGTTGAGGCGCCACACCTTCGGGGCACCCCCGCTCGTGCGGGGACCGGATCAGGGCCTCCGTGGTCACGTTGGCCAGTGCTAGAACACCCCGCTCGCGGGGGGACCGGAGGATTAATTGTTTAGTTCTCAAGGTACGGAGGCGGAACGCTTACGCTGGCGGGGAACCAGACCCGCTCCAGGGTGTAGTCGACCGCCTTTTCGGAGCACCCCTGCACGCGGGGGGCCAGCAGTACGCCCGGTGATACCTGCACCTGCGGCGGAACACCCCCGCTCGCGCGGGGACCACACGGGGTCGAAGGATTCCTTCCGACCGTTGATCGGAACACCCCCGCTCGAGCAGGGCCACCGGGACTGGACGCCCTGGATCTCGGCGGCGTCCGGAACATCTCCGCTCGCGCGGGGGCCACACCGGGCTCACCACGGCCGGGTACCGGGACGCCGGAGCATCCCGCTCGCGCAAGGACCACTGGGCCGACGGCACCACCTCGTACATGCTCCACGGAACACCCCCGCTCGCGCGGGGACCACTGGATCGGGTTCGAGGACGTCGGATCCGGAAGCGGAACACCCCCGTTTGCGCGGGGGGGCGCGATTCCCTCCGCGGGGAGCGGAACCGGCCCGTGATTCGGGCCGCGGGCTGTCGAGAATCGCCCGCCGACGGGGCATTGTTCTCATGTAAGGGGTGACGGACCCCTGGGATCCGTCACCCGTGGCTCAGATGAGCCAGCTGACGAGTTCGCTGATCAGGACACGGAGTACCGTGCTGACCACTACACGAGACGCCTTGAGGAGGGCCTCGCGACGCAGGGCGAACTTGGGCAAGAACCGGGACACTGTATCTCCACGTGGCATCACACGGCCGAGGGCAAAGCGCCACGTCCCTCGGGAGGGTCATGCGTTTGTCCCGACAGTGCCGCCGGCTGGAGAGCCAATGAGGTTCCGCGCACCTCAGGGAGGCGTGCAGCGGTAAGTAGTCTACTGCGTCGAGGTGTTGGCGTGCTTGCGGTTGACTGGAACTTCGTTGGCCTTCGTATCGTCCCGGTGGGGCGGCGATGCGTTCGGGTGTGGATCCTTCCGCTTCCCGCTTCTGCAGCAGGCATGCGCTGCGGATCTGCGACAAGGAGAATCCGTGTCACTGGACTCCCGTCTTTGGGGCAAGCATGCCGGGCTGGGCAAGAGTGCCGGCGGTGTGCAGCACGCGCACCCTTTGATCTGTCATCTCCTGGACACGTCCGCTGTTGCCGAGGTCGTCTGGGACGAGTTGTTGACCGTGCGTCAGCGGAGCATGGTGACACAGGCGCTGCAGGTTGAGGATGAGCAGGCGCGTGCGCTTGTGGCGTTCTGGGCGGGGCTGCATGACGTCGGGAAGATCAGTGTGCCGTTCCAGCTGCAGAGCGGAGGGCCGAAGCGCGGGGACGGGGAACTGCAGGCGCAGGAGTTGATGGGTGAGCCGGGGTACGGATTTGGTGCCGGCGCTGCGCAGGACAAACAATCGCATGAAGCGGCGACCCACTGGTGGCTGGTGCGGGCGTTCAAGGAGATCGGCTATCCGTCGTCGCAGCGGCGTCCGCAGACTCAGCTCAGTCATGCCGTGGCCCAGTTGCTCGGCGGGCACGGCGGTGGTTTCCATCCGGTGGTCTATGACAAGGACTCGAGGTGTCCTGTCGCGCGTCACCCCGGTCTGGGAGCGGGAAGCTGGGAGGAGCAGCGGCGGATCCACTTCGATGAGGTACGCAGAGTCACCGGGGCGGAGGTGGTTCCGGCAGGGAAGATGACGCCGGGGGCGGCTGTTGTCCTGGCGGGGCTGGTGATCATGTCGGACTGGCTGGCCAGTATCCAAGAAGGGGTCCGGACCCGGCTGAGGGGGGAGGGGTGGGCTGGAACTCCGGCGGAACTGGATGCTTACTGGCAGGTTGCCCGCACCGCGGCTCCTCTTCTGGTGCAGCAGACGGACCTGCTGGGTACGCGGTTCGCTCGGCCGTCGTACCCGCCTGCGCGCCATGTCGAGTTTGGCCTTGCGGCAAGCATCGCTGGCCAGTTGCCTGACTTGGTAGCCGAGCACGGGCCGGGCATCGTGGTGGTGACGGCACCGGCGTCGCAGGATCGTACAGAAGCGGCTCTTCATGCAGCGGCGGTTCTCGGGCATGCGGCGAATGCGCGGGGGCTTTTTTATGCGCTTCCGACCGGTGCAGCGGCCGACAGTCATATGGAACAGGTGCTTGATTTCGGCCGACAGGCTCTGACAGGGCCCAAGGGGGCGCTGTTGCTTCACAGCTCGTCCCGGTTGAAGCCGGCGGAGGCCATGGAGCAGTGGGTGCAGGCCAATGCGGCAGGGGAGGTCTGTGCGGAGCTTGGTGAGGAGTGGGCCCTGGCAGCGGACAGTTGGCTCAACTCTCACCATCGTGCGCTTCTGGCTCCGTTCGGCACGGGAACGGTGGACGAGCTTTTGCAGGCTGTCATGCCGGTGAAGTTCAACGTGATGAGGCTGTTTGCCTTTTCCGGCAAGGTCATTGTGGTGGATGAGGCTCATGCCCGTGGGGCCTGGGGGCAGAAGCTGATGCTCCGGTTCCTGGAGTGGGCGGCTGCGCTGCAGATCCCGGTCGTTCTGGCCGCTTTGGCTGCGGACAGGTCGGTGGACGCGATGCTGGCGGCCTACCGTCGCGGCGCGGGAGGGGGAATCGAACCCCTGGCGCAGCCTCGTGGGCTGCCAGGGTGGTCGTTCGTGGATGCGCAGTCCGGAGGCAGGCACCTGCCCCTCCAGCCTGCCGGGGACATCCATACCGGCACTCTTAGCATCACGGTCGCTGACGGTGCGCCGTACGACGAGATCCGGCAGGCCCTTGCACCGCTGGCCGCAGCTGGTGAGGGAACAGCCGCTGTGTACTGCTCGACGCCCGAGGAAGCCATCTTCACGTTCCGCCGGCTCACGCAGGACCTGCCCGGGCTTGATGTGACCGTGGTTCACCAGCAGATGCGCAACAAAGACCGATGGCAGCGACTGGCAGCCTGTCGCAGTGTCTTCTCTGTCAATGGTGGGGTGTGCGGCCCTTCCGTGCTGGTGACGACGCCGATGCTGGAGCATGTCCGGGGTCTGCACTTCGACCTGGCCATCTCCGGCCCGGCGCCTCTCGTGAACCTGATGGCTCGTGCGGCGCAGAGCACAGATGACCGCGCGCGGCTTGTCGTGCTTCAAGAGGGCAACCGGACCGAACTGGACGACGCCGCGCTGGTGCGGCGCACCGGCATGGTCCTGGGAACGGGCAGGACGGTTTCCTTGCCCGAGGACCTGCCCTCACTGCTGGGTGAGGTGTACGCCGACGACCTCGTCGACGGCCTGGGAGAGCAAGCGGCTCGTGAGCTCCAGCGGCTCGACAACAAGCGCACGGTTCAAGAACGCAGAGCCAGCGTTACCGCAGGTTGGCTGGCGGTACCTGGACCGCGGGACCTCGATGGCGACCTCAGCCTGCTGAGCCGCGATTACGGTGGCATGGAGCCCGAACTGCTCTCCTCCGTGCTCGGCGAGGAAACGATGCATGTGGTGTGCCTGTACCCAGGGAATCTGTTGGAGGACGGTGTCCTGCAGGTGAAGCTCGAGCGGGACTCCAAGAAGAGACCGAAGGCCGGCCAACTCGTCCCCTACCTGATTCCGGTACCCAAGCGACTCGTCGAGGGTGTGGAGGGCGATGCCAACGCATCGTGGCGTGAGGTGGCCGCGCTCAAGACCGTCCTGCGGTTCAACCTCACCCCGCAGGACGGTGAGTGGGTGTACAGCGACGGGGAAAACCGCTTCTGCATGACTGAAACCGGCCTGATAGCTGGCTGATTTTCGTAACAGCCCGCGCCACCCCGCCCGTCCGTCTAGCATTCGGTGCACGTCTGACACGGGGGAGGGGCGTGACCACGCCTGCGTTCAATCTGATCGACCAGCCATGGATTCCTGTCGCATGGGCGGAGGGAAAGTCAGGCCCACCGGAAGTGGGCCTCAGGGACATGTTCCTGCGGGCACCAGAGATCCGCTCTTTGCTGATCCCGGAAGCTCCGGCTTACTCGGCTCTGCTGCGCGTGCTGTACGCGCTCACCGCCCGAATCACCGGCCTGGACGAAGCCCGCCCCGGAAGCTGGGGCGATCGGCGTGAGAAAGTTCTCGAGCAGGGCCTCTTTGAGCGGAACATGGAACTTCCCCATGGCCGCAGGGCCGGCGTCGAAGGCTACTTCGAGCAGTGGAGTCACCGCTTCAACCTGTTCGATCGTGATCGTCCATGGCTTCAGGACCCCCGCCTGCCCGACCAGTGCGACAGCAAGAACACTGCCGGGGCCCATAAGCTGATCATGAGCCGGGCAGCAGGTAACAATCACTCCTGGTTCGGGCATTGGAGCCATCACGACCCAGTACCCCCCAGCCTCTCGCAAGCGACTCTGTCACTGTTGACCTGGCACTACTGGGGAGCCCCCGGCGCGCTTTCGACACGCACGGTTGGCGAGGTGAGCCACCACTATGCGAAAGCCGCACCCCTGCGAGCTGCGCTGTCGTATCACCCGGAATGCGACAACCTTTTCCTGACGCTGCTGGCCGGACTGACGCCGCCGGCAGACGAGGTCAGCCGGCAGACCGATCTGTGTCCCTGGGAGCGTGATGATCTCCCGGACCCGCTCAAGCCGATGCCCGAACCACTGGGCCCCTGCTCGCAGCTCACCGCCTGCTCGCAGCACTCGCTCTACCTCGTCCCCGACCAGGACGGTGAGCATGTGGCTGATGCGTACATCACCTGGGCCTACGACGCTGAACGGATCCGGCCGCAGGACGACTACCTGATCTGGGACATCGACGGCGACGGAAACGCCTTCCCCCGCCTCGCAGACTCCTCCCGCTCTCTCTGGCGGGACATCGACGCCCTTCTGCTCAAGCAACTGGACGACTCCAGCCCCATCCAGCCAAGAGTCATGGACCACGCCTTCGACGTCAGCGAGTACCTGCGGATACGCGCGCTCGGCTTCGAGCAGGACGCCGCCCAGGCGGCCAACCGCCAATACGTCGATTCCACGACTCCCATGGTTCTGACCCGAGTGGAGCAAGCGGCGATGAGCACCGACCTGCCCGTACGCCAACTCCGCGAGCTGGGCGAGCTCTTCGGGGAAAGGCTGAATCTGGCCACCAAGGAAGCCTGGCTGAAGTACACGGACGACAAGAAAAACAATCCGGGAACCTGGCAGGACGCGGTCGCAGCACGCTACTGGCCGGCAGCGGAGGACGAGTTCTGGTCACGATTTCGACAGCTGACGCGATCCGACAACACCACGGAATCCAACTTCGACTTCCAGAACGCATGCCGGGCCTTCGGGCAGCACGCGCTGGAAGCATACGAGACGGTGACCGGCTCCGTGACACGCACAGCACGAGGCGCGAAGGCCGTCGCCGGCGCGAGAGCGATCATCCTTGCCGCGGTGAAGGACCCGCTCAAGGCCATGGAGCGAGCGAAGAAGAAAAAGGCGGCCAAGAAGTCATGACCACCCCCGCCGACTCAAGGACCCCCGCAGTGACCTCTCAAGCCCCTGAAGCGAGCAAGCGCCAGAAGAACCGTGCCGCGTACGCCGCCTTCACCGCGAACATCGAACGCTTGTGCCGCACGGACCCCGGCGCACATGCAGCGCTACGAGCGGGTCTGCGCCGCGACCTCAACCACCCGCGCGCCCGCCCCATGCACCGGCTGCTGGCCGCCCGAGTGCCGGAAGAGTGCGACGACGCCACAGCGCAGGCGTATTACACCGTAGCCTCGCTGATCGCTGCCCAGCCCCGACACGCCTTCTCGCCCAGCCAGGAAGAAGACGAACACAGCACAGACGAGCCCGAGGCGGCACAGGCGCAAAACCTCCAGGGGGGCGGCGAAGCGGACAAGGAGGATGTTCCCTCTGTGCCCTCCCCGTACGGCTCTTCGTTCGGCTCCACTCTGGGACAAGCCGTCATCGCACAGGGCGCCTCCCTTCGGATGAGCGCCGCAGAAAACCGCATCAACCTTCTGACACGGCAGAGCACCCGCGGCATTCACCTGCACCTGCCTGCTGCGGTCAACCAGGTGCGCGCCGCGGGCGCCCCCATCGATTGGGGGCAGTTGCTGGCAGACCTCGTCGACTGGCCTTACCGGTCCGGACGCATCAGCCGCCGCTGGCTGCAGGACTTCTACCGGATCACCGCCGCCTACCAGGACTGACCCTTCCTCACCCACAGGAGCCACCCCGTGAACCTCAAGCCACGCTTCATCGACATCCACATCGTCCAACCCGTCCCCTACGCGAACCTGAACCGGGACGACACCAACTCGGTGAAAACCATGCTCTACGGCGACGCCCTGCGTACTCGTGTGTCCAGCCAGTCCTGGAAACGGGCCGTCCGCGAGCACTTCCAGGACAAGCTCGGCGACAAAGCCCTGCGTACACGCCGCATTGGCGAGCGGGTCGCCGAGGCCCTCCGCGAACGGGGATGGGACCAGGCGATTGCCGAACGCGCCGGCGCGCATGTCGCGACAGGAAGCAGTATCAAGTGGGAGGTGGCCAAGGGGAAAGACAAGCAACCCATCACGAATAAAATCCTGACCAACGCACTCATCTACCTCCCCGAAGACGCTGTCCAGGAACTAGCGGACATCGCCGAAGCCCATAAAGACGCACTCACGGCCGACTTCACAGGCAAGGGAAGGAGCAAGCCCGAGAGTGCATTGAAAGGAAAGATCGACAAGGTCCTTCTCAAGAGAAACGGAGTCATCAACCTCTTCGGCCGCATGCTCGCAGAGGTCAACCAAGCAGGCGTCGACGGCGCCGTGCAGGTCGCACACGCTTTCACCACGCACACCACCGAAGTCGAACTCGACTACTTCGCAGCCGTTGACGATGTCACCGCGGCGAAAGACGACGAAACCGGCAGCGGCCACATGGGCACAGCCGAGTTCAGCACCGGCACTTTCTACCGGTTCGCTACCGTAGACCTCGAGGAGCTTGTCAAGAATCTGAGCGACGACTACGACATCGGACTCGAAGCCGCCCGCGAACTCGCCGGCCAGTTCCTCCTCTCCTTCATCGAGTCACTACCGCAAGCGAAGAAGAACTCCACCGCTCCGCACTCGCTCCCGCACCTGGTGCACGTAGCAGTCCGCTCCGACCGGCCGCTGTCATTCGCCGCCGCCTTCGAAGAACCCGTACGCTCTGCCCAACACGGCGGCTACGTCACGCGGTCAGTCCAAAACATCGACGCCTATTCCGAGGCCGCGAATACGCTTCTCGGCCGCGACCGCGTCCTGCACGCAGGGCACGCTTCTCTTCATTTCGACAAGCTGGAGCACCTTGGAGAGCGGCACTCCTCCTTCGAAGCTCTCGTCACCGCAGCCGTAGCCACCGCCCTTGCCGAGCACCCGCAGTGACCGCAAGGCCCGCCCGCGGACTGCTACTGCGCCTAGCAGGCCCACTGCAGTCCTGGGGCACCCACAGCAAATACCTGCAGCGTGACACGGCCCGGTTCCCTACCAGGTCCGGCGTCATCGGCATGCTGGCTGCAGGTCTCGGGCGACCGCGCGGCGCCTCCCTGGACGACCTCACGGCGCTGTCGATGACTGTCCGAGTCGACCGCCCCGGTGTCGTACTGCCCGACTTCCATACCGTAGGCGGCGGACTGCCGGCCGACGAGACAGTCATTACCGTCAACGGCGAACACCGACCCGAGAGCAAGGGCACTTTGGTGTCCAAACGCTACTATCTTGCCGACGCCTCCTTCACCGTCGCACTCACATCCGACGACGAAGAGTTGCTCCAGTCGTGTGCTGACGCCCTGAGAACCCCGCACTGGCCCCTCTTTCTTGGCCGTCGATCCTGCCCGCCAGAGGGACCGATCCTGCTCGGAATCGTGGAAGACCCGCTGCACCACCTGACGCGAATGCCACTGGCAACCAAGAAGCCACGCCCCAGCCCGCAGCCGATCGAGTTCTACGGCGACAGACCACTCGGAATTCTTCCCCTACCCACAGTCGTCCCAGACCACGACCACGGCGACCACCACAGCGGCGAAGTCAACGACGAACCAATGTCGTTCGCACCGTCAGCACGCCAGTACAGACCACGACCGCTCTACCGTCGTTCCGCCCTCCTCCCGGATGCCGAGTACGCAGGCTTCGCCACCGACTACCTGAGGAAGCTCCAGCTTTACACCGACACCCATTTCACTGCGCCAAAGAGGAGTGCCTGGTGACACTGTGGCTGACCCGCATCCTGCCCTCGGCCAGCTCTCCTGAAGCCCACCGGGACCTTAGCGGCAACGCTCAAGGACTCCGGTTGCATCAGCGGTTGCTCCAGATGTTCCCTGACGGAGTCGAAGATCCTGCCCGAGTAGCATTCGGCGTCCTGTTCCGAGCCGAGGAAACCCCACGTGGGCCGCAAATCCTCCTGCAAAGCCAAGTCAAGCCCGACCCCTCACGCCTGCCGGACACCTACGGCAGCATCGAAACCCGCTCGCTCGAGAGTCTGTTGTCAAGCCTTTGTAAAGGAACAGTGGTCCACTACCGCTGCGTGGCCAACCCTGTGCGTAAACCCGGAGCAACCTCCCGCGAGGCGTACAAACTCCCTCCCATTGTCGCCCTGAGCGGCAATGCTGCAGTCGAATGGTGGGAACGCCAGGCCACCGCAGCCGGCCTGGAACCCTTGCACATCGACGCTCAGCCACTCGCCAAGGTGAGCGGCTACAAACCTTCCAAGAACCGCACCGCAAAGCAGCTCGTCCAGCACTCCCGCACCCAATTCGACGGGACAGCCCGAGTCCTCGACGCCGACCTGCTGCGCGAGAAGATCGCTGCAGGCATCGGACGGGGCAAGGCATATGGGTGCGGAATGTTGACAGTTGCACCCATCCAGCAGCGTTCATGAGTACGGTTCCTGGCCCAAGGCCGCCGGGCACTTGTTGCTGCGGCTGCTTCTGTGTTCGCGGCCGACGTCCGGCAGCCGGTTTCGCAGTCCTGCTCTTCATACGAGTGGGGATGACCCCCACGGCTTGTTCACAGAGAACTGCGGCGCCAACTGCCCCTGCCCGCGCGGGAACCAGAGGAGCAGCAGGGCTAGGTTCTGTCGTCAAATGTCACGCCCACATCAGGAGTGAGGCGAGGGTGACGGCTGTTTCGTAGGACTCGGTCGTCTTGTCGTAGCGGGTGGCGATCCCGCGCCATTGCTTCAAGCGGTTGAAGCACCGTTCTACGACGTTGTGGTGCTTGTAGACCTCGCGGTCGAAGGCCGGCGGGCGGCCACCTTGGCTGCCTTTTCGGGCCCGGTTGCGGACCTGGTCGGCCCGCTCGGGAATCGTGTGGGCGATTCCGTGACGCCGCAGCCAGGTGCGGATCGCTTTCGAGCTGTAGCCCTTGTCGCCCAGGACGTGATCGGGCCGGTTCCGAGGCCGTCCCGGCCCGATGCGAGGCACCCGGATCGCTTCCATCACGGTGGTGAACCGGGTGCAGTCGTTGGTGTTGCCGCCCGTCACGATGAAAGCGAGCGGGCGGCCCCGGCCGTCACAGGCCAGATGGATCTTGCTGGTCAGCCCGCCTCGGGACCGGCCGAGGGCCGGGTCGCGGAGCCCCCTTTTCGGGCTCCGGCCGCATGCTGGTGGGCGCGGACGATCGTGGAGTCGACCGACACCAGCCAGTCGATGTCGCCCGCCGCGTCGGCTTTCGCCTGGGCGGCCCGCAGCATTCGCTCGAACGTCCCGTCCGCCGCCCACCTGCGGAAACGGGTGTGGAGCGTCGCCCAAGGGCCATACCGGTCGGGCACGTCCCGCCAGGCGGTCCCGGTCCGGAACTTCCACACGATTCCGTTCAGGACCCTGCGGTCGTCCAGCCGTTTCCGTCCCCGCAACGACACGGGCAGCAGCGGCCGGACGAACTCCAACTCGGCATCGGACAGTTCATGGCGACATATCACGACACCATGATCCACCACCCGAGATTATGCGAAGACACCCCCTAGGACGATCGGGTGCGGAACACCCCTGCTCGCGCGGGGATCACCACGTCGTGCACCTGGCCGACGACCCCCACACCGGAACACCCCCGCTCGCGCGGGGACCACGCACCAACCTGCACAGTGGGCAGGGCCACCGCCGGAACACCCCCGCTCGCGCGGGGACCACGCCGAACAGTAAGTAACGGGGAGGCAGAGACCCGGAACACCCCCGCTCGGCGGTCCCTACAACCGCCGGGGCGGAACACCCCCGCTCGCACGGGGACCACGCTCTCAGCACGGCCTCGTGCATCGGGACGCCCGGAACACCCCCGTTCGCGCAGGGACCACGACGCCCCGGACGGCCACGATCGGAGCACCGCCGGAACACCCCCGCTCGTGCGGGGGCCACTCTGTGCTGCCGGAGGGGCGGGACTGGATCGGCGGAGCACCCCCGCTCGCGCGGGGACCACGCTTCCTTGGCCGCCCAGTACATTAGGAAGTCCGGAACACCCCCGCTCACGCGGGGAGCGGATGGCCTGTGAACCGTTGTTCCTGAGCACCGACGGAACACCCCTGCTCGCACAGGGACCGGTTGATGCCGGACCAAAGGCCCCGCACGACGTCCGGAACACCCCGCTTAGGCGGGGACCAACAGATCAGGGTCGAGCTGGCGTAGTAGAGCTGCGTAGCAACCCCCGCTCGCACGGGGACCGATACACGGTGCGCGCCGACCGCCACGCCTGCCCCGGAACGCCCCCGCTCGCGCGTGAATCGGGACGAGGACCTGGTGGCCGCTGGGGCCCGCACCAGAACGCCCCCACTTGAGCGAGGAACGGATGTCCATGCGCGCTGCCTGGCCGCACATCGCCGGAACACCCCCGCTTGCGTGGTGACCGGAGGATCATTTGTTCAGTTCTCAAGGTACGGAGGCGGAATGCCCACGCTGGCGCGGGAACCAGGCCCGCTCCAGGGTGTACTCGACCGCCTTTTCGGAGCACCCCTGCTCGCGCGGGGATCGGTCGTTCAATGCGGTGGTCATGGCAGCATCGTAAGGAGCACCCCCGCTCTCGGGGGTCCGGCAGGATGCCTGGTCGATACCTGCGTCCGCACCGGAACACCCTTGCTGGCGCGGGGACCACACGAACTCGCGGAGCAGGGGCTCGATGAAGATCGGAACACCCCCCGCCCGCGCGGGGACCACTACGTCGAACACGCCGACACCGCGCGCATCGTCGGACCACCCCCGCTCGCGCGGGGACCACGCTGCCGATGACGCGGAGTGCCGGGCGGCTGACGGAACACCCCCGCTCGCGCAGAGACCCCAGCGGACCTCGGCGGCGACGACGAGGACCGGAACACCCCCGCTCGCGCGGGGACCACACGGACCGGGCCTGGTCCGTCCGGCCCCCCTTCGGAAGACCCCCGCTCGCGCGGGGACCACGGCTGGTACCGATTTGTTCGGTCCGACACGATCGGAACACCCCCGCTCGCGCGGGGACCACGCCGGCACCCCCGGCCCCGCCCGCTTCACGGCCGGAACACCCCCGCTCGCGCGGGACCACGACGACATGCCGATCATCTGGAACCCTGCCGACGGAACACCCTCGCTCGCGTGGGGACCACGCCGAGGACGCCGAGACCTACCCCATCGCCCACGGAACACCCCCGCTCGCGCGGGGATCACGGATCGTGGAACACGAACCACGCCTTCTCCGACGGAACATCTCCGCTCGCGCGGGGACCACGCGATGCCGTACTCCTCCTCCAGGTCCCGCTCCGGAACACCCCCGCTCGCGCGGGGACCACCGGCGCGTCCGTCATGTCGATCGTTGCCCCGGCGGAACACCCCCGCTCGCGCTAGGTGTTCTGTCCGGGGAGGTTGTGGACGGGTGATGCAGGTCTCGGCTGAGGCGACTTGAATGGGTGAGGGCCTTCCGGGTTCGGTGTGGATTGCGACGTCTACACCGACCGAAAGGCCCTCGTGGTCCACCGTAATGCACCCCTGACCGAGACCGGACGCCTGTGCCTGGCCCGCTGTGTGGTCGAGGACGGCTGGCCGCTGCGCCGGGCCGCGGAACGCTTCCAGGTCTCGCCGACCACGGCCCAGCGGTGGGCGGACCGTTACCGGCGGCTGGGCGAGGCCGGGATGACCGACCGGTCGTCCCGCCCGCACACCAGCCCGCGCCGGACGCCCACGCGGACCGAACGCCGGATCATCAAAGTCCGGATCCTGCGGCGGTGGGGCCCGGCCCGCATCGCCCACCATCTGGGCCTGGTCCCCTCGACCGTCCACCGGGTGCTGACCCGGTTCGGCCTGGCCCGGCTCACGCACCTGGACCGCGCCACCGGGGCCGTCATACGCCGCTACGAACGCAACCGCCCCGGTGAGCTGGTCCACGTGGACATCAAGAAACTCGGCAACATCCCCGACGGCGGCGGTCACAAGGCCCTCGGCCGCCAGGCCGGCCGCAAGACCCGCAAGAACGCCGGCTACAGCTACCTCCACACCGCCGTCGACGACCACTCCCGCCTCGCCTACAGCGAGATCCTCGCCGACGAGAAGAAGGAGACCGCCACCGCCTTCTGGACCCGCGCACACACCTACTTCACCAGCGTCGGGATTACCGTCGAACGCGTCCTGACCGACAACGGCGCCTGCTACAAGTCCCACACCTGGCGCGACATGCTGACGGCGGCAGGGATCACCCACAAGCGAACCCGGCCCTACCGGCCCCAGACCAACGGCAAGGTCGAACGCCTCAACCGCACCCTGCTCGACGAGTGGGCCTACGCCCGCCCCTACACCTCAGAGCAGGAACGACGCGACGCGTTCCCGCAATGGCTGCACTCCTACAATCACCACCGCGGACACACCGCACTCGCAGGCAAACCACCCGCCAGCCGCGTCCCCAACCTCACAGGGCAATACAGCTAGGGCCACTGCACCACCGTGGACGGCCAGCCGTTCACCGCCGGAACACACCCGCTTGCGCGGGGACCACTCCGACCCGGGTCCCGACTTCCCTTGGGATTACGGAACACCCCCGCTTGCGCGGGGACCACTCATCCAGGCCGAGGACCCCGAAAGGGGGCGTCCGGAACACCCCGCTCGCGCGGGGAGCAGAAGGACGGTGCGCCGCGATGAGCGCCCGGATCTGGAACACCCCCGCTTGCACGGGGACTACGTGGACAGGTCCTTGGTGGAGGCGGTCAGCACCGGAACACCCCCGCTTGCACGGGGACCACGTGGACAGGTCCTTGGTGGAGGCGGTCAGCACCGGAACACCCCCGCTCGCGCGGGGACCACGCTGCCAAGCAGGCGGCCGGGCTGCAGGAGTACGGAACACCCCCGCTCGCGGGGACCACACCCGGCTGCGGGCCATCGCCGCCGGCTTCGACGGAACACCCCCGCTCGCGCAGGGACCGGATCAGGGCCTCCGTGGTCACGTGGGCCAGCGCCAGAACACCCTTGCTCGCGGGGGGACCGGAGGATCATTTGTTCAGTTCTCAAGGTACGGAGGCGGAATGCCCACGCTGGCGCGGGAGCCAGACCCGCTCCAGGGTGTACTCGACCGCCCTCTTCGGAGCACCCCGCTCGTGCGGGGGCGTTCAATACGGCGGACACGCAGCATCGTACGGAGCGCACCGACAGCGAGGGTGTCGACCTCGTCCTGGACCATGCCGGAGGCCGAACCGTCGCCGAGTGCCTGCCGGCCACCAGTGTCGACGGCAGTGTGGTCAACATCGGCCGCCTGGACCGGGCCGAGTCCGGCGTCGACCTGGACGTCCTGTCGTACCGGCACCTGCGTGTCCGTGGGGTGTCCTTCGGATTCTCCCGGCCCGAGTAGCTCGGTGCCGTCCTCTCCGGGGCGGTGAGTGCGCTCGCGCCCGCTCTCCTCGACGGCAGGGTGCAGCCGCTGATCGACAGCAGATACGACTTCCGCACCGCCTACGAGGCCGTGCGGAGGCTCGCTTCTCACCAGGCACTCGGGAAGATTGTCCTGGCAGTGCCCTGAGGGGGAAGGGCGGGACGTAACCCTCGCACGCTCGGTTGGGAAGGTCTCCGACCTGGGTGATGGCTCATCAGGTAAGTCAGCATGAGGCGCCGGGCGTTCCCGGAGGATTGCCTGAACAGGCGTCGGCGGCGGCGCGAAAGTCCAGGTGGGGCCCGTATCGCGGGACCGGAGCGATGTTCCTCACAAACATCGGACGGGGGCGCCGGTGTACAGTCGACACCGCCCTTGACCTGCAGAAAGCAGGCAGGGAGCCGTCCTCAGGGAGTCCAAAGTGCTGCGTACTCTTTCTCCAAGATCTAGCATTTAGACGTCTGCGCAGGTCAGGGGCATGATAGAGGCTCCTCAGGTCAGCAAAAGGTCAGCATGCGTCGCAGCCTTGGCTCCGCTTGCTGACCTTCCGCCTCTGCGCAGCTCCTGTGCATGAATGTGACTGCGCCAAGCCCACCCGCTGCCCGCACCCGTACACGATTCGCTTCAGGGACGCGCTCGGCAAGCAGCGCGAGGAGTCCGGGTACGACACGCAGGACGACGCGATCGAGCGCCTCACGGCGATCTACGCAGAGAAGAAGAGCACGGCGCCATCCGTCGCCGAAGCCCGCCGTGAGCTGGGCCAGCAGAGGGTTGAGGAATACGCGAAGCAGTGGCGACCGCGGCAGCGCAAGATGACGGAGTACTCCACGGGCGAGCACGTCGATAGCTCGATCAATGTGCACATAGTCCCCCGACTCGGATCACGAAAGCTGAACTCCGTTACGCCGATCGTTGTCGAGCGCTTCCTGGACGAATTGGAGGCCGACAAGGTCGGTCGCGGAAATCAGGTGAATATATTCCGCACCCTCAAGGCCATCTTGCGAGACGCTTATGGCAAGGGCGCCATGGCAGACGACCCGGGTGAAGGGTGTCCAAGAGCCGGAGTACGTTCGCCAGAAGGTGGTTATCCCGTCCCTCACCTACGTGAAGAAGGCGCTGACTGTGGCCGACGACGATCTCGCGCTTGAGATCGTCATGATGGTCGGCTGCGGCCTGCGCAACGGTGAGGCCCGGGCGGTGAACGTCAACAATATTGCGGCGGACGACGTCTACAGGGTGCACGAGCAGATTCACTCCAACACGCACAAGCCGGCGAAGCTGAAGCACCGCAAGGCGGGCGAGTTCAGGGAGGTTCCACTCCCACGCTCCGTGAAGGAGGCGTTGGAGCGCTACGAGGAGCAGCACGGCACCACCAAGGACGGCTACCTTCTGCGCGGCCCGAGCGGCTACTACACGGAGCCGATGGAACGCCGTCGTGTGCAGAGACTCTTCAAGGACCTCCCCGCGGAGAACGGCGTCGGTATGTACAGCTTCCGGCACTATTTCGCCTCGAACGCGCTCGGGAGCGGCATACCCATCACCGACGTCGCCGAATGGATGGGGCACAAGTCCATCGAGGAGACGTATCGAACCTACCGGCACCTGATGCCGGGGAGCATCACCAAGGCCGCCCGCATTCTGGATGCCGGCCTCTGGGAAGCAGCCTGATTCGTCCCGGGCGCGTACCCGCTCCTCAGTCTGGCTGGGCCACCGACGGAGGGGCCGCTCGTGTGGGGGTTGATCAGTGGGTGGTGGCGGGGTGCAAGCTGCCACGAGCCCAGGGTTTGGCGGCCCGGATGGCCGTCACCGTGTCCGGTCCTGCTCCACGGCGGAGAGCCCCAGCATGTGGCCGCTGCTCAGCTTGATCGCAGGGCCGCTCAAGGGTCAGCACAGGGCCGACAGAGGTGCTTGTCAGTGGGCGCTGAGAGGATGGGGGAGTGGCAGGCTATGTGTTTGGCTTTGAGGTTCCTCGGGTGTGCAGGGTGCGCGGGGAACGTGCCGCCGCCGAAGATCTGATCCCGCAGGTCGCCGAGGCGTTCCGTGCGGATGATGATCACGTGGTCAGGGAGGCCGGGCGGCTTCGGGAGGGAGCCCTGGCGCTTCCCTCTGTGGTCGCGGCGGCGGGCGCGATGATCGTGCTGGGGGAGCCGGGCGCCGGGAAGACTTCCGTGCTGACACAGCTCACAGATCGGCTGCCCCGCGTCGTCGTCGATGCTTGGGACGGAGACTCCGACGCGTGCCTCTGGGTGACGGGTGGTGACCTTACCGAGCTCTCCTACCAGGAGGAGCTCGGAAACCATCTTGCCTCCTTGCCTCCGGAGGGAGACGCCACCGGGTGTGGTGGAGTTCTGACGGTAGTCCTGGACCAGGCTGATGAGAGCCCACTTCTGCCGTACCTGCCGAGGCGGTTGAGAAGGTCGCTCAGTGGCCGGGATCTCAGCCGGGTTCGGTTTCTCATGGCCTGTCGCACGGCCGACTATCCGGCGACGCTGACGCCTGTGCTGTCCGAGGCTTTCGGTGCCTGTCGGTGCGTTGATCTCGCTCCGTTGAGTCGGCAGGAGGCTGTGGCGCTGGCTGACAGCGCCGGCGTGCCGGGTGAAGACTTGGTGGCGGCGGCTGAGGCGGCGGGTGCCGCCGCGCTGGCCGGCGTACCGCTGACCTTGGAACTGCTGGTCATGACCTACCGGGCTGACGGCCAGCTGCACGGGCTGCCAGAAGAGTTGTTTGCTCGCGGTGTGGCACGGCTTGCTGAAGACCGCGACGCTCGCAGACTTAAGAAGTCCCTGATCACCACGGCCCCGCAGCGCCTGGCGGTAGCGGGACGCGTGGCCGCGTGGATGCTGCTGTCCGGCCACCGTACCGTTTGGCGCGGTGCCACCTTCGAGGCCGGCACATACGATCTGGCGGGCGAGATACTGGCGGGTGGAAAGGAGCGAACCGCTTCTGGTCCGTTCGGGGTGACGCCCCAGGTGGTAGAGGAATGCCTGGCTACCGCGCTGTTCACAGCACCGGACGACGACAGGATGGCTTTCCGGCATTCTTCCGTAGCGGCCTATCTCGCTGCCCGGTACCTGACCGATCGGAAGACCACGCCGCGGCAGCTGGAGAACCTCTTCCTGATCGGCTCACCGGACGGAGAGACGGCAACAATCCCAGCACCTCTGCGGGAGACTGCCGCCTGGTTGGTGGCCATGAAGCCCTCTGCCAGCAGCTGGCTGGCAACCGCCGATCCGGAAAGCCTGGCGGTTCACAGCGCTCTGGTTCGTTCCGACGAGGTCCGCCGACTGACCGTGAGCAGGCTGCTGGAACGTGCAGCACAGGTCGAACTGAGCGACACAAGATGGCAACTCTCTCGCTGGGACCTGCGCCATCCTGGGCTCGCTGACCAGCTCGCCGACGTGCTGGAGACGACCCCCGGCGAAGGTGCGGCCGACTGGCAGACCACAGCGCGAATCCGCCTGGCGATCCAGCTGGCCCAGGAGGCTGGCACGGCTCACCCCAGGTTGGCTGATGGGCTGCTGCGGCTGGTGAGGAACGACGCGTGGCACCAGACGGAACGTCGTCTGGCGGCGCGCGCCGCGTTCACGTGTGACCCAGACCGTGCCGCGCCTGTCCTCGCTGGGACTCTCGACTCGCTATCCGATCTCTCCTACGCCGAGCGTGTGGACCCCGAGCATGAGTTGCGAGGCACCCTGCTGAGCCTGCTCTGGCCGCACCATCTGGACGCCGCGACGATGCTGGCCGCCCTTCGCCCCCCGTCCCCAGACCTATACGGCAACTTCGCCCACTTCTTGAGGACCATGCCCCGGGAGTGCAGAGACCAGGATCTGCCCGATCTCCTGGCTTGGGCACATAGAGCGATCCTCCAGCCGGACAGTGGCTACGTCTTCACTCATGACCGCTTCGAGATCTCGCTAATCAATGGAGTGATCGATCGTGCGCTCCGGGCCCCGGACGCGGCTCAGTACACGGACACCTTGGCGAAGATCATCATCTGCCTACTCCGTGATCACCACAAGGTCGAGGTCCCGGACTGCCTGCAACCCGACGAGCACGGGCACGAAACCCAGGAGACTCAATCACTGCGCAGGCTTCTGACCCAAGCCCTCGTCACGGAAGCCGTGCGGGCAGACTTCGACCCGCGGGAGGCGGCTTGCCTGATCGCGTACGACTGGGAACGCCGCCCATCGCTGCGGCTCGACGGACCCTCGGCCCCCGAGCCAGCTATCCGTCACCAGCTCGTGGATCGGAAGGACTTCCCATGGATGCTGGAGCGGACAAGCCAGGCAGCGGCGTCCGACGACGAGGCGCACATCCAGGTCTACGGCGAGCTGGCCTCCTGCACGTTTCCTCCCGACGACCACCATGCGTTCGAACTGGCCTATGACGACAAGCACCCGGCTTGGCCATATGTACGTTCCTTCTACGAGGCGATATCCCTCGACAGCCGTCTCGCTCAGGCGCTGCGCCGCAACCACAGCGTCGGCAAGAAGCATTGGCCGGAAGCAGCGGATTTCATGGCCGAGCAAGTGCGACTCCTCGGTGAGGCTAGGAAGGGGGACAACGACAGTCTGTGGCAGTTCGTCTGGGGCCTACGGGTGGACCCGCGGACGGGAAAGCTGGTGCAGGACGCATCCGACGCCATGTCAACCTGGCCGGGTGCCGTAGCCCTCGACGACGATCTGATGGACCTCCCTGAGCTAGCCCTTCGCTATCTCACAACCGAACATGACCGCGCGGATTCCTGGCTGCAACACTCGCGCCGCAACAAGTGCTCATGGGCCGGATACGCCCTTCTGACCGAGCTCCACCGAACAAACCGCCTGTTCGAACTGCCCGACTCGGTGTGGGGCTCGTGGACCGCCGCCATACTCACCGAGTACCTGGGCATGTCGACGAGCTACATGGAACCCGCACGGGTGGACCTGCTGCGTCTGGCAGCCCGTCACGCCCCTGAATCTTTGGCTCTGCGCGTCGCCCAGGCGGCTCACGCCGCGCTCACGGCAGGCCAACAGCCCATCGAACTCAACCCCGTCGACCCGCGCTGGGCCTTGGAACTGCGCACGGCCCTAGAGCACCTCGCCACTGAACTCTCCACCTGCCTCCGGCTCGTGCCCGAGTCGACGGGCAAGGGCGAGACAGGCTCACCAACAAGCGAAGACCTGCCCATACGCCTGCCCGAGAGAGATGAGGCACGTGAGGCCGCGCTGCGGACCTGGCACAGCACCCTGGCCTCTCTCCTCACCACCGACAGCAGGACCGTGCACGGCATCATTGACAGCATCCTCGACGCGCCCCGGGAAACTCCGCTTACCACACGAGTCGCAGCCCTCGCCGCCCAGGCCCTGGTGACCGCAGACGCTGACGCGTACTGGCCACGCGTCAAGGCATTGACGGCAACGGACGCGGAGCTCGGCCGCAGACTGGCCGAAGCGTGCGCCAGGACTGAGACGGAGCGAATTCAAAGCTCCCTCAGTGAGGCCGGTGTTGCGGACTTGTACCTCTGGCTCAGCGGCCTGTACGACCCCGAGGGGGACCGGCCCCTTCGCGGCGCGCGCTGGATCGACGCTGATGAGCGAGCCCGAGAATGGAGAGACCGCCTGCTCCCTGAGCTAAGCCGACGAGCCACGGCTGAGGCGGTCCATCAACTGCGCCAACTCGCGACCCAGTACCCCAATCGACTGGCCATCGCCGCAGCACTCGTCGCGGCGACCAAGCAACATGCCGCTGCGACCTGGAGTCAAGTGCGCGCAGAGGACGTGATACGGCTCCTGGAGGATCCAGCGCGACGCGTCATCCGCACCAGCACGGACCTCTTGGACATGGTGCAGGAGGCCCTTGAGGACATGAGTCAGGACCTTCCCGCACACTGCGAACTGCTATGGGACCGTACACCGGGGAAGACTCCTCGAAAGCCGTCGGCAGACAACCCAGCAATCCCCGACGTCTGGCGCCCCAAACCCGAAGCAGCCCTGTGTGCCTACCTCACGCACGAGCTGAGTCTGAGGCTGGCCGGTCACCGCGTCGCGATCAACCGTGAGGTGCTGATCCACCCCACCGATCCATACGGTGCCGGCGACCGCACTGACCTCCTCATCGAGGCGCTGCTCTCACCGGGTGACGACCCCAACATCGCTTCGAGGGAGTCCATAAAACTGGTCATCGAGGTCAAGGGATCCTGGAACGATGAAGTTCCCACGGCTCAAAAAGAACAGCTGGTGGGCAGGTATCTACCCGAAGCCGGGACGGACGCAGGCATCTACATCGTTGGCTGGTATCCCATCGATCTTTGGACTGCCACAGGGGACAGCCGTAAGACCCGGGCGAGGAAGCTCCAGCCTGACCAGCTGCTGGTCGATCTGTTGGACCAGGCGGCGATCCTCTCCCAGGCAGGCCATGTTCACGTTCGGCCCATGGTGATCAATGTTCCGCGCCCCCACAAGCAGTAGGTGCGATCGCGCAGACCGGTGTACCGCTCCCCAGCTTGGACAGTAGGCGGGGCTCTGCTGAGACTCGATCGGGGCTTCCCAGAGCTTGCGCAGACCGGGTCTGGGCCCGTCTGCACCGGGTCCTCCTGGACGAACTCGGCGCAAGCGGCGAGCTGGTCTGTCGCGGTTCGCCGTTGACTCGGTCAGCGTTCGGGCCCTCAAAGGGGGCTCCTGACCGGACCGAATCCGACCGACCGCGGCAAGAACGGATCGAAAATCCACCTCGTCACCGACCGGTCCGGCCTGTCGGTCGCCGTGGCCGTCTCCGCAGCCAACGCCCACGACAGCCTCGCACTGCAGCCCCTGATCGCCTCGATACGCCCGGTCCGCAGCCGACGCGGACCACGCCGACGACACCCGGACAAACTCCACGGCGACAAGGGCTACGACTACCCCTACCTGCGGAGATGGCTTCGCACCCGCGGCATCACACCCTGCATCGCACGCCGAGGCCAGGACAGCTCGCAACGTCTGGGGCACCACCGCTGGGTCATCGAACGCACGATGTCCTGGCTCGGCGCCTACCGCCGACTCCACCGCCGCTACGAGCGCAAGCCCACCCGGCGATCGTCCGGCTCTGGGAGAACGCGTGGGAGGAATTCCCCCCGGTACCTCCGCTCAGACACCAAGATCGGTCGCATCGTCTGCACCACGAACGCGATCGAGTTCGTCAACGCCAGGATCCGGAGGGCGGTCACGGTCCGCGGCCACTTCCCCAACGAGACCACCGCCCTGAAGTGCATCTGCATGGCCGCCATGTCGCTGGACCCTACCGGCAAGGGCCAGGACCGCTGGGCATACGCTGGAACACCACCCTGAACGCCTTCGACATCACCTTCGACGGCCGACTCTCCCCATCCCGTCAGTGAGGCCCCTTGGCCTGGGTGCTGGCACCGTCTGCCACCGCAGGATCCGCAGACAGTACCTGCCGCACCGTGGCGGCGATGCGATCCGCGGCATCCCGTAGTCGGCCGGCCGGATGGGAGGCGTAGCCCACGACGAGGCCAGGGGGACCCGGGCACACGCGGTGCCACGAAAGCGGGTGGGTGAGGACACCGGCACGCCGAACTCGGTCGGCAAGCACGGTGTCCTCAACCGCACCGTTGAGATCGGGAAAGGTGATCAGAAGGTGCAGACCGGCAGCGACCCCCTGGACATCGATCGTGGGGAGCGCCCTCCGCAGGGACGTGAGGAATACGTCCCGCCGTGCTCTGTAGCGGCTGCGGGTAAGGCGGATGTGCCGGTCGAGGTCGCCCTTCGCCGTCAGATGCGCGAGTACGAGTTGGGGCAGCGCTGGGCAGCCGAGATCGCTCGCGTGTTTTGCGTCGATCAGTTCCTCTTGCATGCTTCGTGGAGCGATCAGCCAGCCCAGCCGCATGCCCGGGGCCAGCGTCTTGGAGATGCTGCCGGCATGGGCGACGTGCTCAGGAGCCGAGGCTTGCAGGGCGGGCACCGGTGCTCGGTCGTAACGGTGCTCGGCGTCGTAGTCGTCTTCGATGACAAGGGCGCCATTCCCGGCCCACTCCATGAGCTCCCGGCGTCGCCGCGGCGCCAGGACCACGCCCGTCGGGAACTGGTGCGCGGGTGTGAGAAGCGCGGCACGCAGACCGGTGCGCGCCAACTCAGTCACGCGCATCCCCTCTTCGTCCACTGGAACCGGCACTGGTCTGAGGCCCCAGTGGGCCAGTCCTTCGCGCGCCCCTCGAGATCCCGGATCTTCCACAGCGATCTCAGAGATGCCGGAAAGCCGAAGGGTCTGGGCGAGAAGGGCCAGGGCTTGCGCGACTCCGTTGACGATGATGATGTCATCGACGTCGGCGCGGACTCCGCGTGTGCGCCCAAGCCACCCGGCCAGTTCCTGCCGGAGCTCTCGAGAGCCTCGGGGATCGCCGTAGGCGAGGTCAGCTGCAGTGGCCCTGCCGAGTACCTCTCGCTCCGCGCGAAGCCAGGCGGCACGGGGGAACGCTGAAAGGTCGGGCACGCCCGGGGACAGGTCCGTGTCCACCAGTGCGTCCGCCGGCGGCAGGGGCAGGCGCGGGACCCCGGTCGCGGGCCGGAGCCGTCGCTCCGTCGGCGCAGGCCGGGGTGCGGGCGCCGGCAGCGCACTGACGACGGTGCCCGCACCGACTCGCGCAGTGATCAGCCCCTCTTCGGCCAGCCGCCGGTACGCCTCGATCACCACACCGCGCGAGATGCCGAGATCACCCGCCAGGAGACGTGTGGCAGGCAGACGCATACCGTCCTTCAGGCGCCCGTCGGCGATCGCCGTACGCACGGCCTCCACCAACCAGCCAGTCAGCCCCTTGGCGGGAGCTGAAGCGGACCGCAACTGGAGGAAGTCGGCTCCCTCGCCACTTTCGCCCACTGCCACATCCTCTGATTGGTCCGGTTAGCAGGCAGCCCAATGGTACTGGTGACCGAGCCATTCGGGTGATCACCATGGGTGTGAGCACCACTCGGGGGCTGGTCCGTCCGCACCGGCGCCCGGTGACCGATGGCTATGGAGGTTACGTCCGGTGAGCAGTGCCGTTGCCGACTTCGACCGGTGGATCAGGAATGACTTCGCCCATCTCAATACGGAATTGGAGGAGGCATATTTCGCGGCCAGGACACAGATCCTGCTCGATTGCGCGGAACTCGACGGCATCAAACAGCGGCTCATGCGGGAAGGTGCGGAACTGGCTCGCCGGATCACCGATAGCCGCGCCATGCCCCAGGATCCGCACATGCGTTACGAACTGCTGGGTTCTGTGGGTTACTACCTTGGCGCGTGTCGTCGTCACGAGATTGACGGGGCACAGGCCGCCGCGTGGCCGCTCGCCCGCCTCCTCGGTTCGTCACTGGGTGTCGCGCCCAGATTCGTCTTCGCCCACCAGGCGTTCTACAACCGAGCCGTCCGTGACCGGTTCCGTACCTTCACCTCACTCGAGGACGAACGAACCTTCATCACGTACAACGCGCTGGCCGCCCTTGCCTACCAGCGGACGGCGACCTCGCTCGGGCGCATTTCGCAACTCGGGGTGTCCAGTCCGTTGGCGGCATACCTGCTCCAGGACGCGCTGACAGGTCTCGACGAAGTGCTGCATTTCAGCAAGGTGCTGAGCAAGCAACTGGACACCGAACGATTCTTCTTCAACATCAGGCCGTACTTCAAGCCGTACCGCGTCGGCGGTGTCGAGTACCGAGGCGCGAACGCCGGTGACTTCGCGGCGATCAACTCCATAGACGTACTGCTCGGTCTCTGCTCGCCGTATGACCCCTTCTACCAAGCGGTACTGGCGGAGAAGTACCCCTACATGCCGCCCGAGGAGCAGGCGTTGCTGCGAACGACCACCGCAACCGAGCCACTGCTGGACGCCTTCATTCGGGAGTCAGCGGACGGCCCCCTTACGCCACAACTGCGCGACAACGCCGATCTTTTCCTCTCCGTGTGCCGGCGGTTTGGAGCCGCCTATGCGTTCCACCATCATCAGCTCGTCGGGCCGTTCCTGAAAGAACCGGCCACCTACGCCCCACCGGAACAGCAGAGCGACCTGACAGCAAGCGGGCCCCCGCTGGACGTGGTGATCGAGAACTTGTCCCGGCTGAGCGACCTGCGTGCCGCCCGTCCACGGCCAGGTGCGACGAGCGCGAGGGCCTCGCTCGACAAGCTGCGGGAGTTGCTCGATGCCACTGCCTGAGCCTGAGGATTCGAAGCGACTGATGTCTGTTGATGCCGAGCAGTTCCGGTCCAACTTCCCCGTACTTGAGAGGAAGACCTACTTCGCGACATGCAGCCAGGGCGCCCTTTCCGACGCGCTGACGGGGGCACTCACCGAGTTCCAGAGCAGCCTTGTCGAGTTCGGTGCCCCCTGGCCTCAGTGGACCCGGCGAGTCGAGGAGGCCCGCAGCCGCTTCGCGTCTTTGATCGGGGCCCGTGCCGATGAGATCGCGCTGGTGTCCTGCGCCTCGGAGGGCGCCTATCAGGTGGTCTCGGGAATCGACTGGTCACCGGGAGACAGCGTGGTCACCACTCTGGTCGAGTTCCCCTCGATCGCGCACGTGTGGCTGGCTCAGAGGGCTCGTGGCGCACGGGTGAAGTTCGCTGCGGCCCCCGACGGATTCACTACGGTCGAGGAGTACGAGAGGGCAATCGACCACACCACCCGTCTGGTCTCGGTTCCCTTGATCGGCTACCGCAACGGACATCGGCTCCCAGTGAGGCAGATCACCGCCCTCGCACGCGAGCGAGGGGCGCAGGTCTTCGTCGACGCGTATCAAGGAGCGGGTGTCGAGCCCATCGATGTCCGCGAATTGGACTGCGACTACCTCGTCACTGGCTCGTTGAAGTACCTGCTGGGCATACCGGGGGTGGCCTTCCTGTACGTGCGGAAAGGGACACGCCGGGACCTCGAACCGCAGCTCACCGGTTGGTTCGGACGCGTCGACCCGTTCTGCTTCGACCCGCGGCAGCTCGACTTCGCCCCGGCCGCGAGGCGCTATGAGACCGGCACGCCTCCCATACCGGCCGTGTACGGTGCGGTCGCCGGCATGCGGCTGCTCTCCCTGGTCAGCCCTCATGCGGTTGCCTCTCATGTCAGTGCGCTGACCGGGCACCTTCAGACGGAATTGACAGCGATGGGCGAGCACATCGGTTCACCCTTCCCGGCTGATGAGCGCGGCCCACAGGTCGCTCTCCGCGATGACCACCCTGACCGGATGGCCTCCTTCCTGTCGGAGCGGCACATCGTCGCCAGCCCCCGTGCGGACGTTCTGCGCCTCGCGGTGCACTACTACACCAGCGAGGCGGATGTGCGTGCGCTTCTACGCGGCATCACCGACTACCGGGCACAGTACGGGCTCAGCGCCGCTCGCCCGTGAAGACCATCTACCGCCGTGCCGCCGGTCGCATCGCCCGGTGCAGCGGGTGAAACCGGGCTACCGGGATCGCTGCTTGGGATTTCGTCTCCGCGAGGGCATGAAGTGACACGCCGAGCTTCCGATCGAGGCCACGTTCGCACAGAGCAAGGCCACCAGCACCTTCCCCGCGACGACATAGCCGCAGGCCGCCTCACCTCCCACCTGCCCGCCCACGACGGATGGACCACCGTCACGGTGCCCGCGGCTGACGCGTGGTGGTAGCCGGGCAGATGCGGCGTTGGGCGCGGTCGCGGGTCGCTCAACAAGGTGAAGGCGTCGGGCGGCGGAGGTCGAGGATCCGGATGAGGCGGCTGTCGGCACGACCGAGCGTGGTTTCGAAGGTTATGAGGTCCTTCCGAGGCAGGTCGGGTTCCGGCGGTCGGAGCGGACCGCCGGAACTCTCTGGTCATGGGCTACAGCCAGGGGCCTCGTATGGCGATGGTGCAGCCGGCCTTGGACTGTACGTTGACGTAGAGGGTGTGCCCGTCGGGGTCGAAGGTGGACCCGGCGAACTCCGCGTCCGGGTCACCTGCGACCGGAGCCAGCCGCGCAATGTCGAACAGGGCACCCCCCGCGGTGAGACCGCGCAGGTAGTTCTCCTCTTCGCCGTCCTCGCAGAGAATGAGGGTGCCACGTGGGCTAACGGCGATGTTGTCAGGCATGTCCAGGACGGAAGAGTGCGGCGACTGGTACACCAGGCGGAGGCGTTGGTGACGGATGTCGTATGCCCACACCTGCCCGCGGCCCGCTCCGAACGCAGAAAGCCCGCCCGGGCCGGGGGGGAATTCATCGCCCGGAGCTGCGTCGCCGCCCTGCGTGGAGACAAAATAGACGGAGCCGTCCTGGTAGACCGCGCCCTCCAGCCGGGAGAAGACCGCAGCGCCCTTGGCCTGGCCCTCTCGGCTGACGGTAGGGGCAGCGTCGAACCACGTGGCGCCGGGCGCGAACGTGGGGTCGGGGTCGTCGATGTCGACCCAGCTGACCTCATAGACAGCGCCCTTGGGCTGTCCCAGCTGGAGCTGCGCCCGGGGTGTCCCCGCGACAGCGAGCATCTGCAGACGACCACCGTCGAGGACCCGGCCGGCGCGCATCGGATGGACCGGCGGGAGGTAGCGGTAGAACCCGGACGGGAACAGGGGGTTGTCCTCCGTCAGGTACAGCGCGCCGCCGATGGGGTCGAAGCAGACGGACTCGTGCTGGAACCGGCCTGCCGCGCGGACCGGCTCGTTGGAGGAGGCTCCGCGCAGGGGGACCTCGAATATGTAGCCGTGCTTCTTCTTCAGCTTGCTGTTGTCCGCACCAGGTACCGGGCTCTTCACGTCGGGTCCGTCGACGGTCTCCTCGGCGCTGACCCACGCACCCCATGGCATCGGTCCACCCGAGCAATTCATGATCGTTCCGTTCAGGCTGATCCGCTGATCGGCCAGACGGCCGTGCCGATTGACGGTCAACGTCGTGGTGCCGCCCCCGCCGAGAGAGTCGTAGGCATGCGACAGGTCGCCGAACGCGCCTGGTGTGCCGGGAACCTCGTGGTTGCGAACCAGGACGGTGGTGCCGCCCCAGCCCCGGAAGGCGGCCATGCCGTCGGGGCGGGCGGGTGCGGGGTAGCCGTCGTCCATCGGGTCGCCTACTGCGGAGAAGGAGCGGTAGCTGAACCCGTCCGGCAGGTGCAGGCGCACCTGCCCGTCGCGGTCGTCAGCCACTGGCTTGAGCGGCCCGAGCGCAGGTGTGGCGGGCGCATGGCCGGAGCCGGTCGCCGCTTCGGCGGTGGCCACCAAGCCGTGAAAGGGGCCTGCGGCGAAGGCGGCGCCGCCGGTGACCACGGCGGTGGCGGTCAGAAACTCTCTTCGTTCCACTAAGTTCTCCTGACTGATTCTCGGTTGGCTGAAGCCGTGTTCCGATGAGAGGCGCGGGCTTGGACGCGTGCCCGCCCGTGGATGCGGCGTCTACTTCACGGCTCGGGGAATCTCGGCCTCGCTGATGGGGGCAGTTCCGGCGGGGGCGCCGAGGGGGCAGAAATGCTGGGCAGATAAGGCAAAGCCACTCTCAAGGGCTGCCCCCTGCTGCGGAAGCTCCGCTGCAGCACCGACCGCACCTCGGCATCGTGAAGGCCGATCTCGTCCGTCACCACGCCTCAACCTGCGGTTGAAGGCGCAGTGCTCGAATTGCTTTCAAGGGGTCGTCGGCCATTCTTTGGTCCGTGCCGAAGATCATGGTCGGGTGCGTGTTGGCTTCAAACGGAGCCCAGACGCTGCCAGGGGTGCCGCTCCGGGCGAAGGTTGCCCATGCTGCGCTCATCGCGCGAGCGAGGTCCAAGGGCGGCCGAGGGCCGGTAAACGTCTCGACTCCTGGCTGGTCGAGGTTGTCGAAGACGAAGGGGAGCTCCAGGGAATGGCAGGCGCCGAGGTCCGCGTTACCTGCTGTGGAGCGCCAAGTGAACAGGTAGAGCCACACGTTCGGGTTGTGTGACACATGGGCTTCGGCGAGCCGTGCGGTAGGAGCTCTGAACATCTGCTCCCCCGTTATGGCAGCCAGCAGCGCCAGCGGACTGGGGTCGTTCTCTGTTGCCCGGAAGGCTTCGAGCGCGTTGTGCGGATCCGCGTAGACGGCACCAAACAGGTTGAGCAGCGAAGCGTCGTCGATGGCCGGCGCGTCCGGACCGAGGAGGAACAGACGCCCCTCCTCCAGATTGGTTCCCAGGACAAGTGGGATGTCAGCGGCCACTCCGTTCTCGATCGCTTCGATGGGTGCCTGCGGTAGGACTGCGCCATCGATGACCGGGGCGAAGGGAAGCCCCATCCCTTCGCCCCGGGCGCGCATTGCCTCGCTCACGGACTGCTGTGCCTCCAGCAGTCGTGCCGCCGGGACGTCCAGGAGCTTGTCCGCCTCGTCTTCGGCGATGGACAGCGCGGTCAGGATCTCGCGGGTCACCGCGGTCGCGTGGTCCGGCCCGAGCACGTATTCGGCGCTTCCGCTCTGGGTGATTGCCTTGTGGAAGAGCCCGGCGGCGGCGGGTATCGCCATGAGTGAGACGACGCTCATCGCTCCGGCCGACTGGCCGAAGACGGTGACATTGCCGGGGTCTCCACCGAACGCGGAGATGTTGTCACGGACCCACTCCAGTGCGGCGATCTGGTCGAGCAGTCCGAGGTTCCCGGACTGCTCGTACCCCTCGCCCAGCAGCTGCGCGAGGTAGAGAAATCCGAGTGCGCCCAGTCGGTAGTTGAGCGTAACGACGACCACGTCGTGCTGCTGGGCAAGGCGGCTTCCGTCGAAGACGGTGTCGCGTCCCGACCCGGTGAGGAACGCACCTCCGTGCAGCCACACCATGACGGGGCGCGCCTCGCCGTGAGGACTCGGTGTCCAGGTGTTGAGGGTGAGGCAGGACGCTTCGTCGGTGGGGAACGGCGGCTGGCCGAACATGGCCTCAAGCAGGACATCATGCGGCTGAGGGGCAGCGGGTCCGTAGTCTGTTGCCGGGCGTACGGCGTCCCAGGGATCGGGTGGGCTGGGCGGCTGAAAGCGGAGCGGCCCGACTGGGGGCGCGGCGTAGGGGATTCCTTTGAAAGCGACTCCGTGTTCACTCGTGGAGCCCTTCACCGGCCCGTACACCGTGTGGGTGATCATTAGGAGCCTCCTGAGGCGGGACGGGGCGAAGTGCGAGGCGGGCCGGAGGTCTGGGTCCGGCCCGCCGCTGGATGGCGTGGCGCGCCGCGCGCCTACTTGGGTGCCACCTCCCAGGCGAGGTCGGGAAGGTAGCTGGGGGCGGTTTCGAAGCCGGTCAGCTTCTTGCCGTTGAAGGCATACATCCCGTCCATACGCATCACCGAGACGAACCACGCCTGGTCGACGACGTACCGCATGACGTCCTGGTACAGCGCCGGCTGCTTGTCCGCCTCGGCGGCGGCCGCGGCGGCGAGCATGCGGGTCAGCGTGGGATCCGATGTCGCGAACGGATTGAACGCGGTGGCATGCGGGAGCATCCAGTCCAAGGAGAGTGCGTAACTCGTCGCGCCGCCGTAGGCGAAGCCGAGTGCGGAGTACTTCCTGGAGGTGGCGTTGGCGAGCCACTGTCCGACACTGGTGTCAGTGGTGACGTTGGCGGTGACGCCGATCTTCTTCCACTGCTGGACGACGGCTTGGGTGACGAGGTCGATGCCGAAGAAGCCCTGGGTCTCCATCTTGAGGGAGAAGCCCTTCGGGTATCCGGCTTCCGCAAGGAGCTTCTTGGCCTTGGCCGGGTCATACGGGTAGCGGTTGTCGTAGTCGGCGGCGAAGCCGTCGAGGCCGGGCAGGGATATCTGGCTGGTGGAGTGCCCGTACTTCTGAACCACGGCCTTGGTGATGGCATCACGGTCCACGGCGTAGTTAAGAGCCTGCCGGACGCGGACGTCCTTGAGCGGCTTGGCCAGGGTTCCACCCCGGTCGGCGAGGTTCACCCCCACGAACACGCTCGGCGATCCGACCACCTGCAGGCCCCCGGATTTCGCGGTGTTGACCTGGTTGGCGGTGATGCCCATCGCGTCCGCCTGACCTGTCCTGACAGCCTGAAGACCTGAGTTCGGGTTGGAAACGATCTTGATGACCACCTTCTTCCAGTGGATCCTCTTCTTGTCCCAGTAGTGGGGGTTGGGCTTGTACGTGTAGTGATCACCGGAAGCCGTGTTCGCGGAGTCCAGGACGTACGGCCCAGCACCGAAGGACTTCGTCCCCATCTGCTGGGGCGCCGCCAGGCCCTTGGGGCTGATCACCGACCCGACCATCAGCACTTGGGTCAAGAGCTGGGGCAGGATGGGGTTCGGGCTGGAACAGTGGATCCGTACGGTGAGGGGACCGGTCGCCGTGACCGACTCGATAGCCGACGTCCAGGAGACATTGAGGCCGTTCTTACGGCTGTAGTTCAGCGAGGCCGCCACCGCCTTGGCATCCAGCGGACTGCCGTCGGCGAACTTCAGCCCGCTGCGCAGGGTGAACTCGAACTCCTTGTTGCCGGTCCCTTTGTAGCCCCACGTCGTGGCCAGCCCGGGGCCGGCCTTGCCGTCCTTCCTCTGCCGCAGGACGCTGTCGTAGGTGAGGTTGACGAACCAGTTGTCGGAGCCGACGTTCGCCTTCGCCGGGTCGAGGCTCGCGGGCGGGCTCAGGGACACGACGGTGAGCGTGTCTCCCTGGCCGCCGGCCGCGCCGGACGAGGAACCTGATCCCGATCCTGTGCACGCCGTGGCGCAGACGGCGAGTACCGCCAGCGTCGCCAGGCCACTGGTCATTCGCTTGCTGAACATGGTGCTTCCTTACCTGTGGAGCCCACGGCCGTGGGCTGGTTCTCGTGCGGCTGGGACTCTCGCGTAATGGCCGCTGGGCCCAGTTCCGCGGACCGATGGCAGGCGACGAGGTGCGGGGAAGGGCCAACGTCTCCGCCTCCGCCGGTGAGGGGCGACAGGAGGGGCCGCTCGCGATGACACGTGTCGATAGCGTGCGGACAGCGGTGGGCGAAGACGCATCCGCCGACCGCGGGCGCACCCGTGGTGGGGGTTGCGCCACGCGCCGCCCTGCGGGCGCGCTGGGCGCGCGGGTCGGGTTCGGGTATGGCTTCGAGCAGTGCGCGGGTGTAGGGGTGGCCGGGATCGGCGTAGAGAGTCTGCGCGGGCCCCGACTCCATCACCTGACCGCGGTAGAGGACGACGATGCGGTGGGACAGGTGACGTACGACGGGGAGGTCGTGGGCGATGAAGAGGTAGCTCAGCGAGAGTTCGCTTTGCAGCTCGGCCAGGAGGTTCATGACCTGGGCCTGGATGGAAAGGTCCAGGGCGCTGACCGGTTCGTCGCAGATGACGAGGCTGGGGTGGAGCATCAGGGCGCGGGCGATGGCGATGCGCTGGCGCTGCCCGCCGGAGAACTGGCCGGGGTACCGGTCGGCGGTGTCGGCCGGCATGCCGACCCTTTCGAGCATGTCGCCGACGCGGGCAGCCGTCTGCCGCTGATCGAGCCTTTGATGGACGAGCAGGGGCTCGGCCAGGGCCTGGCCTATCGTGCGGGCGGGGTTGAGGGAGGAGTACGGGTCCTGGAAGACCACCTGGAGCCGTGCGCTGAGGTTCCGTCGGGTGCGGGGCCGGGCGCGGGTGATGTCGGTGCCCTCGAAGTGGACCTGACCCGAGCGCACGGGGTTGAGCCCCAGGACCGCGCGGCCGATGGTGGACTTCCCCGATCCGGATTCGCCGACGAGGCCGACGGTCTCCCCCTCGGCGATGCTCAGGGAGACACCGTTGACGGCGCGCAGGGGCGGGAGGCGACGGCCCTGACGGAATTCGACGATCAGGTTCCGGATGTCAAGTACGGGCGGACTGTTCATGTGCGGGCGCCTTCCGCCAGGAGCTGCTGGGAATGGATGCACCGGGTGACCCGGCCCGGCGCCGGCCGGGTGAGGGCGACTGGCTCACTCGTGCACGCCCCAGTGGCCAGGGCGCAGCGAGCGGCGAAGCGGCAGCCGGAGGGCCAGTCACGCGGTGCGGGCACGGTGCCGGGGATGGTCGGAAGGGCTTCGCCGTCACCGGCCAGATGAGGGTTCGCGGCCAGAAGGCCGGCGGTGTAAGGGTGGAAGGGACGGGTGAACATGGCCTCGACATCGGCTTGCTCGACTACCTGGCCGGCGTACATCACCACCGAGCGGTGGCACAGGTCGGCGACCACACCCCAGTCGTGCGTGACGATGAGCACCGCCATGTCGGTCTCGGCCTGGAGCTTTCGCAGCAGGGCGAGGATCTCCGCCTGCACGGTCACATCCAGCGCGGTGGTCGGTTCGTCGGCGATCAGCAGCTGGGGGTCACCGGCGAGGGCCAGAGCGATCGCGACCCGCTGTGCCATTCCGCCCGAGAGCTGGTGCGGGTAGCGCCTGGCGACCACGGCCGGGTCCGGAATATTGACCATCGTCAGGAGTTCGCGCACGCGATCGCGCGCGGCGCGGCCGCTGCACCTGTGGTGACGCCGGACGGCCTCGGCCAGCTGTTGGCCCACTGTGTACGTGGGGTCGAGGGCGACCATCGGTTCCTGGGAGACGTACGCGATTCCCGACCCACGCACTCTGGCAAGGGCGGCGGGCGAGCCCGCCAGGTCGACGCCGTCGAAGACCACACGTCCGCCGGTGATCCTGCCGCCGCCCGGTATGAGACCGAGGACGCCGAGCGAGGTGACCGACTTGCCGCAGCCTGATTCGCCTACCACGCCGAGTGTTTCGCCCGGCTGCACGTCGAAGCTCACCCCTTGGACGACGGGTGTTCCGGCGATCTCGATCGACAAGTTGCGTACCGAAAGCAGCGCACCAGGATCAGGGGGAGAGGCGTCTTCCCCGGTGGAGGGCTCAGTGTTCGCCCGCGCCGAGCGTGCCGCAGCGTGCCCGGCCATCGTGGAGAACGACCAGCGCTGGGTGGCCGCGTCGCGAATCGCGTCGCCGAGCAGCCCGAGGGCCATCACGGTGATGACCAGAGGGACCCCGGCAGGAACGAGCATCCACGGAGCCCGGTCGATGGCTTGCGACGCATCCGCCACGAGGCCGCCCCACGACGGGTGGGGCGGCTGTGCGCCCAGGCCCAGGAATCCGAGCCCTGCCTGGATGATGACGACGATCGCCGCGAAGAGAGCAGCTTGGACGATCACCATGCTGGTCATGCGCGGAAGGATGTGGCGCCGCAGGATCTGGGCGCTGGTCAGTCCGGCGACCTTGGCCGCGGCGACGTACAGCTCTTCACGAACGCTCAGAGTTTGTGACCGCAGAACGCGGATCAGACCGGGGCTGCCGAGGATGCCGAACGTGATCATGGCGGCGTGCAGATTCCCGGGGAAGACGGACAGCACGACGAGAACGATGATGATGCCGGGCAGCGCGAACAGCAGATCTGCGGTTCGCGTGGTAAGCCAGTCCACGAAGCCGCCCAGGAACCCCGATGCCAGGCCCAGGGTCACGCCGATGAGGAGGTACACGGAGAGTGCCTCACCCACGGCCAGCAGCGTGGAACGGCCGCCGAACAGGAGCCGGCTCAGCAGATCGCGGCCGAGATTGTCGGTGCCCAGGAGGTGGTCCGTCGACGGACCTGCCAGTACGTGGCCGAGGTCCTGATCGAGCGGCCCGTGGGCTGCGATCAGGGACGCACCGAGAGTGGCAAGGGTCAGCAGGACCAGCCAGCTTGCGGAGATCGCGCCGGCTGGGCGCCGCAGTACGCGTCGGACCAGACCTGGCTCTGTGGTGGCCTTTCCTGCCGCTGCTCGCTTCTGCTGGCTCATGAGGCACGCACCCTCGGGTCGAGTTGGCGGTAGGCGAGGTCGACCAGCAGGTTGACGATCACCACCAGCACCGTGATGTAGAGCACGGCTCCCTGGATGACGGGGATGTCGTGCTGGATGGTCGCCTGCTGCGTCAGAAGCCCGAGCCCCGGCATGGCGAACACCGTCTCCACGAACACAGCAGCGGCCAGAAGGCTGATCAGGACTACGCCCAGCACGGTCACCACCGGCAGTGCCGCATTGCGCAGCACATGGCGGTAGAGGATGGACCGCTGCGAGAACCCGTTCGCCTGCATGACGCGGATGAAGTCCCTGCCAAGGGTGTCCATCACGGAGTCGCGGGTCTGCTTGGCGATCACGGCAACGGCGCCCAAGGACAGCGAGGCGACAGGCAGGACCAGCGAACGCCCCCACTGAGCCGGGTCGTCGGAAAAGGGAACGTAACCGGTGACCGGGAACCAACGCAGCTTCACCGACAGGATCGCGATCAGTACGAGTGCGAACCAGAACGCAGGAACCGCCAGGCCGACCAGTGAGAGACCGTCCACGATCTTGACAAGGAAGCCGCCACGGCGAGCGGTGACCAACCCCAGTGATACGCCGAGAATCCCGGACACCGCAGTGCCCGCCACGATGAGCCACAGCGACACCGGAAGCCGGCTGTTGAGCACCGCGGTCACCGGTTCCCCACTGAAGAGGGAGGAGCCGAGGTCTCCGTGCAGGACGCGGACCAGCCAGTCCCAGTACTGCACCGGGAGAGGCTCGTCCAAGCCCAACTGGGCCCGCACCGCCGTGTATTGCTCAACTGTGGCGTGCTGCCCGACGATCGTGCGAGCCGGGTCCCCGGGGACCAAGGACACCAGCACGAAGGTCAGGGCGGAGACGAGGAACAACAGTGGAGTCGACGACAGCAGCCGTCTCCCCACCAGCCGGAGAATTGCCATGCTCACCTCATCGGGATTGTGCAAGCCGACCGGTCATTGAAGGGTTTCCGCCAACGCAAGGGCATTGAGTGCTGTGGGCAGTCGGAGTGCCTCCTCGTCGACCCCCGAGGCGCGCGTCGCGAGGAGACTCCCGCCCCTCCGGGGGCTCTCGATACGGATCGTGGGATGTGGGGCTTCAGACGGCCGGGGAACCGAGGTGGCAGCGGCCGGGGCAGTCCTCAGGCTGTCCGTGGCCAGGGATTCCCGGCCGGCGTCCCGCGCGTACCCATCCCGGGGTTGAGGTGGGGGTGACCGACTGGCGGAGGACCTTCAGGAGAAGCTATCGCGCTCTATTCGCGACCGCCATAATGAGTCAATAAACGTTGGATAACGGGGTCGTCCTCAACCGCCCTGCCGCCGTCCTCATGTCGCACGCGTGATGGGTAAGGAAGCCCCGGTCTTCGTCGACTGAGGCGCCGACACCGGCCGGGGCGTCCTGACCGCTCCCGGGTCTCAGGATGTGGCCGGCCCCAATCCGCGGCCCTCCCAGAAATCACATTCGTGGTCGGCTGCGAAGGTGCGCGAGGTGCTGATGGTGTCCGGGTTGAGCGTCAGCGAGGTGTGCGGGGTGCCGGTCGGCGGCCACGGCGTTTGGCCCGGGACGCTCGGGTTTCCCGAGCGTGCGAAGGCGCCCCAGTACCGCTTCATCTGGTTTCCCAGGGCTGTCTGCTTTTCCGTCAGAGGGCGGTCACCCATCGTGTATGCGAACAGGTAGGCCAGTTCTGCGCTGTGTCCGTTGGACTGGTCCAGCCCCGGTACCTGCGCGCCGTACAGAGTGGGGGAGTCAGGGTCATCGAACTCGTAGGCGTACGTCGGTACTTGCGGTGTGAAGAGTCGGGCCGTCCAGTAGGTGTGACAGGCGAAGGTGGTGTCGGTGAGCACGGCCGAGAGCGCGTGGTACGGGGTGGGGAAGCGGGTCAGGGGATAGCGGGTGAGCACTTCCTCGGCCATGGGCCCGTATGAAGTCCGGATCTGATCCGTGTACTCCTGTGCGGTCAGCCGGGGCTGGGTCAACGCGACGAAGAACCGTGCCTCGGCCCGCGTGCTGCCGATCAGGATCGGTACCTTGTTCCAGTCCCCCGACGCGATGGCCTTGCTGGGCTCCAGCGGCAGCAGCCTGTCGCCGTATGCCGGCCCAGTGACCGGCAGGGTCGTCGCGGCGCTCACCAGATCGGCGGCCCGGGCGCCCCGGATGCAGGCCGCCACGTCGCCCGGAGCGGTGCAGCCCAGTCGGGTGGCGTAGGCGCGCGCCTGGTCCTCGGCCTTTGCCCGTTCAGGCGCGCGCAGCAGTGTGCACGGCCCACTCTGCAGCACGGCCCGGCTGAAGAGGCCCCTGGCCTGTGGGGACGTAAGCATGGCGCAGACGGAGCCGCTGCCCGCGGACTGGCCGGCGATGGTGATGTTGCTCGGGTTGCCGCCGAAGCCGGCGATGTTCTGCCGGGTCCACTTCAGTGCCGCGATCTGGTCCATGAGCCCGAACGAGCCAGACTGCAGTGCGTTGGTCCGGAGGACCTCCGGCAGTGCGAGATACCCGAGCTGCCCCAGTCGGTAGTTGATGCTGACGACGACACTGCCGGTGAGGTCCGCCAGGCTGCGGCCGCCGAACTGGGTGCCCGTGCCCTGGCTGTACGCCCCGCCGTGTATCCAGAGCAGTACCGGTAGCCGAGCCCCGGGGTGCGCGGCTCGCGGTCGGTAGATGTCCAGGTAGAGGCAGTCCTCACTGACCGCCTTCGGGTCGCGCAGCCCGAAGGGCGAGAACTGCAGACAGGCGGGCGCCGCAGTGGCCGCGTCCCGGGGCGTGTTCCAGGCCGCGGGTTCCTGTGGTGGCCGGAACCGCAAGTGCCCTATGGGTGGTGCCGCATAGGGGATGCCCAAGAATTCCTGGGTCCGGTCGTGGGAGCGGCCGATCAGGGCTCCCTGGGCAGTGTGGACCACGGGTCGCGGCTCGCCTCCTGGCACGGTCGCGGCGGCCGCCGGCACCGTACCCATCAGAGTCGTACCGAGCAGTGCGGCCAGAGCGAGCAGCCAGGCAAAATCGGCTCGCGGTCTCACCGTGCGAAGCGTCTTCACTCTTCCTCCTGATTCATGGGGGCGTGTGGGCGAAGGAGGGGCAATCTCGGGCTAGGTGTGCTCGACGGAGCCGTCCCTTTCGCCGGCGGCCAGGGCGGGCCGGTCAACTTGATCGCGGGGCGCCTCGTACGCCGAGGTGTCGGCGATGGGATGTCCAGTCAGTCGTATGGGCGAGCTGCGACACTCCGCCTGTTACACGTGTCACCTGCGGCTAGGGACTGTGTAGCAGCCGGTAGCCGCCAGCGCCAGAGCTCAGGACGAGATTGTTGGGCCGGCAAGTGAGATCGCGTGTCCGCCCACGTACGTCACGTTGGCAGGTACGGGCGCGGGGGTCGGCCGGCAGCTCGCAGGTCGGCTTGGCGAGGGCGATACTGAAGGCCAGGCGTTGCTGGAGGCGATATGCGCGGACCAGAGTCTCGCGTCCTGAGCCCGGACTCGACGTCCGTCAGGCAAGCGGCGGCGATCGTGCTGGATGGCCAGGGTGTGGTCCTCGCCTGTTCGTCGCTGGCCGCGACGCTACTGGAGTGCTCACTCGGCCGCGTATGTGCTCCTCTGCAAGCGTTGCTTACGCGCAGTGAAGACCCATCGGACTCGCCCGGGCGACTGGTGACAGTGTTCGGCAGGGAGCACGGAGGTCACAGGGCTCTCTTGGAGTGCGAGGTAGTCCCGCTGGCAGGGCACGCTCCGGGCCAGTCGCACGACGATGGGCAGTGGCTTGTGCTGGTCACCCCGGTCCGAAGGGTGGTCGAAGCGGGCGAGCGCGACGAGGAGCAACGTGGCAGGGAGCTGTCCCACGCCGCCGCCGCAAGCCTCGGTGGCTCCCTCGATGTGACCGAGACGGCCGAGATTCTCGTGAACCTGCTCGTTCCGGATTTTGCAGACTTGGCGACTGTGGACCTCGCCGATCCGGTGCTGGTCGGTGACGAGCCGGCGCGCCTCGACGCCAGCGGGGATGTCCGCCTGCGCCGGACCGCGGCCGCCCAGAGTCCGGGGATATCCGCTGAGGAGCTCCTCCAGGTGGGTGAAGCTCTTCCCTCTGTCCCGGACAGTAGGTTGATGCGTCCCCTCATGGAGGGGCGGCCCGTGGTCGTGTCCGACGTGTCGGTTCTCAGCGAAGCGCTCGGCGTCGGTGCCGACCAAATACCGCTGTTCGTCCCGCGCGGGGCGCACTCCTCCGTGGCGGTGCCGCTCTTCGCGCGGGGTCTGATCCTCGGCTGCCTCACGGTCTGGCGGAGTCAGCTGCCTGACGAATTCAGCGAGGATGATGCGGCACTCCTCCAGGACGTCGTTTCCCGCGCCGCCCTGGGCGTGGACAATGCCCGCCGCTACACCAGGGAGCACCGGTCGGCGGTGGCGCTCCAAAGGAGTCTGCTGCCGCACTCCACTCTGAATCTCACGGCTGCGGAAACCTCAGGCATCTACCAGCCCGCGAGCGGCGGTGCCGGGGTGGGCGGTGACTGGTTCGACGTCATACCGCTGTCGTCGTCGCGGGTGGCGTTCGTCGTCGGGGACGTGGTGGGCCATGGCCTCGAGTCGACGGCGGCCATGGCGCGACTGCGGACCGCAGTACGCACGCTGGCCGACCTCGATCTGGATCCGGGGGAGCTCCTGACTCACCTCGACGACTTGGTGCTTGGCTTCTCCGGTGAGCAGATGGCCGTGGAGTCCCGTGCGGAGCCGTCGGTGCTCGGAGCTACATGCCTTTACGCCGTCTACGACCCGGTTACGGGGGAATGTGCTGCCGCCGCGGCGGGCCATCCCCCGCCCTTGGTGGTGCCGCCGGGCGGTGAGCCGGTTTTCGTCGACGTGACCCCGGGCCCGCCGCTGGGAGTCGGTGGAATGCCTTTCGAGGTTTCCGTGTTCGGCGTGGAACCCGCGAGCGTGCTGGCGTTCTTCACGGACGGCCTCGTGGAGAGCCGCGGCGGTGACATCGAGCAGGGGATGGAACGACTGAGGAGCGCGCTCGCCTCAGCCGATTCGGCCCGCAGCCTCGATGAGATGAGTAGCGGCCTGATCAACAGTCTGGCGCCTCAACAGCCAGCAGACGACGTGGCCTTGTTGCTGGCCCGGACCAAGGCCATCCCCTCCGACCACGTCGCTGAGTGGAAACTCGAAGCCGATCTGTCTCTCGTCGCGCGAGCCCGCGAGCTGGTGGTCGGCCAGCTGGCCGACTGGCAGCTGGACGAACTGGGCTTCGTGACGGAACTGGTGGCAAGCGAACTCGTTACGAACGCGATCCGCTATGCGGGCGGTCCCGTCGGGCTCAGGCTCATCCGCGATCGAGCGCTCGTCCTCGAGGTCTCCGATCCCAGCAGTACCCTGCCGCGCCTGAGACGCGCGCGCGAGACAGATGAGGGGGGCCGCGGTCTCTTCCTCGTTGCCCAGCTCACCGACCGCTGGGGCAGCCGGTTCACCAGTACCGGGAAGACCATCTGGACGGAGCAGCCCATAGGCGGTCCCCTCGGCTAAAGCGTGTCGCAGAAGGCTGTGAGGCGGGCAGTTTTGCCTGTATGGGTGGGGTGCTGAGGGCTGAGCCGAAGGACCACGCCGAACATCGACGGGACAGGGCCCGTTTCGAGCACGCCTTCGCCCGCATGAAGCACTACAAGATCCTCCGCGACTGCCGCCAGGGCGGCACCCGTCTCCACCACGCCGTCCAGGCGGTCGCCCACATGCACAACCTAACCCTGGCCGCGTGATCACAACACCCCAGGAAGCCGACCCTGACCTGCCTGAACACAGCCTTCTGCGACACGCTTCAGGTCAGACGGCCTCCGCCGGATCAGTGCGGCGCGAGATGGGAAACGGCCGTAGTGACCCTGTCGAAGCGCATGGTGGTGCGGGTGCGCTGGTCGTATCGGTCCCAGCGCGGGATGGCCGGGTGGTTGGGGTCACCGGTACGTATGAACGAGATCCATGCCTGGTGCATGGACTTGGCGAGGCCGTCGCTGGTCCTGGCGTGCAATCCCGCCAGGAACGGCGCATGCGACCAGGCGGCGAGATTGTCGAACACGAAGGGCAGGTCCAGGCAGTGCGGGGCACCCAGCCGGCCGTCGTACGCGGGTGTGGGGAAGTCGAACTCGTACGCCCAGACCGGGCGGCCCTTAGCTGCCCGCGCCTCCGCGAACGCCAGGATGGGCTTCCTGAACGCCTCGTCGGTGGTCAGGTCGACGAGGACGTCGATCGGCCGGGCGCCTGGGCGGGCGGCCGCGTACGCCGCGTACGCTTCGGCCGCGCTGCCGCCGAAGGTGTCCTGCGCCCGGCGGAGTACCTGCTCCTTGGTCGCCGCCGCGTACATTTTGTTGAGGGTGAAGTGGAAGCTCGCTTCCTCCCTGGTCCAACCGATGAGCACGTCGATATCGGCGCCAGGACCGCCGAGCAGGTTCTCGACGGGGTGTCGCAGCACCGTGGAGCCGTCCAGAACCGGCATGAACGGCGCGGTCCAGTGCCCCCATTCCCCGGTGGCCCCGACAAGCCGGACGGTGGCCTCGACCAGCAGCGGCCACGGTACGGTGCGCAGTTCCTCGATGTCCTTCGCGCCGGCGATCTCGAGATAGGCGGCCGTGCGGGCGAGAGACTCGGCGGGTCTGGAGAGCGGCATCCCGAGCGGGGCGCTCTGGAGGATGGCACGCTGGAAGAGCCGGGTGGCGCCCCCGCGTCCCGCGAGCGCAGCGGCAGACAGGGCTCCGGCGGATTGGCCGGCGACGGTGACGTTGCCGGGGTCTCCGCCGAATGCGGCGATGTTGTCGTGGACCCAGCGCAGTGCGGCGAGTTGGTCGGTGAGCCAGACGTTGCCGTGCTCGGCACCGTCGTCCGGCTCGAAGTAGAGCAGGCCGAGCGGCCCCAGCCGGTAGTTGAGGTTCACCACCACCAGGTCCCCGGCCCGGGCGAAGGTTTCACCCGAGTACTGGGGCATCGCTCCGGACCCGGATATGAAGGCGCCGCCGTGGATCCAGACCAGGACCGGTCGGCGCGCGTCGTCCGTGCCGGGTGTCCATACATTGAGCGTGAGGCAGTCCTCATCGAAGGGCGGGAGGCCATGGCTGCCGAGGACGGGGTCGCCCTCGCGGACGGCTTGCGGCGAACTCGGGCTGTACGTGGTGGCATCGAGGGTTCCGCTCCATCCCGGATGTGGCTGGGCGGGGAGCCACCTGAGAGGTCCGACGGGCAGCGCGGCATAGGGCACGCCCTTGAACACGACGATGTCGCCTTCGGCGATGCCGCGGATGCGGCCTGAGTGAGTGTTCACGACGGGTGGGGTTTGGTCCTGAGCGAGACCCATCGGTGCTTCCTTCCAGGACAGTGGTGTCACTCCGTACGCGTGGGCGGGAGCGAGCGCCATGGGAGCCCCATCCGCAGTGGCACGCCGGGCCACGGGGGCCTTGACAACGCCCAATGTATTGCGCATTTTTAGCGAACGTCAATATTATTCGATTCATCGGCAGGGTGGGCTCACGTGGTGATGTGGCGCATCGGTACCACGACGATTCACAAGGTGCTGGAGGCGGAGGTGACTGCTCCCCTCACGGCAGCCTTGCGGACGGACGACACCGCGCTCTTGAAGAGGTACCCGTGGCCGGCGGCCGACTACAGCCGGGCGGACGGCACCTTCGTGATCTCGGTGCACGCGCTGGTGGTGGATACCGGCAGGCGCAAGGTCCTCGTCGACACCTGCGTCGGCAACGCCCGGGCCTCGGTGCCGATGCTGCCCATGTTGGACACGACGTGGCTCGAAGATCTCACCGCCCTCGGATACCCTCCCGAGTCGATTGACACCGTTGTGTGCACCCACCTGCACTTCGATCACATTGGGTGGAACACACGCCTGGTGGAAGGAAGGTGGGTGCCGACGTTCCCGCGGGCGCGCCACCTGGTCACGCGCGTGGAATGGGATCACTGGACCGATGAAGAGGGTCCCGAACTCCACGACACGATGCATCCCTTGGTTGATCAAGAACTCGTCGACTTCGTCGCAACCGACCATCAGGTGTGCGACGGAGTGCGCCTGGAGCCCGCCCCCGGGCACACCCCGGGGCAAGTGGCGGTTGTGGTCGAATCCGAGGGAGCGCGTGCGGTCATCACCAGTGACCTCGTCCACCACCCGGTGCAGTTCATCGAACCCGACGTACCCAGCCTCGCCGACACCGACGCGACGCTGGCCGCCGCGACCAGGCGTGCCTTCGTAGAACGGTACGCCGACACCGGGACGCTGGTCATCGGCACGCACTTCCCCGCACCGACGGCAGGCTTCCTTCGGCGCGGTGGTGACGGGGCCGTACGGTTCGTCGCGGACCGGCGCTGAGCCATGAACTTCCGGCAGCTGCAGTACTTCCTCGCCATCGTCGAGCACGGGGGCTTCAGCCGCGCGGCGGCGGCACTCTACGTGTCACAGCCGTCGCTGTCACAGGCCATCCAGGGCCTCGAGCGCGACCTGGGCGGCAGCCTGTTTCACCGGATCGGCAGGAGGGCGGTTCTGACCGAGGCGGGCACCGCACTGATCGGTCCGGCGCGTGAGGCCCTGCGGGGCCTGGAACTGGCCAGGGCCAGCGTCGGTGCCGTCCGTGAACTGCGTGGGGGCCGCCTCGACATCGCCGCGATGCCCTCACCCGCGATCGAGCCCCTCAGCACCATGGTCCAGAGCTTCACCACCCGGTATCCAGACGTGTCCGTCAACCTGCGTGTGGCTCCCACCCGTGTCGACGTGGTCGACACGGTGCGAACGGGAGGGTGCGAGCTCGGGCTGCTGACCACCACCTCGCCGATCAGGAGTCAGGGCATCATCGCCCATCCCCTCGGAGACCAGCGGCTGGTCCTGGTCACTTCAGCGGACGGTCCCTTTCCGGCCGGCCGGGCCGTCCGCCGCGAGCAGTTGGAAGGGCACCGCCTGATCGTCGGGCAGCGGGGAACCGGGATCAGGGCCTACGTGGAAGACCTGAGGGCCCGAGGCATCGACGTCCGCATCGCGGTGGAGAGCGAACATCGCATGGCGTTCCTGCCCCTGGTGCTCCGCGGCGTGGGACTCGCGGTGGTGACGGAATCCTGGGCCGAATTGTCCAGGAGGGCCGGAGCTCTGGTCCTCGAACTGGAACCGCGCTCCGTACAGCACGACGTCCTGGTGAGCCGCAAGGCGGAGCTGACGCCCGCCGCCCGCGCCTTCCTCGACTCCGCTATTCCACGCGACACATAGGTTCCGCCTATAGGGCGCATCACCGATGCGTCTTGGACCCGCGTGGCGCCTGATTGCTGGAATTCGGTCATGACGAACCACAGCATCGCCCTCATCCCCGGTGACGGCATTGGAACCGAGGTCCTTCCAGCGGCATGCCGCGTACTCGACGCCATCGGGCGCCGCCACGGCATCACCTTCACCTACGAGCAGTTCGACTGGTCCTGCGAGCGGTACCTGCGCGCAGGCTCCATGATGCCGGAGGACGGACTGGACCATCTCCGGCGTCACGACGCGATCCTTCTGGGCGCCGTCGGCTACCCGGGCGTACCCGACCACGTTTCCCTGTGGGGGTTGCTCATCCCGATCCGCCGAGCCTTCAACCAGTACGTCAACCTGCGTCCGATCCGTGTCTTCGACGGCCTTCCCAGCCCAGTCAGCGCCGCCACCCCTGGGGAGGTCGACTTCGTCGTCGTACGGGAGAACACCGAAGGCGAGTACAGCGAGATTGGTGGCAGGACGAACCGCGGGCTTCCCGATGAGACGGCCATGCAACAGGCCGTGTTCACCCGGACGGGAGTGACCCGCGTGGTGGACTTCGCCTTCGGCCTCGCCGAGCGGAGCGGCGGCCGCCTCACCTCGGCAACAAAGTCCAACGGCATCGTGCACACGATGCCCTTCTGGGACGAGCTGGTGGCCGAGCGGGCCACCGAGTACCCCGCGGTCGACTGGGACCAGGAGCACATCGACGCACTGGCTGCCAAGTTCGTCCTCGACCCCGCCCGCTTCGACGTCGTCGTCGCGTCCAACCTCTTCGGAGACATCCTCAGCGACCTCGCGGCGGCCGTGGCCGGCGGCATAGGCATCGCGCCGTCCGCCAATCTCAACCCGCCGCGCGAGCACCCCTCGATGTTCGAGCCGGTCCACGGATCGGCCCCCGACATCGCCGGGCAGGGCATCGCCAATCCGATCGGCGCGATCTGGTCCGCCGCGATGATGCTCGACCACCTCGGCCACCCGGAGGCCGCCACGCACGTCACCGAGGCCATTGCCCGCGTCCTGGCCACAACCTCGGTCCGCACCCGTGACCTCGGCGGCACCGCGACCACCGCCGAGTTCACCTCCGCGCTCATCCAGCACCTCTGACAGGGCGCCGGCGGAGCGGCACACCACCACAGAAGGGGCGGAGCGCACCTGCGCTCCGCCCCTCAAAATCCGCTGCGTCCCCAGGACACGCCCCTAGGGTCAGGGGCGCAGTCCGGCGAGCAGACTGCCCACCTTGGCGAACTCGGCCGGCCCGGTGTTCCAGTCGGCGGACATGGGACTGACCGCGACCTTGTCGGCGTTCACCGCCTCCACGTCGCCGCCCTTGGCGGCGGGCTGCGGCGTGAACCGCACCGTGACCTTCCAGGTGCCGTCGCGGGAGTCAGTGAAGTCCGGCTTCAGTGCCTGCTGGGGGTCCTGGAACGTGGTGGCGACACCGGCGGCGGCTGACTTGCCGTCCGCGCCCACGACCGGGTGGTTGATGTTGAGACCGACGCCCTCGGGCAGCAGCGGCTTGTTCCCGGACCGGGCCTGCAGACGGTCGATGAGCTTCACCGCGAAGTCCATGGTCGGGCGCATGGCGTTGACGGTGGCGACCAGGTCGGGAGCGGCGAAGTCGCCCGTGCTCAGCGCGATGGCAGGCACGCCGTACTCCAGGGCGGCGACTGCGCTGCCCACCGTGCCGGAGTGGTTCGCGAGCCCGGCGACGTTCGGCCCGAAGTTGGTCCCGGAGACGACCAGGTCGGGCGCCCGGCCTTCGAAGACCTCGGAGAGGCCGAAGACGACCGAGTCGCCCGGCGTGCCGTCCACGGCCCACACCTTCGGCTCGGGGTGTTTGACGGTCACCGTCGTCCCGCTCATCATCTTCGTCCCGGTGCCGCTCTGATTGGTGAGCGGCGCGACGATGGTGACATCGTGTCCGGCGGCGGTCAGGACCTGGAACGCCGTACGGATGCCCGGGGCGTTGTAGCCGTCGTCGTTGGTGAGCAGGATCCGCAGCCCGCCGGCGGGCGCGTTCGCCGGCGCGGCCGCCGCGGACGCCGTGCCGGCAAGCAGGGGCATACACAGCAGCAGGGCGGTCGCGGGCAGAACTCGTCTGCTTCTCACGGAGTGCTCCTTGAAGAGAGGTGAAGGGAAACCGGCGGGCGCTCGACCCTCGGCACGCGCCCGCCGGAGACAGGTGGCCGGGCCGCGACCGTGGGGACAGGCGGCCCGGCAAGGTCAGCGCACAGTGCGGATCGGCAGGATGGCCAGTGCGCCGATCAAGGAGAGCGCGCCGCCGACCAGGAAGAGCGGCGTGTAGCCGCCGAAGGCGGTGACTGCCGCGGAGGCGACGAACGGGGCGATGATCTGGGGCCCGGCGTTGGCGATGTTGAGCACGCCCAGGTCGCGGGCGGCATCCTTGGCGCTCGGCAGGACCAGGGTGACCAGCGCGGTGTCGACGGCCATGAAGCAGCCGAAGGCGAGGCCGTTGAGCGCGTTGAAGACGATCATGCCGGTCCAGGTCGGGCTGACCACGGGGACCACCATGACGAGCCCGGCGAGCGCGGCGGAGACGCCGACGAACACCTTGCGGCGGTTCCACCGGTCCGACAGCACACCGCCGACCACCGTCGACACCGCCATGGCGACCATCGTCACCGGCGTGAGCACCGCCATCGCCGCGGGCGGGGTCAGTCCGGCAGGCAGCTCGATGTGATCGTCGAGGATGTACAGCTGGTATCCGATCACGCAGAAGTAGCCGAGGACCATCAGAGCCCGGCCGATGAAGGCCCAGCGGAAATCGTGGCTGGCCAGTGCCGAGAGGAACGCGGCGATCTTCTGGCGGGCCGGGACCGGAGCGGCGGGGACGGAGCGGGGGACGTCCCGGCACAAGGCGCTCAGGAGCAGCGCCGAGCCGGCAGCCAATGCGCCGAGGATGAGGTATCCGGTGCGGGGCTGCGTTGCGGTCTGCGAGGCGATCAGCACGCCGATGGTGCCGCCGATCGGCAGAGCCAGCCCGACCACCGCGGAGGCGGTGCCGCGCTTGGCCATGGGGATCCGGTCCGGCACGATGGCGGTGACAGCAGCCTGGTAGACATTCATAGTCGCCTGGATCAGGCACCAGCCGATGCCGACGAGCAGCGCGGTACGGAAGCTGCCGAGAAACGCCAGGAGGGCCAGGGAGGCCAGTGCGCCGCCCAGTATCCAGGGGTTACGGCGGCCGGAGCGGTCGGACAGGGCACCGCCGATCGGATTGAACGCGGTCCCGAAGACCGCGCTGATCCCGCCGACCAGACCCAGGATGGCGACCTTGTTCGCCGGGTCGATCGCCGCGATCTGCATGGGCAGCAGCACCGAGCCGACACCCATGTAGACGGCCAGCATCGATGAGTTGGCCAGCAGCAGCAACAGCAACAGACCACGGCGCTGGGGGGCTCTGGGCGCGTCATCGATGTGCGTATCGATCATTTCGTTCGTGGTCACGACGACCACCGGAGAGTGCGGGCCGCTGCGGGGCGGCAGGTGGGGACGGACATGCCAACTCCTCGGAGAGGGAGCAGAGGGAGGAAGAACCGCTAATCCAGGAGCGCGCGGCCAGAATGCTCCGGACAAGGGAGCGCACACCGGCGTGGTTACACGTGTTACACACCGGCTGAGACCTGTGTAGCACGCTTCCCGGCCACTCGGCTAGACGTGCCCGGCGTCAAGGGGGCTCCGTTCGCGGATTCCGCCGGCATTCGGCCTACGGGAGTCCTTTGAGGCGCCGGATCGGCCGAAAGATATGTTGCGTTTGCTTCCGGCGTCATATATTCGCGATACCGCCTGCTTCCCTCGCGGCGCCCCCGCGTGATTCGCACGCCCGACCTGGGTGACACGGGTCGCCGGGATCCGGCGTCTGCCTGTGCGCCCGTCCCACTTCACGCCGAGACATGCAGCGCCCGGCCTGGTGTCCCTTCGGATCTGCGAATCCGTACCCACCGCCTTCCCCGCTCGAGGCGAGGAAGGCGCCTGCGAATGAAGGCAGACATGATTGATTCCTGCTCCATGACGGAGCCTCCCCCGAGGTCGTCCGCTCCTCCTCGGCACCACGTTCCCGCCCCTGTGCCCCGCGCAGCGCTGCTGTCTGGAACCGGGCTCCTGCTGGTGGCCCTGTCCATTGGGCTCATGCTCCGGGGTGACGGTCCGGCGATCTTTCAAAGCCTGGACGACCGCTGGGCCCACTGGGTCGGCGGCGGGAAGAGTGGAGCTGCGGGAAGCTTCGCCCTGGTCCTTGACCGGTTGGGCGGCCCTCTGGGGGCGATCTTTCCGCTCGTGCTGGCCGGCGTTCTGTGTGTCTACGGGCGCTGGAGATCCGGGCTGTTCGCGGTCACAGCGGCACTGGTGGCGAACATGCTTGTGGTCCTGCCGCTGAAGTCACTGGTCGACCGCCCGAGGCCTCCGCACCCCCTGGTGCTGGTCAACGACGGGTCCTACCCTTCCGGGCAGGTCTTCGCTGCCGTGACCCTGGTGGTCGCGGTCGGCGTCGTGCTGTTTCCCCCACGCGCGAGACACTGGTGGTGGCTGTTCGGGGCCGCGTATGTGGTGGCCATGATGTGGAGCCGCACCTACCTGCAGACGCAGTGGCTCAGCGATGCCGCCGCGGGAGCCCTCGCCGGCGGGGGAACCGCCCTGCTGGTGCACACGGCCTTTGCTCCCTTGCTTGAGCGGGAGGCGGAACTCATCGCGGCCAACCGGCTCTGGTAGACCGCCACGCCAAAGGAGCGAAAGCCCGTCCCCGTTCCCGTTGACCAACGAGATATGCGCCACCGCTCGAAAGATCGCGGTTACACGTGTAATCTGGTCAGGGGCGCCGCGAGGGGGCGGCGACGCCGACCCCGTGTGCAAGAGCGCCGGGGCCGGCACCCCTCTGATCACCGGACCAGCGCCGCGACCCCGCGGGTCGCCTCATGACACGCAGCCCTATGGGGCTCGACGGCCCCCAACCCGGAGGAGAATCCGATGGCACACAGTCAGGCGGTCCGACCGCGCATCCTTGCCGCTCCGGACGGCACGCCGTTCCGCGACCTGAACGGCAACGGCGTGATGGAACCCTATGAGGATCCCCGGCTTCCCGTGGCCGAACGCGTCGAGGACCTGCTGGGGCGCATGACGCTGCAAGAGAAGGCGGGCCTGCTGTTCCAGACCATGGTCGCCATCAACCCCGACGGCTCCCTGGTCGAACCGCAGCCGGGAGAGCCGGACGACGATCCCATGCGCGCCTCCACCTCCGCGATGGTCACCGGCAAACTCATGAACCACTTCAACCTCTTCGGAGCGGCGGCGCCGCGCCGCATGGCCGAGTGGAACAACCGCCTGCAGGATCTCGCCGCAACGACGCGCCTGGGAATCCCGGTGACCATCTCGACCGACCCCCGTAACGGATTCGTCGACAATCCGGCCGCGAGCGTCCACACGGAAGGCTTCTCGTTGTGGCCGGAGCCGCCTGGCCTGGCCGCTGTCAACGATGAGGAACTGGTGCGCCGGCACGCCGACATCGTGCGGCAGGAGTACCTCGCGGTCGGTATCCGGCTGGCCCTGCACCCCACGGCCGACCTGGCCACCGAGCCCCGCTGGCCGCGCGTCCTGGGCACCTTCGGCTCCGACGCCGAGGTGGCCGCCCGCCTGGTCGGCGCGTACGTGCAAGGACTCCAGGGCGACACGCTGGGGCCCGGCAGCGTCGCGGCGATGACCAAGCATTTCCCTGGCGCCGGACCGCAGTTGAACGGCGAGGACGCTCATTTTCCCTACGGGCGCGAACAGGTCTACCCCGGGCGCAACTTCGACTACCACCTGATCCCCTTCGAGGCAGCCTTCGCCGCCGGGACTTCGCAGATCATGCCGTACTACGCCATCCCTGTCGGCACCCCCTACGAAGAGGTCGGATTCGGCTTCAACAAGGGCGTCATCACCGGCCTGCTGCGCGAGAAGTACGGCTTCGACGGCATCGTCTGCACCGACTGGGGCCTGGTCACCGACACGCAGATCTTCGGGGCACCCTTCCCGGCCCGCGCCTGGGGCGTGGAGGAGCTGGACCGGCTCACCCGGGTCGAACGCATCCTCGACGCCGGAGCCGACCAGCTCGGCGGCGAGGCAGCCCCCGACCTCATCGTGGAACTCGTCACCACCGGCAGGGTGACGCCCGAGCGTATCGATGCCTCGGCCAGGCGTCTGCTGCGGGAGAAGTTCGTCCTCGGACTCTTCGACAACCCCTATGTGGACCCCGACGAGGCCGCCCGGATCTGCGGGAATCCCGAGTTCGCCGCGGCCGGCCTCGCCGCCCAGAGCCGTTCGATCACCATCCTCAAGGACCGTCCCGACAACGCCACCGAGGCCCTGCTTCCGCTCGATCCCGGGGCGCGGATCTATATGGAGGGTGTCGACCCGGCCATCGCCGCACGGTACGCGACCGTCGTGGCCACACCCGAGGAGGCCGAGGTCGCGGTGCTGCGTATCGCAGCCCCCTACGACAAGGAGCGTACGACGGGCTTCGAGTCCTTCTTCCGGGCTGGCCGTCTGGACTTCACCGAGGAGGAGCTGCGGCCCGTACTGGAGGTTGCATCCGCCGTCCCGACGGTCGTCGACATCTTCCTGGACCGAGCCGCGGTGATACCCGAGATCGCGGAACGGGCGGCGGCGCTCGTGGCGAACTTCGGCGCCTCGGACACAGCACTGCTGGATGTTCTCTTCGGCCGGGCGCAGGCCGAAGGGCGGCTGCCCTTCGAACTGCCCCGCTCGATGGCGAGCGTCGCCGCCGGGCACGAGGACGTACCCAACGACTCCGCCGATCCTCTGTTCCCCTACGGTCACGGCATCCGGCTGGGCTGATCCCGCCCCGCGAGCCAGTCCCCGCCGTGTGGGCAGTTGCTGCGCCGACGGACTGCCTTCCCGTCGGCGCAGGTCACCAGCCGCCCAGCGAGTTCCACCAGCCCCACCGCGGTGTCGCCGGGCCGCTGTCGGCCACCGGTTCGTCGTGACGCTTGTCCGGCACTGCCATGACGGGAGGGGGCACGAGCGCTGCGGCGGCACCGGGGCTGGGCGGCACCGGGGTGAAGTTCACCGGAAGTTCGTCGGGGGCGGCGCACCACAGGGAAGGCTGCCGGCGCACAGCGGTGTCGACGGCCTGGAGAGCACCCAGCCGGCGCAGTGCGACCGTGACTGCCGTCTCGGCGACGGACCGGGCCACGTCAGCGGCGGGGCATCGGTGCGAACCGGCTCCCCAGGCCAGGTGGGCTCGGCTGCCCAGCTCTTGAGCGCCGTGTGCGATGAGCTCGGTGTTGGCGGCCGTCAGGCAGGGGATGAGCAGATCCCCTGCGCGAACCCGGCGCCCCGCGAAGGTGAGGTCGTTGCGGGCCCAGCGTCCTGCGATGTTGGGCACCGGCGAGCCGTCCGTCAGGGCCCGGTCGGCGGCGTCCGCGATGGTCAGCCGCCCGGTGGCGACGGCGGTGTGCAAACGGGCATCGACCAGCAGCAGGCGCATGGTGGCGTGGATCCAGCTCAGGGTGGACTGGGCCCCCGACAGCAGGATCACCGCCACGTTGTGGGCCACCTCGGCCTCCGTCAGGCGGGCGGAGTGCGCGAGCAGCCGGGAGGTGAGATCCGGTCCAGGCACCTCCACCTTGTCGGCGACCAGGCGGTGCAACATGTGCATCAGTTCCGCCTCAGCGCGGGCCGCTCCGCTGGTGCCTGCGGCGAGAGGGGCGAGCAGTGCGCCCATCGTGCCCTCCTCCGACGGGGCAAGGCCGATGAGCACCCGGAAGATGCGGCCTACCAGCGGGGCCCCGTACTGGCTGAGGAGATCCGCTGTGGAGTGCGCCGACCATCGGTCGATCAGCGTCTCGGCCTGCACCCTGACGACGCTGCCCAGCCTGCGCAGGTCGATGCTGCTCAGGGCCTCGGCCACCGCATGGCGCTGCCGGCGGTGGGCCTCGTCGTCGAGGCGGTTCACGGCGGGACGCCAGCCAAGGACCGCCAGCAGAGGGGAGTCCTCGGCGAGCAAGCCCCCGGTGACCGCCTTCCAGCGCCGTGCGTCGCTGGAGAAGGCTTGGTCGTTGCGGACGAGCTCGAGCACGTCCTGGTGCCCCATCACCAGCCAGGCCCCGATGCCCGGACCGAGCTCGACGGAGGCGATCGGGCCATAGCGCCGGTGCAGAGCGGCGTAGAGATGGCGCGGGTCTTGTACGAGCAGACCGTCATGGAGGGGGAGTGGCCCACCTCGGGCGGGGCATGAAAGCGAGGGCTGGTTGGACTGGTCCATGGGGCTCCGTTCCGTGCCGATCGGCGGGCATCACATCGGACGCCGGGACCGGCGCTGCAGTCAGCAACATCGGTAATGCGTGTAACCTGAACGGGGAAGCGGTCATCCTGCCGGAAATACGAGCGAAGAAGGACGTCATGGCCAAAGAAACAACTGGCGCCGCCTCGATCACCAGCGCGGACGTGGCCCGCCTGGCGGGAGTGTCCCGGGCCACCGTGTCCTTCGTGCTCAACGACACCCAGGGCCACCGGGTCAGCGACAGCACTCGGGCCCGAGTGCTGGCCGCGGCCAAGGACCTCGGATACGTACCCCATGCCGCCGCCCGCTCCCTGCGCGCCGGGCGCAGCAATCTGGTGCTGCTGCCCGCCTCGGTCTCCGCCATCGGCAGCCTGGTCAGCAGCTGGGTGGACGATCTGCAAAGCGAACTCGACCGGCACGGATACACCACCGTGCTCCACACCGGCCGCTTCGCCGACGCGGCGAGCGCCGCACGGGCCTGGGCCGAACTGCGACCCGCGGCAGTGCTGACGATGAATGCCGACCGCATCACCGCGGAGGCGGCCGGCATCCTGCGCCGCGCGGGTGTGCGTGGGTTGCTCGCCGTCGCGGCCCGGCCCCTGGAAGGAATCCACACCGTGGTCTTCGACCACAGCCGCATCGGTGAAGTCGCAGCCGAACACCTCATCGCCCGCGGCCGGAGCAGGATCGGTGTGGTCCTGCCGCAAGAGCGCGGTCTGGACTCCTTCGGTCGGCCGAGGCTAGCCGGCGCTCAACGGGTCGCCTCTCGAACCACGGCGACGGTGACACCGCTCGACCTCGCCTACACCCGTGAGTCCGCCACCGCCTTGGCCAAGAAGTGGCCGGCACTTGACCTGGACGCGGTCTTCGCCTTCAACGACGAGTACGCAGCTCTCCTCACCCACGCGCTGCGCAGTGAGGGCATCACCATCCCCGGCGACGTGGCTGTCGTCGGCGCTGATGACCTCGTCATGTCCGCCCTTCAGGAGCCGCCGCTGACGACCGTGCGGCTGCGCTTGCCCTCGCCGGCGACCATCGCAGACACCCTGCACCTGCTGATCGAGAAGGGAACGGCACCGCCAGTGCCGGACGTCGAGGCCGAGCTGGTGCACCGGCTGAGCTCCTGAGACGCTCTCAGCGCCGGGGTACTGTGCCTTCCCGGGCAAGTCGGTGCCTGAACAGCCACCAGAACAGCAAGCCGGCGCCGCCGCCCGCCGCGGCGCCGGCCACGGTGTCGCTGAGCCAGTGTGCGTGCAGCCACGTGCGACTCCACATCATGGCCAGGGTGAACAGCGCCCCCGCGATCCACCATGCGCGGCGACGCGCCACCGGTATGACCAGAGCACCGACCAGCACCACCAGGAGCGCCGCCCCGGCGGCGTGCCCGGAGGGGAACGAACCGTGGTCCACCCGGACCAGGGGGTTCGCCGGCCGAGGCCGGTCCACCAGGTGCTTCAAAAGCAGCACCACGGCCATGTTGCCGACCAGATAGGTGGCGAGCAGGCAGGACACGGACCACCAGCGCTTGCGCACGATCAGGAAGATCAGCATGCCCACGGGAACAACCACGCCCAAAGGCCCGCCGAACCAGTTCAGAAAGGCCGCCGCGGCGGCGTAGACGCCTTGGTGCGGGCCCCCCATCCAGACCAGCCAGCGTTCGTCCAGACCTTGAAACGGCGGACGTGCGGCGTTGGCCGTCACCGTGAACGCCAGCAGCGCGGCGAGGAGAAGGAAGAAGACACTGCAGGGGAGCACGCCGGCACCTGGCGGAGCCGGAACGGATCGGCGGTGTCTGGAAGCGGCCGGGACGGCAGGGGAAGCAACCTGAATGCCGGACATTGCAGCCTTTCGCGGCCGCGGCCTGCGCCACGGCCCGTATCTGTGCGTCGAGATCGACTTGAGTACGCCAGCAGGAAGAAGGTGTGGGGCGTCGCAAAGGATCATCCGGCGCCCCACACCGAAGCAGAGATGACTGAGGCCCGTCAGGCGCCCAGGTGCCGGGCCAGGAAGGCGACGCTCCCGGTGACGATGGGAGTGACGTCGGGGGCCCCGAGGAAGATGTGGTCCGCTCCCTCCACCGGCTCGAGGGTCACCTCGCCGCCGGCGCTGCGCAGCTTCTCGGCGAGCAGCTCGCTCTGGTTGTAGGGCACGAGCTTGTCCTCGGTGCCGTGGACCAGCAGGAACGGCGGGGGCGTGGCCCCTTCCGCGTAAGTGACGGGACTCGCGGTGCGGGCCAGCTCACCGCGCTCGTCTTCGACGCCGCCGAGCAGCGTGGTGAACGGGTTGGGGATTTCGACCCCGGGCGTCAGCGGCAGCGGATGCGAGAGCAGCGAGGCGATCTCGGACACCCCGTACCAGTCCACGACGGCCTGCACCGCGGTGTCCCCGTCGGGTATGCCTTCGCCGCCCTCCAGTGCCTCGCCGGCAGGGCCCTCGGGACGGGTGAGACCGGCGAGTGCGGCCAGATGACCGCCTGCCGACTCGCCCCAAACTCCGATCCGCTTCGGGTCGATACCGAAGATGTCGGCGAAGTGCCGGACGTAGCGGATGGCGGCCTTCACGTCGTGGAGCTGAGCGGGGAAGGGTGCCTCAAGGCTGTGCCGGTAGTCGATGCAGACGAGGGCCAGCCCGGCCCGCAGGATCGAACCGTGGAGCAGCTCGACGGGAACCGTCGGCGGGGGATAGCGCCGATCACCTTCCAGCCAGCCGCCGCCGTGGATCCAGATGACCGCGGGGACCGGCGCGTCGGCCGCCGGGACGAGCACGTCGAGCAGCCGGGGCCGGTAGCCGGGAGTGGTCGCGTAGGTGATGCCGTCGAAGCGACGTACATCGTTCTCGGTGACGACGAACGGCACGGGCGCCTGGTAAGGAGGCGGCGGCCATCCGGTGTCGAGCGCGGCCGTCGGCGGTTGCGGCATGGAAGCGATCTCCGATCGGAGTAGATCCAGAATTTGGCACGTCGTGACTTTTGTCCGAAATGCTGGCGCTCCCCTCGGGAGGCGCTAGCATGTTACACGTGTAACTGTCATCGCGGTCAAGTCTTGCGAGTCCAGCGGTACGCTCCCTGTGGGATTTTTGTCGCGCAATATTGACGCTCGCAAGTTTATCGAGATACTTGCTCCACTCTCCCCGCTGCCCCGAGATTGAGGTGCCGCCCCATGGAGCTCTCCCCGTCAGCTCATGTCGACTCGTTCTGCCGTGATCGGCTCCCGCCCTTCGCCCTCTGGCCCGAACTGCACTTCGATCTGCCGGAGTTGCGCTACCCCGACCGCCTCAACTGCGCCCAGCGGCTGCTCGACGACGCCGTCGAGCGCTGGGGGCCCGACCGGCCCTGTCTGCTGACTCCCGCAGACCGGTGGACCTACGGTGACCTGCTGGAGCGCGCCAACCAGGTCGCCCAGGTCCTGACCGAGGACTTCGGCCTCGTCCCCGGTGGGCGGGTCCTGTTGCGCGGCCCCAACAACCCTTGGCTGGTGGCGGCTTGGTTCGGCGTCCTCAAGGCCGGCGGTGTGGCGGTGACCACCATGCCGCTGCTGCGTGCCGGCGAGCTCGCGGAGCTGCACGCGATCAGCCGGCCGGCCGTCGCCATCTGCGACCACCGCTACCTGGACGAGCTCACCGCCGCCGACGCGCCCGGACTTGCCGTACTGGCCTACGGCGGCCCGGGTGAAGCGGACCTCGTGCAACGCTGCGCGGCCAAGGACGGGCAGTTCGCCAACGTGGTCACCGCGGCCGACGACGTGGCCCTGATCGGGTTCACCTCCGGAACGACCGGGCGCCCGAAGGCGACCCTGCACTTCCACCGTGACGTCCTGGCAATAGCCGACACCTTCTCCCGCCACATCCTCAAGCCCCGCCAGGACGACGTCTTCACCGGGACTCCGCCCCTGGCCTTCACCTTCGGGCTCGGCGGACTGGTGGTCTTCCCCCTGCACGCGGGTGCGGCGACGCTGTTGATCGAGCGGGCCGGCCCCGAGCGGCTGGCCGACCTTGTGGCCGAGCACGGCGCCACCGTGCTCTTCACCGCCCCCACCGCCTACCGCGCGATCGTGTCGGCCGGTGCGACCGGGCGGCTGTCCGGGCTGCGCCGCTGCGTCTCCGCCGGAGAGGCGCTGCCGGCATCGGTGTGGGAGGAGTTCCACGCCGCCACCGGACTGCGCATCATCGACGGCATCGGCGCCACCGAAATGCTCCACGTCTTCATCTCGGCTGCCGACGACGACATACGCCCCGGCGCCACGGGCCGGCCCGTGCCCGGATACCGGGCCCGCATCGTCGACGAGGCGGGCGAGCCGGTTCCCGACGGACAGCCCGGACTCCTCGCCGTCACCGGCCCCACCGGCTGCCGGTACATGCAGGACCCGCGTCAGACCACCTACGTGCGGGACGGCTGGAACATCACAGGCGACACCTACATCAAGGACGCCGACGGCTACTTCTGGTACGTGGCCCGCAGCGACGACATGATCGTCTCCTCTGGGTACAACATCGCCGGCCCCGAAGTCGAAAAGGCCCTCGCCACCCACCCCTACGTCGAAGAGTGCGGCGTGGTCGGCGCCCCGGACGACAAGCGCGGAATGCTCGTCAAGGCGTACGTGATCCTGCGCCCCGGTGTCGCCACCGACGAGGTCACCGTCAAGGAGCTCCAGGACCACGTCAAGCAGAGCGTCGCTCCGTACAAGTACCCCCGCGCCATCGAGTTCGTCACGGAACTGCCGCGCACAAGCACCGGCAAGCTCCAGCGCGCCGAGCTACGCCGCCGCGCCCAATCCCCCTCCCGCTAATCGCCCTTCCGAAAGGCATGGTCATGGACAGCACCAGCCCCCAGCACGCAGCCTCCGCCCCGACGGACAGCTGCGCCGGCGGATGCCCGGAGGCGTCCGCCGAGAACCTGCCCAGCGTCGTCATCGAACGGTGTGTGGAGTGGCCCGACACCGACGCGGCCGGCCATTACCACCACTCCACCGTCGTGCGGTGGGTCGAGGCGGCCGAGGCCGTCCTGCTGCGGCGGCTGGGGCTCGCCCATCTCTTCGGCAGCACGCCGAGGGTCCACTTCGAGGCCGACTACCGCGCCCGGCTGTGGTTCGGCGAAAAGGTCCGTACCGAACTGAAGGTCACCAAGGTCGGAACCAGCTCGCTCCACTACGCCTTCACCGTTCACGGCGAGGCGGACGAAGCGGCTGTCAGCGGCCGCATGGTCATCGTCCACTCGGCATCGCGCGCCACCGCCACCACTCCCTGGCCCGACGACGTGCGAGATGTCCTCACCAAGGCCGGCCCCCAGGCCCCCGAACTCATCGCCTGACCCGACCCCACCCCCGCTCTATGTTGAGTTCTTTACGTTCGACAATTATCCGGCATAGTCTGTTTTTGAACCACTAGGAGGAACACCGTGCGTGTAGCAGTCATCGGGGGAGGGCCCGGCGGGCTGTACTTCGCGGCCCTGGCCCAGCAGCTCTCACCGGAGTGGGACATCACTGTCTGGGAGCGCAACGCCCGTGACGACGCGTTCGGCTTCGGTGTCGTCTTCTCCGACGAGACGCTGGACGGGATCGCGCAGGCCGACCCCGCGGTCTTCGCGGCCATGTCCGCGGAGTTCGCCCGGTGGAGCGACATCGACGTCCGCTATGCCGGTGAGGTACACGTCTCCGGCGGGCACGGCTTCGCAGCCTTGGACCGCAATCGGCTGCGGGAGATCCTGCAGAAGCGTTGCGCGGAGCTCGGCGTGGATGTGCGCTACAGCACTCAGGCACCGCCCGTGGAGGAGCTCTCCGCCGACTACGACCTGGTCGTCGCCGCTGACGGAATCCGCTCGGCGACCCGGGAGCACTATGCCGACAGCTTCCGTCCGGAGCTTGACGAACGCCACTGCCGCTACATGTGGCTGTCCACCGACCGGGTCTTCGAGGCGTTCACCTTCATCGTCGAGCAGCGGGACTTCGGCAGCATCCAGGTGCACGCCTACCCGTACAACGACAAGTCCAGCACGTTCATCGTGGAGATCGCCGAGGGCGACTGGCGGCGGGCGGGCTTCGAGGCTTTCGCCGATCGGGAGTTCGCCCGCGGCGAGAGCGACGAGGAGAGTGTGCGGCTGTGCGAGGAGATCCTCGCCGACCACCTCGACGGGCACCGTCTGATACCCAATCAGTCCCGTTGGATCCGCTTCACCACGGTACGCAACGCTTCCTGGCGCCACGAGAACGTCGTCCTGCTCGGGGATGCCGCGCACACCGCCCACTTCTCCATTGGCTCCGGCACCAAGCTCGCCATGGAGGACGCCCTGGCACTGGCCGCCTGCCTGCACGAGAACGCAGACATACCCTCCGCGATCGCCGCGTACGAGGGCGAGCGCAGACCGGTCGTCGAATCCACCCAGCGCGCAGCCCAGGCAAGTCTCGAATGGTTCGAGAACGTCGGCCGTTACACGGACCAGCAACCCCCGCAGTTCGCCTTCAACCTCCTCACCCGCAGCCGCCGCGTCACCTACGACAACCTGCGCGTGCGCGACGAGGAGTTCACCACGGCGGTCGATTCCTGGCATGCGGCCAACAGCCCGCTCGCGGCGCCCGGACCTTCCGGCGGCGCGGCGGGTGCCCCTCCGATGTTCCGCCCGTTCCAGCTGGGTGGTCTGCACCTGCGCAACCGCGTCGTCGTACCGCCCACCGCGCTGTACACCGCTCGGGACGGTCTCCCCGGCGACTTCGAACTCGTCCACCTGAGCACCATGGCCATGAGCGGCTCCTGCCTTGTCTTCGCCGGGATGACGGCGGTCAGCGCGGACGGCCGGGCCACTCCCGGCTGCCCCGGCCTGTACACGGAGGAGCAGGAGGCCGCCTGGCGGCGGATCACCGACTTCGTCCACGGCCAGTCGGATGTCTGCCTGGGTATTCAGCTCACCCACGCCGGCCGCCGTGCGGCGACCGCCATCCCGCGGCCGGACGGCAGGTCCGTTCCCCTGGGCATCGAAGGGTGGCCGCTGGTCGCGGCCTCATCAATCCAGTGGGACGAGGGCGCCGCTGTTCCGCGGGAGGCGACCCGTCAGGACATGGACGCCATCACGCGTGACTTCGTCGCCGCCGCTGGGCGCGCCCACCGGGCCGGTTTCGACGTCCTGGAACTGCAGTACGGTCACGGTCACCTGATGTCCACCTTCCTCTCGCCCCTGACGAACATGCGGACGGACGCCTACGGCGGCAATCTCGCCGGACGGTTGCGCTTCCCGCTGGAAGTGCTGCGGGCGGTGCGCGCCGTATGGCCCGAGGGGAAGGCGCTCGTGGTCCGCATCTCGGCCACGGACTGGGCCGAAGGCGGCACCAGCGAAGCCGACGCCGTGGACATTGCCCGCGCTCTCGCCGCGGCCGGCGCCGACGCGGTCGACGTCTCCACCGGAGAGGTCGTTGCCCATGAGCGCCCCCAGTACGGCCGCAGCTACCAGACGCCGTACGCCGACCTGATCCGCAACACCACCGACATCCCCGTCATCGCGGTCGGCGCCATATCGACGTACGACGACGTGAACTCGATCATCCTGGCCGGTCGTGCCGACCTCGTCGCAGTCGGCCGTGCCCATCTCCATGACCCCCTGTGGACCCTGCACGCCGCAGCCGCCCAGGACTACATGGGCCCGGCGGCGCCGTGGCCGGCCGCCTGGAAGGCGGGCAGCGGTCGCCCTCCGGGCGCGCGCACCGACCGCGTCCCGCCCCGCCTTGAGCTGCTGCGCACGCCCCCCGCCCCCGTCCACCAGCGCTGGCTCCCGCACCACCGGGCCCGCGCGGTCGCCGCGCCCCGCTGAACTGGAGAGACCCGATGGATCTGCCACGCTTCACCGCCGCGGCCGTGCAGGCCGCCCCCATCTACCTGGACGCTACGGCGACCGTCGACAAGGCGACGGAACTGATCGCAGAGGCAGCGGCGGCCGGCGCCGAACTGATCGTCTTCCCCGAGGTGTTCATCGCCGGGTACCCGTACTGGAACTGGACGATGAACCCGGTCCAGGGCTCACCCTGGTTCGAGCGCCTGCTCCGCGCGTCCATCGACATCCCCGGCCCGCATGTCGACCAGCTGCGCGCCGCCGCCCGCCAGCACGGCGTCGTCCTCGTCATCGGCGTCAACGAACGTGCCCCGCACAGCCTCGGCGTCCTCTACAACACCCTGCTCACCATCGGCCCGGACGGTGAACTCCTGGGAGTTCACCGCAAGCTGGTGCCCACCTGGGCGGAGAAACTCACCTGGACCGGCGGTGACGGCAGCTCCCTGAAGGTCCACCACACACCCGTGGGCCCGCTCGGTGTGCTGGCCTGCGGCGAGAACACCAACACGCTGGCCCGATTCACCCTGCTCGCCCAGGGCGAGCTGGTCCACGCCTCCAGCTACATCGCCCTGCCCGTGGCGCCGGCCGACTACGACATGGCGGACGCCATCGCGGTGCGTACCGCCGCCCACAGCTTCGAGGGCAAGGTCTTCTCCGTCGTGGCCTGCTCGACGATCTCGCCCGAGATGGTGGACACCATCGCCGGCGACGACGAGGAGGTGCGGCGCATGCTCGCCCGCCCCCGCAGCGCCCTGTCCGGGATCTTCGGCCCCGACGGGCGGCCCGTCACCGAGCCGCTGGTCGACGACGAAGGCATCGTGTACGCCGAGATCGATCTGGCCAAGTGCATCCAGCCGAAGCAGATGCACGACATCGTCGGCCACTACAACCGCTTCGACGTCTTCCAGCTGCACGTCGACAACCGCCCCCGCACGCCGGTGACCTTCGCCACCGATCCCGCGCACACCGCCGCACCCCTTGCCACCGACCTCACCGGCATCACCGGCATCACCGGCATCACCGGCATCACGAAGGAGGACGCATGACCACCGAGTACGACGACAGCCAGCTGGGCCGAGCACGGGTGTCCGACTCTCCCGAACTCGCCGCGTTCTACGGCGAACTCGCCCAGCTCGAAGCCGGCGCGCTGTGGACCGTGGCCAACGACATCGAGCCCTGGTATCCGCAGCCGAAGTCCGTCCCCGTGCTCTGGCGCTACGACGCGCTGCGGCCGCTGGTCCGCAAGGCCCTCGACCTGGTCAAGGCCGACGACGCCGGCCGCCGGGTCGTCATGCTGGTCAACCCCGGCCGCAAGGACGTCAGCGCCGCGGCCGGCCTCCTCTACACCGGCCTTCAGATCATGGGCCCCGGCGAGGCCATGACCGCCCACCGCCACCAGGCCGCAGCCCTGCGCTTCGTCCACGAGGGCACCGGCGCCTGGACCATCGTCGACGGCCAGAAGCTGAAGGTGGCCCCGGGCGACTTTGCCATCACCCCCAACGGCACCTGGCACGAACACGGCAACGAATCCGACGACGCGCCCGTCATCTGGCAGGACGGCCTGGACATCCCGCTGGTCAACGCTCTGGACGCTGGCTTCTATGAGGTCCACCCCGAGCTCTACCAGACCCCGGGCAAGGTCATCAACTCCTCTGTCCTCACCTACAGCGCGAACCTCATGCCCTACGGCTCGGAGAAGTGGACCAGGCCGTACTCGCCGCTGCTGGCCTTCCCCTGGGAGCCCACCTACGAGGCACTGCGCAACCTCGCCAAGGCCACCGAAGGGTCCCCGTACGACGGTGTCATAGCGGAGTACACCAACCCGCTCACCGGCGGGTCGGTCATGCCCACCATGGGGGCCCACATGCAGCTCCTGCGGCCCGGCCAGGCCACCCTCGCGCACCGCCACACCGGCTCGGTCATCTACACGGCGGCCAAGGGCCGCGGCGTCTCGGTGATCGCCGGCCAGCGCTTCGAGTGGAAGAAGGGCGACATCTTCTGCGTGCCTTCCTGGGCCTGGCACGAGCACCACAACCTCGACCAGTCCGAGGATGCCTGCCTGTTCTCCTTCAACGACTTCCCCGTCATGCGCTCCCTCGGCTTCCACCGCGAAGAGGCGTACACCGACAACGGCGGGCACCAGCCCACCGCCTGAAGCCGCTCCGCCGGACCGGAGCCGCCGGCCCTGACACCGGCACCGGCCCGGCGGAGTGCAAAACCGGGGACGGAAAGCCCTGCCCCGCGACCGCCCCGGGCACGGGGCGGCGGACAAACGCTCCAGCGCTGCCGCCGCCCCACCACCTCGCCAACCCTCTTCCCTCCTCGCATTCAAGGAGCACCCATGCGACTGGTCACCTACACCCACAACGACTCCCCCCACCGCCTCGCCGCACAGGTGGGCAACCAGCTGGTCGACCTCGCCGTCCTCGCCGAGAAGGCTGGCACACACCTGCCCGCAGACCTCCTTTCGTTCATCCAGGCGGGAGCCGGCGCGCACGAGACCGCGGCCCGCCTGCTCGCCGACGGCCCCGCGGCCTGGCCAGCCGAGGCCGTGCACGAGTTCGACGACGTGGACCTGCAGGCCCCGCTGCGCCCTGGCAAGATCATCGGCGTCGGGCTGAACTACGTCGAACACGTCGAGGAGTCCAGCCGCAGTCTGGACACCGACAAGGACCTGCCCCCGCGCCCGGTCCTCTTCAGCAAGCCCGCCACCGCCGTCACCGGCCCCGGCGCGCCGATCCTCCACAACGCGGACCTGACCAATGAGCTGGACTGGGAATGCGAGCTCGCCGTGGTCATCGGACGTACCGCCTTCCGCGTCAGCGAGGAGGACGCCTACGACCACATCTTCGGCTACAGCATCGTCAACGACATCAGCGCCCGCGACCAGCGCCGCTCCGGACAGTGGTTCTTCTCCAAGGCCCAGGACTCCTACGCCCCCTTCGGCCCTGCCGTCGTCACCGCCGACGACATCGCCGACCCGATGGCCCTGGACCTCGAACTGCGCGTCAACGGCGTCACCAAGCAGAAGTCGAACACCCGCCACATGCTCTTTCCCATCGCCCGGCTCATCGCCGACATCTCCTCCGGCGTGACCCTGGAGCCGGGCGACATCATCGCCACGGGCTCCCCTTCCGGCGTCGGCGCCGGCATGGTCCCGCCGGAGTACCTCACCCCCGGCGACACCGTAGAGGCCACCGTCGAAGGCATCGGCACCCTCACCAACCCCGTCGTCGACGCCCGCTGAGGAGCACCCCCATGTCCGCCCGCACCTACCGCATCGGCCAGATCGTCCCGAGCTCCAACGTCACCATGGAGACCGAAGTCCCGGCCATCCTGCGCGCCCGCGAAACCATCGCGCCCGAACGCTTCACCTTCCACTCCAGCCGTATGCGCATGACCCACGTGACCCCCGAGCAGCTCAAGGCCATGGACGCCGACTCCGACCGGTGCGCCCTCGAACTCTCCGACGCCCGCGTGGACGTCCTCGGCTACGCCTGCCTGGTCGCCATCATGAGCATGGGCCTGGGCTACCACCGCACCTCCGAGGAACGCCTGCACAGCCGCACTGTGGACAACGGAGCACCCGCCCCTGTCGTGACCAGCGCCGGCGCCCTCGTCCACGGCCTGAACACCCTCGGCGCGAAGAAGATCGCCCTGATCGCCCCCTACATGCGACCGCTGACCGAGACGGTCGTCGACTACCTCACCCATGAGGGCATCGAGGTCCTCGACTACACAGCACTGGAGATCCCCGACAACCTCGATGTCGCAGCCCACGACCCGGCGAAGCTGCCCGGCCTCGCCAAGGCCCTGAACCACAGCGGCGCCGACGCCGTCGTCCTCTCCGCCTGCGTCCAAATGCCCTCACTGGGAGCCATCGAAGAAGCCGAACAACTGCTCGGCAAGCCCGTCGTCTCGGCAGCGGTGTGCACGGCCCACCAGATGCTGCGCACGCTCGGCCTGCCGGCCATCGCGCCCGGCGCGGGCCACCTTCTGTCCGGCGCTTACGCCTGACGCGCAGCGCAGCCCTGCACCTGGACGGTGACCTGTCCGGCCGGCTCGGTAGGATCGCGACCGCATCCGACGGAAGGCGATCATGGCGGACACTCCCACCCGGCCCAGCTCCTTGATCAACACGGTCTACGGAGCGTTCCTGCGCCGCCTAGGCGGATGGATCTCGGTCGCCGACCTGATCACCCTGATGTCCGAACTCGACGTCGATGGCCCGGCGGCCCGCTCTGCGATCTCCCGGCTCAAGAAAAAGGGCATACTCGAGCCCGAGCGCCGGGCCGCCACTGGCTACAAGCTCAGCGCAGCCGCGCAACCCGTCTTCGACGAGGGCGACCGGCGCATCTTCGGCAGCCTGGAACCGGCGAAGCTCGCCGACGGCTGGGCAGTGGCCGTCTTCTCCGTACCGGAGTCGGAGCGCTCCTACCGCTACCAGTTGCGCACCCGGCTGGCCTGGATGGGATTCGGGAACATCGCCCCTGGAGTATGGCTGGCGCCGAGCCGCCTCCTGGGCGATGCCCGCGACATGCTCATCCGCCGTGGACTGAGTGACTACGCGCATCTCTTCGCCGCGGACTACGCCGCCTTCAGCGACCTGCCCGAAACAGTCAGCTCCTGGTGGGACTTCCCCGCGATCCAGGATCAGTACGCCGCATTCACACGCGAGTACGGGCCCCTCGCGGCGGAATGCGCACAGCAGCGTGACATCGACAGCGCCGAGGCGTTCCGCCGCTACGTCCCCATGCTCACCCAGTGGCGCCGGCTGCCCTACCTCGACCCCGGCCTGCCCGCCGAGCTGCTCCCCGCCGACTGGAACGCGGTCGCGGCACGCCAGACCTTCCAGCAGCTCCACGAAATCCTCGCCACACCGAGCCTGCGACACGTACAGCAGGTCACCGGCCTCGCAGAGGCGACGGAGGGCTCTTAGCGGTCTCTTGCTGCCCAGCTGCCTGAAGGTGTTTCCGCTACGGCGTGGGGAGAGGTTGAGGTCGGGGCGTTGTGCCAGGCGGATCGTCTGGTGGGTGATCAGCAGGTGGTCTGTCGGCCCACAACTCACCCAACCCGTCCGGCCCTGTCGCAATACGCCCGAACCCGCTGCCCACACCGGCCAGGAGCCCCATGAGTGACCCGATCAGCATCCGCACGACCCTGCTGGTCCTGTACTCACCCCAGCTCGAAGAGTGCTGTCGCTTCTACAGCGACCTCGGCCTGCGCTTCGTGACCGAGCAGCACGGCCAGGGCCCCCGTCACTACGCGGCGATCCTTGCCGACGGCATGGTCTTCGAGATCTGTCCCGCCCGCTCAGGCCGCGAGACCGGCGCCGTTCGCCTCGGCCTCGCCGTCATCGGCACCGCCGCGAAACCCCCACTCGCTCCCGGCCACCACCAACTCATAGACCCGGACGGCCGAATCATCGACATCCATGCAACCTGACCAAGATCAATAGCTCGCCAGGTCCTGAAGCTCTCCGCCCCCGGAATGCCGGGGGCGGAGGGCTATATCGTGCGGGACGTTAGCGGGCAGTCACAGCCCGGACTTCTTGCGCCAGATCCGGTGCGAGGCGGCGAGCGGGTCCTCTGCCTCGGAGGGTTCGACGTCCCACAGACGGGTCATCGGTCGGTCCTCTGTGTAGGGGTCCCATCCCGGGTCTCCTGATGTGGCGAAGGAGATCCAGGACGCGCGCAGCTGTTCGGACAGATGAGTGAAGTCTTTGGAGGGGGGCTTGCCGCCGAGCAGGAAGGCCGCCAGTGTTCCCTCCGTGTTGCCGAAGGTGGCCGGGATGTCCACGGTGTGGCAGGCGCCCAGAGCGCCGCCGAAGGCAGGAGCGCTGTAGGTGAAGTCGTAGAGCCAGGCTCGTCCGCCTGCGGCGGTGTGGGCCTGGGCCAGCCATGTGGACGGCATCCGGAACAGCGCGTCGGAGAACATGGTGACGTACAGCTGGGCGTCGGTCAGGCCGGGGTATGCGGTCCGGTAGTCGGCAGCTGCCTGGCGGCCGAGCCCCAGGCCGTCGGTGATGGCGCCTAGATCGAGGTCGCGGATCTTCGCCGGCCGGTCCGGCTTGGGCGTTGTGCGCTCGCGGAATCCCGCGCGGGCCGCCGAGAGCATCATGGGCAGGGCCTTGATCATTGCTGTGGGCTTGATCTTGACGAGGCCGCGTTCCATGGCGAACAGGGTGAACTCGTCGTGCGTGTAGCCGGAGATCAGGTCCACGTCGCGGGCGCAGCCCGAGCGGATGGCAAGCCAGGGCTTGTCGATAACGGTGACGCCGTCGATGACGGGTGAGAAGGCGGTGATCGCCTCGGGGGTCGTCCAGTTCGCCGGGTTGGCACGCATCGCCGGCAGGGGCGCGTCCTGCACCGCCAGCAGCGCCTCGGGCGGCAGAGAATCCAGCCTCTCGACAGCCACACCGGCCGCTTCCGCGATCATTGTGGAGATCCGCTGCGCTTCCTCCTCAGGGAGGAACCGCCCCGCCATGCTCTGGACGATGGCGCGGCGGAAGAGGCCGTGTGCGGCGGGTGCGGACATCAGGGCGGCCACGGACGCGCCTCCGCCGGACTCGCCGAAGATCGTCACGTTGTCCGGGTCGCCGCCGAAGGCCGCGATGTTCTCATGCACCCATGCGAGGGCGGCGGCCTGATCGAGGAAGCCCCGGTTGGCGGGCGCATCCGGAACGAATCCGAATCCCTCGAAGCCGACCCGGTAGTTGAACGTCACCAGGACCACGCCACCGCGGGCGAGGACCTCCCCGTCGTGGATCGGGTCACCGGCATAGCCCGTCTTCCACCCTCCGCCGTAGATCCACACCATGACCGGCAGCCGGTCTCCGGCGCCTCCGGGACTCCACACGTTCACGCTGAGGCAGTCCAGGCCGTCCTGGGGCCGCCAGGCAGCCGGCATGACCGGCACCAGCGGGAGCTGCGGCGGCGCGGCGCCGAAGGACTTCGCCGGCCGGACACCGTCCCAGCCGGGGACCGGCGCCGGCGCCTGGAACCTGAGGGGTCCTTCCGGCGGAAGGGCGTAGGGGATTCCCTTGAAGACCGACAGCCCCTCCGCGGCCGTGCCTTCGATCTTGCCGGCCGAGGTCTCGACGACGACATCCATGGGGTGGCTCCGTTCAAAGTGAGAGTCTGAAGACCGCGTCCAGCAGGCACTTCCCGCCGAACATCAGGTCGCTGATCCGGGCATGCTCGTCGGGCGCGTGGATGAGGCGCATGATGTCCGCATCACTGGCGGAGGGAAAGAATCCGACCACTTTCGTGTCGGGGAAGGCGCGGGCGTCCGTTGCGGCCGGGTTGATGTACGGCAGGATGCGTGCGCCCGGCTCGTGGGCCGCGACAGTCTCGCTGAGAACGCGCAGGATCTCCGGATCGTCGCAGGCAGCGTGGCTCACCCTGCCGTGCAGCAGGGATACTTCCACACGGTCCCCGACCGCTTTTTGCACCTCCGCCACCCAGTGCTCAGGCAGCTCGCCAGGCAGCAGACGACCGTCCAGCACCGCGCTCGCTTCGACGGGTACCACGTTCGGCCGCTGGCCCGCGGACAACAGCGTGGGGGTGGCGGTGTTGTGCAGGGCGGCGACGACGAACTCACGCAGCACCGGATCGATGGGCAGGCTGTTCGCCTTGGCCCATGTTGGGTTGGTCAGCAGGTGCTCGATGGCCTGTGCGCCGGCGCCCGGGTGCAGATCCGCCAAGGTGCTCAGCATGCGATGGGCCACCGGGTGCCGCATCGACCGGGGGGCGAACGCGCGCAACCGCATGAGGGCTTCGACAAGCGTGAAGACCGCTGCGTCCAGGCGCGGTACGGAGGCGTGGCCGCCGGGCCCGCGCGCGGTGATCCGCATCCGGGCGCTGCCCTTCTCGGCGACCTGAACCGTGTAGAGGGGGCCTCCGGGGGTCATCAAGCGCTGCCCTCCGCCTTCGTTGAACGCCCACTCGGCCTCGACGAGGCTTCGGTGGTTTTCCCACAGCCAGTACGCGCCCAGCCGGCTGCCTGCCTCCTCGTCGGCGGTGACCACCAACAGCAGATCCCGGCGCAGGGCAACCCTGTGCGCGGCCAGGAGCTGCATGATGAGCAGGCTCGCGGCGATCTGGCCTTTCATGTCGAGCGCTCCCCGGCCCCACACGCAGGCGTTGGCGGCCTCACCCGAGAGGGGTGGGCGGCTCCACTGACCGGGCTGTGCCCCGACCACGTCGGCGTGGCCCAGCAGCATCAGCGGCGCCCCGCGTCCCGTCCCGGGCAGCCGGGCGACGAGGTTGGCCCGCCCGGGCTCGGCCTCCAGGATCTGGTGCGAGATACCGGAACGGGCCAGCTCGCGGGAGAGATAGCGTGCGACGGTGATCTCGTTGCCCGGCGGGTTCGAGGTGTCCAGGCGGATCAGCGCCGACAGGTGGTCGACGAGGTGCCGTTCCTGATCCGCCCAGGAGAAGGGCAGCGGCATCGCCGGCTTCCCCCGCGGGTGCGAAGGCGAGCTCATACGCGGTGCAGGCGCCGCCAGTAGCCGGCGAGATCGTCGGTGGCGGCGGTGACGGAGTCCAGGCTCATCGTCGTACGGAAGTTGCGGTCGTAGCGGTCCCAGTGCGGCATGGCGTGGTGGTTGGGGTCACCGGTGCGGACGAAGGAGATCCAGGAGGCGTGCATGGTCGCGGCGAGACCGTCTCGGACCCGGGGATTGAGGCCCGTCAGGAACGGTGCCTGGGACCACTTGTCGAAGTTGTTGAAGGTGAACGGCAGTTCCAGGCAATGTGCGGCGCCCAGCCGGCCCTCGTGCGCGGGCGTCGGGAGGTCGAACTGGTACGCCCAGACCGGACGTCCGCGCATCGCCCGCCGCTCGGCCAGCGCCAGGGCCGGTATGCGGAAGAGGTCATCGGAGATGATGTCCATGAGTACGTCCACGGGACGGGCGCCCGGCCGGGCCCCCGCGTATGCGGCGTAAGCCTCGGATGCCCGGTTGCCGAAGGTGTCCGTTGCTCGAGCGAGCACCTGGTCCTTGGTCGTCGCGGCGTACCTCTCGTCCAGTCCGAAGGCGAAGTTGGCCTCTTCCCTGGTCCAGCCGATCAGGACGTCGATGTCGGCCCCGGGGCCGCTGAGCAGCAGCTCAGCGGGGTTGCTGTCCAGCGTGCCCATGTCGATCACTGGCAGGAACGGCGTCGACCAGTAGCCCCAGCGCGCGGTGCGGTCGAACATCTCGAAGGTGGCGGCGATCAGTCGCTGCCAGGGCACGGCCCGCAGCTCCGCGACGTCCTTGGCCCCGAGGATGTCGAGGAAGGCAGCGGTGCGTTGGAGCGACTCGGCGCGGGTGGGAATTTCCAGGCCCAGCGGCGGGCTTTGCAGGATGGCGCGCTGGAACAGCGGGCGGCCCTTGGTGCGGGTGCCGGCGAGGGCCGCGGTCGAGAACGCGCCGCCGGACTGACCGGCCACCGTGATGTTGTCCGGGTCCCCGCCGAACGCCGTGATGTTGTCCTTGACCCAGCGCAGTGCAGCGAGCTGGTCGGTGAGCCAGAAGTTGCCGTCGGCTCCATTCTCGCCGAAGTAGAGGTATCCCAGCGGCCCGAGGCGGTAGTTGATGGTCACGACGACAAGGTCGCCGTTGCGCGCGAAAGTCTCGCCGGAGTAGTTGGGCAGCGAGCCCGATCCGGAGATGAAGCCGCCGCCGTGGATCCACACCATCACGGGCCGCTTGGCGCCGCCGGCTGCCGGTGTCCAGACGTTCAGCGTGAGGCAGTCCTCGTCGAAGGGCGGCGAGCCGTGCGTGCCGAGCACCTGGTCGCCCCCTTCCCGATAGGGCTGCGGCGCGCTCGGACCGAAGGCGGTCGCTTCGCGCGTGCCCTGCCATCCCGGGTGAGGCTCGGCCGGGCGCCACCGGAGGGGGCCGATGGGAGGCGCCGCGTAGGGCACGCCCTTGAATACGGCGAGACCGCCTTCCGTTGCGCCGCGAAGACGGCCCATGGGCAGCTGGACCACGGGCGGCTCGCCCTGGGAAGGAGCGGCGTGCGCCGCCGGCCCGCCGAGCGCACCGGCGAGCAGTGCGCCGCCGGCCAGCGACCCTGTGGTCTTGATGACGTCGCGCCGGGATGGATCGTCGGTCATGTTGCTTCACTCCCTGACTGATCGCGATCTCACCACGCCATATGGCGCAAAATTGACGATGGCCAGTACTACGCCATATCGCGGAAGCGGTCAAGAGGGGGCGAGGGAGTCCGCGCCGCCATCTCGTGAAGTATTGACGTACGTCTGAGAGACACGATAAACACGTGTAACCTTCTGCGCTCCTGCAGAGCTGACATACGTTCGGAGTCACCATGGCACGTCGGTTTCGTCCCGTTGGTCTGATCGCGGTCGCAACAGGTCTCCTGCTGGCCACCACGGCATGCGGCGGGGCCAGTCTCGGCAGCGGCGGTGACCAGCAGAACGGGCCCGTGAAGATCGGGCTCCTCATCCCGCAGTCCGGGACCTACAAGGCGCTCGGCGACGACATGAAGCAGGGCTTCGAGCTCTACGTCAAGCAGCACGGCGGCAAGCTCGGCGGCCGCGAGGTCCAGATCGTGGTCGCCGACGAGGGGGACACGGCCGACTCGGGCAAGGCGGCCGCGGAGAAGCTGGTCAAGCAGGATCGGGTACTGGCGGTGAGCGGGGTGGTGAGCTCGGCCACCATCAACGGGGTCAAGGACCTGTTCGAGACATCCAAGGTACCCCTCGTCGGCTCGAACGCCTCGCCGACAACCCTGACCGGCGCCCAGTACGTATGGCGTACCTCGTATGTCAACGACGAGCCGGGCAAGGCGCTGGGCAAGCACGTCGCCGAGAAGGCCGGCGGTCCGGTCTTCCTGATCGCCGCGGGATACCAGGCGGGCAAGGACGAGATCGAAGGCTTCAAATCGACCTTCCTCCCGGCGGGAGGCAAGATCGCGGGGAAGGAGGTCTACACACCGTTCCCGGGCACCAAGAACTTCCAGCCATATCTCGCGCAGATCCAAAAATCCGGCGCGAAGGCAGTCTTCTGCTTCTACGCCGGCGGTGCGGCCGTGGACTTCGTCAAGCAGTACCGCGATTTCGGCCTGGCCGGCAAGATCCCGCTCTACGCGCCCGGCTTCCTCACCGAAGGTGGCGTACTCAGGGGGCAGGGAGAGGCCGCCAACGGCATCCTCACGGCGTTGAACTACAGCGCGGACCTGGACAACGCGGCCAACAAGGCGTTCGCTCCGGCCTACCGCACCGCATACGGCGCCGACCCGACCACCTACGCGATGGCCTCATGGGACGCGGCGCAGGTGCTTGACAAGGCGATCAAGGCGGCTGGCGCCGATGTGACCCCGGAATCGGTCAACACCGCCATAGCCAAGGTGGGGGACATCGACAGCCCGCGCGGCACCTGGCGGTTCAACCCCGGCGGCACCCCGATCCAGCCCTGGTACCTGCGAGAGGTCAAGCAGGGCGCCAACACGCTCAGCTCAGAGCTCGGCCGGCTGGGCGGCTGACATGCCCCAATGGTTTGACGGCAACGTCGTCAGCGTCGTCGACGGAGTCGCCTTCGGTCTGCTGCTGTTCACGATCGCGGTCGGCCTCTCCCTCGTCTTCGGCATGATGGACGTACTCAACCTGGCTCATGGCACGCTCTACCTCGCCGGCGCCTACATCGCCTACGCGCTGTCCGACGGCAGCCTGACGGGCCTGCTCCTCGCCCTTGCGGCCGGGGCACTGGTGGGCATCGTGGGCGGAGCAGGGCTGACGTTCCTCACACAGCCGCTGGCCCGGCGCGGACACCTCGACCAGGCCGTGCTGACCCTCGGCATCACCTTCATCGTCGCCGATCTCCTCACCGCGACCTTCGGAGGCGATGTGCTGCCCACCGACCCGCCGGCCTTCCTGCGCGGCACGGTCAACCTTCTCGGCCACACGTATCCGGTGTACCGGCTGGTGTTCATCGCCGTCGCGGCCTGCCTCGCGATCGTCATGTACCTCGTCTTCGAACGCAGCTCCATCGGGGCGCTGGTGCGAGCCACCGTCGCCGACCGGGACATGGTCCGCGCGCTGGGCGTCGACATCCGCAAGGTGCTCTACGGGGTCTTCGCGTTCGGCGCGGCCCTGGCCGCAGTCGGCGGTGTCCTGGGCGCACCGATCCTCGGCCCGGGCCCAGGCGTCGATGAGACCGTGCTCGTCCTCTCCCTCGTCGTCGTGGTCGTCGGCGGCCTCGGATCGGTACGCGGTGCGCTCGCCGGCGCCCTGCTCATCGGCCAGGTGCAGACCCTCGGCGTGGCACTGTTCCCGGAGTACGCCCCGTTCCTGCTGTTCGGCACGATGCTGGTCGTCCTCGTCGTCCGCCCCCACGGCCTCGTCGCATCGGCGGTGCGCACATGAACCCCGCACGCTCCGCCGCACGGCGGCCCCTGACAGCCGCTGTCCTCCTGGCACTCGCTGTGGCGCCGTTCCTTCTCGGCCCCTACGCGGTCGGTACGCTGTCGCGGATCCTGGTGTTCGCCCTGCTCGCCCTCAGCGTGAACCTGCTCACCGGCCTGACCGGGCTCCCGACGCTCGGCCAGTCGGCCTACTTCGGCGTCGGCGCCTACACGGCGGCGATCGTGGCCAGAGGGCTCACCGACATCGGGATCCTGCAGCTCCTCATCGCCGCGGGCGTCGCCGCGCTGGTTGCCCTGCCCACCGGCTGGCTGGCTGTCAGGGCCCGGGGAGTGGTGTTCCTGATGCTGACCCTGGCCATCGGGGAAATCGTCTACAGCGCCGCCGTCAACTGGAAGACCCTGACCAACGGCACCGACGGCTTGGCCGCCATCCCGCCCGTCGTCCCGCTGCCCGGGATGTCCGCGCTGGAGCTCGACGGACTGGTCTACTTCTACGTCCTGGGCGTGTTCGTCCTGCTCTTCGCGACTGTGTCCCGCCTGGGCTCTACGCCGTTCGCGCTCGCCCTGCGCGGAATCCGCGACAACGAGTCCCGGATGAAGGCGATCGGATATCCCACCTCGAGATACGCCCTGACCGTGTACTGCGGCGCCGGCGCGCTGGCCGGCGTCGCCGGGGCCTTGTGGGTGTCGGTGCAGCGGTTCGTGTCCCCCGGCGACGCCGGCTTCGAGATCGCCGCCCTGGCGCTGCTGGCCGTCGTCATCGGAGGCTCCGGCTCGATGTGGGGCGCCTGCGCGGGCGCCGCGCTCATATGGCTCACCCGTGACTACCTCGGCAACCTCGAAGCCGTCGCCGGTCGCGGCCCGCTCCTGCTCGGGCTGCTCTTCGTCACCGCCGTCTACATCCTGCCCCGCGGCCTGGCCGGCATACGGCTCCCGCGCAAGCCGAGCCGAAGGAGCACCGCATGAGCGAGCCCGACCTGCTGCAACTGCGCGGGATATCCCGGCACTTCGGGCGGTTCAAAGCACTCGACGAGGTATCCCTGACCGTAAAGGCAGGCTCGCGACACGCGATCATCGGCCCGAACGGGGCTGGCAAATCAACGCTGTTCAGTCTCATCTCCGGAACCTCGGCGGCTACCGCAGGGTCCATCCTCGTCAACGGGCGAGACGTCACCCGGCTCCCCGTGAGCCGGCGGGTCGGACTCGGTGTCGCGGCAACGTTTCAGCACTCCAGCCTCTTCCTGCGCGAGACCGTTCTGGAGAACGTCCTCCTCGCCGTACTGCGGCAGGCCAGTACCCGACCCGGTCTCTGGCGCCCCGTAAACGCCCGGCGGGCGGCCATCGACCGTGCCCGCACCTTCCTGGAGCAGGTGGGCCTCCTCGCCCGGCACGACGTTTCGGCGGCCGCGCTTTCCCACGGCGAACGGCGGCAGCTGGAGGTCGCCGTAGCACTGGCCACCGAACCCCGCCTGCTGCTGCTCGACGAGCCCGCCGCCGGCATGTCGCCGGCGGAGACGGCGCGACTGACCGAACTGATCGTCGCCCTGCCGACCGACGTGACCGTACTCCTGATCGAACACGATCTTGACTTGGTCTTCGAACTCGCCGACACCGTGACCGTCATGCACCTCGGCAGACACCTCACAACCGGCTTGCCGGACGAGGTGCGCGCATCCGCCGAAGTCCAGACCGCCTACCTCGGCACCATGGAGGTCACCTCGTGAAGCCCTTCTTCAGCGTGCACGGTCTGCGCTCCGGTTACGCGGGCGGGACCGTTCTGGGCGGCGTGGACCTCGACCTCGACGCGGGCGGGATCCTCGCACTACTCGGCCGCAACGGCGTCGGAAAGACCACCCTCATCTCCACCGTCATGGGATTCGTCCGACCCTACGAGGGGAGCGTCACCCTGGACGGCCAGGAGATGGCCGGAGCCCGCGTGGACGCGATCGCCCGAGCCGGGGTGGGCATCGTCCCCCAAGGACGGCGGGTCTTCGCGCCGCTCACCGTGGCCGAGCACCTCGCCATCGCCTCCCGCCGCCCTACCGGGCCCTGGACGCGGGGCCGGATCCTCGACCTACTACCCCGGTTGGGGGAACGGCTCGGACACCGCGGCGACCAGCTCTCCGGCGGGGAACAGCAGATGCTCGCGATCGCCCGGGCCCTGCTCGGCAATCCACGCCTGCTGCTCCTCGACGAACCCTCGGACGGTCTCGCTCCCACCGTCGTCGACCAGGTGGGTGACGTGATCCGCGAGATCAGCAGCGACGGCATGACCGTCGTACTCGTCGAACAGAATCTGGGCCTGGCACTCTCCGTCGCCCAGAACGTTGCCGTCATGCAGAAAGGCCGCATCATCCACCAGACAGACTGCGCCCAATTCCAATCCAGCCCGGATACACGGCGTCGCCTATTGGGCGTCGACTGACAAGCCTGGCTGAAAGGGACGGCCTTCTTGTACAGCACCTTGGCGTTCCTGCCTCGGCCGAGCTTGCAGCCCTTCAAGCCCGGTTTCGATGCCCCCTTATAGGCCCAGCTCGTGGACATGTTGAGCATCGTGGCGACCTCAGAAGTGTCCATGAGGACGGGCTCGATGCTGCGGCGCCTGTCCGACGACATTCCAAACGTCCTTGACGCTCGTCCTGTGCCACCGCCAGTAGTCACCGGACCAGCTAGAACCATGGTCATGGGAATCGCCGGTCTGGCTAACCGGCGATCCGCGGCTATGTTGCCGTTCCGCTTCGGCCCATCGGATTCCTGTTGAGCCATGGGCGCCTCCTCCGGCGGCATCCTTGAGGTGGAATGGAGGGGCCTGGGGTCGCCATGAACCCATGGCGGTGCGCATCCCGGTTCCCTGGCGACCGCCCTCGCGCCTGGCCGCCTCCCAGACCGCCAGAGTGACGGTGATCACGGACACCCTTCGGACGCTGCTGCGTAGGCTTGTGCAGTCGTCGCGGTGGGGTCCAGGAAGGTTGGCGAAGCTCTCCTGCAGTCACCTGACGGCTCGTCAGAAAAGTCGGCAATTGGTCAGCATCAGTCCTCAAGAGCCAGGTGAAAGCTGACCGAACATGCGACTCGTTGTAAGGTAGGGAAACCGCCCTTGACCTGCAAAAACGCAGGCAGGGAGCCTAAGTCCGGGAGTACCTCGATGATGCGTACCATGTTCAAGTCCAAGATCCACAGGGCCACCGTGACGCAGGCCGACCTTCACTATGTCGGTTCCGTCACCGTCGACGCCGACCTCATGGAGGCGGCGGATCTGTTGCCCGGGGAGCTGGTCCACATCGTCGACATCGACAACGGGGCCCGGCTGGAGACCTACGTCATCGAGGGTGAGCGCGGGTCCGGTGTGATCGGGATCAATGGTGCCGCCGCGCATCTCGTGCACCCCGGTGATCTGGTGATCCTCATCAGCTACGCCCAGGTCGAGGACGCCGAGGCGCGGAGTCTGGTGCCGCGGGTGGTGCACGTCGACGCGGACAACCGGATCGTGGAGTTGGGCGCGGATGCTTCCGCGCCGGTGCCCGGCAGTGACACCCGGCGCAGCCCGCAGGCCGTCGCCAGCCGCGTCTGAGGCCGGGGGAGGGCCTCCAGGGACCGGACGGCCCCGGCGGCGGGGTTCCGACCCGGATGAATGGTCCCGGCGGGCGGGGGCACGCGTCTCGGGAGAACCTGGTGCAGAAACGGCCCGTCGACCGAGAGGTCCGTCATGACCCACCCGTACCCCGATCCGGTACCCCCGTCGCCGGTTCCGCCCCCGGGGCCGGTGCCCCCGCCCACGCCGGGGCCCCAGCCCGAACCGACTCCCGTCCCGCCGCCGAACCCGGTTCCGGAGCCGCCGCAGCCCACTCCCGTACCGGAACCCGAGCCTCAGCCCCAGCCGGGTCCTGCCGGCCCCTGACCGCCAGGTGACACAGAGGAGTTGAGGTTCCGCCCGGACCCTTGCCACGGCCTCACCCTGCCCCTACCTTGGACGGCTGCTGACGCGTTCAAGGGGGGCGGGGCCATGGCCGTACGCGGACGACACCGCAGACAGCAGCCGAGCCGGATCAACCGGGCCTCGCTCACGGTCACGGCGGGCGGTGCCGGGATCGCGTTGCCGCTGGTCGGCGCCGGTTCGGCACAGGCCGCCGCGCTCGACGTCTGGGAGAAGGTCGCCGCCTGCGAGTCCTCCTCCAACTGGCGCATCAACACCGGCAACGGCTACTTCGGCGGGCTGCAGTTCACCCAGTCGACCTGGGAACGGTACGGCGGCACCCACTACGCCCCGCGCGCCGACCTGGCCTCCAAGGACCAGCAGATCGCCGTCGCCGAGAAGGTGCTCAAGGGCCAGGGCCCCGGAGCCTGGCCGACGTGTTCGGCACGGGCCGGGCTGGTCCGGGGTGGCGACGCCCCCGAGGTCCGGCCCGCGTCCCTGCCCGGGCAGCGGGGCCCGGTGCAGACCGGACGTGCGGCCGAGCGGCCTCCCGCCGCCACGCCGACCACCGTGCCCACGGTCCGTGAGATGTACACCGTCACGCCCGGGGACTCGCTCTCCCGGATCGCCCGCGAGGAGCGGGTGAACGGCGGCTGGCAGCGGCTGTACGAGGCGAATCGCACCGTGGTCGGCGACGATCCGGACCTGATCCACCCGGGGCAGAGGCTGACCCTCCGGATCACCGTGCCCGCCAAGCCCTCGCCCGCCACCGAGAGGCCCGCGGCCAAGACCCCGACGGCCAAGACCCCGACGGGCAAGACCCCGACGGCCCAGGCGCCGACCACCAAGGCCCCGGCACCCAAGCCCCCGACCACCCAGGCGCCGACCACCAGGCCCCCGGAGACCAAGGCCCCGGCACCCAAGCCCCCGGCCGCCAAGCCTCCCGCCACCAAGGGCCCGACCGCCAAACCCGCCGCCACCAAGCCCCCCGCCGCGCAGGCCAAGACCCGGCCCGCCACCCGGCCCGCCGCCGCGCCGCAGGCCGGACGCTTCAGCGCGCCCGTCTCAGGGTCCCTCGGCACCCGCTACCGCGTGTCCGGCTCCTCCTGGTCGAGCGGCTACCACACCGGTGTCGACTTCCCCGTCCCCACCGGGACCTCCGTCAAGGCCGTGGCCGGCGGCACGGTGGTCTCCGCCGGCTGGGGCGGGGCGTACGGCTACGAGATCGTCGTCCGCCACGACGACGGCCGCTACAGCCAGTACGCCCACCTCTCGGCGCTCCACGTCCGTGACGGCCAGCGGGTCAGCGGCGGCCAGCGGATCGCCCGTTCAGGTTCGACCGGCAACAGCTCCGGACCGCATCTCCACTTCGAGGTGCGGACGGGGCCCGGGTACGGCTCCGACATCGACCCCCTGGCCTACCTGCGTGCGCGGGGGGTCTCGATCTGACACCCCCGCATCTGACACCGGCAGCGAGTCCTCCGCCGTCGTCAGGCGGTCCAGCGTGAGCTGGACGATCCCGGCCGCCGCCACGGCGCCGCAGATCAGCGCCGCCACGGTACCGGCGGCGCCGTAGCGGAAGGTCTCGCCGAAGAGCGTGAGCCCCACCGCCGCCGCCACGACCGGGTTGACGACCGTGACCGTGGCCAGCGGCGCGGCGAGGCCCGCGCCGCGGTACGCGGCCTGCGAGAGCAGCAGTCCGGTGACCGCGAGCGCGGAGAGGACCAACAGGCTCGGCCACTGGGCGAGGGGCGCGCTCGCCGTCCACTCCACCGCGACGGTCTTGGTGAAGACGGAGGCGATACCGAAGGACACCCCCGCGGCGGTCGCCAGGACGAGGCTGCGCACCACCGGACGGCCCACCACCCGTGCGGCGCTGAACAGCGCGACGACGACGCCGAGCGTCCCGGCGGCGAGGAGCGAGCGCTCGCTCCCGGCCAGAGACCCGGCCAGGGGCCCGGCCTGGGCACCGCCGGTGAGGCTGAGCAGGCCCGCGAGGCCGACGGTGGCCGTCAGCGCGCCCCGCCAGGCCGTGCGGCCGGCCCGGCGGCCGACGAAGAGCGCGGCCAGGGGCAGCGCGAAGACGATGGTGAGGGCGCCGAGGGGCTGGACGACGCTGAGCGGCCCGTAGGCGAGGGCGGCCACGTGGAGGGCGGCGCCCAGGCCGTTGAGCATCACCGACCCCCACCAGGCCGGGCTCCGCAGCGGAGCGTACGTATGGCTGCCGGCGGTGGCCGCGACCCGCTCCTGCACGATCGCCGCGGTCGCGTAGGCGATCGCCGAGACCAGTGAGAGGAGCACGGCCGCGAGGAGGGGGCTCATACTTCAACGATCTCTCGTTCCGGCGCTCCCGTCGTCCTACCCCGGGACCCCCTCGGGCGTACCACCGTCGCGGTTCGGGCCGCCCGCCGTACGCCCGGGGATGTATACCGCCGCACGTCAGGAGAGGTGAAAAGCCACCTTTCCGCTGTCCAGGTCGAAGCGCGCACCCACGATCAGGGCCCGGTCGAACGCCGTGTCCCGAGCCAGTCTTCGCCGGATCATGGCCACGTTGGCCCGCACCGTGTGCTCCACCCAGTCACCGGGCAGGTGGCGTGTCTCGCGCGCGGCGGGGGCGATCTCCTCCACCACCCGGGCGAGGTGCCCCTCGACCGGACGTCCGGTGCGGACGTACTCCACGGCGGCGGTCGCGGCCCCGCACCGCTCGTGCCCGAGTACCACCACCAGGGGTACGCCCAGCTCCTCCACGCCGAACTGGATCGACCCGAGCACCGCCTCGTCCAGGGCCTGCCCGGCCGACCGTATGGCGAGCAGATCACCGAGCCCCTGATCGAAGACGAGTTCGGGCGCCACCCGGGAGTCGACGCAGCCGAGTATCAGGGCGAAGGGGTGCTGGGCGACGGCCACGGCCGTGCGCCGTACGGCGTCCTCGTGCGGGTGGGTCTGCCGCATGGCCGCGAACCGGGCGTTCCCGGCCCGGAGTTCGGCGAGCGCGCGAGCGGCGGTCGGCGGCTCCCCGGCGCGCGGGCGAGCCGCCGGGGCGGTGGCGGCGCGGGCGGCGGGAACGCCCGCAGCCATGGCCCCGGCGGCTGTCAGGGCCAGCACGGCGCGCCGCCGGGGAGCGGCGGGATCCCGCGGGGCAAGGGCAGCAGGGGGGACGGAAGGAGCGAGGAGGGAGGGAGTGGAAGGGCGAGGAGTCATGCGCCTGAGCGTTACGGTGATGGGCGGCCACCGGAACCGGCTTGGTTCCGTCATGACCCGATCATGACCGGGGCCGACCCCGGCCTTGACCGGAGACGATCCCGGCTTGACCCGGGGCGACCCCAACCTTGACCGGGGGTGACCCGACCTTGACCGCGCCTGTCGGACATCCGGGTGCGGCCGACAGCCGGGAGGCGGTGCGGTGGATCTCGTCGAGAGCGCGTCGGTGGGCGGCTTCTTCGCCTTGCGGACGAGCGCGCCGCCCGGGGCCGTCCCGGCCGCCGCCGACCCGCCCGTCGGTGAGCCCTCGCCGGCCGCCGCTGGCCCGTCCGTCGGTGAGCCCTCGCCGGCCGCCGCTGGCCCGTCCGTCGGTGAGCCCTCGCCGGCCGCCGCTGGCCCGTCCGTCGGTGAGCCCCCGCCGCCGCCCGCCGTACCGTCCATCGGCCAGCCCCCGCCGCTCGCGCGTCTGTACGCGGGGGAGACCGGGCCCCTGACCGCCCGCGTCGACTCGGTCGCGGCCCGGCTCGGCACCCCCGAGCGGCGGGTCGCGGCCTCGCTCGCCCAGCTCGGCCTCGCCGCCCGGCTGTGGTCCGTCGCCCTCGGACCGGCGGCACTGTACGGCCGGTTCCCGGACCTCGACCCGCGCGACGTGTACTGGGACGGGTCGCTCACCTCGCCCGACGATCTCTGGTGGACGGGCACGGCCACCCGCCCCGGCACGGTCGAGGAGCTGCGCGAGGCCGTCCAGGAGGCGCATCTCGTACCGCTGGCCCAGGCCTTCCACGCCGACAGCCGGATCTCGCCCCGCCTGCTGTGGGGCAACGCCGGCTCCGCCCTCGCCGGGGCGCTGCGCGAGCTGGTCCGCTGGGCCCGCGCCCGGGGACGCCCCGAGGTCGGCGAACGCGCCGCCGCGCTCGTCTCCGGGCTCCTCGACCACCCCGACCTGGCCCGCACGGTCCAGGGCCCGGCCCTGCGCCGCACCAGCTGCTGCCTGTACTACCGCAGCCCCGCGGGCGGCCTGTGCGGCGACTGTGTCTTCGACCACCCGCCCGCGCTCAGGGGGCCGACGGGTTTGGAGACACGGCCCCCGGCTCCGTAAAGTTCCTCTTTTGAGATATGGGCGCGCGCGAGCGTACGAGCGATCGAGGAACGGCAGAGGCCATGACGGTGACTGAAGAGACCCAGGAGTACGGGCCGGGCATCGACCCCGAGCGCCTGGCCGTCTGCCTGAGCGTCCTCGACGAGCTCGACAAGCTGGACGTGGACCACCCGGACGCGATCGCGGTCCGCCGCGCGACGGCCGGTATCTACCGGACCGTGAAGCAGCGCCGCCGTCAGGAGCGCCGGGCCGCCAAGACCGCGCACGACAAGGCCGTCACGGAGTCCACCGCCACCGGCTCCGCCCAGCGCATCGACGACGAGACCGAGGGCATCCTGCCCTCGTCCGTCACCGAGGCCGGCCAGATCGCCGGGATACTCCAGCGCCCCCGCTCCTGCTACATCTGCAAGACGCGGTACGTCGAGGTCGACTACTTCTACCACCAGCTCTGCCAGAACTGCGCCGCCGAGAACCGCGCCAGGCGGGACGCCCGCGCCGACCTCACCGGCAAGCGCGCGCTGCTCACCGGCGGCCGCGCCAAGATCGGCATGTACATCGCGCTGCGGCTGCTGCGCGACGGCGCGCACACCACCATCACCACCCGTTTCCCCAACGACGCCATCCGCCGCTTCAAGGCGATGCCGGACAGCGACGAGTGGATCCACCGCCTCAAGATCGTCGGCATCGATCTGCGCGACCCCGCCCAGGTCGTCGCGCTCGCCGACTCCGTCGCGGCCGAGGGCCCGCTGGACATCCTGATCAACAACGCCGCCCAGACCGTCCGCCGCTCCCCGGGGGCGTACAGCGAGCTGCTCGCCGCCGAGTCCGCCCCGCTGCCCGCGGGCGAGCTGCCGCCCGCCCAGGTCATCGGCACCTTCGGCTCCGGCGCGGTGGACACCATCCCCGCGCTGCCGTCCGCCCGCCACGGCGACGCCCTGACCGCGCAGGACGTGACCGAGCTGGCGCTCGTCGGCGGCTCGGCCTCCCTGGAGCGGATCGCGGCCGGTACGGCGATCGACGCCGGCGGCCTCGTCCCCGACCTGCACGACACCAACAGCTGGATCCAGACCGTCTCCGAGGTCGACCCGGTCGAGCTGCTCGAAGTGCAGCTGTGCAACTCCACCGCGCCGTTCATCCTGATCAGCCGGCTCCGCCCGGCGATGGCGGCCTCCGCCGCGAAGCGCACGTACGTCGTGAACGTCTCCGCCATGGAGGGCGTCTTCAGCCGTGGCTACAAGGGCGCGGGCCACCCGCACACCAACATGGCCAAGGCGGCACTGAACATGCTGACGCGGACCAGCGCGCAGGAGATGTTCGAGTCCGACGGCATCCTCATGACCGCCGTCGACACCGGCTGGATCACCGACGAGCGCCCGCACCCGGACAAGATCCGGCTCGCCGAGGAGGGCTTCCACGCCCCTCTGGACCTGATCGACGGCGCGGCCCGGGTCTACGACCCGATCGTGCGCGGCGAGGCGGGCGAGGACCTGTACGGCTGCTTCCTCAAGGACTACGCGCCCGCCAACTGGTAATCGGCCATCCGGTCGACTTTCACCCGATCGCGTCACACTTCCGAGCCCCATAGAGCGCTGGTGCGCTCATTTGGTTACTCTGATGTCCACGGTCGGCCACCGGGGTTTCACCAAACCTCCACGGCCCGCCTGGGGACTGGCCTTCCACCAAGGCCGCGGTCCCGCCCGAAAAACGGCGCCACCGCGACCGAACGGCCATGTCCTCATAGGTACGCGACACAAGGGAGTGCGCGGTGACACCAGAACTGACGAAGCAGGAAAAGCGACCGGCCGAGAGTCCGGAGCGGCCCCGCCGGTCCGGCGAGCTGGGCAGCCTGGAAGTGTGGGCCCGCTCGGCCCCCATCCGACTGGCGGGCTACGAGGACGATCTCGCGGAGCCGCACATTCTGCCCGGCATCGACTGAGTCGTAGCCGTCGCTTCGTCTGTGCCCCCGGCCGAACCTCTCGGCCGGGGGCACAGACGTGTCCCGCCGCGTGATGCTCCGTCCCAGCCGTCCCAGCCGTCCCAGCCTCCCAGCCGTCCCAGCCGTCCCAGCCGTCCCCGCCGTCCCCGCCGTCCTACCGGCGCACGGGCTCGCGGAGCCGGACCGGCGGCATGTACTCCCGCAGCAGCGTCCGGTGCCACCAGGCGCCGGTCTCCCGCAGCTCCCGCCACGTCGTGTACCGGTAGCGGTAGAGCCGTGCCCGGACATGCGTCGGCGGCGCGTCGGGGAAGGGGTTGTGCCGCAGCAGCCGCAGCGTGTCCCGGTCTCCTTCGAGCAGCCGCTCGACGAAGCCGCCGAACCAGTCACGGGCGTACGCGGGGGAGAGTGCGGCGAACCACATCAGCCAGTCGAGCCGCAGATGGTACGGGGCGAACTGGCGGGGCAGCCGGCGCGGATCGCCCGGCTTGCCCTTGAAGCCGTACTCCCGCCACACCGTGCCCGGGTGCGGCTCCGGGTCGTCCGTGCCCTCGATCACGATCTCGTCCCGGATCCGGCCGATCGATCCGAAGGCGCCGTACGTGTTGACCAGGTGGAACGGGTCGTACGAGCGGTTCATCGCCTGGTTCTTGGAGAGCAGGTTGCGGGCCGGGCGGTAGCTGAGGATCAGGACCAGCGCCGTCGCGGCGACGACCACGACCACGTACCAGAGCGGCGGGTCGGGCTGCGGATGGTCACCGACCAGCAGCGATCCGTCCATGGCGGAGAGCGCCAGCACGATGGTGATCCAGTTCAGCCACGCGAAGTTGCCGGAGAGCACCAGCCACAGCTGGGTCGCCACCATCAGGCCGGCGGCGACCGTCGCCACCGGCTGAGGGGCGAAGAGCAGGAACGGTACGGCCAGCTGGACGACGTGGTTCGCGGCCACCTCCACCCGGTGCAGGGGCCGAGGCAGATGGTGGAAGAACCAGCTGAGCGGGCCGGGCATCGGCTGGGTCTCGTGGTGGTAGTGCAGGCAGGTCAGGTCGCGCCAGCAGCGGTCGCCGCGGAGCTTGATCAGCCCCGCGCCGAACTCGACGCGGAAGAGCAGCCAGCGCAGCAGGAACAGCACCAGGATCGGGGGCGCGGTGTCGTCGTTGCCGAGGAAGACGGCGAGGAAGCCGGTCTCCAGGAGCAGCGACTCCCAGCCGAAGGAGTACCAGGTCTGGCCGACGTTGACGATGGAGAGGTAGAGCGCCCACAGGACCGCCCACAGCAGCATCGACACGGGCAGCGGGACCGCGTCACCCGCGCCCGCCACCAGGGCGAGCGCCAGGGCGGCGCCCGTCCAGGCGACCGCGGCGAACAGCCGGTCCGAATAGCGCCAGTGGAAGAGGCTGGGGGCCCGGCGTGGATCCACCCGGCGCACGTACTCCGGCACGGGGAGCATGCCGCGTTCGCCGATGAGGGCCCGGAACTGCAGAGCGGCGGAGACGAACGCGACGAGGTAGAGCCCGGCGAGCCCGCGCTGGAAGACGATCCGGCTCAGCCAGTAGTCGGGTGCGGTGAACCACTCCATCCCCTCCAGTATCGACCCGGGGGGTACGGCGCTCACCCCGCCCGCTCAGCGGCATCCGCTCGGGGGCGCGTCCGCTCGGGGCGCCGAGCTGCCTTCGGAGCGTCGCCCTTCGCCGGGCTACCCATGGGGCGTCAGCCCTTCTCCTCCTCGTCCGCCGTGCGCTCGCCCTCCGCCTGAGACGGGGTGGTGCGCATGGTCTGCGGATGGCGCTGCGTCCGCTCCTGGGGGTCCATGTCCTCGTCGAGCCGCTCGCCCTCGGCCTGCGAGGGGCTCGTGTATTCGTCGTACTGGCTCATCGCCGGCTCCTTGAATGGAACGACCGCGTACAAAACGACCGCGTACAAAACGACCGCGTACAAAACGACTGCGTACAAAACGACTGCGTACAAGGTGCGTACAAAAGGAGCGTAACGCCCGAGGTGCGCCGCTCACTTCTCCCCTTCGACGATTCGCCGCAGCGTACGGCCGAGGCGGCGGGCGTACGCGTGCTGGAAGGCGGGCGCGAGGGGTCCCGCCAGGCGGGTGTACAGGGCGGCGGGGCGGCTGAAGGCGGTGACCGTGAACCAGACCGATCCGTCGGGGTGGAGATCGACCACGAAGGACTCCTCACCGCACTCGGGGTGCCGGGCGCGGGTGCCGTACGCGAATCCGGTGCGGTCCCTCTCGTAGGCCGTCCATACCACCTGGCAGGGGGCGACGAGGCGGACGGGTCCGGCGCCGATCGAGACCTCCACCAGGGCGCCGGGCTCCACGCGGAGCGCGTCGGCGCGGACCCGGGCGCCCGAGGCGCGGTGCATCCGCCAGGTGGTGACGGCGGCCCCGGCGGTCTCGAAGGCCTTCCTGCCGTGGCCGACCCGGACGGTGTGGTGGAGGTACTGGTATCCGGCGGGCAGCCGGCCCGACCCGGTGGCGCCGACCTCGGGATAGGTGAGGACGCCCGGTGCGGCGGCGGGGTGGGTGAGGGCACGGATCAGACGGACCATGAGGCGTTCTCCCGGCGATTGAACGTGTTCAAGCGTTCGCCCCTTGAGCGTAGACCTCCCCTTGAACGCGTTCAAGGGGAGGGGGCCGGGTGGTCCCGGATGGATGTACTCCGTTTGCGGGACCGGGGGGGATGCGACAGACATTGGAGGATGTCGCGAATGTCTCGGGCGGAAGAGGCGGGAGATCACGTGCGCTCATCCACACGCCGGTCACGACGGCCCCTCGCCACGCTCGCCACGCTCGCCGCCCTGACCTCGGGGCCGGTGCTCGCCGGCTGTTCCTCCGGCGACGGCCGCGACGGAGGGGGAGGCGGCGGTGAGCAGGCCGCGGCCGCCTCGCGCGAGGTCCTCCTCCAGCCGGTGGCCGCCCCGGGGCCCGACCCGTTCACTCCCTCCACCGCGCGAGGCCCCGCCCCGCCGGCCACCCCGCCGGACGCGTCCCCGCCCAGGACCCCCGCCCCGGAGGGCCCGGTCCGCGAGGTCACCGGCTCCACGCCCGGCCTCTACGGCGGAACACGGTCCGTCGCCAGCTGCGACGTCGAGCGGCAGGCCGCACTCCTCACCGCCGATCCGGCCAAGGCCCGCGCCTTCGCCGAGAGCGCCGGCATCCCCGACTCCGGCATCGCCGACTGGCTGCGGGGACTCACTCCGGTCCTGCTGCGCGCCGACACCCGGGTCACCAACCACGGTTTCCGCGACGGCCGGGCCACCGCCTTCCCGTCCGTCCTCCAGGCGGGCACGGCCGTCCTCGTCGACCCGTACGGCGCGCCCCGCGTCCGCTGCGCCTGCGGCAACCCGCTGCGCTCGCCCGCCGTCGACCGGGGAGCCGTGCACCGCGGCCGGCCCTGGACCGGCTACCGGCCCGACCGCGTGGTGGTCGTCAAGCCCACCGCGGCCGTCGTCCACAGCCTCGTCATCGTGAACGTCGCGGACGACACCTGGATCGAGCGACGTACCGGATCCGACGGAGAGCGGGACCGTCCGCCCGCCGCCGTACCGCCGTGCGAGCCCGAGGACTGCCTCGCCGCGCCGCCGGACACCTCGCCGTCCGGGACGCCGACCTCCCCCGACGGCTCGGATACGCCCGAGGCCCCGCCGCCCCCGGGCGAGTCCCCGCCTTCCGACACCGACGCGCCCGGTGACGGTCGCGAACGTCCGCCCGACGACCCGCCGAGCGACTTCCCGCCGCCCTCCGCGACCGACTGCCCCACCCCGCCCACGGTCCCGCCCACGCAGATCGCGCCGGGCGAGCCCGATCCGTACGACACGGTCCCGCCGAACCCCGAGGTCCCGTCCGACTGCCCGCCCTGGGTGCCGCCCGAGCTGCCGGAACCTCCGGTCGAACCGGAGGAGCCACCGCTCCCGGAGGACCCGTTCCCGTTCGAGACCGGACCTGAGCAGCCGGAGACCTTCGAAGGCTGACGGCCGGAACCCGGCGCCCGCGTCGCCCCCCGGCGCGCGACGGACCCGATTCCGCGCCCGAGCCCCGATCCCGCCGCGAGCCGAGCCGAACCCGACCCGTGTCCGAGCCACGCCCCGCCCGTGCCCCGATCTCCGCCGTGCGCGCGGCCGGGGCTGCGCCTAGCGTGGCCCCATGGACGCGGGCCGAGGGGGCGCCGAAGCGGCGGAGACCTGCCGCTGCGAAGCAGGGACAGGGGGCGTGACCTGCTGCTTCCTGCGCGCCCATGGCGAGCGGTTCGGCATGGGCAGCTTCGACTGGGACCTGGTCAGCGGCACCATGATCATGGACGCGGGGGCGCTCAAGGTCTTCGACATGGGCCCCGACGAATACGACGGCGACCCCACCACCCTCAGCTCCCGTGTCCTGCCCGACGAGGGACGCCGGCTCGACACCCTCGTCACCCACGCCCTGAAGGACGGCAGCGACCGCTACGGCGCCTACTTCCGCATCCGCCGCCGCGACGGCAGCCAGCGCTGGACCCACACCCAGGGCCTCATCCACCGCGACGAGACCGGCCGCCCCCACCGCATCCTCGGCATCGTCCGCGACGCCTCCGAGGAGCTGACCGAGTCCGCCGCCCGGCTCGGTCTCGACGAGGGCCGGCGCAAGCGCACCAGTGTCGTGGAGAGCACCACCGCGGCCCTCGCCCACGCCCGGACCGTCCAGGACGTCATCGACCTCCTGAACGACTCCCACGGCCTGGAGTACTTCGGCGCCACCAGCCTGGTCATGGGGCTGCTCGAATCGGGCCGGATCCATCTGGTGGCCGAGGGGCCGGCCGGCGCGTTCGTGCCCGGCACCCGGTTCACCCGGGTGGACGAGCCGTACCCGATGAGCGAGGTGGTCCGGACCCTCACCCCCCGGTTCATCGAGTCGGCCGAGGAGTTCGCCGACTCGTACCCCATCCTCTGGCCGCACATCAGCGGCCTCGGCATCACCTCGGCCGCCTATCTGCCGCTGATCGCGCAGGCCCGCCCCATCGGCGCGCTCGGTCTCCTCTACGGCGACAGGACCGGCTTCAGCGCCGACGAGCGCAACCTGCTGGTCGCGCTGGGCAGCAGCATCGCCCAGAGCCTGCAGCGCGCCATGCTCTACGAGCAGGAGCACGACCTGGCCGAGGGGCTCCAGCAGGCCATGCTGCCGCGCCGCATCCCCGACGTGCCCGGCGCCCACATCGCCGTCCGCTACCGCTCGGCCCGCCTGGGCCGGGACATCGGCGGCGACTGGTACGACATCATCCCGCTGCCCGGTGGTCGGGTCGGGGCCGTGATCGGGGACGTCCAGGGGCACGACACCCACGCGGCGGCCGTCATGGGACAGCTGAGGATCGTGCTGCGGGCCTACGCCGCCGAGGGGCACACCCCGGCGACCGTGATGGCCAGGGCCTCCGTCTTCCTCCACGAACTGGACACGGACCGCTTCGCCACCTGCACCTATGTGGAGGTGGACCTCGCGACCGGGGTCATGCAGGTGGTGCGCGCCGGGCATGTGGATCCGCTGATCCAGGACGCCGACGGCAGCTGCCGACGGCTGCCCGTCGAGGGCGGGCTCCCGCTCGGGCTCTCGGCGGAGTTCGGCCGGCTGGACTTCCCGGTGACGGCGCTGGAGCTGGACCCCGACCAGACGCTGCTGCTGTACACCGACGGACTGGTGGAGAAGCCGGGGACGGACCTCGACGAGGGCATGCGGTGGCTCTGCTCGCTGGTACGGCGCGGACCGCGCGACCTCCAGCGGCTCGCCGACGAGCTGTGCGAGGTCGTGGACGAGCAGGGCGGCGACGACGACGTCGCCATCCTGCTGCTGCGCCGCCACGGGGCGTACTTCCCGCGGACCGGCGGGCGGCTCCAGCAGCACGTGGGGCAGAGCGACCCCGAGGCGCTGCGCTCGGCCCGGCACATGATCAGGGCCGCCGTGCGGGCGTGGGGCGCCGCGGACCGCTCGGACGAGATCGAGCTGGTCGCCGACGAACTGGTCACCAACGCGCTGATGCACACCGACGGCGGGGCGATCGTGACCCTGCGGATGCTGGCCGGGCCCGAGCGGCGGCTCCGGGTGGAGGTCGAGGACCGCTCCAGCGCCCTGCCCCGGCGCCGCGAGGCGGGGGAGTCGGGCGTGTCCGGCCGGGGCCTGCTGCTGGTCGAACAGATCTCCGACGTGTGGGGCGTGGAGTCACGCGGCAGCGGCAAATGCGTCTGGTGCGAGTTTGATGTTAACTCTATGTACATAGATCGTACTTGACCGTAACCGACTGTACGCGATTGACTTCGGTCTCCTGCTGCCCTTCTAGGACATGAGGATCCGTTGAGCAGTGAGCTTCTGGCCCCCCTCGATCTGGCCTTCTGGCACCTCGAGTCCGCCCACCACCCGATGCACCTGGGCGCCCTCGCCCACTTCGGCCCGGCCCCCGCCGAGCCGGACGTCCTCGGACTGCTGGCCTGCCGGGCCGCGGCGATCCCCCGGCTCCGCATGCGGGTTCGCGACGTCTGGCTGCCCGTCGGAGGCGCCGCCTGGGCCGCCGACAAGGAGTTCGACGTACGACGGCACGTGCGGGAGATCGCCCTGCCGGGCGCCGACTTCGGCGCCGAGACCGCCCGGCTGGCCGGCGAGCTGATGGAGCGCCCGCTCGAACGAGGACGCCCGCCCTGGGAGATGTACCTGCTCACCGGCGCCCCCGACGGCTCCTTCGCCGTCCTGGTCAAGCTCCACCACGCCCTCGCCGACGGCATGCGCGCCGTCGCCATCGGCGCCGGGATCTTCGACGAGATCGCCGCCGGCCAAGGGGCCGGCGTCCGGCGCGCCCGTCCCGTACCCCCGCGCTCCTGGCTGCCCGGACCCGGCCGGCTCGTCGGCGCCGCCCGCGACCGCATCGAGGACCTCGGCCGGGCCGTCGAGGTCGGCGCCAGCGTGCTCCGCGCCAGCCGGCTCGACGTACGCGACACCGACGCCCTCGCCGCCCACTCCAGCGGCACCCGCCGGGTCGCCACCGCCACCCTGGACATGGACCGGATCCACCGGGTGCGCCGCACCGCGGGCGGCACCGCCAACGACGTCCTGCTCACCGTGGTCGCAGGCGCCCTGCGCCGCTGGCTCGACGGACGCGGCGACCCGCTCCCCGGCACCGACCCGCGCGCCCTCGTGCCCGTCTCCCGCCGGCGCCCCGGAACCCCGGCCGCCGCCGGCAACAGCTTCTCCGCCTACCTCCTGACCCTGCCGGTCACCGAACCCGAGCCGGCCGCCAGGCTGGCCGCCGTACGCCGGGCGATGGACCGCAACAAGGCCGAAGGCCCGCTGCGCGGCGCCGGGGCCCTCGCCGTACTCGCCGACCAACTCCCCCCGCTCGCCCACCGCTTCGGCGCACCGCTGGCCTCGGGGGCCGCCCGCATGCTCTTCGACGTCCTCGTCACCAACGTGCCGCTGCCCCGCTCGGCCCTCTCCCTCGCCGGGGCGCCGCTGCGCGCGCTCCACCCGATGGCGCCGCTCGCCCGGGGCCAGTCGCTCGCCGTCGCCATGTCGCCGTACGGCGGCCGGGTCCACGTCGGGCTTGTCGCCGACGGCGAGGCCGTCCCCGACCTCGACGGGCTGGCGGACGCGCTCGCCGACGAGCTCGACCTGCTGGAGCAGACGGCGGGGAGCTGAACGCGCGGCGCGGCGGCGGCCCTGGCAGGGTGGAGCCATGCCCGAACTGCCCGAGGTGGAAGCGCTGCGAGAGTTCCTCGACGAGCATCTCGTCGGCAAGGAGATCGCCCGCGTGCTGCCCGTCGCGATCAGCGTGCTCAAGACGTACGACCCGCCCCTGAGCGACCTCGACGGCGCCGAGGTCGTCGCGGTCGCCCGGCGCGGCAAGTTCCTCGACATCGAGACCGCGGGCAGGACGGGCGAGCTGCTCCACCTCCTGATCCATCTCGCCCGGGCGGGCTGGCTGCAGTGGAAGGACCCGCTGCCCTCGGGGCCCCCGCGCCCCGGCAAGGGCCCGCTGGCGCTGCGTACCGCACTGACCACCGGCGACGGATTCGACCTCACCGAAGCCGGCACCACCAAGCGCCTCGCCGTCCACCTGGCCCGCGACCCGCTCGACGTGCCGGGCGTCGCCCGGCTCGGCCCCGACCCGCTCGCCGACGACTTCGACCTGGCCGCGTTCACCGCGCTCCTCGCCGGCGAACGGCGCCAGATCAAGGGCGCCCTGCGCGACCAGAGCCTGATCGCCGGCATCGGCAACGCGTACAGCGACGAGATCCTCCACGCGGCGCGGATGTCACCCTTCAAACCGACCCAGAACCTCGACGAGGCGGACACCGCCGCCCTCTACGAGGCCATGCGGACCACCCTGCGCGAGGCGGTGGAACGCTCGCACGGCATCGCGGCCGGCAAGCTGAAGGCCGAGAAGAAGAGCGGCCTGCGGGTGCACGGCCGCACCGGCGAGCCCTGCCCGGTGTGCGGGGACACCATCCGCGAGGTGTCCTTCAGCGACTCCTCGCTCCAGTACTGCCCCACCTGCCAGACCGGCGGGAAGCCGCTCGCCGACCGCAGGATGTCCAAGCTCCTGAAGTAGCCGGTTCTGCGGCGGGCGCGGCCCGCCTACACTCCGCTGCATGCTGCGCGTACTGGCCGTCGACGACGAAGAGCCGGCCCTCGGGGAACTGCTCTACCTCCTGCGTGCCGACCCCCGGATCCGCAGCGCCGAGGGCGCCACCGACGCGACCGGGGCGCTGCGCAGGATCGGGCGGGCCCTGGAGGCGGGGCACGACGGAGAGGAGGCCATCGACGTCGTCTTCCTCGACATCCACATGGCCGGACTCACCGGGCTCGACGTCGCCCGGCTGCTCGCCGGATTCGCCCGGCCCCCGCTGATCGTCTTCGTCACGGCCCACGAGGGCTTCGCCGTGCAGGCCTTCGACCTGGAGGCGGTCGACTACGTCCTGAAGCCGGTACGCCGGGAACGGCTCGCAGAGGCCGTCCGCCGCGTCCACGACCTGGTCCACGCCGCCCCGGTGCCCGTCGGGCCCCTGTGCACACCGGAGCAGGTGCCCGTCGAACTGGGCGGAGTGACCCGCTTCGTGGCCGTCGACGACATCGCGTACGTGGAGGCGCAGGGCGACTACGCCCGCCTGCACACCGATCAGGGCAGCCACCTCGTCCGCATCCCGCTGTCCACCCTGGAGGAGCGCTGGGCCGACCGCGGCTTCGTGCGGATCCACCGCAGCCACCTCGTCGCCCTCGACCGGATCGACGAGCTGCGCCTCGACGGCGGCGCGACCTCCGTGCGGGTCGGCACCGCCGAACTGGCCGTGAGCCGCCGGCACGCCCGCCAGCTGCGCGACCTGCTGATGCGCCGGGCGGCGGGCCGCCCCTGACATCCGGCTCGCGCCCCGGCCAGCATGCCTCGACCGCCGCCCCGGAACGCGTCTACCGCCCGTCATCGCTTCTGCGTAGACTCCACAGGCCCAGCAGATCGAGAGACGCCGGAGCGGACGCCGATGCCCCAGCAGCCACCGCCGCGCAGGCCCCGGCGTGAGACCGTCACACACGCCTCGGCCCTCCGCGACGGTGCCGCCGGTCCGCCCCGGCAGTCCGCCGGCCCCCGCCCGGCCGCCCGGACCGGCCATCCGCCCGCCCGCTACGAGATCAGCGAACAGACCACCCTCGGTCACACCTACGTCCGTTCCCTGATGCGCAGTCAGCTCAGGGCGGCGCTCACCGCCCTCGGCGCGCTCGCCCTCCTGGTCGGCTCGCTGCCCCTGCTCCTCGCGCTCCCCGCCCCCGAGACCGTCGTCTGGGCCGTCCTCGGCGTCGGCGTGTACCCGGTCGTCTGGGCCGTCGCCCACTGGTACGTCCGCCGCGCCGAACGCAACGAACGCGACTTCACCGGCCTCGTCGAGGGCCGCTGAGCGCGGGGGACGGCACGTGAACCACACCTACGCGGTGGCCGCGGTCACCACCGTCGTCCTGGCGACCGTGCTCATCGGCGCCCTGGGCCTGCGGATATCCCGCACCACCTCCGACTTCTACGTCGCCTCCCGCACCGCCGGGCCCGGCCTCAACGCCGCCGCCATCAGCGGCGAGTACCTCTCCGCCGCCTCCTTCCTCGGCATCGCCGGCCTCGTCCTCGTCCAGGGCCCCGACATGCTCTGGTACCCCGTCGGTTACACCGCCGGCTATCTCGTCCTGCTCACCCTGGTCGCGGCGCCGCTGCGTCGCTCGGGCGCGTACACGCTCTCCGACTTCGCCGAGGCCCGGCTCGAATCCCCACCCGCCCGCCGGCTCGCCAGCCTCCTCGTCGTCGGCATCGGCTGGCTCTATCTGCTTCCCCAGCTCCAGGGCGCCGGGCTCACCCTGGAGATCCTCACCGGAGCCCCCGACTGGGTCGGCGGCGTGCTCGTCGCCCTCGTCGTCACCGGCATCGTCGCCGCCGGCGGCATGCGCAGCATCACCTTCGTCCAGGCCTTCCAGTACTGGCTCAAGCTCACCGCCCTGCTCGTCCCCGCGATCTTCCTGACCGCCGCCTGGTTCGGCGACGACACCCCGCGCGTCCGCTTCGACGCCCCGGCGGTCTTCCGCGAGCACACCGTCGTCCGCGTCGCCGACACCGTACGGATCGAGGTCGGCGCCCCGCTCACGCTCACCGTCACCGGCCGGATCGACGCCACGGAGTACGAGCGGCGGCCGGTCACCCTCGACGAGGGCGCCCACCGCGTCGAGGGCGGCACCGAACTCGCCTTCCCCGAGGGTGCGACCGTCCCCGAGCGGGCCTCCACGGGCGCCGACCCCCTCGGCTGGTCCCAGCCGCTGGCCGGCGGGAGCGACGGCCACCAGCTGTACGCCACGTACGGGCTGATCCTCGCCACCTTCCTCGGCACCATGGGGCTGCCCCATGTCGCCGTCCGCTTCTACACCAGCCCGCACGGCCGCGCCGCCCGGCGCACCACGCTCGTGGTGCTGGGCCTGGTCGGCGCCTTCTATCTGCTGCCCCCGGTGTACGGCGCGCTGGGCCGGATCTACGCCCCCGAACTGGCCCTCACCGGCGCCGCCGACGCCGCCGTCCTCGTACTGCCGGACCGGATGCTCGGCGGAGTGCTCGGGGAGCTGCTGGGCGCCCTGCTGGCAGGCGGGGCGTTCGCCGCGTTCCTGTCCACCGCCTCCGGGCTGACCATGTCGGTCGCCGGAGTCCTCACCCAGGACGTGCTGCCCAACCGCGGCGTACGGCATTTCCGCCTCGGTGCCCTGCTGTCCACCGCCGTTCCGCTGACCGCCGGGGTCCTGGCCTCGAAGGTTCCCGTCGCGGACGCCGTCGGCCTCGCCTTCGCCGTCTCGGCGTCCTCCTTCTGCCCGCTCCTCGTCCTCGGCATCTGGTGGCGCCGGCTCACCCCGCCCGGTGCCATCGCCGGACTGCTGCTCGGCGGTGGCTCGGCGCTCACGGCCGTGATGGCGACCCGGGCCGGTCTGCCCGCGGAGGGCTGGGCCCACACCCTGCTGGCCTGGCCGGCCGTCTGGTCGGTCCCCCTGGGGTTCGTGACCATGATCCTGGTCTCGCTGGCCACCCCGCGCCACGTGCCGCCCGGAACCCCGGCGATCCTGGCCCGGCTGCATCTGCCCGAGGAGCTGCTGCGCCAGGGAGCCCGCCGGTGAGCGGCACCGCGCTCGCGGCCGCGGGCGCCGCCGCCGCCGTCCTGCTCGCGGCCGGGTTCGTCCTGGGCCGGATCACCGCCCGGCGCGGCGGACGGGCCGCCGATCCTGACCTCGGCACGCCCGTCGAACGAGCCACCTTCCACACCCTGCACACCGCCTCCCTCGCCGCGCCCCCGCTGCGCGCCGGGCTCACCGAGGACACCGCCCGCAAGGCCGTCGGGCGGCTGCGTTCCCTGCTCGGCACCGAGGCGCTCTGCCTCACCGACCGCTCCGCCGTCCTCGCCTGGGACGGGCCGGGCGAGAGCCACCACCGGGACCATGTCATGGAGCAGGTGGCCGAGATCCTCGCGTCGGGGCGCAGCCGGTCCGCGCACACCGGCTGCGCGGAGTTCGAGTGCCCGCTGCGCTGGGCGGTGATCGCCCCGCTCACGGGTGAGGACGGAGTGCTCGGGGCGCTCGTCGCCTACGGTTCGCGGGAGTCCGCCGTCCTCGTGCGGGCCGCGACCGAGGTCGCCCGCTGGGTCTCCGTACAGCTGGAACTGGCCGAGCTGGACCGGTCGCGGACCCGCGTCGTCGAGGCGGAGATCCGCGCCCTGCGGGCCCAGATCTCCCCTCATTTCATCTTCAACTCCCTGGCCGCGATCGCCTCCTTCGTCCGCACCGACCCCGAGCGGGCCCGGGAGCTGCTGCTGGAGTTCGCCGACTTCACGCGCTACTCCTTCCGTCGGCACGGGGAGTTCGCCCAGCTCGCCGACGAACTGCGCTCCATCGAGCAGTACTTGGCGCTCGCCGGGGCCCGCTTCGGCGAGCGGCTCAAGGTCACCCTGCAGATCGCCCCCGAGGTGCTGCCGGTGACGCTGCCGTTCCTCTGCCTCCAGCCGCTGGTCGAGAACGCCGTCAAGCACGGCCTGGAGGACTCGGTGAACGTCTGCCGGGTCACGATCGCGGCCCGCGACGCGGGCGCGGAGGCCGTGGTGACGATCGAGGACGACGGCGTGGGCATGGACCCGGACGTGCTGCGGTCGATCCTGCGCGGAGAGCGCCCCTCCGGCGCGGGGATCGGCCTGTCGAACGTGGACGAGCGGCTGCGCCAGGTGTACGGCGCGGAGTACGGGCTCGTCGTCGAGACGGGGGTCGGCGCGGGGATGAAGGTGACGGTGCGGATCCCCAAGTACCGGGCGGGAGTGCACCGTACGGCCCTCTAGGGTCCTGCGCCTGAAATTTCGGTCAACGGCATCATCGCCGGCACCGGACTCACCCTCGACGACCCGACACCACCCTGCCTCCCGCCCACCCCCTGGTCCAAGGGGGGCTGGCCGCACCATCCAGGCTCCCGCTGCCCGGATGGTCCGGTGGATCACGGCCGGACAGGCTGAACTCGGTACGGATCCCCCGAGCAAAAGGACCCCCCGTGTTCAGCCGCCGCGCCACCCGCACCGTCGCCGCCACCGTCCTCGCCGCCGCGGCCTGTGCCACACTCACCGTCGGCAGCGCCAACGCCATCGTCAACGGCTCCGACTCCACCGAGCGGTACCCCTTCATGGCGGTGATCCCGGAATCCGCGCCGGAGCACGGGCTGATCGACGGCAACTGCGGAGCCTCCCTCATCGACCCGCAGTGGGTCCTGACTGCGGCGCACTGCGTGAAGATGGAGGGCATGAAGCTGGACGGCATCGTCCGTGTCGGCAGCGACCAGCGGAAGTCCGGCGGTACGGTCCGGAAGATCGACCGGATCTTCGTCCACCCCGGCTACGTGAACGGCGACAACAAGGCCGCCAACAAGGACGACGTCGCGCTGATCAGGCTCGACAAACCGGTCGGCGAGCAGCCCATCGAGATCGCGAAGAAGCCGGGGAAGCCGGGCACGCCCACCCGCCTCATCGGTTTCGGCACCACCGTCGACGGGAAGTTCCAGTTCCCGAACCGGCTCCAGGAGCTGGACACCCGAAGGGGCGCCGAGTCCGAGTGCGCGCCCGGGTACGCGGACCGGACCCGGCTGTGCACGATCTCGACCGTGCCCAGGGCCATGGCGTGCTTCGGGGACTCCGGCGGGCCGCAGGTCCGGAAGGGCCGGGACGGCAAGTGGGAGCTGATCGGCGTCACCTCGGGCCCCGGCGTTCCGGACATGCCGTGCACGGGCGGGCCCGGCCTCTACAGCAGCGCCCCCGCCTATAAAGGCTGGATCGACAAGACCATGAGGAACAACGGCGGCAAGGCGCTCGCGGAGACCGGCACGAACGACAGCACCGCGGCGGTCGCCGCGGGTGCGGCCGGGCTGCTCGTCGCCGGTGGCGGTACGTTCGTCAGCCTGCACCGACGAAAGGCCCGCCTGCGGGGCCGCGCAAGCCTCACCAGGCGCGGGTTCCGGGCATCTGCGAAGCGGTGGGTCAGCTCCGGCGAAGGGGAGTAGTGCAGAGCAGGTCCTTGAGATTGCCGTCGTCGAGGCAGACGCGTACGAATGCGGCTCCTCCGACGACGTCGGCCGGCACGCTGAAGCGGTAGCTCTTGGTGTTGCCGCACGCCGTCTCGGAAAGGACGGAGCCGGCCGAGCCGATCTTGTTTTCGTGGGCGTCGTAGGTGTACGCCCAGGTGCGCCGGCAGTACGCCTCACCGGCCGTGCTCACCGACTTGTGCGTCCCCGTCACCTCGATCGATCGGTTGTACCAGGTGACCGTGCCCTTCGTCCATGTGTTCCCGACGGCGACGTGGAAGGGGGTGGGCAGGCCGGCGGCGGTCTGTGCGCCGGCGGCGGGAGCCCCCAGCAACGTGCCCCCGATGAGCACGGCGGAACCGAGGGCGGCGGCGAGATGAGTCCTCATGCGATCTCCAGGTTGGGTGAGCCGGTTGCGGCTTCACATCCTGGGCGGGTGGACCGCCTGCGGCCTACCTCTTAAGTCACGGCTTAAAGGGGGTGAGACGTCCGGCACGGCGCCTCGCGCACCTGGCCGCCATTATCCGGTGGAGCCGTACAGGGCGGCGCGGCGCCCATGAACCCGGCGCGGCGGCACCCCCGGGGTTTCACGGTTCCCTCAGAGCGCCGGCCCGCAGCAGGGCAAGCCCGAGGGGGGTGATGAAATGCAGTACGGACCCGCCTCGGCGGCTGGTGGTGATGAGGTCCGTGTTCCGCAGCACTCTCGCGTGCTGACTGGCCGCTGCGGCCGTGACGTTGAGGCGGCGGGCCAGTTCGCTCGTCGTGCAGCCTTCCGCTGTCACACGCAGGGCGGCGGCTCGCGTGCGGCCGAGCAAAGACTCCAGGTCCCGCACTGCGGAGCCGTCGGCTTCTGCCGGTTCGCTGCCGGTCAGCGACCGGCGCAGAGCCGGCACGGTCAGTCGGGGAGGCTGGGAGGGGTCGAGCGGGTCCCACAGAAAGCTCACCGGGTGTTTCGAGAAGACCGTGGGCGTGATGATCAGCCCCCTGCCCTGGAGACGCGCCTCAACTCTGCGGGGGTAGGGAGCTTCGAGCACCGGTGGACGCCAGCGGACCAGCGGTGCGCAGATCGAACGCAGCAGCAGATCGATGCCGCCCTCCAACATCAGATTCGCGCAGCGGGTGGTCAGCGCGACCAGCTCGGACCGCCCTTGAGGCCAGTAGGGCTCCACGGTCAGTCGATGGCAGGCGCGCACGGCCTCGGCGAGCTGCTGTCGCGCCTCGCGGTCGCCCTCGGACACCTGCCTGGCCCATGGCAGGTGCTGGGGGTGGAAGTCGAGACCCTCAAGCTCGCGTCGCAGCCGGGACACCGGCGCGTGCAGCAGGTTGTCCACGGCGTGGTCCAAAGAGGGCACATCGCCCATCAGGGCCAGCAGATCAAGCCCTGGACCGCGCACCGGAACCAGGCACGTCAGGGGGCGCGTGTCCGCTCCCATCCGGCCCGCGACCGCTGACCGCCACGTGCGGAGGTGAGGAAGCTCCCGGTTCTCCCTCAGCAGCTCCAGGCTGTAGTAGACCTCGGCTGCTACGCCGATCGTTGCGGCCACCCGGGTCCGGGCGAGGTCCTCGGCCGTGAAGTGAATGCGTAACACCGACTGGCCCCCTGCGTCGAAGTTGAGCGCGTGAGCGCACCCCCAGCATGTCCCAACCCGCCGGGGTCGATGCGGCATTCAGGCGTAGCCCGCTCTTGCTCACTGATCCCTTTCGTGCTCGCACCACTCCTGTTCTACCTGGGGGCAGACGCTGGAGTACCCATGTCCTGCGCCTGAAGTTTCGGGCTCAAGTCCCTCGCTGGTTTTTTGCGGGCCAATATGACCAGCCCCTGCGGGGTCAGTAGAGGTGGAGCGCCAGGTGGCCGAGCGGCAGGCCCACCTGCCAGGCGGGGATCCACACCTGGGCCGACTCGTCGACCGGGAACCCGGGCGCCGACGGCATCGGACCGCCCAGATCGGCCGCGCGGATCTGGGTCGCCTCCAGCTGCCGCCAGGTCTCGCGGGCCAGGGCCAGATCGGGGCCGTCGTCGCCCGCGCCGGCCCGGGCGGCGAGCCGCTCGCGCACCCACCGGTCCCAGGGGTGGTCGTACGCGGTCCGCGCGATCCACTCGTCGAGCCGGCCCGCCGTGCCGGCCAGGGACCGGGCGCCCGGTCCTTCGCAGAGGTGGATCGTGAGGGCCAGCGTCCGCTGCCCGGCTCGGTACTCCAGTGAGCCGGGCGCGACGAGACAGCCCGCGCGGAGCAGATCACCGGCTGTGAACTCGGCACACAACCAGGCCATCGGGACGGCCAGTCCGCCCCCGCTGGTGCCGTTCGTGCTCTCGGGCAGCAACGCTTCCACCTTCTTCGGACGTGTCGGTCGAGGCCCCCAGGACCCCAGGACGCCGGGAACTGAGGACGAGCCTCCACCGAAGAGGACGCGTGTGGGTCGCTCTTTACTCAACTCGCCCGTGTGGTTTCGGATACGTTCCTCCGACGCATCGGTGCCGGTGGGAGCGGTGATGCGGGGGAAGACGTCCGGGGCGGATGGGGAACCGCACGACGATCTCGGGCGGGAGCGACGAGAACCGCGCCGGGGCCCTCAGCCGAGCAGCGCGTACACCGCCGTCGCGTGGGCGGCGGTCTCGCTCGTCCCCTCGGCCGTCATCGCGATGTCCGCGAACGCCATCCGCTTCCCGGTCTTGGTCAGCCGCGCCCGTACCAGGACGTCCCTGCCGAGCACCGCCCGCTGGAAGGTGATCGACTGCTGCACCGTCGTCATGGGCACGAATCCGCCGCGTGCCGCCGCGACGGCGATCACCGTCGCGGTGTCGGCGGCGGCCATCAGCGCCTGACCGGACAGACCGCCGCCCTCGCGGGCCAGCCGGTCGGACCAGGGGAGCCTGAGGACCGCCTCGGCTCCGTCCAGGGAGACCACCGAGAGCCCCAGATCGAGCACCCAGGGGGCGAAGTTGTCGGCGAGAACCTTTTCCGCGCTTGCGAGAGTCAGCGTCACGCGGTCATTGTGCTGCCACGGTCCTCGGCCGGGCAACGCCCGCACGCCCGGGCCGGTATCCCGGCAGCCGGCGGCCGAGCTGGCGCAGCGCGTAGTGCGAACGGGACTTCACCGTCCCGGCCGGTATGCCGAGGTCGGCGGCGGCCTCGTTGACGGTGAGACCGTGGAAGTAGAGCCGGACCAGGACCGCGCGGTGCTCCGGGCTCAGCCCCTCGACGGCCGCCCGTACGTCGAGCGCGGCGACCGCCGACTCGGTGACGTCCGCCGGGTCGGGCGTGGCGGCGAGCATCCCGTCCCCGATCTCGGCGGGCCGGGCGAGGCGGGAGCGCCGGGCGTCGATGGCCAGGCGCCGGGCCACGGTGAAGAGCCACGGCCGCATCGACTCGTAGGGTCCGTCGAACGCCTCCGGGTGGAGCCAGGCCCGTACGAGCGTCTCCTGCGCAAGGTCCTCCGCCCGCTGCCGGTCGCCGTAGGTCAGGCCGAGCAGAAAACCGAGGAGGGCCTGGCCGTGGTCGCGCTGGAGCGCCGCCAGGGCGCGTTCGTCGGTCGTCGCCGTTGTCATGCTTCACACCTCTCCTGCGGCTCCCTGTTCTCGTGGCGTATACGAACGCATGCGAGCGGCGAACGACAGGGAACGCACACGTCCGTGCGGCGAGCGGTCGCACCGAGCGGCGAATGGTGCGGTGAACGGTCGCTGGGAGGTCCTGCGTCCGTTTCAGCGGGGTTTGGTGTGATAATCGGCTTTGTTCCTTGACTGAGGCTTATATCCGCTGTGAATTCATCAGGACAGATGTTCGTCCGATGAACGGCGGAGTCCGGCAGATGACCCAGCGCACGAGACAAGGGGCGGTGGCCGTCGCCACCGTCCTGCTCACCGCGGCGACCGGCTGTGCCGGTGCCGCCCGCACCTCCGGAGCGCCGCCCGCCGGGCAGGACTCCGCACGCCCCGCCGCTCCCGTCGCACCGACCGCCCCCTCGGCGGCCGCCGGTGCGGCCTCGGCGCGCACCGGCTTCACCCTCGTCGCCTCCGGCGACGTCCTGCCCCACGACTCGATCATCCGCCAGGCCGCCGCGGACGCGGGCGGCCGGGGCTACGACTTCCGCCCGATGCTCTCCGGGGTCAAGCCCGTCGTCTCGGGCGCCGACCTGGCGATCTGCCACATGGAGACGGTGTACGGGAAGGAGGGCGGCCCCTACACCGGCTACCCCGCCTTCAAGTCACCGCCCGAGATCGCCGCTGCCCTCAAGGACACCGGGTACGACTCCTGCTCCACCGCCTCCAACCACACCCTGGACGACGGCGCCGCCGGCCTCGCACGCACCCTCGACGCCCTCGACCTGGCGGGGGTGCGGCACGCCGGTTCGGCCCGTACCGCGGAGGAGGCGGCCCGGCCCACCCTCCTGAAGGCGGGCGGCGCGACCGTCGCCCAACTCGCCTACACCTACGGCACCAACGGCTTCCCGCTGCCCGAGGGGCAGCCGTGGGCGGTGAACCTGATCGACGAGGAGAAGATCGTCGCCGACGCTCGGGCGGCCCGGAAGGCCGGCGCCGACGTGGTCGTCGTCAGCCTGCACTGGGGCACCGAGTGGCAGACCGCCCCGGACGACCGCCAGCTGGCCCTCGGCAGATCTCTCACCGCCTCGCGAACCGCGGGCCGCCCCGACATCGACCTCATCCTCGGCACCCATGCCCATGTGCCGCAGGCGTACGAGAAGGTCAACGGCGTCTGGATCGTCTACGGCATGGGCGATCAGATCGCCGGGGACATGATCAACTATCAGGGCGCCTTCGATCCCCGAGGCAACCAGGGCACCCTCGGACGCTTCACCTTCACCCCGCCCGCCTCGCCCGGCGGCCGATGGGAGGTGGCCAAGGCGGAGTTCATCCCCCAGTGGTTCGACACCTCCCGGGGCCGGGTGGTCAACCTCAACGCGGCCATCGAGGAGGGCGGCGGCCAGACCGCCGTACGCGACACCATCCGCGATGTCGTCCTCAGCAGGGGCGCGGCCGCGGACGGTCTGCTGATGGGGGAGTAGGCCGGTTCGGCTCATCGGGTGTTTTCGGGCGGACGGCCGGTGTGGACGCGGGGCGCCGCCCTTCGCCCATGCGAGTCATTGGTCATGAAAAAGGATCAGATGCCCAGCGGGCGTCGTGCGGTGCTGCGCATCGCCGCCGCCCTGGGGGCCACAGCCACCGTGGGAGTCTTCGCGGCGGAGCACGCCGCCACGCCCGTACGGCCGAAGGGCGCGCCTCCCGACCCCGTCGCCGCCCCGGCCGGGGGACCGGCGCCGGGCGCCCAGGCGAGTGCCCGGCTCAAGCCCTCCTCGTACCGGCTCCAGCCGATGACCGCGTACGCGCCGCCGGCCTTCCGCAGGGCGGTGCCGCCCGTCCGGCAGCGGCCCTTCCTGAGGATGTCCGGCGTCGGCCGTTCGATGGTGCTGACCTTCGACGACGGACCCGACCCCCGCTACACCCCGGAGATCCTCGCCACCCTGCGCCGCCACGGTTGCCGGGCGATGTTCTTCGTCTGCGGGGAGATGGCCGTCGAGAACCAGGACCTGCTACGGGAGATGGCGGCGGACGGGCATGTCGTCGGCAACCACTCCTGGTCCCATCCGCTCATCCCCAAGCTGCGTCCCTCCCGCATCCGGGACGAACTCGGCTCCACCAGCGACATCATCGAGCGGACCCTCGGGACGGCGCCCCTGTGGTACCGCGCCCCCTTCGGCGCCTGGAACCGGCACTCCTTCGAGATCGGCGCCGAGCTCGGCATGGAGCCGCTCGCCTGGACCGTGGACACCCTCGACTGGCAGGAACCGGGCACGAACAGCATCGTGCGCCGGGTCCTGGACGGGGCCGCCCCGGGTGTGGTGGTCCTCTCGCACGACGCGGGAGGCGACCGCTCGCAGAGCGTGGCCGCCCTCAAGCGCTATCTGCCCGAGCTGCTCGACGCCGGCTACAGCATCACCGTGCCCCGCCGCTGAGCGCGTACGACGGAGGCCCCCGGCGCCGTGCCGGGGGCCTGTTCCGCGCGGCTCAGCGAGAGCCGACCATGCGGGCGTAGACGACGACGTTGCCGTCGTAGCCGTGGGCCCGTGAGTAGCCGCCGCCGCAGGTGATGACCCTGAGCTCGGGCTCCCCGGTGTCGCCGTAGACCTGGACGCCGGGGAAGTTGTGCTTGGAGTACACCTCGACGCCGTAGATCTCGAAGACGGCGACCCGGCCGTCGTACCGCTCCACCTCGATGTGCTCGCCCTTGTTCAGTGATCCCAGGGAGTAGAAGACCGCCGGGCCCGTCGCGTTGTCGACATGGCCGACGACGACGGCCGTTCCGCGCTGCCCCGGCGCGATGCCGTTCTGGTACCAGCCGGCCAGGTTGGAGTCCTCGGGGGGCGGCGCCGCGATCCAGCCGTTCTCGTCGAGGCCCACCTCCATGATGGGTGCCGCGACCCTGATGGACGGGATCTTCACCCGCGAGGCCTGGGCGAACGGCAGCGGCTCCAGGCCCGTGGCGAGCGAGGGCACCCCGCTCGGGTGGGTGTCGGGAGCGGCGGCGGCCGCGGGCTGCGGCGGGCCCAGCTCGACATCGACTCCGTTGCGCATCATCGCCAGGCCGGACAGCATGACGAGAGCCAGGACGCCCCACGGTTGGCGTCTTCTGCGCTCAAAGACGCTGAAGTCCTTGGGGCTCATGGTTCTCCCTTCGTGGCGTCGTCAGAACGGTAAGGGTGGCGGGCCGGACCGGCGATCAGGGAAAGGCGAACGGGTGGCGAGGGGCGTGGCGGCCGTGCGGTGGCCGTCCGGTGGCGCCGGGAGATCAGTCGTACCTCAGGGCGGGGCGGGTGACGAGAACGATGACCCATCCGAGTAATCATCAGATAAGCGTGCTGACGGACTGTGACCTGCGGCTCCGTCAGGTTCACCGGCTTCCTGCCCGGCGTGTCGCCTCACCGGGGTGGACCAGTGCCGAGATGCGGTGATCGTCCGTAGTTGTGATGGTTCGTCATGGAAGACGTACTCGTCGAATTTCCCGGGGCACCGCTTTGGGGCGTCTTCCACTGGAGGTTCAACCATGCGTGCTGCACGCACTCTGGCGGTGGCCGCCACCGCGATGGCGGCGGTCGGGCTCGCGGCCCCTCTCGCCGCCGCCACGAACGGTCCCAGCAGTGTCACCGTCGGCTCCCTCGGCACCCAGCGGGGAGGCGATTCCAAGAGCGTCACCGTCACGCCCTTCGCGGTCCACCAGGGGTCGACCATCACGATCACCGTCAGGGGCTGCCACGGCGGGACGGTCACGTCCGCCGCCTTCCCGACGACCACCCTCTCCGCGAACTCCAACGGGGTCTCCAGCGCCGTCGCCCGCATCCACAACAACGCCACGCCGGGCAAGCACAAGCTGACCGTCCACTGCAACGACAGCAACCGCGTGCTCACCCAGGAGTTCGTCGTCCTGGCCGGCCAGGGCGCGCAGGGTGGTATCGGCGGCTCGCTCACGCCGAGCTCCACGGAGATGGCCGTCGGCGGTTCGCTCGTCGCCGCGGCCGCGCTCGGCGGCGGTCTGTTCATCGCCCGCCGGCGCCGTCTGAGCGGCGCGGGCGTCTGACCGGCCGAACCTCCCGGTCGGCCGCGCACGCCGGTCGCCCCCGACTCCTGATGGTCCAGGACTCGGGGGCGACGGGCTTGTGGGGTGGGGCCTGTGCGTTCGGGTGGGGCGTGCGACCGCGGGCGGGGGCGGCGGGTTCCGGTGGAGGACACCGGTCCCCGCCGTCAGTGGCGCCGGGGCCGGTCGAGGCCGGACCGGCGTCGCACCACCACGTAGACCAGACCGGTGGCCGCGACGGCGACCAGTCCGGCACCGGCCGCCAGGGTGACCGTGTCGACCCCGCCCGTCGAGCCGCCGAGGCCGCCCTGCACACCGCGCGGGGGGGTCAGGACGGTCGAGCCGGTCGTCGGGGTCGGGGGCGCATGGGTGCCGCTGATGGTCAGGGTCACGGTGTCCTGGACGCCGCCGGTGCAGTTGAACGAGACCGTGTAGACGGCACCCCGCTTGGCATCCCAGTCCACCACGGCGGTGGCCGAGGCTCCGGGCGGGATGGTCACGGTGTCGAAGATGCCCGCGGAGGCGGTGGCCGTGCTGCGGCAGCCGGGAGCGGTGAGCGTCACCCGGCCACCGGGCGCCACGAGCGAGGGGGAGACGACGAAGTCGCCCGGAGCCTTGGCTCGGGGCGCGTTCTGGGCAGGGGCGGGGGCGCCGTCCGCCGCCGAGGCGAGGGGAGCGGCCAGGGCGAGGGCGGCCGCCCCCAGCAGGGCAGTGGACGCGGCACGTATCGCGCGCATGGTGTGTCCTCCGGGTCCTCGAGGAGCAGCCGCGGAAGCGGTTTCCGCGAAAGGGAAGGAAATGCACCTCGACGCCCGCAACGCTAGGAGCGCACTACCACAGCCGCGATCCCAGGCGGGCGAATGGGGCATGGATGTCCACCGTTCGGCTCAGGAAGCGCCCCGTCCGGCCCCGCTCGCCGCCGTCCGCGGCCGCTCGCTCAGCCGCTCAGCTCCGGGAAGAGGTCGGTGAACGGTGTGGCCGTCGCCGACATCCCGCGTCCGAAGGGCGCGTCGAAGTCCCAGATCAGGAAGAGCAGGAACGCGATGAGCGCGCTGAACAGGCCCGCGAGGAGCAGCTCGCGCCCGGTGCGCCGGATCTGCAGGGTGAAGATCAGCCCGACCGTCACCAGGGCCCCGGTGATCAGGCCGAACCAGACCACGCCCGGCATGGTCGCGCCCGCGCTCTGGCCCCGGGCGCCCCGGGCGTCGTCCGCCGCCGCGACCTGGTCCACCAGCGGCTGGTACGCCTGCCCCTCGTGGTCGTTCGCCGGCTGGTAGTCGGTGACGCTCCGGCGGACCTGCTGGAGCAGTTCGGTGCCCTTCTCGCTGAGTTCGCCGTGCTCGGACATGTGGCGCCACTCCTCGTCGACGACGAAGGCGACGTACGCGTCGACGTCGGCGCGGATCCGGGCGCGGACGTCGGCCGGGTACACCTCTACCCGTTCCGAGACCTCGTGCAGCGCCTGGGCCTCCTGGCGCACGGTCTCCTGGGCGGCGCTGCGGGCCTCCCAGACGCCGGCGATGGCGAGACCCAGCACGATCGCGTACACCACGCCGATCATCATCGTCATGTACTCCATGACGTCGGGGGTCTCGGTGGGATCGTCGTCGTCGGGGATCCTCCGGTTGTTGATGACGACGATGGCGAGGACGACGGCGCAGGCGGCGGCCATCGCGATGGTGAGGACGAGCCATTCGGACACGGTGGGCTTCCTTCGGCGGGGCTCAGCGGGAGCGGGGACGCAGGATCGCGGTCGCGAGTACCGCCGGGGCGAGGACCAGCAGCGACATGGACACGAGCGAGGGGCCGCCCTCGGGTTCGGGCCGCGGGGCGGGGCGGTAGGCGGGCAGGGCGACGGGCGCCGGGGCGGGCGGCCGAGGCCGCAGCGAGGGCGTCGGCGTCGGCGTCGGCGCGGGCGCCGGGGCGGGCGCCGCCGGGGGAGGCATCGGTGCCCGAGCCGGGGGTGGCGTCGGCGCCGGCTTCGGCGGGGGCGGTGGGTCCGCTGGTACGGGAGGCGAGGGCTCCGGCCGCGGTGGTGTCGGTTCCGGTGGTGTCGGCTCCGGTGGCGGGGGAGTCGGTGTCGGGCTGGGCGCGGGAGGCGTCGGCTCGGGCGGGGTGGGTGTGGGCGGGCTGGGGGTGGGTGAGCACGCGCCCGGCCCGGCGACCGCGACCGAGGCGTTCGAGCCGCCGGGCCCGGTCACGGCGTAGGCGCAGGCATCGGCGGCGGCGGGCGGCGCGGTGGCCAGGAGCCACAGCAGCGCGGCGGCCGCCATGGGCCGCGCGAGGATCGATCCGTACGGAGACACGCCGACGAGCATGATCACAAAACCGGCGGAACGTGCGGGAAACCGCCCGGATTCCCCGGATGGAGGGGTTCTCGAAGGGCGCCGGTTTGACCTTCCGGCGGAAGATTCTTCGCCGCCTCTTGAGCACCCGGCGCCCGCGCCCCGTATCCAATGCCGGGGACGGCGCCCGACGCCACTCCGACAAGTCATGAGGCAAGGGGAGTTGACATGAGGACCTGGCGGAACACGGCACTCGCGCTGACGGCGGCGGCCGTTCTGGCGCTGACGACGGCGTGCGGTCAGGAGCAGGGCGGCCAGTCGATCGGTAACGCCCCCGCAGGGGCCGCGAACCCTGCCGGGGCGCCCGCGGAGAACGGCTACGCCTCCGGCGGATACGCCTCGGGGGGTTACGGATCCGGCAGCGACTCCTCCGCCGGTGCGGGAGCGGGTGCGGCCGCGCCCGCCGGGCAGCTCGTCGCCTCGGACACCAAGCGGCTCGGCAAGGTGGTCACCGACAGCAAGGGTTTCACCCTCTACCGCTTCGACAAGGACTCCGCGAGCCCGCCCCGGGCCACCTGCGAGGGCGACTGCGCGGTGGCGTGGCCCGTGGTCAGCCCGGAGGGTGCCAAGCCGCCCGCCGGCGTGGACCCGTCGCTGCTCGGCGAGGTGACCCGCGCCGACGGCTCCAAGCAGCTCACGCTCGACGGCTGGCCGATGTACCGGTACGCCAAGGACATACAGCCCGGAGACCTCAACGGCCAAGGTGTCGGTGGCACCTGGTTCGCGGCCGCTCCCGACGGAAAGAAGGCCGCGCCGGCCGCCGAGACTGGCGGAGGAGATGATTCCGGTACCGCCGCGGAGACCGACGGAGGAGATGATTCCGCTAAGGCCGCCGCCGGGCTCTCGGTGCGAAAGGATCCCAAGCTCGGTGACGTCGTGGTGGATTCGCGCGGAATGACGGTTTATCGCTTCACCAAGGATTCCGCCTGGCCGATGAAGACGGCCTGTACGGGACCCTGTCTGAAGAAGTGGCCGGTTGTCGCCCCCGTGGACAAGAACAGCATCGAGGGCGTCACCCGCAAGGGCTTCGTCACCTTCAGCCGCCCGGACGGCGTCAAGCAGCAGACCATCGACTGCTGGCCCCTCTACACCTTCGCCGGCGACGAGAAGCCCGGGGACACCAACGGCCAAGGTGTGGGCGGCACCTGGTACGCCGTGTCACCCGAGGGGAAGCTGGTCGGAGCGCCCCGATAGGTCCCCCCCGCCGCGCTCCGGCCGCCCGGGCCCGCCGTCACACCTCCCGTGACGGCGGGCCCGACGCACGTCCACATGCACGTGAATATGCACGGTCCCAAGGCGTGAAGTCTTCGTTCCGCTCGCACGTGCCAATGGCGTGTGACCAAGAACGGACCGCGAATTTCCGTTTCCCCTCGCTCTCTCGGCGGGCGATCAGTAGCCTCGGCTCGAACACCGGCCGCGAACACATGGCCGCACCCCCGTGGCGACTTGTTGGAGACATTGATGGAGCGTCCCGCCTGGGCTCCGCCGGGTATCGATATTTCGGTGCCGAGCGTGTCCCGTATGTACGACTTCTATCTGGGCGGCTCGCACAATTTCGAAGTGGACCGCGAAGCGGCCCGCAAAGCCATGGAGTTCGTGCCCGGCCTGCCCAAGGTCATGCAGGCGAACCGGGCGTTCATGCGCCGCGCCGTACGGTTCGCCGTCCAACAGGGCGTCACCCAGTTCCTCGACATCGGCTCCGGCATACCGACCTTCGGCAACGTCCACGAGGTCGCCCAGGCCGCCAGCCCCGACGCCCGCGTGGTCTACGTCGACCACGACCCGGTCGCCGTCGCCCACAGCGAGGCCGTCCTGGCGGGCGACGACCGCTCCGCCGTCGTCGCCGCCGACCTGCGCAAGCCGCGGGAGATCCTCAACAGCCCCGAGGTCGGCCGGCTCCTCGACCTCGACCGGCCGGTGGCCCTGCTCCTGGTGTCCGTCCTCCACTTCGTGGAGGACGCGGACGAACCCCAGCAGGCCGTCGCCGAACTCGGCGAGGCACTCGCCCCCGGCAGCCTCCTGATCATCTGCCATGCCGGCTACGAAGGCATCCCCCTGCCCCAGGAGCGGGTCGGCGGAGCGGTCGGCGTCTACCGGGACATCCGCAACCCCCTGGTGATGCGGACCCGCGAGGAGGTCCAGCGCTTCTTCGACGGGTACGAGATGGTCGAACCCGGCCTCGTGTTCATGCCCGACTGGCGCCCCGACGGCCCGGTCGACCAGGAGGATCCGTACGCCTTCTCGGGCTTCGCAGGGGTGGGGCGCAAGGCGTGAAGCCGCAGTCTCAGCCGTCCGGTTCCGGCGCGGAACCGGACGACGTCGAGGACAGACTCAGGCGGTTCGTGACCATCTGGAGCCGGGCCATCTTCCCGGTCACCGCCACCTCGCTGACCCGCGCCGAGTTCGAGGGCCATCTGCTGCCCCTGGCCCGCTCCCTGAGCGCCGCGCTGCACGGCAGACCCTTCGACACCGCCCCCGCCCACCGCGCGGGCGCGGGCCTGGTGGCCGCCCACTGCACGGACCCGGACGCCCTCAGCCGTACCCTCGGCGTCGTCGACTCCTACCTCGTGCTCTACTGCGGCACCGCGCGGGACACGCCCGGCGAGGAGCTGCGGGCCCGCTGCGCCCGGCTGCAGCACGCGATGGCCGCCGGGTTCGCCCAGGCCCTGCGCGAGCGGACACTCGCCGAGCAGGAGGCCATCGCCCGCTCCGCGCTCTCCGCCCGCAGCGCCGCCGAAGTCGCCCTGCACGCCACCGAGAGCCGCTTCCGGGCCGTCTTCGACGGCGCCGCGATCGGCATCGGCATCGCCGACCTCGACGGCAACGTCCTGGAGGTCAACGAGACCCTCACCCGGATGTTCGGCGGCCTGGAGCACCACGTCCGCAGCCGCAACATCAGCGAATGGGGCCACCCCGAGGACGGCCCGCACGTCTGGCGGCTCTACGACGAGCTCGTGCGCGGCGAACGCGAGCACTACCGGGTCGAGAAGCCGTACTACCGCGGCGACGGCACCGTCCTGTGGACCAACCTCACCGTCTCGCTGCTGCGGGACGCCGAGGGGTTCCCGCAGTACCAGCTCGCGCTGATGGAGGACACCACCGAGCGGCGGCTGCTCAACCTGCGGCTGCGCTACGAGGCCACCCATGACGCACTGACCGGACTGCCCAACAGGACCCTGTTCTTCGAGCGCCTGGAGAAGGCGCTCGCACCGTCCGACGGCGCCCGCTTCGGGCTCTGCTACCTCGACCTCGACGGCTTCAAGGCCATCAACGACAGCCTCGGCCATTCGGCCGGCGACCGGCTGCTCGTCGAGGTCGCCGACCGGCTGCAGAGCTGCGCGACCGCGCCCGGCGAGATGGTGGCCCGGCTCGGCGGCGACGAGTTCGTCGCCCTCACGACGGGCGCCGGCACCGAACGGGGCGTCGTGGAGCTGGCGAACCGTATCCTCGCGGCGCTCGCCACCCCCGTCCGGATCGACGGCCGCGAACTGACCGTGCGCGGAAGCGTCGGCGTCGTCGAGGGACCGGCCGGGGAGCGGACCCCCGCCGAGGTGCTGCGCAGCGCCGACATCACGATGTACCGCGCCAAGTCGGCGGGCGGCAACCGCTTCGAGTTCGCCGACGCCGAGGCCGACGCCCGCGCCATCACCCGGCACGGCCTGACCACCGCGCTGCCGGCCGCGCTGGAGCGCGGCGAGTTCTTCATCGAGTACCAGCCGCTCGTCCACCTCGGCGACGGCAGCGTGCACGGCGCGGAGGCCCTCGTACGGTGGTGCCACCCGCAGCACGGCGTGCTCGGGCCCGACCGGTTCATCCCGCTCGCCGAGAACACCGGCCTCATCGTGCCGCTCGGCCGCTGGGTGCTCCAGGAGGCGGTACGCCAGGCCCGGTTCTGGCAGACCCGGCACTCCGACGGGGGGCCGCTGCGGATCAACGTCAACCTCTCGCCGACCCAGCTGCACCACCCGCGGCTGGTCGCCGACACCGTCGACGTCCTGGAACGCTCCGGCCTTGAGCCGGGGGCGCTCTGCCTGGAGGTCACCGAGTCGGCGCTGATCGGCGCCGACGACGACCTGCTCAAGCCGCTGCGGCAGCTCGCCGAGATGGGCGTGGACATCGCGCTCGACGACTTCGGCACGGGCTACTCCAACCTCGCCAACCTGCGCCGACTGCCGGTCAGCGTCCTGAAGCTGGACCGCTCCTTCACCCGGGGCATGCAGCAGCATCCGGCGGACCCGGTCGACCTCAAGATCGTCGAAGGCATCGTCTCGCTGGCGCACAGCCTGGAGCTGGCGGTGACGGTCGAGGGCGTGGAGACGGGCGCCCAGGCGCAGCAGCTGCGGGAACTCGGCTGTGACACGGCCCAGGGCTGGTACTACGCCAGGCCGGGGGCCCCGGACCGGATCCACTCCCTGGTCCTGGCGGACGCGGTGTAGGGCCTCTCGTCCGGATCATGCCGGGCTCGCGGGCCCTGGCGCCCCGCCGCTGTGCCGCACCAACGCGGCGCTCCGGCGCCGTGTCCGCACCGGGGGCGGACGCGGTGCAGCGTCCCGGTGCGGAGCGCACCGGGGGCCGTCACGTCGAGCGCAGCAGCAGTCTCTGGAGCTCGCGGGCCGCACGGGGCGGGGCCACGTCACTGCGGTGCGCGAGCGCGATCGTGCGCCGCAGGCCCGGGCGGGCCAGGGCCGTGACCCGCAGGTCGCGGCCCGCCCGCGCCGCCACCATGGCCGGCACCACCGCGACCCCCAGGCCCGCCCGTACGAAGCCGAGCACCGCGTCCATCTCGCCTCCCTCCACCGTGAACGACGGCTCGAAGCCCTCCGCCCGGCACGCGGCCACCGTCAGCTCCCGCAGGTCGTAGCCGTGCCGGAACATCACCAGCGGCTGGTCGCGCAGATCCGCGATCCGCACCGGCCGCCGCGGGGCCGGGGCCGCCGCGCTCGACACCACCACCAGGTCCTCCCGCAGCAGCTCCACCGTCGTCAGCGCCGGTGACGGACTCGGCAGCGGCAGCACCACCAGCGCCAGATCGAGCGCGCCGCGCGCCAGCTCCCGTACGAGATCGTGCGAGCCGCCCTCCTCGATCAGCAGACGGATTCCCGGGTGCAGATCGTGGAAGGCGCGCAGCACGTCCGGCAGCAGTCCCGTGCACAGACTCGGCGTCGCGCCGAGCCGCACCCGCCCGCGCCTGAGCTGCGCCAGCTCCTGCACCTCCTGCCGGGCCGTGTCCGTGTCGGCGAGGATCCGCCGGGCCAGCGGCAGCAGCGCCTCACCCGCGTCCGTCAGCGCGATGTTCCCCCGTGCCCGGCTGAACAGCTCCGCCCCGAGCTCCTGCTCCAGCGCCTTGATCTGCTGGGACAGCGACGGCTGCGAGACGTGCACCCGCTCCGCGGCCCGGGTGAAGTGACGGGTCTCGGCCACGGCCACGAAGTAGAGAAGCTGCTGGAACTGCATAGGCACAGCCTATCGAGATCAGCCGGACCATGTCTTGGACCTCTCACCCCTTCCGGGCCTAGCGTCACTGGCATGGCTCTGGCAACGAAGACGACGGACCGGGGGACCGGCCGACCACCGTCCCCGACGCGCTCGCGCGGCTTCTGGGGATCGACCCTCGGCAAGAAGACGGTCATGGCCGTCAGCGGCCTGCTCATGCTCGGCTATCTCGTCGCCCATGTGATGGGCAACCTCAAGGTCTTCTTCGGCCCCGAGGAGTTCAACGCGTACGGCCACTGGCTGCGCACCATGGGCGCCCCCGTCCTGCACCACTCCTGGGCGCTGTGGCTCGTACGGATCGTGCTCCTCGCCGCCGTCCTCGCCCACGCCGTCTCCGCCTACCAGCTCAGCCGGCGCGACATCAGGGCCCGCCCCACCGCCTACGCGCACCGGCGGAAGAAGGCGAGCTACGCCACCCGCACCATGCGCTGGGGCGGCGTCATCGTCGCCCTCTTCATCGTCTGGCACATCCTCGACCTGACCACCGGCACCGCGCACCCGGGCGGCTTCCAGGAGGGCCGGCCGTACCAGAACGTCGTCGACACCTTCTCCACCTGGTACGGCAACGTGATCTACATCGTCGCCATGCTCGCCGTCGGCCTGCACGTCCGCCACGGCTTCTGGAGCGCCGCCCAGACCCTCGGCGTCGGCAACGCGCGCCGCGAACGGGCCCTGAGGCTGCTCGCCAACGGGCTCGCCCTCGCCCTGACCCTGGGCTTCGTCTCCGTACCCGTCGCCGTCATGACCGGAGTGGTGAGCTGACATGAGCTTCCTCGACTACGAGACCGGCGCCCCCCTCGCCGACGAGAAGGCCCCCGCCGGACCCATCGCCGAGCGCTGGGACACCCGCCGCTTCCAGGCGAAGCTGGTCAACCCCGCCAACCGGCGCAAGCACACCGTCATCGTCGTCGGCACCGGCCTCGCCGGCGGCTCCGCCGGCGCCACCCTCGCCGAACAGGGCTACCACGTCGTCCAGTTCTGCTACCCGGACTCCCCGCGCCGCGCCCACTCCATCGCCGCCCAGGGCGGCATCAACGCCGCCAAGAACTACCGCAACGACGGCGACTCCATCCACCGCCTCTTCTACGACACCGTCAAGGGCGGCGACTTCCGCGCCCGCGAGTCCAACGTCCACCGCCTCGCCCAGATCTCCGTCGAGATCATCGACCAGTGCGTCGCGCAGGGCGTCCCCTTCGCCCGCGAGTACGGCGGACTCCTCGACACCCGCTCCTTCGGCGGCGTGCAGGTCTCCCGCACCTTCTACGCCCGCGGCCAGACGGGCCAGCAGCTCCTCCTCGGCGCCTACCAGGCGCTGTCCCGGCAGATCGCGGCGGGCAACGTCGAACTGCACGCCCGTACCGAGATGCTGGACCTGATCGTCGTCGGCGGACGGGCCCGCGGCATCGTCGCCCGCGACCTGGTCACCGGGCGGATCTCCACCCACTACGCCGACGCGGTCGTGCTGGCGAGCGGCGGCTACGGCAACGTCTTCCACCTCTCGACCAACGCCATGAACTCCAACGCCACCGCCGTCTGGCGGGCCCACCGGCGCGGAGCGTACTTCGCCAACCCCTGCTTCACCCAGATCCACCCCACCTGCATCCCGCGCACCGGCGACCACCAGTCCAAGCTGACGCTGATGAGCGAGTCGCTGCGCAACGACGGCCGCATCTGGGTACCGAAGGCGAAGGGCGACACCCGGCCGGCCGCCGAGATCCCCGAGGACGAGCGCGACTATTACCTGGAGCGGATCTACCCCTCCTTCGGCAACCTCGTCCCCCGGGACATCGCCTCCCGCGCAGCCAAGAACGTCTGCGACGAGGGACGCGGCGTCGGCCCCGGCGGCCAGGGCGTCTACCTCGACTTCGCCGACGCCATCCGGCGGATGGGCCGCAAGGCCGTCGAGGAGAAGTACGGCAACCTCTTCGACATGTACGAGCGGATCACCGCCGAGAACCCGTACGAGGTGCCGATGCGGATCTACCCCGCCGTGCACTACACGATGGGCGGACTCTGGGTCGACTACGACCTGCAGACCACCGTGCCGGGCCTGTTCGCCATCGGCGAGGCCAACTTCTCCGACCACGGGGCCAACCGCCTCGGCGCCTCCGCGCTGATGCAGGGCCTCGCCGACGGTTACTTCGTCCTGCCGTCCACGATCAACGACTATCTGGCCCGCCACCCGTCGAGCGAGCCGCTCGACGACGACCACCCCGTCGTCCGGGAGGTGCTGGCCGAGACCGAGGACCGGATCAACCTCCTGCTCGCCGTCGACGGCGACCGCACGCCGGACTCCTTCCACCGCGAACTGGGCGAGATCATGTGGGAGTTCTGCGGCATGGCCCGCACGGACGAGGGCCTGCGCAAGGCGCTCGACCGCATTCCGCGCCTCCGCGAGGAGTTCTGGCGCCGGATCAAGGTCCCGGGCACCGGCGAGGAGTTCAACCAGTCGCTGGAGAAGGCCAACCGGATCGTCGACTACCTGGAGCTCGCCGAGCTGATGTGCCTCGACGCCCTGCACCGGACCGAGTCCTGCGGCGGCCACTTCCGCGAGGAGTCCCAGACCCCGGACGGCGAGGCCGCCCGGCGCGACGAGGAGTTCTCGTACGTCGCCGCCTGGGAGTTCCGGGGCTCCGCGGCTCCCGGAGAGCACGGCACCGGCACCGGCGACGCCCCCGTCCTGCACAAGGAACACCTCGACTTCGAGTACGTCCACCCCACCCAGCGGAGCTACGCATGAAGCTCACCCTGCGCGTCTGGCGCCAGAAGAACGCCGGCGCCGAAGGCGCCATGGCCACCTACGAGGTGGACGGCATCTCCTCCGACATGTCCTTCCTGGAGATGCTCGACACCCTCAACGAGGAGCTCATCCTCCGCGGCGAGGACCCCGTCGCCTTCGACCACGACTGCCGCGAGGGCATCTGCGGCGCGTGCAGCCTCGTCATCGACGGCGAGGCCCACGGCCCCGAGCGCACCACCACCTGCCAGCTCCACATGCGGTCCTTCCGCGACGGCGACACGATCGACATCGAACCCTGGCGCGCCGCTGCCTTCCCGGTCGTCAAGGACCTCGTCGTCGACCGCTCCGCCTTCGACCGCGTGATCCAGGCCGGCGGCTACATCAGCGCCCCCACCGGCGCGGCCCCCGAGGCGCACGCGACGCCGGTCCCGAAGGCGGACGCCGACTTCGCCTTCGAGCACGCCGAATGCATCGGCTGCGGCGCGTGCGTGGCTGCCTGCCCCAACGGCTCGGCGATGCTCTTCACCTCGGCGAAGATCAACCATCTGAACGTGCTCCCGCAGGGCGCGCCGGAGCGCGAGACGCGGGTCCTCGACATGGTGGCCCAGATGGACGCGGAGGGCTTCGGCGGCTGCACGCTGACGGGGGAGTGCGCGACGGCCTGCCCGAAGGGCATCCCGCTGCCCTCGATCGCGGCGATGAACAAGGAGTGGCTGCGGGCACGGCGGAAGGTCCGCGGCTGAGTCGCGCTGCGTCACCCGCCGCTGCCCGGCTCAGCACTTCAGGGTGAGGGGCGGCCGCCAGACCTGCCCGTCGCCGGGCACGCCGGGCGTCGGCGCGTAGCTGAGCGGTACGAGGTGGGTGGCCGCCCCGGCCTCGTTGCGGGTCCCGAGCCACAGGTCGATGATCTGCCAGGGCCGGCCGTCCAGGACCGTCACGGTGCGGGGCTGCCCGCCGCACGAGTTCGCGTGGAACGCGCGGCGGCCGAACGCCGGGGCGCCCCACCCGACGTTGCCCGGCGCCGACCAGCCCTCGTAGAGGCTCGGGGCCGTTGCGTAGCCGATGGGGGTACCGGCGCAGTAGCCGCAGCCGTGGTCGGAGTAGGTCAGGACGTACCGCCGGTGGACGGGGTCCCAGTAGCCGCCGGGCCCCTCCGCCCTGCTGATGCCGGCGATCCGCTCGACCCCCCGGCCCGGAGTGCCGCCGGTGCCCCACCGGTCGAGCTCCTGGAGGGAGAGCGCCGCCGTGCCGGCCCGGGTGCAGACGACGGCCGGGCGGGCTCCCGGCGTGGCCGAGTCGATGAAACCGAAGTCGCCGTTGCCCCGGCAGATGTCGAGGTCCGGCTTTCGGTACGACCCCGAGGGTGCCCCGGCCTCCGGACCGCACGGCCCCACCGGACCGTTGCAGCCCATGGCGTTGTAGGCGTTGCGAGCCCCCATCGAGTACTGGCGGGGCGCGTTGAACCACAGGATGAACGCGCCGTCGTCCTCGCCCCAGCCCTTCCGCCGGATCATGCGGGGGTTGAAGCAGCCCTGACCGGTCCGGCCGCACGTCTCCTGCCAGGACTGGAGCGTCGAGGGATCGGTGGACGTGGGGGAGAACAGCAGCCGGGGTTCGCTCCAGGGCCCCTGCGGCTTCCGGGCCGTGCTGACCCCGAAGCCGCACCACTTGGTGCCGCGGACGTACCACTGGAAGCCGCAGCCGTACATGCTGCCGTACATGAAGTAGCGGCGACCGAACTTGACGATCTGCGTGTCATGGAGGTCGACGCCGGAGATCGTGAACGACTTGGGCCGCGACGCGGTGCCGTGCTGGTCGCCCGGGGACGGAGCGGCGGCCAGGGCCGTCGTCGGCATCGACAGGAAGAGCAGCACTGTGGCCAGGATTCGGCGGAAACGCACAGCACATCTTCATCTCTTCGGTCCGGGCGCGAGGTGCGCGACACGGCACTTCCGCGCCCGCATCACGCGGCCGGCCGCGTGCGCGTGACGAGGACTCGGGCTCCGGGCGGGACGTTCTCCGGTATCAGGCGTCCGCGCCGCTCAGGCCCGCGACGCGGGCGAGCCGGCGGTACGAGTCGAGCAGCGCCCCGCGGTCGTACGTACTCGTCGTCACCAGCACCTCCTGCGCCCCGGTCTCCTTCACCACCCGCTCCAGCGCCTCGGCGACCTGCTCCTCCGTGCCGTACACATGGCCCCGCAGCCCCGACTCGAAGAAGCCGCGCTGCTTCTCGGTCATCGCCAGCCGCTCGATCCGCTCGGCGGGCATCAGCGGCGGGAAGACGCCCCGCGTGCGCGAGTACGCCAGTGACCACGCCTCCGGAACCAGCAGACGCCGGGCCTCCTCCTCGCTCCCCGCCACGGAGACCGTGCCCGCGACGACGACGTACGGCTCCCGCGCCCAGGCGGAGGGGCGGAAACCGGACCGGTACGCGTCGATCGCCGTCAGCAGCCGCTCCCGGCCGCGCAGATCCCCGATGACCAGTGGCAGCCCCGCCTCGGCGGCGAGGGAGGCGCCTTCCCCGGTCGCGAGGACGTACGGCGGGACCCTCAGGCCCTCCGCCGGGCGGGCGTGCACCTGGGGATGGGCGGTCTGGGTGCCCGTGAACCAGCCCAGGAGCTCGGTCAGCTGCTCCCCGAACCGTTCGGCGTCCTCCTTGTCCCGCCCCAGAGCCCGCCGGATCCCGTCGGTGAAACCGACCGAGCGGCCGAGCCCCATGTCGATCCGGCCGGGGAACAGCGCTTCCAGGACGCCGAACTGTTCGGCGACGACCATCGGCTGGTGGTTGGGGAGCATCACCCCTCCCGTACCGACCCGGATGGCCGAGGTCGCGCCGGCCACGGCTGCGGCCAGGACGGTCGGCGCCGACCCCGCCACGCCCGGCACGCTGTGGTGCTCCGAGACCCAGAACCGGTGATATCCGAGCCCCTCCGCCTCCCGGGCGAGGCGCACGGTGTCGCGCAGCGCCTGAGCGCCATCCTCGCCCTCCCTGGTGCGGGAGCGGTCGAGCACGGAGAAGCGGATGCCGTCGAGTGAAGAGGTCACGCCCGGTTCAACGTCCTCGCGCCACGAGGATTCCCGAGATTCCCTAGGCTGGCGACGTGACGCGCATCAGCAGGCCAGTGGCCGTCTTCGACCTCGACAACACGCTCTCCGGCACCGCCCACCGCCAGCACTTCCTGGAGCGGCGGCCCCGGGACTGGGACGGCTTCCTCGCCGCCGCGCCCGACGACCCGCCGCTCGCGAAGGGCGTCGAGTTCTGCCTGGAGGCGGCGCGGGAGTGCGAGATCGTCTATCTCACCGGGCGCCCCGAGCGGTGCCGCCGCGACACCGTCGCGTGGCTGACCGCCCAGGGGCTGCCGGAGGGCCGGATCCACATGCGGCGCGACACCGACCGCCGTCCGGCGCGGGTGACCAAGCTGGAGATCCTGCGCGGGCTCGGCCGGGAGCGTGAGATCCGGATGCTCGTCGACGACGACGACCTGGTCTGCGACGCGGCGGAGGCCGCGGGCTTCACGGTCGTACGGGCCCGCTGGGCGGTGCCGTCGGCGGAGCTGAAGGACGCCCAGGAGAGGGAGGGCCGCACCTGACGGCACCGGCAGGCGTCGTCGCCGGCCGCCGCGGGGCCCGTCGCCCGAGCCCCGCGCTTTCCCCGTCGCGGGGCCCGTCGCCCGGGCCCGGTGCCGCCGCCGTCGTCACTCGCCGTCCTCCAGGCGGAAGCCGACCTTCAGACCGACCTGGAAGTGCTCGATCTCCCCGTCGACGATGTGGCCGCGGACCTGCGTCACCTCGAACCAGTCGAGGGACCGCAGCGTCTGCGCGGCACGGCCGATGCCGTTGCGGATGGCCTGGTCGACGCCTTCCGTGGAGGTGCCGACGATCTCGGTGACGCGGTAGGTGTGGTTCGACATGGGGGCCGAACTCCTCTCAATGGGGGTCATTCCACCGTGCCCCACCACGCCCCGGTCCGCGACACGTCGCCCGCTGGGCGGCCGGGCCGAGCCCCGTGCACCTCCGGAACGGAATCGTCCAGGACTTGACCACCCCGTTGGTCCAGACCAGAATCCAGGCCACATACCCGCGCGAACACCCCGTTCGTTCCCCCCACGTCGGGTCAGCTCCTCATGCCGCACTCCATGCCATGGAACGCAGAAGGTGACCTACGTGAAGAACCGCCCTCTCGCCTGCCCTCTCGCCGTCGCCACCGCCCTCGCGCTCACGGGCTGCGGGCTCCTGCCCGGCGGGGACGAAAGCCGCACGGTGAGCGTCTGGCTGATGCGGGACAGCGTCAGCGAGGACTTCCTCAAGCGTTTCACCGCGGCGTACGAAGCCGAGCACGCGGGTGTGAAGCTGCGGTTCACGTTCCAGGAGTGGACCGGCATCGGCAAGAAGGTCACCGAGGCGATCCAGGGACCCGGCGGCCCCGACGTCATCGAGGTCGGCAACACCCAGGTCGCCCAGTACGCGGACACCGACAAGCTCTTCGACCTGACCCTGGAGTCCGTGCGGGACCTCGGCAGCGAGGAGTGGCTGCCCGGCCTCGCCGAACCCGGCCGGATCGCGGGCTCCCAGTACGGCATCCCCTGGTACGCGGCCAACCGGGTCGTGATCTACCACAAGGACCTCTTCGCGGCCGCCGGCGTCACCCAGCCGCCCGCCACCCGCGCCCAGTGGCTCGACGACACCGAGAAGCTCAACCGCGACGGCACCCAGGGCATCTACCTCGCGGGCCAGGACTGGTACACCCTGGCCGGCTTCATCTGGGACGAGGGCGGCGAACTGGCCGAGGAGAAGGGCGGCGACTGGACCGGCGCCCTGGACAGCCCGGCGGCGCTGCGCGGCATGGACTTCTACAAGGACCTGCAGTCCCTCGGCTCGGGCCCCAAGAACGCGGACGAACAGACACCGCCCCAGGCGGAGGTCTTCGCCAAGGGGGACGTCGCCCAGATCATCGCCACGCCCAGCGCCGTCTCCGCCATCACCCGGGCGAACCCGGCGCTGAAGGGCAAGCTCGGCTTCTTCCCGATCCCCGGCAAGAAGGCCGGTGAACCCTGTGCCGTCTTCACCGGCGGATCCGACCTGATCATCCCCGAGAACGCGCCCGAGCGGACCGCCGCCATCGACGTCGTGAAGGCCCTGGCGGGAGAGAAGTGGCAGACCGAACTCGCCCGCGCCATGAACTACGTCCCCAACAAGACGTCGCTCTCCTCCGTCGTCGAGGGCCAGGAGGCCACCGCCGTCATGGCCGTCGGCGCGGCGCGCGGCCGAGCCACCCCCAACTCCCCCCAGTGGGCCGACGTCGAGGCCGCCAACCCCATCAAGCCGTACATGACGGCGGTCCTCCAGGGCGAGGATGCGAAGCGGGCGGCGGAGCACGCCTCCGAGCAGATCACCCAGGCGCTCGCCGAATAGCCGGGCGCTCGCCGAACAGCATTCAGCGCATCCACACCCGCGAGCCCCCGAACGGTCACGTCGAATCCAGCCGGTCACGGAAGAAGTAAGGAGCCGGACCACCGCCTCGCGCGGGCCCGGCCCTCACCGTCCCCCTTCCGTACGCCGGAGGAGCCCGACATGCCCGCACCGTCGCCCGCAGTCGCCGTCGCACCCGCCGTCGCACCCGCCGTCCCGGTCCCGGCCGGCATCCCGACCCAGGCCGGCGTCACGGCCCCGCCCGGCGTGCCGGCCCTGCCGGGCCTCGCCGCCGGCGGTGTCCCCGCCGAGGCCGGGGCGCCCGCCCGCCCGGCCGGGGACCCGCAGCCCCGCTATGTCGTCGGCCTCGCCCGCGACCAGGAGGACGTCCGCGCCGCCCAGCGGCTGCGCCACCAGGTCTTCGCCGGGGAGATGGGCGCACGCCTCGACGGGCCGGAACCCGGCCTGGACATCGACGCCTTCGACGCGTACTGCGACCACCTGCTGGTACGCGAGGAGTCCACCGGCGAGGTCGTCGGAACGTACCGGGTCCTGCCGCCGGACCGCGCCCGGATCGCCGGACGCCTCTACTCCGAGAGCGAGTTCGACCTCGCCCGGCTCGCGCCCGTCCGCCACGACCTCGTCGAGGTCGGCCGCTCCTGCGTCCACCCGGCCCACCGCAACGGCGCCGTCATCGCCCTCATCTGGGCCGGACTCGCCCGCTACATGACCCGCACCGGCCACAACTGGCTGGCCGGCTGCTGCTCGATACCGCTCGCCGACGGCGGCGGACTGGCCGCGGCCACCTGGGGCACCGTCAAGGCCAAGCACCTCGCCCCGGAGGAGTACTGGGTCACCCCGCACCGGCTCTGGACCCCCGACGGCGTCGCCCGCCCCGCGGGCCGCACCGAACTCCCGCCGCTGCTGCGCGGCTACCTCCGGCTCGGCGCCTGGGTCTGCGGAGCGCCCGCCCACGACCCGGACTTCGGCGTCGCCGACCTCTACGTCCTGCTCTCGCTGCGCAACACCAACCCCCGCTATCTGCGCCACTTCCTCTCCCTCGCACCGGCGCGGTGAACGCGGCCCCGCCCCCCTGGCTGCCGGCCGCGCCCTGCACCCCCGGACGGTGCGGCGCGCACCACGGTCCCGGGTGCGCCACCGTGCGGCCCGCCCGAGCCGTCGCGCGGCTGACCGCCGGGCTCGCCGTCGTCCTCGCCGGAGTGCTGCTGGCCCCGCTGACGGCGCTGCTGCCGGCGCACGTCCGGCTGTGGTGGGTGCGGTGGTGGTGCCGGGCGGTGGTACGGGCCTTCGGCGTACGGATCAGGGTCACCGGCGCTCCCGCCCCCACCGGCGGCCCCCTCCTCGTCGTCGCCAACCACATCTCCTGGCTCGACGTCCCGCTCCTCGCCGCCGTCCTGCCCGGCCGCATGGTCGCCAAGCGGGAGATCCGGGCGTGGCCGGTGCTCGGGCCGCTGGCGGCCCGGGGCGGCACCCTCTTCATCGAACGCGACCGGCTGCGGGCCCTGCCCGGCACCGTCCAGGAGATGGCCCGGGCGCTCACCGGCGGCGGGCGGGTGATCGTCTTCCCTGAGGGCTCCACCTGGTGCGGGCGGGCCGCCGGCACCTTCCGCCCGGCCCCCTTCCAGGCCGCGCTGGACGCGGGGGCCGCCGTGCAGCCGGTACGGCTCGACTACCGGCCCGCCGGGCCCGCCGCCTTCGTGGGCGACGATCCGCTGGCCGCCTCTCTCTGGCGGATAGCGGCGGCCCGGGGGCTCGTCGCCGAACTCCGGATATTGGATCCGATATCCAGCATCCGATATACGGACCGGCGCGCCCTCGCCCGCGCGGCTCAGCGCGCCGTCGCCAGCGACAGCGCGAACCGCCCCTCCGTATCCGTCCACCAGTGGGCCGGCTCCAGTCCGGCCGCCGTCAGCTCCGCACGCACGCCCGCCTGACGGAACTTCGCCGACACCTCCGTCCGTACCTCCTCACCCCGCTCGAACGGCACCACCAGATCCAGCTCGCGCACCTTCACCGTGAGCGCGTGGCGGGCCCGCAGCCGCATCTCGATCCACTCCCGCTCCCGGTTCCAGAGCGCCACATGGTCGAAGTCCTCCGGCCGCACGTCGGCGTCCAGCTCACGGGCGATCACGGACAGCACGTTCTTGTTGAAAGCGGCCGTCACCCCGGCCGCGTCGTCGTACGCGGCGACCAGCGTCGCCTCGTCCTTCACCAGGTCCGTGCCGAGCAGCAGGGCGTCGCCCGGCGTCATCATCGCCCGCACCGAACGCAGGAACACCCTCCGCTCGGCCGGCAGGAGATTGCCGATCGTGCCGCCGAGAAAGGCGATCAGGCGCGGCCCGGGCGTGCCCGGCAGCGCGAGACCCCGTGTGAAGTCGGCGACCAGCGCGTGGAGGTGGAGCCCGGGCCGCTCCGCGAGCAGCGCCTCGGCCGCCCCGGTCAGCGCCGACTCGCTCACGTCCACCGGCACATAGCTGTCCAGGCCGGGCAGCAGCGCCTCGATCAGGAACCGGGTCTTCTCCGACGAACCGGAGCCCAGCTCCACCAGCGTCCGGGCGCCGGTGGCCGCCGCTATGTCAGGTGCCCGGGCGGCCAGGATCTCCCGTTCGGCGCGGGTCGGGTAGTACTCGGGCAGCCGGGTGATCTCCTCGAACAGCTCACTGCCCCGCGTGTCGTAGAACCACTTCGGCGGCAGCTCCTTGGGGGTACGGGTCAATCCGTGCAGCACGTCGGCGCGCAGGGCGGCGTCGGTGGCGTCCTCGGGAAGGGTGCGGGTCAGCTGGAACGGGCTCACGCGGAGGGCTCCTTGAGCGGGGACAGGGTGACGTCGGTGCGGGTGGCGGAGAGCAGCGTGCGGTCCGGAACCTCGCGCCAGAGCGGATCGTCGTCGTAGGGCTCGGACGCCACGACCGTGCGCGGCGCGCCGCTCCGGTCGGGGCCCGTCAGATAGAAGAGCGTGTTCCCCCAGGTCGTTGCGGTGATCCGGGACCCGTCGGTGACGAGCAGGTTCAGCCGGGAGCCGGGGGCCGCCCCTGCGGCCTCCCGCACGGTGTCGGCGAGCGCCCGCCCCGGCGCGTCCCCGGCCCGCAGCCGGTGCAGCACAAGGCCCCACAGCAGGGCCGAGTCCGTCCGCGCCTCCAGCCCGAGCAGTTCCCCGGCCGACAGCGCCGCGGCCGGGCCGACCATCGACTCCGGCCAGCCTTCGACGGCGCCGTTGTGGCTGAACAGCCACGGCCCCGCGCCGAACGGTGCCGCCGCGGCCTCCCCGTCGGCACCGGGCAGGGTGGCCCCCCGCACGGCCGCCAGCAGGGCGCCGCTGCGCACCACCCGGGCGAGATCGGCCAAGGACGTGTCGGCCCAGACCGGCACCGCCCGGCGGTAGCGCGCCGGGACCGGGTCCCCCTCCGCGTACCAGCCCACCCCGAACCCGTCCGCGTTCACCACGCCACTGACCTGCGTACGCGGCGCCCACGCCTGCCGGCACAGGGAGTGCTCCGGCCGGAGCACCAGCTCCCCGAGGGGGACCGGCTCGCCGAGGTAGGCGACATGACGGCACATCAGGAAAACTCCGCGTCCCGTGCGGTACGGAATCCGGAGAAGATCTGGCGCCGCACCGGCAGGTCCCAGTTGCGGAACGTGCCCCGGCAGGCGACCGCGTCGACGGCGAACGACCCGCCGCGCAACACCTTGTGCTCGGGGCCGAAGAAGACCTCGGAGTACTCCTTGTACGGAAAGGCCCGGAAGCCCGGATACGGCAGGAAGTCGCTGGACGTCCACTCCCACACGTCCCCGATCAACTGCCGCACCCCGAGCGGCGAGGCGCCGTCCGGGTAGCTGCCCGCCGGAGCCGGCCGCAGGTGCCGCTGGCCGAGGTTCGCGTGCACCGGCGCCGGGTCGGCGTCACCCCAGGGGTAGCGCCGGGAGCGCCTGGTCGCCGGATCGTGGCGGGCCGCCTTCTCCCACTCCGGCTCCGTGGGGAGCCTGCGTCCGGCCCAGCGGGCGTAGGCGTCCGCCTCGTACCAGCTCACATGCACCACGGGCTCGTCCTCGGGGACCGGCTCCGTCACCCCGAACCGGCGACGCAGCCACTGCCCGCCCGCCCGGCGCCAGAACAGCGGCGCCCCGATGCCGTGCCGCCGGATCTGTGCCCAGCCCTCGGGCCGCCACCAGCGTTCGTCGGTGTAGCCGCCGTCCGCGACGAACGCCATATAGGCGCCGTTGGTGACCGGAGCGGTGTCGATGAAGAACGCCGGGACCACCCGGGTATGGGCGGGGCGTTCGTTGTCCAGCGCCCACGGCTCGTCGGAGGTGCCCATCGTGAACGGACCGCCCGGGACGAGGACTTCGGCGGGCAGCGGCCCACCGCCCGCCGTCGGCGGCGGGGGAGCCGTCAGCGCCGCCGGTCCCTTGCGCAGCTGATGGGTGATCAGCATGGTCTCGTCGTGCTGCTGTTCGTGCTGGGCGATCATCCCGAAGGCGAAGGCGGCCTCCACCAGCGGGCGGCCCTCCAGTGGCGTGCGCTCCAGGACGTCCAGGACCCGGCCGCGTACGTCCGAGGCATAGGCGCGCGCCTCGGCGGGCGGCAGCAGCGGCAGGGACGGCCTGCTGGCGCGGGGATGCTCGAAGGCGTCGTAGAGCGAGTCGATCTCGGGCCGCAGCGCGTCACGGCCCGCGACCGCCCGCCACAGCCACTGCTCCTCCTGGTTCCCGATGTGCGCCAGGTCCCACACCAGAGGCGACATCAACGGGGAGTGCTGTGCGGTGAGTTCGTCGTCCTCGACGCACGAGGTGAGGAGCGCGGTGCGCTTCCGTGCCGTCGTGAGAGCCTCCAGCGCCCGCCGCCGCAGCGTCGTCGGATCGTCGGTCACGGTCATGACGTCACCTTCCGGAGTTCGTCGGCCGGGCAGCCGCCAGGGATCACGTACCGCTCGTGGAAAAGGGCCACCGCCCGCTGGACGGACTCGCTCGCCCCCAGCCGGGGGAGCGCCTCCAGCGCGGCCGGGAACGCCACCAGGGCGGCGGCGTGCAGATCGGGATCGGCCAGCCCGTCACGGGCCGCCGCCAGCCAGAGCGGGTTGCGCGGAGCGGCCGCCGAACCCGCGTACTCGGCGAGCGGTTTGACGGCCCGGTACACCGTCTCGGCGGCCTCCGGGTCGTCGAAGAGCGCGGCGGTCACGGCCACCGGCACGATCCAGCCGTCGACGCCGGGCTGCGCGTCGATCATCCGCAGTTCCAGATGGCCGCGCGGCCGTACGGGAGGGAAGAGGGTGGTCAGGTGGTAGCGCAGATCCTCCTCGTCGACCGGGCGTGGCCGTCCCGTACGCAGCCACTCCCGGAAGGTCAGGCCTTCCGGGACGGCCCACGTCCCTTCGTCGGCCCGTACACACAGCACCGGGGTGTCGAGCACGTGCGCCGCCCACGCGGCGCGCGGCTCACCGTCCACGGCGGGCGGCGCGAGCGCGCGGGCCGGGTCGAGATCGGTCCACAGGGCCTGCCGGGTCGATCGCCATCCGGTGAGACGGCCGCCGTGGAGGGGCGAGTTGGCGAACGCGGCCACCAGGACCGCGCCGAGGAGATGCGCCAGCCGCCAGCGGCGGTGATAGCCGAGCGGGCCCGGTTCCTCGAGCCCGGCGTCCAGGCAGACCTGCACCGACGCCGACTCGCACATCATGGCGCGGCCGGCCGGGCCGGTGCGGTCGAGGACGAGCTCCATCGCGTCGTAGCGGGGCTCGCGCAGCAGCCGGTCGCGGGGAGCGTGCCAGGGGTCGACCCCGTACCCGCTGAGCGAGAGTCCTAGGGGGGCGAGCGCGTCACGTACCGCGCGGAGATCGGTCGAGAGGGTGCCGACACACTCCATGAGGGAGGCGGCGGGCGGCGAGCTGAGTTCCAGCTGTCCGCCGGGTTCGAAGGTCAGTGCCGAGGCCAGTGGCAGGGTTCGTACGGTGTCGAGGGCGGAAGCCAGCCGCCGCGACGGGACGGGGAGCCGAGGGTCACGCAGTTCGTGGAGGAGCCACTCCACCTCCACCCCGATCGTGCGGGGCGGTCCCGTCTTGAAGCAGATGCATCGCAGCAGATCCTCCGCTTCGTCCTCGGTCAAGGGCGGACCGCCCGGCGGTATCCCGCTCGACCCCATGCCGGATCCTCCTGTCGTGGAAGGCGCTGACTCCACCTAAAGCCACCCTCGACGGGCGTGCAAGACCGCCCTTCCGCCCCCGCGTGGGAAAACCCCTTGTCGGAAGGGATGGAGTCGATCAAGCTTTCGGTCATGAGCGCACGGTTGCGGGGGATCGCGAAGCAGACCGAGGAGATCGTCGAGGCGGGCCACTACCGCGCCCCCGGCGGGCGGAAGGTGTCGATCGAGACGGAACTGACGGCGGCGGTACGGGCGACACGGCTGTACGGCCCCGAGCCCGTGCCCGTCACCCCGGACACCGACCGCGACACCCTCATCGAGGTCACCGACGAGAGCAGTCTCGCCGCCGCCCGCCGCATGACCCGCGCCCACGACGGCCCGGTGGCCGTCCTGAACTTCGCCTCGGCCCGCAACCCGGGCGGCGGCTATCTCAACGGCGCCCAGGCCCAGGAGGAGGCCCTCTGCCGGTCCTCCGCCCTCTACACCACGCTGCTGCGCGCCCCCGAGTACTACGCCCATCACAGGGCCGGGGGCACCTCCGAGGCGAACTCCTGGGGGACGGACGTCTTCTACAGCGACCGGGTCATCCTCTCGCCCACCGTCCCCGTCTTCCGCGATGACCGGGGCGCCCTCCTGGACGAGCCGTTCACGGTCGGCTTCCTCACCTCGCCCGCCCCGAACGCGGGCGTGATCCGCCGGCAGACACCCCACCTCGCACCCCGCGTCCCGGCCGCCCTGGCCTCCCGCGCCGAGCGGGTCCTGGAGACGGCCGTCGCCGGCGGCTACCGCCGGCTCGTCCTGGGCGCCTGGGGATGCGGGGTCTTCCAGAACGACCCGGCCGAGGTCGCGGGCGCGTTCAGGAGGCTCCTGACGGGCGAGGGCCGTTTCGCCGGTCACTTCGACGAGATCGTCTTCGCGATCCTGGACCGTACGGCGGGCAGGACGACGCTCGCCGCGTTCCAGCGGGTCCTCACGGGAGCCCGACCGGCGGACCCCGGCGCCTGCCTCACTCGCGCCTCCCCGGTGTACCGAAGACGCGCGCTCGCGGACCGAAGGCCCGCGCCTCCCCGGCGCACCGGAGTGTGACCGGGCCTCCCCGGAGCCTGGATGGCCCAACCCACGGGGCGCCGCGCGCCCCGTCCGCCGAGGCTCGGTCCATGGCCCTCGCGACACCGTCCCGCACCCGCACCCGCACCCTCGCCCTCCTGGCCGCGCTGACCGCCCTGCTCATCGCCGCGCCCCCGGCCGCCGGGGCGGCCCAGGACGACCCCCCGCGCACCGTCTCCGCCTGGCTCCCCTACTGGGACCAGGAGGCCGCCTACCTCGCCGCGCTGCGCCACGCCGACCAACTGCACACCGTCAGCCCCTTCTGGTACGAGACGAAGGCCGACGACCGGATCGCCCCGCACCCCGGCGCAGGGGAGCGGCTCGTCATCGACGGCCTCCACCGGGCCGGCATCAAGGTCGTCCCCACCGTCATGGAGACCCTGCCCTCCGGCGTCCTCGCGGGAATCCTCACCGACCCCGCCCGGCGTGCCACCCACGCGAAGGCCCTGGCCGCCGTCGCCGTGTCCCGCGACTACGACGGCCTCGACCTCGACTACGAGTCCATCGCCACCACCGGCGACTCCGCCTACCCGGCCGTACGCGACGGGTACACCGCCCTGGTCGAGGACGTGTGCGCCCGACTGCACGCCCTCGCCAGACAGTGCGTGGTCACGGTGAACCCCAGGACCGCGACCACCGGCCGGGTCTGGGACTACGCCGCCCTCGGCAAGGCGGCCGACCGGGTGCGCATCATGGCGTACAACCTGCACTGGGCGGGTGGCGCCCCCGGACCGATCGCGAGCACCGCCTGGTACGACGAGCTGCTGCGCACCGCCACCTCCCTCGTACCGCCCGAGCGGATCGAGCTCGCCCTGCCCGCCTACGGCTGGGACTGGGCCACGGCGGGCAGCGGGAAGGCGGACGGGGCAGGAAAGGCGGACGCCGGGAAGACCGCGCACGTCACGTGGAAGGAGGCCGAGGCGCTGCGCCGCGCCCACGGCGCCCCCTACCGGCTCGACCCCGTCTCCGGCACCCCGTACTTCACCTACCGGGACGGCGACCTCACCCGTGAGGTGTGGTACCAGGACGCCAAGGGCGTCGCCGGACACCTGCCCGTCCTGCGCCGCCACGGCGTCGTGAACACCGCCCTGTGGGCGCTGAACTTCGAGGACCCCGACCTCTGGCCGGTGCTGGCCGGGCGTGCCCCCACGCCCTGACATGCGCCGCTCGCACCCTCGTGCGAATCTGGGAACGGCCCAGACGTCCGGAGTCCGCTCCAGGAGTCACAGGAGGCACGATCGTGGGCAAGAAACAGACCCGGGTGAACCACGGAGCCCGTACGGGCGGCCACGAACACCGAGCCGTGGCGGCGACGACGAAGGAACAGACCGGCACGTCGGCGACCAGCGAGACCCCCCGCACGCTGCAGCGGCAGGTCGCCCACAAGAAGGAGCGGAAGTTCGGCCACAACTGACCTTCCGCACACGGTGGCCGGGGCCCGGAGCCGCGTGGGCCCCGGCCACGGTGTGGTCCACTCGCCGGACCCGTACGCGCGCGCCGGTACCTCAGATCCAGCCGTCCAGGGCGGTCATGAAGCCGTCGAGGTCGTCCCGGTGGATGGTGTGGCCCGCGCCGACGACCGTGCGGAGCTCGAAACCGCGCTCCTTGAGCATCTGCTCGCTCTCGGGCGAGACCAGCATGCTCGGATCGGCGAGCGTGACCAGCGAGGGGACGACCGGCTCGACGGGCCACGCGTCCCGGCCGGCGAAGCCCACCAGGCCGTGGGCCGTCCGCTCGTCCCAGAGCCGTATCGTCTCGATCTCTATGTCGAGATCCTCCTCCTCCCAGCGGGGATTGAACTCCCGCAGGTGCTCTCGGGTGAGGAACTTGCTCTGCGTGAACAGCTCGGGGCGGTAGCCGCCGGGCCCGGCCGGCAGATGCCAGGCGGGGTCGGAGTAGACCGCGCGGCGCGGTGCGAGCCGCTCCACGGCCAGGGCCAGCGTCAGCCCGCCGAGCGAGTGCCCGATCGCCAACTCTGCGCCGACGGGCAGGGTTTCGACCACATCATCGGCGTAGTCCTCCGGGGTGTACCCCTCCGGGCCGGTGGCGCGGCGGCTGGCGCCGTGACCGCGCAGGTCCACGGCGACGACCCGGTAGCCGCGCGCGGCGAGCGCCGGCCCGACCCTGCGCCAGGTGCGGTGGTCGGACATGATGCCGTGGATCAGCAGGGCGATCCGGTCGCCTGATCCCCAGGTGGTGGTGTGCAACCGCACGGTGACGCCTTTCGGGACGGGGTGCTCAGCGCACGCTACGGATCGGGCGCACGGCCAGCGCCCCGAGCACCGACAGTACGGCGGCGGCCAGGAAGAGGGCCGTGTATCCGCCACTCGCCGAGACGATCAGCGAGGCGACGAACGGGGCGACGATCTGCGGGCCCGCGTTGGCGATGTTGAGCACGCCCATGTCGCGGGCGGCGTCCTCGGCCTTGGGCAGGACCAAGGTGACCAGCGCCGTGTCGACCGCCATGTAGCAGCCGAAGCCCAGGCCGTTGACGACCGAGAAGGCGAGCATCGCGGTCCAGCTCGTCGAGACGGCGGGGATCACCAGGGCGACCGCGGCGAGCGCGGCGGAGGCTCCGACGAAGAGCTTGCGGCGGTCGTAGCGGTCCGAGAGCCAGCCGCCGAGGACGGTGGAGACCACCATCGCGACGCCGTTGACCGGCATCAGGATCGCCACCGCCTCCTCGGCGGACAGCCCGGCCGGCAGCTCGGTGTGGTCCTTGAGGATGTACAGCTGGAAACCGGCGACCGCGAAGTAACCGAGCACCAGCAGCGCGCGGCCGATGAACGCCCAGCGGAAGTCGTGCTCCTTCAGAGCGCTGCCGAAGGCGGCGAGCTGTGCCCTGACGGGCATCGGCGCCTTGGCGGGCATCCTCCGCTCGCGGGCGCAGAGGGTGAAGAGCACCGCCGTGGCCGCGACGATCACCCCGAAGACCAGATAGCCGGTGCGGTAGTCCTCCGAGAAGGCGGCCCCGACCAGGGCACCGATCGTGGAGCCGATCGGCAGGCCGAGACCGACGGCGGCGGAGGCCCTGCCGCGCGCGGAAGGCGGCACCCGGTCGGGGACGACGGAGGTGAGCGCGGCCTGGTAGACGTTCATCACCGCCTGACCCAGACACCAGGCGATCATCACCAGCAGGATGGTGTCGACGCCGCCGAGCAGGAACATCACGGGTACGGCGAGCAGTCCGCCCGCCAGGATCCAGGGGTTGCGCCGCCCGGAACGGTCCGAGAGAGCACCGGCCACGGGGTTGAAGACCGTGGCGAAGATGGCGGAGACACCGGAGACCAGGCCGAAGTTGGCCACCTTCTCCGCGGGGTCGATGGCCTCGATCTGGAGCGCCAGAAGCATGCCGGGGACGCCGACGTACAGGGCGTACATCGCCGTGTTGCCGGCGAGCAGCAGCGGCAGCAGCCCGCGGTTCGGCCGGGGAGCCGGGGAGGACCCGGAGCCGGTGGTGTCGGTGCCGGGGGAGGAAAGGGCCACGTTGCCCTCCTGAAAGGGAGCTCGCCCGACGCCGGGCGAGGAGCGGAAGTGATGGAAGGTGACACGTGAGAGCAGCAGGAAGCGATGGCGGGGCGACACGTGAGCTGACGACACGCGGCCGCCCGGTGAGGCTGTGATGACACGTGTAAGCGCCGCGTGTGAGCACTGTGTAGCACTCGAATCCGGCCATCCGCCAGACCCCGGTCGGGACCGGTCTGGAAAGATGCCGGAGCGATGAGCCAGTCACCCAGACAGTCCGCCGAACGTCCCGTGCCGACGAGCGCCGATGTCGCGCGGCTCGCGGGCGTGTCCCGAGCCACCGTCTCGTACGTGCTGAACAACACCGCGGCCGTACGGATCAGCGAGCCGACCCGCCGCCGGGTGCGCGAGGCGGCCGAGGAGCTGGGCTATGTGCCGCACGCCGCGGCCCGCAGCCTGCGCGCCGGCCACAGCCGGATGGTGCTGCTTCCCAGCGCGCACGTGCCGGTCGGCCCGCTGTACAGCCGGTTCTTCGACGAGCTCCAGTGGGCGCTGCGCCGCCTCGACTACACCGTGGTGCAGTACGGCAGCCTCGGCCTGGAGGGCGACGAGGCCGCCCGGGCCTGGGCCGAGCTCCGCCCCGTCGCCGTGGTCTCCCTCGGTGAGGTCCAGCTCACCCCGAGGGGCGTGAAGATCCTCAAGCGCTCCGGCGCGAAGGCGGTGATCACCGTCGGCCCGCAGCGGATCGAGGGCACGCACGCGCTGGTCATGGACCAGGCGCGGGTGGGCCGTGTCGCGGTCGCGCATCTCGTCGAGCGGGGCAGGCGGCGGATCGGCGTGGTCGTCCCCGAGGAGCCGGGCCTGGAGCTGTTCTCCGGGCCGCGGCTGGAGGGCGCCCGGCAGGCGGTGGAGGACACGGACGCCACCGTCGTACCTCTGCCGCTGCGGTACGAGGAGGAGTCCGCCACCGAACTGGCCGCACGGTGGCGGGAGTCGGGCCTCGACGGGGTCTTCGCGTACAACGACGAGTACGCGATGCTGCTGATGCGGGCGCTGCAGGACGCGGGCGTCTCGGTCCCGGACGAGACCGCGATCGTCGGCTCGGACGACCTGCTCCTCGGGCGGTTGCTGCGGCCCCGGCTGAGCACGGTGCGGATCGACATGGTGCTCGGCGAGGAGCTGGCCGAGCTGGTCGACCGCGCGGTCCGTGACCCGGAGGCCGTCCCGTCGACGCGGGATCTGATGGCCTCGCGGGTGGTGCCGCGCGAGTCGAGCTGAGGCCCGGGATACATGTCCGGCGCGGACCGGGGCGAGCGCTTAGCGTCGGAAGTATGAGGAAAGTTCCGAAGCGTTTCGAGATCCTCCTGGTCCCCGAGCACGTCGAGGACCGCGGTGGCGCGTCCGTGGAGGACAGCGCGGTACGTTCGGCGGTGGTCGAGGCCACCGGCCGCCAGGGCTCCTCGGGCTACCCGCGCTACGAGGGCCACGGCATGGCCGCCGACATCGATCCGGAGACCCGTACGGTCGAGGCCCTGCTGGTCGACGGACGTGAGCTGGACTACGGCCTGACGGCGCTGGTCCGCCACGACGCGGGCCCCTGAGAGCGCCCCGCGCCGTCGCCCACCGGCCCTCCGGCGGATCGACATCTGTATGGACCACATATCGCCCCTCCGGACCGTTGACAGGAGCCGCCGTCCGGCAGAGACTCGGCGCGCGTGATCCCGAAGGAACGTTCACCTGGCGAACGCTTCCTGTCGCAGTCCCCGTGGGAGAGAACCGATGAGCATCCGCGACGTCTACATCGTCGACGCCGTCCGCACGCCGATCGGCAAGTTCGGGGGCGCCCTCTCCTCCGTCCGCCCCGACGACCTCGCCGCCCATGTCGTCAAGGAGCTGATCGGCCGCGTGCCCGATCTCGACCCCGCCCGGATCGACGACGTGTACTTCGGCGACGCGAACGGCGCCGGCGAGGACAACCGCGACGTGGCCCGGATGGCCGTCCTGCTCGCCGGCCTGCCCACCTCCGTGCCCGGCGTCACCGTCAACCGCCTCTGCGGCTCCGGCCTGGAGGCCGTGATCCAGGCCGCCCGCGCCATCGCGCTCGGTGACGCCTCCGTCGTCGTGGCGGGTGGCGTCGAGTCGATGTCCCGCGCCCCCTGGGTCCTGCAGAAGCCCGAGCGCGCCTTCCCGGCCGGACACCAGCAGCTGCACTCCACGACCCTGGGCTGGCGCATGACCAACCCGAGGATGCCCGCCGACTGGACCGTCTCGCTCGGCGAGGGCGCCGAGCTCGTCGCCGACAAGCACGGCATCACCCGCGAACAGCAGGACGCCTTCGCGCTGGCCAGCCACCGGAAGGCGGCCGAGGCGTGGGCGAAGGGGCTCTACGACGCCGAGGTGGTGCCCTACGACGGCGTGGACCTCGCCCGTGACGAGTGCGTCCGCGACAACACCTCGCTGGAGGCCCTGGCCCGGCTGAAGCCGTCCTTCCGTGCCGACGGCGGCACGGTCACCGCGGGCAACGCCTCGCCGCTCAACGACGGCGCGGCGGCCCTGCTCCTCGTGGACGAGGAGGGCCTGCGGGAGACCGGAAGCGAGCCGCTCGCCCGTATCCGGGCCTCGGCCGTCACGGGAATCGAACCGCAGCTCTTCGGTCTCGGCCCGGTCGAGGCCGTCCGGCGGGCGCTCGGCAAGGCGGACCGTTCCTTCGCGGACCTGACGACCTTCGAGCTGAACGAGGCCTTCGCCGCCCAGTCCCTCGGCTGCCTCGCCGAGTGGCCGGAACTCGACCCCGAGATCGTCAATCCGCGCGGCGGCGCCATCGCCATCGGGCACCCGCTGGGCGCCTCGGGCGCCCGGCTCGCCGGCTCGGTGGCCCACCAGCTCGCGGCGGCCGGCTCGGGCACGGGCCTCGCCGCGCTCTGCATCGGCGTCGGCCAGGGCCTGGCGCTGGTCCTGGAGCGCTGAGGAGCGAGTGTTGCGGCGCTGAGCACGGAGCGCCGACAACGAGTACGGAGCGCTGACGCCGATCACCGAGCACCGGCAGCGCGAAGGGCGGTACGGGTTCTCCCCGTACCGCCCTTCCCGTGCGAGACCTACTGCTTGGCGTCCTCGATGGACTTGCGCACCTCGGCCATGTCGAGCTTGCGCGCCTGACCGATCACGTCCTCCAGCGCGGCCTCCGGCAGCGCGCCGGGCTGGGCGAACACGGCCACGTTGTCACGGACGATCATCAGCGTGGGGATCGAGCGGATCTCGAACGCGGCGGCCAGCTCCTGCTGCGCCTCGGTGTCCACCTTCGCGAAGACCAGATCCTCGTGACGCTCCGACGCGGCCTCGAACACCGGCGCGAACTGGCGGCACGGACCGCACCAGGAAGCCCAGAAGTCGATCAGAACGAAGTCGTTGTCGCTCACGATCTGGTCGAAGTTTTCCTTGGTGAGCTCTACGGTGCTCATGCTTCCTACCTCTCCGGGGCTCCTGACGGTGTCCTCACGGTCCCCTGGGGACTCGCCCCGCACAACGGCGCGTCGCCCCCGGCTATTCCAGGACCGCACCGGCCGCGCCTTCCCCTGTGGCCTCCGGGCACACCTGCGGCCAGACTGGGGCCCATGACACGAGCGGTGGAGCATGAGTACGACGTGGTGGTCCTGGGCGCGGGACCGGTCGGCGAGAACGTGGTGGACCGGGCCAGGGCGGCCGGACTGAGCGTGGCGGTGGTGGAGAGCGAACTGGTCGGCGGGGAGTGCTCGTACTGGGCCTGCATGCCCAGCAAGGCGCTGCTGCGCCCGGCCATCGCCCGCTCCGACGCGCGCAAGGTGCCCGGGCTCCGGCAGTCGGTCCAAGGGCCGCTGGACGCCGCCGCCGTGCTCGCCCACCGCGACTACTACGTCTCCCACTGGAAGGACGACAACGCCGTCACCTGGCTCGACTCCACCGGCGCACGGCTCTTCCGCGGCCACGGCCGGCTGGCCGGAACCCGGAGGATCGCCGTCGAGGCACCCGAGGGCGAGCGCCACCTCCTCGCCGCCCGGCACGCCGTCGCCGTGTGCACCGGCAGTCGCGCCGTCCTGCCCGAGCTGCCGGGCCTGACCGGCTCCAGGCCCTGGACCAGCCGCGAGGCCACCAGCGCCCACCGCGTCCCGGACCGGCTCGTCGTCGTCGGCGGGGGAGTGGTCGCCGCGGAGATGGCCACCGCCTGGCAGGCGCTCGGCTCGCACGTCACGGTGCTGGTCCGCGGCGACGGCCTGCTGACCCGGATGGAGCCGTTCGTCGGCGAGCACGTCGCCGAAGCCCTCACCGCGCGCGGGGCCGACGTCCGTACCGGCGTCTCCGTCTCCGCCGTCGTACGGGACGGAAGCACCGGCCCGGTCACGGTGGTCCTGGAGGGCGGCGACCAAGTGGTGGGCGACGAGGTCCTCTTCGCGACCGGCCGCGCCCCCCGCACCGAGGACATCGGTCTGGAGACGGTCGGCCTGGAGCCCGGCTCCTGGCTCTCGGTGGACGACAGCCTCCGGGTCACCGGCCACGACTGGCTCTACGCCGTCGGGGACGTCAACCGCCGCGCTCTGATGACGCATCAGGGCAAGTACCAGGCGCGGATCGCGGGCGCCGCGATCGCCGCCCGCGCCGCGGGCGACTCCCTGCCCGAGGAAGACTCCTGGGGCGCGCACGCGGCCACCGCCGACCACGCGGCGGTGCCGCAGGTCGTCTTCACCGACCCCGAGGCCGCGTCGGTCGGCCTCTCCCTGGCGGAGGCCCGGCGCGCCGGACACCGGGTGCGCGCCGTCGACCTCGACCTCTCCGGCGTCGCGGGCGCCGGTCTGTACGCGGACGGCTACCGCGGCCACGCCCGTATGGTCGTCGATCTCGAACGCGAGATCGTCCTCGGTGTCACCCTCGTCGGGCCCGGCATCGGGGAGCTGCTCCACTCGGCGACCGTCGCCGTGGCGGGAGAGGTCCCGATCGCCCGCCTCTGGCACGCCGTTCCGGCCTATCCGACGCTGAGCGAGGCGTGGTTGAGGCTGCTTGAGGCGTATCGCGACGGCGCCGGAACGTCATGAGCCCGGGGTCGGGGGCGAATGCCGGGTCGGGTGCGGGTGCGCGGCCGGGGGGCTTCGTCAACGACTACGACGGGCCGTGCGCGGTGTGCGGCGCCGTCGTCCCCGCCGGTTCGGGGGTGCTCCGGCACGGCCGGACCGGCGGCTGGGAGGTCTACCACCCCGAACACGTACGGGAGCCGACGCCCCCGGCCCGGCTGGACCACCCCGGCTGGCACCGCCGCCGGCTCATGGCCCTGGACATCGCGACCACCGGCAACCGGGCGGCCGTCGACCGTATCCTCGCCGCCTCCGTACGGACGAGTGACGGCCTGTCATCGGACTGGACATTGGATCCAGGATCCGATCCGCTCTCCCTGGCGCCCGGCAAGAGCCACGGCATCACGATTGACCGGGCGCGAAGGGAGGGCGTTCCGGCGGCGCGCGCGCTCGGCGAGGTGGCGGACCTGCTCGCCGGACACCTCGCGTCGGGGGAGCTGCTGGTCGTCTGGTTCGCGCCCCACGTCCTGACCACGCTCCACGCCGAACTCCTGCGCCACGGGGTTCGCCCGCTGGCCGAGCGGCTTCCGGCGGGCGTCGCCCCCGTCTGCGACCCTCTCGTCCTGGACCGTCACGCCGACCGCTACCGCCCCGGCCGCCGTTCCCTGGACGCGGTCACCGCGTGGTACGGCGTCCCGCACCCCCACCCCGGGGAAGCCGCCTCCGACGCCGAGGCCACCCTCGCCCTCGCCCAGGTCATCGGCGCCTCCTACCCCTCGATCGCCCGGCTGTCACGGCCCGTGCTCCACGCCGAACAGATCCTCTGGAACGCCGAGCTGTCCCGCCACCGGCCCGGCACGCCGGACTGGCCCATGACTCCCGTGGAGCCGTCGGAGTGGGAGAACCCCACGGCGGGGTGAACGCGCGACGCGCCTGGAAGGTCGACGACCTCAGCGGGCTCGCGGGATCAGCCGTTCGGCAGCCGCTCTCGCCGCCTCCAGGGCCGGGCGGGGATCCCGCCCCTGCTCCTGGCCGAGGACGACCCGGGTGCTCAACCCGTCGAGGAGCGCCAGGAGTTCGGAAGCGCGCTCCGTCACCTCCGCGGCGTCCATCGGAGCGAAACGCCCCTGCGCGACGCCTTTGGTGAGCAGCGCCTCCAGGTCCTCCTGCCAGCCCCGGTCCAGGTCGCGCTGGGCCTCGCGGAGGGACTCGTTGGCGGGGGTGCGGGCCCAGAGTTCGATCCACAGCGTCCAGCGCGGATCGCGCGGACCGCGCGGGAGATACAGCCGCAGGAAGAGGTCCAGCTTGCGCTCCGCCGTCAGCCGGCGGGACAGCAGCGAGCGGCGCTCCTCGGCGAGCGCCGTCTCGCTCCAGCGCAACGCGGCCAGCAGCAGCAGGTCCTTGCTGCCGAAGTAGTACAGGATGTGGCCGCCGCTCGTGCCCAGGCGTTCGGCCAGCGCCGACATGGTGAGCGCCGCCAGACCGTCCTCGGCGATGGCCGCCATGGCCTCCTCGAGCATCCGCTCCTGGGCGATGTGCCCGTCACGCCGTCGTGCCGACCCTGCCACCGCTCCGCCTCCGCCGTCCGGTCCCGAGGTCACGACTCTAACCGCAGGTCCCCGAGGTCTTGACGCGGCGGGCACCCCTCCCACATCTTGAATGGCGTTCTAACTTCTAGAACGTCATTCAAGGTCGGCGGGCATGGTGGAGGCGGGAGTGGGAGCGGACATGGCACCACAGGAGAGAGCGGCCGGTGTCGGCCGGGACGAGGTCTTCCAGGTCGAGGGGCACGGCATCGACCCCATCCCCGACACCGAACGGCACGGCAGCGCCAAGGACCTCTTCTGGCTCTGGTTCGGCTCGAACCTCACCTTCACCTACGTGATCAACGGCGCCCTCGCCGTCGCCTTCGGCCTCTCTTTCTGGCAGGCCACCGCCGTCGTCGTCATCGGCGGACTCCTCTTCTTCGCCATCAGCGCCGCCGGACTCAGCGGCGTCCGCACCGGCACGGCGACCCTCGTCATCTCCCGTGCCGCCTTCGGCGTGCGCGGGAACTGGCCCGCCGGACTGCTCAACTGGGTCGTCAGCATCGGCTACACCATCGTCAACACGGTCGTCGGCACCCTCGCGCTCGAAGCGTTCTTCGCCGACCTGGGCTGGGGCGGCGGCGCCGTCGCCCGCGCCGTCGCGCTCGCGGTCACACTGACGCTGACCTTCGCCGTCGCCCTGTGGGGACACGCCACCGTCCAGTTCGCCGAACGCTGGATGGCCTACGCCCTCGCCCTCGGCTTCGCCGCCCTTCTCGTCTTCGTCCTGCCCGGCGCCGACACGGCCGCGCCGGCCACCGGGCCGGGCGCCTCCGGCTGGAGCCTCGCCTTCGTCGTCATGCTCGCCGGCCCCTTCTCGTACCTCCCCATGCCCGCCGACTACACCCGCTATCTGCCGCGCGCCACCTCCCTCAAGGCCCTCACCTGGAGCGGAGCGCTCGGCGGCTTCCTCTCCTCCGTCGCTCTCGGCGTCGCCGGGGTCGCCGCCGCGACCCAGACCGACATGGCGGACGCGGTCGCCGGCGCGGAAGGGCTGCTCCCGGGCTGGTTCCAGCCGCTCTTCCTCGCCCTCGTCCTCGGCGGCTCGGTGACCAACTCGATCATCACGCTCTACTCCTCCAGCCTGAACCTCCAGGTCCTCGGCATCCCCTGGAGCCGCGCCCGCGCCATCGTGATCAGCGCCGCTGTCACCGCGCTCGGCTCCCTCGGCGCCCTGTTCCTCACCGACTTCACCACCTCGCTGCTCTCCTTCCTCTCCCTCCTGATCATCGTCTTCGCCCCGTGGGGCGGGGTCTTCCTCGCCGACATGGTGCTGCGCCGCTGCGCCTACGACTCCGAGGCGCTGCACGCCGGCGCGCGAGGGGCGTACTGGTACCGCGCGGGCTGGCACCCCGCCGGAATGGCGGCCCTGCTCGCCGGCATGCTCTTCGCCGCCCTGACCTGCGACTCCGAGCTGTGGACCGGCCCGCTCGTCGCACCGCTCGGCGGGGCCGACCTCACGCTCCTCGGCGCGGTCGTCTCGGCGCTCGTGTACCTGCTCCTCGCCCGCCACACGGTCGCCCCCAACGGGGTCGCGCCCAGCCGCCCGGAAGGCTCCCCGGCCCACCCGTAAGCCTGCGTAGCCCTCCCTCGTACGCCCATAAGCCCCCGTAAGCCCCCTAAGCCCCCGTACGTCACCGCGACGCCCCCTCAAGGCGCCCCGTGACACATGGAGTTCCCTCTCATGCACACCCCTGTCACCCAGCCCGCCCCCGCCGATCTGGTCCTCACCCACGCCGGTATCCACACCGTCGACCCCGATCTGCCCGAGGCCGAGGCGCTGGCCGTGCGCGACGGACGGATCGTCTGGGTCGGCGCGGACGCCGACGCCGCCGCGTGGACCGGTGCCGACACCCGGATCCTGGACGCCGGCGGCCGCCTCGTCCTGCCCGGCTTCATCGACGCCCACAACCATGTACGCCTCGGCTCCGACGACGCCTGCGTCCAGCTCGCCGGAGCCCGCACCCTCGACGCCATCCACCAGCGGATCACCTCCTGGCGGGCCTCCCACCCCGACGCGGCGTGGATCGAGGCCGAGGCGTTCGACTACTCCGCGATCCCCGGCGGCCGGATGCCCACCGCCGCCGACCTCGACCCGGTCACCGGGGACACACCGGCGATCGTCCTCAGCTACGACGTGCACACCGCCTGGCTCAACACCGCCGCCCTGCGCCGCCTGGGCGTCCACCGCGACCGCACCAGTCTGCCGTTCGGCGAGGCCGTCACCGACCCGGCCACCGGCGAACCCACCGGCTTCGTCCGGGACTTCGCCGTCATGGGACTGTCGCGCGACGGCCACCGCGCCCTGCGAGAGCTCGGCGTGCCGTGGGCCGCGCCCGACCGGCAGTACGGGCGGCTCACCAAGAGCCTGGACGACGCCATCGGTTACGGCATCACCACGGTCGTCGAACCCCAGAACTCCCTCGACGACCTCGCCCTCTTCGAGCGGGCACGCGCCGAGGGCCGGCTCCGCTCACGGCTCGTCGCGGCCCTCTTCCACCCCCGCGGGACCACCGAGGCCGACCTCGACGAATTCGCCGCCGCGGCGAGGAAGTACGACGACGACCGGCTGCGCGTGGGCCCGCTCAAGCTCTACATCGACGACGTCGTCGAACCGCGTACGGCGGCCCTCCTGGAGCCGTACACCGGCTGCGGCCGGCACCGCGGCGACACCTTCTACCCGGCGGAGGAGTTCGCCGAGCTGCTCACCCGGCTCGACGCCCGCGGCTTCCAGTGCTTCGTCCACGCCACCGGCGACCGAGGCATCCGTACGGTCCTCGACGCCGTCGCCCGCGCCCGGGCCGTGAACGGCCCCCGGGACGCCCGGCACCAGATCGTCCACGTGGAATGCCTCGACCCCGCCGACACGCCCCGCTTCGCCGAACTCGGTGTCGTCGCCTGTATGCAGCCCCGCCATGCCGCGCCCGACATCGCGGGACCCGGCCAGGACTGGGCCGAGAACATCGGCCCCGAGCGCTGGCACAAGGCATGGCCGCTGCGCGGCCTGCACGCCGCCGGAGCCGTACTGGCCCTCTCCAGCGACTGGAACGTGGCGGAGATGGACCCCATGGTCGGCATCTACACCGCCGTCACCCGCCGCCCGCTGTCGGGCGGCGGGGAGCCCTGGACGCCGCAGGAGACGATCGACGTCACCACGGCCGTCGAGGGGTACACGATGGGCTCGGCGTACGCCAACTTCCTGGAGAACGACCGGGGTTCGCTGACCGTCGGCAAGCTCGCCGACTTCGTGATCCTCTCCCGCGACATCCTGCGCGTGGACCCCGAGGAGATCCTGGGCACGGTGGCGGAGACCGTCGTGGTGGGGGGCGAGATCGTCAGCACCCGCCCGCGCGCCTGACATCGCGGGCCCCGGGGGCGCCCCCCACCGCGAGGGGCGCCCCCGGGGCGTCGGTCAGAGCCGTCCGAGGATCGTCCGCAGCTGGGTGACCTCGGCGGACTGCGTACGCACCACGTCGTCGGCCAGCTTCTTCGCCGACTCGTTACGGCCGTCCTTCTGTTCGGTCCTGGCCATCGCGACCGCGCCCTCGTGGTGGGCGATCATCAGCTCGGCGAACTTCCTGTCGAAGGCCTCGCCCTTGGCGGCCGCGAGGTCCTTCATGTCCTGCTGCGACATCATCCCGGACATCGTCCCGGAGACCTCGTGGCCGCTGCCGTGGCCGTCATGACCCGCGGACTCGGGCTTGCCCCACTGCTTGAGCCAGGACTTCATCCGCTGGATCTCCGGGTCCTGGGCCTTCTCGATCTGGACGACGAGCTTCTTGATCTCGGGGTCCTGGGCCCGGCCGTCGGCCAGCTTCGCCATCTCCAGGGCCTGCTCGTGGTGCGGGATCATCATCTGGGCGAACGCCACGTCGGCGTCGTTGAACTCACCGGCCGCGTCGGCCGTGGCCGGAGCGGAGGACGCGGCGGAGGTCTTGCCCCCGTGCTCGGTCCCGCTCGGCGAATTGCCGTCCGAGCCACAGGCGGAGAGCAGCAGGCCGGCAGCGGTCGCGGCGCCGATGAGGGCGAGCTTCCGGGCGGCGGGGTTCGTCAGGGCACGCATATGTGTCACACCTCGTGTGCTGTCTGTGCGGCGTACGCCCGTGCGTACGCGCGGAAAAGGCTGAAGGGACGCGTCAGCGGGCGGCGCGAGGCGCCCGCGGTGGCGATTCGGCCTAAAGGCGCAGGACGGACAGCTGGGCGAGGTCGGGGGGACGGGGCGGCGGGGCGTTCGGCCCGAGGCCCGGTGAGAAGCCGGCGATGACCCGGGCGGCCCGGTCGCGTCGGCGGCTGAGTGCCGCCCGGACGAGCCCCGCGAGCAGCCAGACGCTGAGGACGGCCACGCAGAGCGTGGTCATGTCCATCGTCATACCGGAGTCGTGCGACGGGGCGGGCGCGGGCTCCGAATGGCCCGGTCCGGGCGCGTGCGGTCCGGGCGCGTGCGGTCCGGCGGCGGAGACGTGCGCCGTCCCGGCCGCACCACTGCCCGAGGACTCCGACGGATGGCCCACCGAGTGCATCACGAAGACGCCGAGCGCGAGCACGACGACGAGCAGCAGGTGCGCCAGGGCACCTCCCGCTCGCATGCCGCTGTGTCCCAGCCGTTCCGCGCGCACGGTCCGAACCTCCCGGACCGACCCTACCGAAGCCCGGTGTCGGTTCTCGCGAGGGGCGTCGCCGACGTGCCGGATGAGGGATTGCCCCTTGCGGGAGGACGCCTCGGCGGCTCAGGGGCGGACGTGGCTCTCCGCGTCCGCCCTGAGATCACTCCGCCAGCTCCCCGGCCATCGCCGCGGCGAGCCGCAGATGCGGCGCCGCGTCCGCGGTGCGCCCCTGCCGCTCCAGCGTGCGCCCGAGCATGAGGCGGGCGTAGTGCTCCACCGGGTCGCGCTCCAATACGGCCCGGAGCTCGGTCTCGGCGCGGGAGAGCTGGGCCGAGTGGTAGTAGGCGCGGGCGAGCAGCAGGCGCTGGGCCGTCTGCCCGGGGTGTTCGGAGACCAGACCCCGCAGAATGCGCGCGGCGGTGAGGTACTCCTTGGCCTCGAAGAACAGCCGCGCGCGGTCCCAGCGCTCGGCGGCCGTACCGAACTCGTAGTAGGTCTCGCTCATCGGATCTCCTCCACCGGCTTCTGACTCTGCCACCCCGTGAGGGCGTCACCGCCGTCAACAGAACCCGATGGTTGAACATTCCACTATCCTTTTCGCGTGGGCACACCCGCTCCGTGCCCGGACAGGAATAGGTTGAGAGCCATGAGCAATCTTGATCGTCAGGCCGCCCTCAACGTCTGCGGTGGCCGCGGCTTCGTCGTCGCCGAGCCGGTACGGGAACTCCTCAGCCCCCGCCGTGTCCAGCTGGGCGAGTCCACCGAGGTCCGCCGTCTGCTGCCCAACCTCGGCCGCCGCATGGTGGGGGCGTGGGCCTTCGTCGATCACTACGGTCCGGACGACATTGCGGACGAGCCCGGTATGCAGGTGCCGCCGCACCCGCACATGGGGCTTCAGACGGTCAGCTGGCTGCACGAGGGGGAGGTGCTGCACCGCGACAGCACCGGCAGTCTCCAGACGATCCGGCCGCGCGAGCTGGGCCTGATGACCTCGGGCCGGGCCATCTCCCACTCCGAGGAGAGCCCCCGGCCCCACGCCCGCTTCCTGCACGGCGCCCAGCTCTGGGTCGCCCTCCCGGACGGCCACCGCCACGTCGAGCCGCACTTCCAGCACCACGCGAACCTCCCGCAGGTCACCGCGCCCGGCGTCACGGCCACGGTGATCCTCGGCGAACTGGACGGCGCGACGTCCCCCGGCACGGTCTACAGCCCGCTGGTCGGCGCCGACCTGTCCCTGTCGGCGGGCGCCGAGGCGAACCTCCCCCTGGAACCCGACTTCGAGTACGCGGTCCTCTCGATGTCGGGCGAGGCCCACGTCGACGGCGTCCCCCTCCTGCCGGGCTCCATGCTCTACCTCGGCTGCGGCCGCACGGAACTGCCCCTGCGCGCCGCGTCCGACGCCGGTCTGATGCTTCTGGGCGGTGAGCCGTTCGAGGAGGAGATCGTCATGTGGTGGAACTTCGTCGGCCGCACGGACGAGGAGATCCGCCAGGCCCGCGAGGACTGGATGACCACCACCCGCTTCGGTGAGGTCAAGGGCTACGACGGCGCCCCGCTGCCCGCACCCGAGGTCCCGGCGACCCAGCTGAAGGCGCGAGGGAGGGTGCGCTGACCTGCGGCTTCACCTCCGTCGCGGCAGCCTAGGGTCGATCCGTCGATCAGCGCATCCGGGCGGCTTCGGCGCGAATTTACGGCGGGACTCCACGTGCGCTCGCAGGGGGCGATGCGGCGGACCGCGGTTCGAGGGTGAACGCGCGTGTGAGCAGGTCTGATCGGACGCATGCTGACCCTTTGCTGACCTTACTGACGCGCAATCAGGTCGTGGTCGCTTGTCTAGGACGCAGGTGGGAGGGGCGAGGCCTGCAGCCGAACGTCCGCTCGACGACCCAGCGCCGCGGAATCACCTTGAAGCCCTTTGGGCAGGGTCGCGTCGGGTGACTTCAACGTCGATCCCGAGACGGGCGCCGTGGTCGATGGCCTTGGTGCGGTAGCCGGTGTCGGCCCACGCCTTGGTGACACGTGGGTGGTCTGCAGCGATGCTCGAGAGAACCTGAATACCGCCGACGTTGTCGGAGATTCTGGCGGCGGTGACCAGAACAGCCAGGAGAAGGCCGAGTGTGTCGACGCCGAGGTGGCGTTTGCGGCCTGCAATCTTCTTGCCCGCGTCGATGCCCTGGCCAGCCGCGTGCACGTAGGCGGAGGTCTTGACGCTCTGGGGCGTCGAGGATGCAGGCGCTGGGCTCAACGTCGCGGCCTTCCGCCTCCCGGACCAGTCGTCGCAGGAGTCCGTTGAGCCGGTCGAAAACCGCGTCCAGAACACTTCCTCGGTTTCGCAGCCATCGCCACCAGCCTCATCAACTACCGACGACTCACCAGGTGAAACGGCTTCCAGGAACCGTAAGATCCACCTGGCTATGGGGAGGCGACTGCGAGGTGGCGCAAGTGAAACCGGAGAAGCTGAGTGTCGCAGCCGAGATCTCCGCATCTATGAGTGCTCTTGGTGCCACGGAGCCGGAGACCCAGGAGCGGGAGCTCGACGGTGGCGGCTGGATGACCGAATGCGTCATGAGGCTTGACGGCGAGGTCGTGCAGTTCGACGTCATGCACTACGAACGAATCGATACGTCCGTCCGCCTCATCCTCGAGGGATGGCACTTCGATCAAATCGACACGTCACGCCTTCGACAGGTCATCATCAACGTCCTGTCGGGTAATGCGGTGATCAAACCCAGGCGCACGCTTCTTCGTCGCACCGACCACGTCCTGAAGGTGGCGAGCGGCACCGTCACCTACTACGCATGGAGCGGAGCGTTCGCGAAGGAGCGGATGGCTGCTTGGGAGGCACGTCTTCTTCTCCCTGCTGAAAGCTAAGGCTGAGCCAACGCCAGCAGCAACCACGCCCTGATCTTTCGGTTGACCGCCCGGCCGGGCGGTGAGGAGGGTGAGACATGGAACGGGTCGGGGACGCTCGGCTGGCAGCCGAGCCTGAGGCCACCTGGTACGTGGAGGCGGCTTCCACGCCCGGTGCGGGGTGTCCATCGAAGGCCTGACCGAATCCGACGGCTTCCATCTGGCGCAGGACACCGGCGACGGTTTCACCGCACTCTTCCTCGGTGAGGACCTGCGCGACGAAGGTGATGATCGCGTGAGCGACGCCTTCCGCCGCGTCCGGCCCGGCCTGCGCCCAGCCGCGCAGGGTGGCCACGAGGACCCGCCCGACGGCCTCCAAGGCAAAGGAGTCGTCGCACGGGTCCGGGTCGATGCCGCACAGCGCGGTGATCGGGACGACGATCCGCTCGGCGACGTCTGCGAGCAGTGCAGGCATCCGTGGATCCTTACTGGCGAACCCGGCAGCCGCTTCGGTGTCGCCGGCCTCCACGGCCCGGAGGTACCTGAAGGCGCTGAGCACCGCGTCCGGCGTCATCGGGGCGAGCGGCACGGTGGGGTTCTGGACCATGGACGGCTCCTCACGTACGGGCTGCCCGCCGGCCACCCGGCCGCCGGCAACGACGCGTCTGGTTCTCCCGGAACCCGGGCACCACGGGGCCGAGTGCGGGAGGCGCTGCCGGTCGAACACGACGGATCCTGCTCATCCCCTACCAGGCCTGCACGAGAGGGCGATGCGGCTCACCGTGCCCCATTGCCCGTAACGTTGGTCAGCGGCGCATCGGAGAAGCTACGTACAAGAGCGGTGGACCTTGGGTACGAGTGGAAAGCAGCGCGGTGAGCAATTCGCCGACATCTGCGCTGAAACCGGACGGTGCCGACTGCACCCCATCGGTCAGCACCGGAGCACCGTCTCCTGCGTACCGCCTGCCGCCACGACGTATGCGCGTGGCCTGCCCGGCCGGCATGACATCGGCACCGCGCTGCGGCGGACACCGGCATCGGTGTGGAACGACAATCTGACGGACTGCGCCGCCGCGCTCACGTACTACGCGGTGCTCGCGCTTTTCCCCACCCTTCTGGTCACGGTCTCGCTGATCGGGATCGCCGGCGCCTCGGCCACTGAGAGCCTCATCAGCAATGTGATCGCTGTTGTCCCGGCCGAGTCCCGCCCGGTAATGCACAGCACGCTCAGGAGCATGGCCGACCAGCGCACAGCTGCCTGGGTTCTGGCGGTCTTCGGCACGATCGGCGCTCTGTGGTCTTCCTCCAGCTACCTGGGAGTTTTCCGCCGAGCCCTGCACGCCATGCACGGCGTCGAGGACCTCCGGCCCGCATGGAGGACCGCACCACGACTGGTGATCACCGCTCTGGTCTTGCTGGCGCTCCTGGTCACCAGTGCCCTGGTGCTCATCCTGACCGCCGAAGCGGCCCCCGTCCTCGGCCGGCTGGTGGGCATGGACAGCATGGCCGGCACCGCGTGGAACGTACTGAAGTGGCCACTTCTGCTCGGCCTGGTCGCCGTCCTGGTGCTGGTGTTGTTCCGCTCGGGCCCGGCCCAGACGCGCGGCGTGCGGCAACGACTTCTGGGCGACGCTCTGGCCATGGTCCTGTGGCTCGCCGCCTCCGCCGGCTTCGCTCTCTATGCCTCGCAGGTCGGCTCCTACAATCGGCTGTACGGCTCCCTCGCCGGGATCGTCGTCTTCCTGGTGTGGGTCTGGCTGTCCAACCTCGCCCTGCTCATCGGTGCCCAGTTCAACGCGGAACTAGCCAAGATCCACCGTTGATGAGAACCTGCGCCTCTCTCACCCCCAAGGAAACCCGATGGCTGGGCGGTTCGGCCAAGGGGCATCGAGGGGGGCCGACTGGAGAACGCCGACAGTGTTGCTCGCTTCAGAGCTGCCTGCTGAAGATCCGGCATAGGTGTGCCGCGCCCCCTGTTCGACACCGGGCTGCCCGGATCCCGTGTCGTACGGTCCGACGTCGCGGTCGCCCACGGTCCGCAACGGATCTCACCGAACCCGGCGGTGCCGCCGGTAGGGCCGAAAGATCTGAACCAATAGTGGGATTCAGGCCGCGACGAGCTCCTGCGCGCGGTCCGGCGTCTTGACCTTGGGCTTCTTGTTCGGCAGCGAGAGCCGGAAGACCTTGCGCCACGCGGAGAACACCTGTTTGGGCAGCGGCCCGGTGACGTACTCCAGCTCGTACTTTTCGAACAGCGCGCGCACCTTCACCGCGACCTCGGCGTACCGGTTGCTCGGCAGGTCCGGGAACAGGTGGTGCTCGATCTGGTGTGACAGGTTGCCGGTCATGAAGTGCATGGCCCTGCTGCCGCTGATGTTCGCCGAGCCCATCATCTGGCGCAGGTACCACTGGCCGCGCGTCTCGCCCTTGATCGACCGGCGCTCGAAGACCTGCACCCCCTCGGGGAAGTGCCCGCACATGATCACCGAATGGGACCAGATGTTGCGGACCAGGTTCGCGGTGAACGTGGCGGCGAGCGTGGGGAGGAACGACGGGCCCGACAGCATCGGGTGGATCACGTAGTCCTTGAGCACCTGCTTGCGGATCTTGCGGCCCACGGCCTTGGCCTGCGCGCGGAACTCCGGGTTCTTGCGGCGGCGCTTGTGCAGGTTCTTGCCGAGCTCCAGGTCGTACGCTGCGATGCCGTACTCGAAGAAGCAGGCGTTGAGGAAGTTCCACAGCGGCTGGCCCAGGTGGAACGGGTGCCACTTCTGGTCCTCGTCCACGCGCATGATGCCGTAGCCGAGGTCGTTGTCCTTGCCGATCACGTTGGTGTACGTGTGGTGCAGCTCGTTGTGCGAGTGCCTCCACTGATCGGACGGCGAGACGTGGTCCCACTCCCAGGTGGTGGAGTGGATCTTCGGGTCCCGCATCCAGTCCCACTGGCCGTGCAGGACGTTGTGGCCGATCTCCATGTTGTCCATGATCTTCGCCACGGACAGACCGGCGGTGCCGAGCAGCCACGCGGGCGGGAAGATCGAGAACAGCAGTACGCCCCTGCTGACCAGCTCGAGCTTGCGCTGCGCCGAGATGACCTTACGGATGTAGGCGGCGTCTTTCTCGCCGCGGCCGGCGATCACCTCGTCGCGGATCGCGTCCAGCTCGCGGCCGAGCTCCTCGATCTGCTCCGCGGTCAGGTGGGCGGTGGGGTCGATGGCGGTCAAGGTGCTCCTACCGTTCGATGTCGCAGGGGCCCGCCGCGGCGGACACGCAGGTCTGGACGAGGACGCCCGGCTCGGCTTCGGTGATCTCGCCGGTGCGCAGGTCGCGGACGGCGCCCGCCTTGAGCGGCGTGACGCAACCGAAGCAGATGCCCATGCGGCACCCGGAGGGCATGAGCACGCCGGCCTCCTCGCCGATGTCCAGCAACGGCGTGGCGCCGTCCGCGTCGACGGTCTTGCCGGTGGCGCTGAACGTGACCTCGCCGCCGTCGCCGGCGACGACGATGCTGGGGCGGAAGCGTTCGGTGTGCAGGCGCTCTTGGACGCCGTGCTCGGTCCAGTGCTCTTCGGCGGCGTCGAGCAGGCCTGCGGGCCCGCAAGCCCAGGCCTCGCGCTCGGCCCAATCGGGTACGAGTTCGTCGAGACGGGCGATGTCGAGCATGCCGTCGGTGTCGGTGTGCACCTCGGTGAGCCGCAGCTTTCTGTCCGCGACCAGGTCGTGCAGTTCGTTGCGGAAGATCACGTCTTGTGGCTGTGGCGCGCAGTGGACCATGACGACGTCGTCGAACTCGGTGTCGCGCAGCATGCCCATCACGGGCGTGATGCCACTGCCGGCCGTCAGGTAGAGCACCTTGGCGGGTTTGGCCCGCGGCAGCACGAAGTCACCGGTCGCCTGGTCGAGCTGGATCAGCGTGCCCGGTTTCGCCCTGCGGACCAGGTGGTTGCTGACCTTGCCGTCCGGGATCGCCTTCACGGTGATCGTGACGCGGCCGTCCTGGCGGTTTGTCGGCGAGGTGAGGGAGTAGGCACGCCACAGGCGCACCCCGTCGACGTCCACCCCGATCCGCACGTACTGACCGGCTGTGTGGCCGCGCCAGCCCCGTCCCGGCCTGATCACGATGGTCGCGGCGTCTTTCGTCTCGGGGTGCACGGCCTCGATGCGCCCACGCAGGTCAGCGCCCGCACGCAGGGGGCTGACCAGGTCGAGGTAGTCCGACGGCAGCAGCGGCGTCGTGACCATCTCGAGCAGTTTCCACGCCCTGCTGCGGAGGGCTGCACTCGTCATGACTCCAGCTTGCTGCGCCTGAAGGCGTAAAGTCCTGACCGTAGGATGTGAATCTGGTCGGTTGAATTGTTCGCAGGGAACAAAAACATGAGCCATGCACTCCAGAGGGCCAGCGAACTGGCTCTGGACGAGACGACGGTCACCGCACTGCGGGCCGCGCTGAAGAGCACCGCCGACGAGGTCGTCCAGGCGATCATCGACGAGGTCCCTTCCTACGCCAACGCCCTTTCGGGCAGCATGGGCGGAACCATCCGCCGAGCCGTCCGCACCGCCCTGGGGCACTACCTGGACCTCGCGAGCGGGAAGGCCACAGGCGGCGACGCAGGTGACGCAGCCTACGAGCTGGGCCGCGGCGAGGTGCGCGACGGCCGCTCGATGGACGCCCTGCTCAGCGCCTACCGCGTCGGCGCCCGCGTGGCCTGGCGATGCCTGGCAGCGGGTGCCGTACCCGCAGGTCTGCCCGCCGCCGAGGTCGCCAAGTTTGCCGAGCTGACCTTCGCCTACATCGACGAGCTCTCCGCCGCGAGCGCCGCGGGCCACGCCGACGAACTGGCCGCCCGGGGCAGGGCCCACGAGCGCCACCTGGAACACCTGGCCCGCGACCTCCTCGCCGGCGCGAGCCAGGACGTGCTGCTGGCCTCTGCTCAACGGGCCGGGTGGCAGCCTCCGGTTTCGCTGACCGCGGTACTGCTGCCCGCCGCCCAGGCCCGGCCCGCCTACCGCGCGCTCGACCCGAGCACCCTCGTCCTCGACGATCTGCCGGACGCCACCGGTGTGCTGCTCGTGCCCGATGAGGACCGATCACATCTCTTGCGGCAGCTGAGCGACCGCACCGCCGTGGTCGGCCCCGCCCGGCCATGGACTCGTGCGTCCGCCTCGTACGCACGAGCCGTACGCGCACGCTCCCTCTCCTCTGATATTCGCGACACCGAGGACCACCTGCCCGAGCTGGTGCTGAGCGCCGACGTTGACGCGTTCGCAGACCTGCGTGCCCGAGCCCTCGCACCGCTGCGAACCTTGCCTGCCGCGACCGCACGGCGGCTGGAGGAGACGTTGCGGGCGTGGCTGCTGCACCAGGGCAGGCGGGACGAGGTGGCGGCGGCGTTGTTCGTCCATCCCCAGACAGTCCGGTACAGGATGTCGCAGCTGCGGGAGCTGTTTCCGGATCTCGCATCGCCACACCGGGTCCTTGAACTGACGCTGGCGGTCGGTCTTCGGGTCAGCTGACGAGTACTCCCTCGTTCTCGGTGCCATCAGCTGGCTCATGCGGCCCGCCAGGCCGGCGGCCACGGGTACTTTGCGCACCGCTGACGGGGCAGGCGTGGGGAGGGCAGGCCGGGAAGTGCACCGGTCGGGGTACACCGCCGTGTGAAGGGAACTGTTGAAGATTCAGAGTGCGGATATCCGTGAGTGGCGGACCCACGACGCCGTCGACGTCGGTGGCCGCAACATCGTGTACTGGAGGCCGTCTACGTGGACACCAGCAGCGACGAGTCGGCCATGGCGACCGTCCAGGTCGGTCTGCCCACCCGCCGCCATCTGGTCTTCGTCCCGCTGGCCGGCGCGATCGTGGGTCCCGGCTACGTCAAGGTCGACTACGACAAGTCGCTGGTGAAGAAGTGCCCGGCGATCGGCGCGGACGACGTCCCGCCCGCTGAGGACGAGGCCGCGGTCTTCGCGCACTACGGCCTGTCCTACCAGCCCGGCGCGAACGGTGAGCGGCAGCTCGCCCGCCGCTGACCGGCGCAGCCGCACGCTTCGCTGACCGGCTGCGCCGGCGTCTTGGGTCTACCTGGGGAGTAGGGCGCTCACGGTCTTGCTGCCGGTCGCCTGGCGGGTCATGGCGGTGGTGCCGGCGATGCGGTCGAGCATGGGCCAGCCGAAGCCTCCGGTGCCGTCGTTCAGGTCCGGGGGTGCGCATGCGTGGCACCTGGGGGCCGGGGTCGTGTACGGCCACCTCGATGCTGTCCGGGTGCGCGCTCAGGTCCAGGGTGCAGGGGCGGCCGCCGTGGCGCAGGGCGTTGGTGACCGGCGCGGAGACGACCAGGACCACCGTGTCGGCGGCCTCGGGGGCCGAGCGCCGGCAGGAGACCTTTGAGGAACTTCCGGGCGCTGTCGCGTGCGTCGGCTAGGGATGTCGCCGAGCGGAGTGTTGCGACGTTGACGCTCCTCGTATCCCTCAGGGCGCCGCGGTCTCTGGATCGTCGGCGTCCGGTCCTGTCTGCCCGGGGCCTGTGCCCCGGCTGTGGCCCGTCAACCCGGATCGCCCCGGGCACCCATCACTGTTCGAGGGTGATTACCTCCCTGCCGAATACGCGAAAATCTATGTCGGCCAGAGTAGACATTGGGCAGTGGGGTGGTTATGTTTCTCTCGTAACCCAGAAGGACCGCAGGGCCCGGCAGAGACGAACTGCCGGGCCGCAGTACCCGCAGTTCGCATGACGGTGCGGTGGTGGAGTTTCGAAGCCAGGGTGGTTGCAGGAAGGCGACGGGACTGGCGACCGGACCGGGCGGCCCGCAGTGATCAGGGGCCGCCACCGTAGTGGCAGTACCCAGCAGTGAAGTCAGTGAGCAGTACCAGCGGTAGGAAGTTCCTTTCGGTAAGCAGTTGATCAACGAGGGAAGAACGGAGGAACGAAGCGCCATCAGGATCGCCCGGGCGGAAGTCTTGGGCCCGGGTACCGCAGGACATCGATAGTGAGGTGGTCTCCGGTCAAGCAACCGCGATCCCCGCACCCCCGACAGCAGCCAGGTCGGGTCGGCGGACACAGAAGGCCGGCGCAGCATCAGGGCCGGCAGATGGTGTAGTTCCTTCGGGGCCCTGGTGCCGTACGGCACCAGGGCCCCTCCACGCGTTCCATGAAGCTCCATGAGAGAGGTGCAATGACAGCAGACGACCCCTACGGCCGTCTCGACGACGACGACTACCCCGCCTACACCATGGGCCGGGCCGCCGACATGCTCGGCACCACACCGAACTTCCTCCGCGCCCTCGGCGAGGCACGCCTCATCACCCCGCTGCGCTCAGAGGGCGGACACCGCCGCTACTCCCGCTACCAGCTGCGCATCGCCGCCCGCGCCCGCGAACTCGTCGACCAGGGCACCCCGATCGAGGCCGCGTGCCGCATCATCGTCCTCGAGGACCAGCTCGAAGAAGCCCAGCGCATCAACGCCGAGTACCGCCGCACCGCCGAATCGGCGAACCCCACGGTTGCGGCCTGAACGGTGGGCGCCCGCCGGACACCGGCGGGGCCCGCGCACCCATACAGGCGTTTCCTGTGGAAGCGGGGGAGGGTCTCGAAGGTGGCACAAGTCTCCTCCGGGCAGCACGACGAAGGCCCCCGGCGGGTGCCGGGGGCTGCTGTTGGCGGTGCTCGTTGGTGGTGCGCGTTCCTTGGCGCGCGGTGGTGCTCAGTGTGCTTGTTTGGTGTCGTCCGGGTCGTGATGTGAGGGCTGCCAGAGAGCGATGACATTCGCTTCCGACCTGGGGCCGCTTCCCGCGTGACGGGCACCTGAGAAGAGCATTCGTTCGCTGCTCCCGCCTGGCGGGACGTACCGCTGATCGGCCTTTTCTTGCAGGTCAGAGACGTGTGGCGTGCTCTGCATGACAGCGGATATATGGGTTGTCCGGGCCGGTCGGATGTACCGCTACTACTTGCGCGAGACCGTTGTCGGCGACGGCCGCCGCCCGGCCCGCACGCAGCTGCGAGAGGCCCAGGAGCAAGCTGGTGTCCCGGCCGGGTGATGGATGGGCCGGGGGCTTGCCGTGCTCGGCCTGGCGCCGGGTGAGGAGGTCACCGAGGCGCAGCTGCGGAACCTCTTCGGCGAGCGGGGCCGGCACCCGTACGCGGACAGGATCGAGGCCGACCTGTTCGCCAAGGGCGCGTCCCCGAAGAAGGCGTTCAGGCCGGCGCCCTCGGACGCCGGGTGATGGTCACGGGTGTCGACTTCGTCTTTAGGCCGCAGCCGACGATCTACCTGCTGTGGGCGCTGGGGGATGAGGAGACGCGGCGGGTGATCGAGGCCGCGCACGAGCGGGCGATCGTACGGGTGCTGGAGTGGATCGAGGACGAGGTGGCGGTGATCCGGTACGGCAAGGACGGCATCTACCGGGTGCGGCCGCCCCGGCGGTCTGGTCGCCGCGCGCTTCCGCCACTACGAGGCGCGCTCCGGGCGGCCCTTGCTCCATGACCATCTGCTTCTTTCCGTGAAGGGGCAGCGCCTGGACGGGAAGTGGGGGTCGATCCACACCCTGGCCCTGTACGAGAACACCGTGGCCGCCTCCGCGCTCTACAACGAGATCGTGGCGGCGGAGGTCTGCGAGGTGCTGGGGCTGGCGACCGAGCCGCGCACCGTCACGTACGTCACCGCCGTCGACGACGACGGTGAGCTGAAGTTCCTGCCCGTGGTTTCCGAGCGGGCGCGCGCCAAGCTGAACCAGATCGCCGCCCGCAAGACCCGCCCGCCCAAGCAGAAGACTCCCGCGCGCGACGCCCGGGTCACACCGGTTCTCACCCCCCACCCGGCCGTTCGCCGCGGCGCACACCGGCCGCGGCGAACGGCGTCGCGCCGCGAGAGAGAGGTGAGTCCCCGCCGGTGTTACGTCAGATACACGGCGAGCGGGAGGTTCTGCCGCCGCACGTCGCCGGCGACGAGCCCGGCGACCTGCCGCGCCCCGTGGGTGTCGAAGTGGGTGCGGTCGTTGCAGAAGAAGGCTCCTACCGGACCCGACCCGAAGTCACCGTTGTGGGGGCAGAAGCGCAGGCTGTTGTAGAGCGAGACGCTCAGCGTCTGCAGGTCGATGACCGGCGCTCCGGCGGCGGTCCCGGCGGCGAAGGTCTGGTTGACGAAGCCCCGGTTCTTGGTCGCCGTGCTGCCGGAGCAGGTGATGGCGGCGACCGGGGTGAGCAGCACCGGGTGCGCGCCCCGTGCGAGGGCGGCTTTCGCCATCATGGTCATCAGCTGTTGGTAGCGGGCCGGGCCGACGTGCCGGGGGCAGGTCGAGGAGGAGTCGTTGATGCCGAACTGGATGAACAGGTAGTCGCCGGCCTTCATCCCGGTGGTCGCGTTCAGCATGGCCTGCCAGCGGGCCGAGTACGTGGGGGACGTGATGACGCACTCGCCGTCGGAGCCCTTGGTGTTGCTCACGTTGGACTCGTACAGCCAGGACTGGACGCTGCGGCCTCCCACCGCGTGGTTCCTGACGGTCACGTCGGTGTTGAACAGGGCGTCGAACTGGCTGCCCCAGCCGACCGGGCATCGACCGGCGCTCGGGTTTGCCATGGTGGAGTCACCGGCCAGCCACACGGTGACCGGCTGGGCCGCCGTGCGTGGGGCCGGGGCCGCTGCGCTGGAGGCGTCCGCGCAGTCCGCCGCGGTGCTCTCGGCCGCCGAGGCGGCGCGAACGCCGAAGCTCGACAAGGCGATCACCAGCGCGGTGGTGATGAGCATCCGTATACGTAGCCTTTTCATCGTGTTTCCTCTCAGGGACGGGCTCCGCCCCGCTCAGGTCAGCGCAGGTACGCCGCCAGGGACAGGCGCTGCTCCCGGATGCCCTGGAGGAGCAGCTCGCCGAACCGGGTCGCGCCGTACTGCGAGAAGTGGGTGTTGTCGGTGACCCCGTCGACGGAGGAGCGCAGGAAGAGCTGTGCGGAGGCGGACGGGCCGAGCGACTCGACCAGCGCCTTGCTCTTGGCGGTCAGATCGATCACCGGAACGCTCTGCGCCGCACCGAGCGCGCGCATCTCGGCGGGGAGGTTCACGCCGACGCCGTTGACGTGCAGCGCCGTGGGCGTGAGCCGGTTGCCGTTGAACAGCCGTCGGACCGGTGGCGTCACCAGGACCGGGACGCCGCCCTTGGCGCGGACCCGCGAGATCATGGTGTTGAGGTTGTTCCGGTAGGCCGACGCGCTGGTCTGCTTGTCGTTGTGTCCCAACTGGATGAAGACCAGGTCGTTCGCCCTGACCTTCGACAGCAGTGCCGGGAAGAGCGCCGAGTTGCTCAGGAAGCTGCCCGAACTCTCCCCGGAGTCGGCGTAGTTGGCGATGACCGCACCGGGCCGCACAGCGGTCGTGATCATCTGACCCCACCCGGTGTACGGAGCGTTCGGTTGATCGCACACGGTCGAGTCACCGGCCAGGTAGGCGACCAGCGGCTGGGCCGCCGGTTTCACCGAGACGGCCGAGACCTGTGGGTTGGACCCCGAGAACCTGATGTTCAGACCGGGGTTCCCGGTACCGCCCTGACCGGTCGGCTGCCCCTCCGGCTGCCGCACGTTGACCGTGAACGAATACGAGGCGACACTGCCGGCCGCCGTCCTCGTCGCCGGAAGCATCAGCCGCCGGGCCTCCACCCACATCTCGGTCTGCGCGGCGGAAGCGGCACCACCGAGAGAGACCGTCACGTCGTAGTTGCCCGGAGCGACCGCGTAGTGGCAGGTGATCGGCGAGGTGCCGGAACAGCCGGCCGGCAGCGCCCGCGGTGCGGCGACATCGGCCTGCGCCGCACCCGTACCCGCCAACGCCGCAAAGGTCAGGAGGCCGGATGCTCCCAGCCGGGCCCCGCGCCCGCCGCGGCTCCTCAATGGCATGCTCATAACAATCACTTCTCCATCCTTGGTCAGGAAGACGTACGGGGTACGGGCCGATGGCCCGTCGCTCAGGCCTGCGTGAAGCCGTTCATGATGGTGGTGGGCCGCTGGGTGGCGGAGTCCCAGGCACCCATGCCGTAGCCGGTGAACGGGGACATGCACTCCGGTTCCCAGTAGAAGATGCCCTGCCCGCCGTTGGCCTTCAGCGCCTTGGTGTAGGCGACCAGGGCGGCCTGGGTGGAGGAGGCCCTGTCCACCCGGCCGCCGAACTCGCTCTGCAGGAACGGTTTGCCGTAGGCGTCGGAGATCCTCTTCATGTTCGCCACGATGCCGGGGGCGACGTCGGCGCTGCCGTAGGAGGAGAACACCGACATGTCCCACTTGCCGCCGTTGGCCGCGTAGCGGCTGAAGAACGTCGTCATCACGTCGTACTTCTGCGGCTGGGCCAGGTGGATGCACACCGTCGTGTTCGGTGACACGGCCTTCACCTGGGTGTACGCCGCGTTGAGCAGCCCGGTCATCTGCGCCGGGTTGGAGACGCTGCCGACAGGGCGGCAGATCCCGCTGTTGATCTCGTTGCCGATCTGCACCCAGGTCGGGAGCACGTCGTTGTTCTTCATGACCGTCATGGTCTGGGCGACGTACGTGCTCATCGCGGTGCGCATCTGGCTGTGACTCATGTTCCGCCACGCGGCGGGCGGGTTCTGCACGCCGACGGAGTTCCAGGTGTCGCCGAACATGTAGTCGAGCATGATCGACATTCCCGCGGCCTTGACCCGCTTGGCGAAGGCGGCGACCTCGTTGATGCTGCAGTGCCCGTCGGTCGGGCTGCTGGAGGGGTTGACGAAGGTGCGCAACCGCACGGCGGTGATGCCGTACCCCTTGAGAATGGTCAGCAGGTCCTGCTTCTGCCCGCTCGCGTTCCTCCAGGAGAAGCCGCGCGCCTCCATCTGCGGCACCCAGCTGATGTCGACGCCCTTGACGAAACCCGCGGCGGCATGGGCCGGCGTCTCCAGTTCGGCGAACGCGGCGGCGGTGGCGATCGCCCCGGCGGTGGCGGTGGTGGCCTTGAGCAGGGTCCTGCGGCTGACCGGTCCGGAACCGGATACCTCGGTGGGGGGCATGGTCGTTCCTTCCTGCGCGCCGGCCGCACATGAGTCGCTGTGGCCGACGAGCGGTTGGTCGTGGGGGGTGCTTCCAGGCTCGGTGGAGGTCAGTGGGGCGATCGGCGGTGGCCCGTGTGTGGGGGCAGAGAGGCGTTTCGCACCGATACGACCGAGCCGCGCGTGCAGGGTGTCGTTATCCGCCCCGGCCGCGGCCGGTCTCACGGCGAAGCAGCCGGCCCCCGGCCGCCGACCGGCCGCCCCACCGGGCGGGATGGACGGCCGGGGAAGGTTCAGGGCGTGCGGACGGTGGGCCGCGGAGCCGGCGGCATTCCGTTGCCTATGAAGAAGCTCGGGTGTGGCGGCTGGTTGTAGGCGGTGTTCTGCCAGGCCAGGGCGGTGCGGTACATCGTGTCGTGGAGGAGGGTCGTGATCCTGGTGTTCGTCTGGTGCGGCGTGGAGTAGATCCGCAGGGCCGTGTTGCCGGCCGTCGGCCAGACGACCTCCTCGCGCCAGTCGCCGAGGATGTCACCGGACAGGGACGGCGTGGACTTGGTGCCGTTGTTGGAGTGGACGCCGGAAGCGGTGAGCAGGCGGGTGTCGCCGGAGGTGCCGTACTTGTCGATGCGGGTGCCGTCGAGGAGTTCGCGCAAGGGGTCGCCGTCCCACCAGCTGACGAAGTTCATGCTGGACGGCTCCCGGCCCAGAGCGGCGCCCGCGGCCGAGCGCAGGGTGGTGTCCGTGGCCGACCAGGCCTCGGCGCCCGGGCTGCCGGCGTGGACGTCCGCGGCGACCCCGCGGCCGTTGTCCGCACCGGAGGCCGTACGCCACAGGATCTGGCCGGTGCGCGCGTCGGCCATCCACGAGCCGGGCTTGCTCCGGTCCTCGGACACCTTGAAGTACTCCAGGCCCGCGCGGGAGGGGTTGAGGTCTCCGACATGGCCCGCGTCGCCGTGGCCCAGCCTGGTGGTCCACAGCCCGTTGCCGTTGTCGTCCACGGTCATCGCGCCGTAGACGATCTCGTCCTTGCCGTCGGCGTCGACGTCCGCGACGGACAGGCTGTGGTTGCCCTGACCGTCGTAGCCCTTGCTGCTGTTGGCGGAGGAGGCGGTATCGAAGGTCCAGCGACGGGTGAACCGCCCGTCCCGCCAGTCCCAGGCCGCGATCACCGACCGGGTGTAGTAGCCGCGCGCCATGATGAGCGACGGCCGGGAGCCGTCCAGGTACGCGGTCCCGGCGAGGAAGCGGTCGACGCGGTTGCCGTAGTTGTCACCCCAGGAGGAGACGTTGCCGCGGGCCGGGACGTAGTCGACGCTCTGCATCGCCTTGCCGGTCTGCCCGTTGAACATGGTCAGGTACTCGGGCCCGGACAGGATGTACCCGCTGGAGTTGCGGTGGTCGGCGGACGCGTTGCCGATCACGGCGCCGGTGCCGTCCCGGGTGCCGTCGGCGGTCTTCATGGCGACCTCGGCCTTGCCGTCGCCGTCGTAGTCGTACACCTGGAACTGCGTGTAGTGCGCGCCGGAACGGATGTTGCGGCCCAGGTCGATGCGCCACAGCCGGGTGCCGTCCAGCTTGATGCCGTCGACGATCGTGTTGCCGGTGTAGCCGGACTGGGAGTTGTCCTTGGCGTTGGTCGGCTGCCACTTCAGGATCAGATCGAGCCTGCCGTCGCCGTCCAGGTCGCCGACACTGGCGTCGTTGGCCTCATAGGTGTACGGCGAGTTACCCGGAGCGGTGCCCGCGGCCGGCGGCGAGATCGGCACATCCAGGTATCCCGACCGGAATTGCAGCGCCCGCTCGGAGGGGGCCTGCTCGGTGCCGTTCACCACCGGACGCACCGTGTAGTCGGCGGCGTCAGGGGCGCCGGAGTCGAAGTAGTTCGTCGAGCCCGTGATGGGCGAGGAGTTGAGTTTGGTGCCGCCGCGGTAGACGTTGAACGCCACGGCGTTCGGGTCGGTGGCCAGCCAGCGCCACGACACCAGGTTCCCGCTGCTGGTGTGGACACTGGTCAGCCCTCGGTCGAGGCGCTCCACCTGTCGCGCGGTCGCGGCCTGCGCGGTCTGGGGAAGCATGGTGAGCGTGGAGGCGGCGAGTACGGCGGCGGCGAGAACGCCTGCCATGCCGCCGCCCGGGACTCGGCGGATTCCTCGTTGCCGCGGCGCCGTGCGGGGGCGCCGGGGAGAGTCGGTCACAGTGACCTCCGGTGTGGGGGGGGTGATATGCGCGCCTTGCAGTGAAGCGTGGGGTGGTGGACGACGGGTACGCGCACCCGCGAAAGCCGTAGGGGGTGATGCGTTGCGCCGGGGGGTCCCGTTGCCACCGGATACGGCGGGCGGCCCGATCCCTGCGAGTGGCCTGATCATGACAATCCAGTGGGACAATTCAGACGCAAGGGCGAGGAGCGGATACCTCTCAGTTCAGGGCGGCTTCCCACCTGGTGTTGGGTCCGGCTGCGTCGGTGGGGAGGCGGTCGCGTGCGGTGGTGTCGCCGTACATGCTCCAGCGGGCCCAGTCGACGACGGTGTTGGGGAAGCGCCTGTCGCTCCAGAAGCTGGTGTGGTTGCCGCCGATGAAGGTGAGGAAGGCCTTGGGCCGGCTCATTTCCGCGTATGCCTGTCGGGCGGAGGAGTATTGCGTGGTGGAGTCGCGGTCGCCGTGGACGAAGAGGACCTTGGCGGAGACTGAGCTGGAGGGGTTGCCCATGTCCACGCAGGACTGGGGGTTGGCGGAGATGATCCGCCTGTCGGGCCAGGAGGTGAGCAGGCCGTGGGTGACCATGCCGCCCAGGGAGTGGCCCGAGACGCCGACGCCGATGTTGGTGTTGATGTGCCCGGTCAGTGGTCCGCTCGCGTTGAGCGCGAGGGTGTTGGTGAGGATCTGTGAGACGTCCTTGGAGGTGTTGCCGTTGTTGACGTCGGTGAAGTTGTGGTTGAAGTGGGGGGCGGGGACGATGAAGCCCGCGGCGGCCAGGGCCCGGATGATGAACAGGGAGTTCTGTGGGCTGCTTCCGAAGCCGTGGGTGAAGTTGTAGACGGGGAAGACGCCCGCTGCGACGGGGGCGTTCGTCACCGGGTTGCCGCCGGGGGTGCCGGTGGCGGGGTAGTAGACGTAGGTGGTGCACCGGCGGCTGCCACGGGTCCAGTCGTATCGGCGCACACCGACCGCGAACGGCGTGGTCGGCGCGCCCTGGGGCCTGACGAGGGCGCCTGCCTGCCCTGCGCTGAGCAGGGAAGCGCCGACGCCCGCCGCACCGGCCGCGCTCAGCGCCAGGAATGTACGCCGCTGCATGCTCATGGATGACTCCTGTGTGAGTGGGGGGTGATCGCGGGGGGAACGCGGGGGGGTTTCGTGGCCCGGTCGGCCCGTTCGGGAAGGTGACGGTCGAGCCGACCAGCCGTAACTCCCCCATGGGGATGCCTCCTGTCACCACTGATGCGGAGGTGCAAAGGCCCGAGGTGATGGAGGGGCGATGCATGTGATCGGCTCGTTGCGCGCCACATGTCTGTGAACGTTCCCACACCGCTTCGAATGACAGAAAGATTCGCGACCGGACTCTCATCTGTCAACCGCTGCGACCCAATCCGTTTGATCTCAGCTGGGACTGTGACCGATACCGGCACTCATGCCGGCGATCGTGTGGGCACTGATGTCGTGGTGCGGACCGGCCGCGGACCGGGCCGCCACCGAACGGACGTGCTCCTGGGCCGGTTGGGCCAGACCGTCGTACACCGCGACGCACACCGCCCGCGCCCGGGAACGAGGCCAGTCGGCCGGCAGTAGATCGATGGGCAACAGGGGGTCCAGCACCGGGAAGTGGCGGTAGGTGTTCATCACCTGGGTACGAGCACGCACCGCCGCCGCGCCGGTGAGGCCACCGGCGCCGATACGGGGCAGCAGGCTCTTCCACCGCCGGATGAAGACCTCGTACTGGCCGGCGATGCCGGGCAGGTCCCATGCCTCGACCGGGCTGCGGTTGGCCTCCGTCTCGAGATCCACCTGTCGCGCGCGGAACACGCTCACCGCCCCCAGCGCCAACTCGGCCACTTCGGCACGCCCCTTGGGGGTGAGGGGGTGCGGCGACGCCCAGACCGCGTCGTACAGCGGCGCGTACCCCCGCCACCGCAGCGCGGTGCGCAGCGCACGCCGTCGCGTGCTCTCCTGTTCCGGCACGGAGAAGGCGACCAGTGTCCACCATCCGTCCCACGAGTCGGGTTGTGTGGTGAACGTGGCGATCGAGCCACCGCCGGTCCACAGATCGACAGCGGCCTCCCGCGTCAGCCGGTACGAGCTGTAGCGCCCCTGCCGACTGCCCTCCAGCACCCCTCGGCGCGCCAGCCTGCTGATCGTCGTACGGGCGGCGCCGTCGGCCACGTCGAACTCTCCCAGCAACGCCACGATCGCCGCCGCCGGCAGCCAGGACCGGGCCGGAAGCGTGTAGTCAGCGATCAAAGTGACCGCCAAGCCCGCTGGCGAACCCTCGGCCTGCCAGCGCGGCAACCGCATCGGCCGAGTGCCGTCGCAGGAGAAGATCTCCTCGAGGTGGGACAGGTTCGTCACGTTCTGCTACCCCGCGTCGAATACGGCGGTCCCCCTGTGACGGCCTGGCTCGAAGCCCGCACGTGACTCGGGCGGCGACTGCCGCCAACCCTGTCCACCGATGTCGCGGACGGGCGCCTCGCGCCAGGGAACGCACACCCGGAGTCGCCTGACTGACATAGTTGAGCATCAGTTCGATGCCCGGTCGAACACCGGGTGAAGCATGTGTCCAGCAACAAACGGACCTGCCGCCTTGGTTGCGCGTGCCACGGACGGTCCGCCGTCACCGCATCACCCCTACGGTGACCAGGAAGCTTCCTGGGCGATCGACCGCGACCGCGGCCGCGGTGAGCCTGCCGCGGACCCCGGGCGCACTGTGCACGTTCACACCAGTTCGCGCGCAACGCTTGAAACGATCTCCAGCATGCGCTTTCATCGGCACGTGTTTGACCGTGCACGTACACAGGCTTGACGTAGGGCCACACGTCGCAAGGCCGGGCGGCACGGCAAACGGGTCGCGGCGCCGAGTCCGCCGAACTGCTCCGCGGATGCGCCCGCGCTCCCCACTCATGACCACCGGGGGCGCACGACTGTGCCACGACCACCGCCACCGCGCCCGGGCGGGTGGATCCACCTGGTTCTGGCACCCTCGAAACCGGAAGAGAGGAAGTGCCCATGATTTCACTAGTAGGGAAGATCAGAGCCATCTTCCTTGCCGTCATATTGGCGGCAGTCGCATGTGTCTACGGTCTGACGAACCCGGCATCGGCCAACACCGCCGCACAGTCGAACGCTTCACAGATCGTTGCCGATATGGGCGCGGGATGGAATCTGGGGAACCAGCTGGAAGCCAATGCCAACGGCTACCCCAGTGAAACGGCATGGGGTCAGCCGGTCGTAACGCAGGCCCTCATCGACAAGGTGAAGGCGGCAGGATTCAAAACGATCAGGATCCCGGTCTCCTATTTGAGGCACATAGGACCCGGCCCAGGTTACGCGATCAATTCAGCCTGGCTGAACAGGATTCAAGAGGTCGTGAACTACGCCCATGGCCGGGGCCTGTATGTAGTGATCAACATGCACGGGGACGGCTACAAGACCATCAACGGCTCCTGGCTGATCTGTGATTCGTCCTCCCAGGCGGAGATCAAGGGCAAGTACCAGAAGGTTTGGCAACAAGTGGCCTATAGGTTCAGGGATTACGACCACCGCCTGATCCTGGAATCCATGAACGAAGAATTCGACGGGCAATACGGCCGTCCGACCCAACCCTGCTACTCCAACATAAACAGTTACAACCAGATCTTCGTGGACACCGTACGGAAAACTGGCGGAAACAACAGTTCAAGGTGGCTGCTTGTTCCTGGCTGGAACACGAACATCGATTACACCGCGGGGAATTACGGCTTCGCAATCCCGACCGACCAGTATCGGTCCCCCTCCATTCCCGGTAATGAACGGAGGATCATGATCTCCGTTCATTACTACGCCCCATGGGATTTCGCCGGGGAGGAAAGCGGCACCATCACGCAGTGGGGGCGAGCGGCGACCGCTCCGTCGAGAACGTCGAGTTGGGGGCAGGAGGACTACCTGGAGTCGCAGATGAAAAAGATGTACGACGCATTCGTCGTGAAGGGGTACCCGGTAGTTGTCGGCGAATACGGTGCGATCGACAAGTCGTCCTTTGATTGGTCGAACAACAGGTATCGTGCCGACTTTGCACGTGCCGTCGTGGCCACTGCGAAGAAGTACGGGGCAGCCACCGTTTACTGGGACAATGGCGAAAACGGACAGTACGGGTTCGGGCTGTTCAACCGACGTTCCCACGCGGTGACCCAGCAGGGCATCGTCAGCGCCATCATGAGCGGCGTTCGTAGCTCTGCCGGCAGCGCGGGCCTACCGTCAGGCACCTAGGGTCTTTCCGCCACGTCATGAGCCCCCGTCAGCTTGCTGACGGGGGCTCGGTGTTTCTGCGGTGCGGTGCGGTCGCCGCCGGTCGGCATCGGTCCGGTCCGCCCGGGAGCCCCAGCGCGGCACGTGCACGGGGGATCGGTGACGACGAACCGGCCGTTCCGGTGGATGCCGCTGTCCGCGGGAGCCACGGGCCGGCCGCGTTTACCGCCGGCGGGACTGCTGGCCGCCGTCTCGCTGGTCGCTCTCCCCAGGCCGCGAGCGCACGCCGCCCACACCGAGATCGGAAAGGTCCCTGGCGCTCTGCTCAAGCCGGTGAAGGGTGGTCACACGCGTGGAGTACTCGGCGTATCGTGCGGCCGGCAGCATCCATTACGGAGCCGCTCAGCCCCAGTGTCGCAGTATCCGGTCGTACTCGGCCTGGGTGAGGGGCAGGACGGTGCCATGGCGCGGGCGCCCGGGCATGGTGTAACCGGAGACGGCTGACCATTGCCGGGTGTTCAGGTCGGTAGTCGTGAACGGGACGTAGCCACGCCCTCCGTACTCGTCGATGAACATGTACCAGCGCTCCTCGGTGTTCGATTTGAAGACCAACGGACCCTCGCCGTGGCTGATCGCGTTGTTCCCGAGGCACTCGGCGACCGACGAGTAGCCGCGGTTGAGCACGGTCGGCGACTTCTCCGCGAGGATGAACTTGCCGCACGGTGTCTGCGACGCGCTCCGCTCGTCCTTCGTGAAGCGGTAATACGTGCCGTTGTGCTTGACGAGTGTCGAGTCGATCGTCGAATAGCCCTTGTCGACCCAGACCTGTGGGGCGCTGAAGGTCCGGAAGTCGGATGTCGTGGCGTACATCATCCGGTTGTAGGTGGTGCCGGTGTGGTTCGGATCGCTGGCGGAATACAGCTTCGACGCCCAGAACACGACGTACTGGCCGAGTCCCTCGTCGTAATACGCCTCCGGGGCCCAGGTGTTGCCGGCCGTGTCCGGTGACACGCGCGCCAGGCGCGGCGCGCTCCAGTTCACCAGGTCGGTCGACTCCCAGACCACGAGGGACTTGCTACCCGTGCGCTGGACCTGGTCCCAGTTGCCGTTGCCGTACATTCGCAGGTCGGTGGCGATCTGGTAGAACTTTTCGCCCTGTGGCGAGCGGATGATGAACGGGTCGCGCACGCCGCGGGTACCCACAGTCGAGATCAACACAGGCCGCCCACCGTTGAGTTGTCGCCAGTGGGTGGGGTCGTTGCCCTGGCTGAGAGCGAAGTGGACCTGCTCGCCGGCGGAGGTGTTCTCGCCGGTGAAGTGGGTGAACAGATAGCCGGCGTACTTCGGGGGCGCTGCCGCGTCGACCCGGACCAGTTGCCACTGCTGGTTGGCGGCGCCCGTGTCGGCGTACTGGGAGATCCGCGCGCCGTCGGCGGTGGACTGCTCCCAGACGTCCAGCGCCTTGCCGCTGTTGCGGTTGATGAGCTTGACGTATCCGCTACCGGCGTCAACGACTCGGAATTGTTGGTGGGTGCCGCTGCTGTCGGTCCACTGGACGACGTCAGCCCCGTTCGCCGTGGACGCCGAGGCGACGGCCACCACCTTGCCGCTGTGCCGGGCTCGGAGCTTGTGGTAGCCGCTGCCGGCGTCGACGAACTGGAACTGCTGGCCCGCCTGGTCGGCTCGGGTCCGCTGCTGGACGGCGGCGCCGTCGGCGGTCGACTGGTCGGCGACGGCGACCGCTTTGCCGCTGTGCCGCGACACGATCTGGTAGTAAGCCACCGGGTCGATCACGGCCGCTTTCGCCGGCGGTCCCGCGACCAGCGCGGTGCAGCTCGCGATCAACGCGCCTACGATGACGAATACGGTGCGGCGTCCGCGCGGACGTCGCGATGAGGTCGGACCGTGGAAATGCTGTCTCATTGAACCTGTCCCATGTGGTCGCGAGAGTTGTGGGCGCCATGTCTGGGTGCTCCTGCCACCCGCGAGGGGTGGCAGGAGCGTGGTGCGGTTCGCCAGGCGTCCCGGTGACTGTCACCTGACCCGGCTTGTCGGTCGCGCCGGCTGGCGACGGCTTCCAGCGGACGGGGACACCGGTGAGAGAGGGGGATGTCAGCCAGTCGTGGCACCGACATCGAGGTGGTCGACGTTGGGGAGTCCGGCCGCCGTGGTCGGTTCCCACCGGACGGTGTTGCTGCCGGCGTTCAGCGGGACGGTCGCGGTCTTGGTCGACCATGTCGTCCAGGCACCGGTGGATTCGAACGAAACCGTCCCCACCGTGCTTCCGTTGACGATCAGGTTCGCCGGCCTCGCACCGTTGCCGGCGCCATTGGCGAACCGGACCGCCAGCGTCGCCGTACCAGCGGCAGCCGAGGCCACCGTGAACTGCGCGAAGGCCCCCGGAGCGTTGTCGCCGTTGCAGAACCCGCTACCGGAATAGCCGGCTTGGTTCGAGTCGATCGTGCCCTGGCACACCGCCGGCGTGGTCTCTGCCTCGTAACGCTGCCCCGACGGCGGTGGCGTGCCGGCAGAGGTCTTGACGAGTCCGAGTCCGTCGACGAAGAGGCGTCCGTTGTTGCTCGCCGCTCGGATCGTGACGGTCGCGGTACCGGCGGCCAGCGGGATCTGGGCGAGCTCCCGGCGAGTCCAGCCGCTCGACGCCGGGACGTTGAGTGTGCGCGAGCTACCGCCGGCGTCGGTGACCGTCACCTGCGCGGCGCTGAGCGAACCAGTTGTTCTGGCGGAGAGGGACAGCTTGTAGGTGCCGGCCGGCACGGTGATCCTCTGCCGAACGCCACCGGCGTAGGACTGTCCGGCACCGATCTGCAAGCCGAAACGAGACCCGTTCGCCCCGCCGTTGACGTTGGTGACGATCGAACTCGGTCCGGAATCGCGGAAGTTGGTCCATCCCTGCACCTGCGGGACGGTGATCCGGTCGGCTTGGAAGTCGGGGTTGAGCACGTAGTTGTTCGCCGACCCGACACGCCACTCTCCGGTCGTGGCGTTGAACTGCCACTGACTCACCGAGTGGAATTGGGGCCGCGCGCCGGTTTTGGTCACCGGCATCCACTGGTTGTACCCGATGCCGTTCCAGGCGAAGTCGGCCCAGCGGTCGCCTGCGAAGATCACCGTGCTCTGCTTGGTTCCCTTGACCGTCACGAAGAACCCGGTCTGGGTCACGTGGCTGTAGTCCATCTCGGTGCCGGGAAGCGTGTACTCGCCGGTGTAGGCACCCTGGATGTTGCTGGTGGTCGACTCCAGGACGTGCGTGACCGAGGTGTTCCAGCCGTGCAGGTCCGACGCCGCGTGGTAGTACTTGCCGTCGAGCTTGAACATGGCGTTGCCCTCGCGGCCGGAGGAGTTCCTGCCGATCTCCACCCCGGGCTCCGCCCGCAGCGAGTCGGACTCCCTGAGCTTGCTGACGAAGGCGCGGGAGCGTCCTTCGCGGTTGGAGAAGATCAGGTAGTCCTTGCCGTTGTCGTCGGTGAAGACGGTCTGGTCCCCGGTGCCGGTCGTGGGCGAGTTGGTGATCTGGGTCTGGAAGTAGCCGTAGTCGAAGGTGTCGGTAGGTGAGTCGCCCTGCAGGAACAGGACCCCGTGCCCGCCTCCGACATAGGCCTGGGTTGCGAGCACGTACTTGCCGGTGTTCTCGTTGTACGAGACCCCGAGCCGCCCGACCCACCCTGCCTGGCCGAGGGTGGCGCCGTTGTTGATCCTGGTCGAGCGTGTCGCGACGCGGTTCTCGAACTTCCAGTTCACCAGGTCCTTGGACGAGTACACCGGGATCGAGACGAAGCTGACGTCGCCGTCGTACTTCCGCGTCGGAGTGGACCGGTAGAGCTCGGCGCCGGTGTAGTGCACGCCGTACCAGTAGTAGGTGTCGCCGAACTTGAAGACCCCGCCGCCCTGTGAATAGATGGGGTTGCCGCTGGTGTCGTTCCAGAAAGTGTCGTTCGTGATGGTCTGGAACGTGCCTTCGTCAGCAGCCTTCAGATCGGCAGCGGCGGTCATCAGTGCCGTCTTCGCGGCGGCGATGTCCGACGTGGTGGCCGACGGTGTGGCCGCGACATCGGCCGCGGTGGTCAGCGCCTTGGCGAAGGGTTTCCAAGAGCCGGCCGTGTACTTCGCCGGAGCGCGTGTCTGGTAGTCGGACACCAGGTACGCGAGGCCCCGGTCCACCGCCGGTCCAGCAGCGTCACCGTGGTCGTGGAGTTCCGTTGCCGGTGTCTTCGTTGTCGGCGTCATCGTCGATGGGGCCTCCGCCGCAGCGGTGCTCGCCGAGAGCGGCGCCGCCAACGCCAAGGACAACAGAGCGGCGGCGGCCATCTTCCCGTACTTCGAGACGACAAGCGATGTTTGCCTCAAGGTGTCACCTTCCATCGTTCTCGAAGGCGCCGAGATCCGGCGCACTTCCGTTGAAGGGCAGTCCCACGTCGGTGCCCCGGTCGATCAGGGCACTGTTCGTCGCCGGACGGAGGTGGGGCAGCACGGGCAGGCTCCCGTCGGTCTGGCGGGGCGCGTCCCAGCCGGATGTGGACACACCCTGGAACTGGGAGTTCGACAGGGGGATGCCGAGGTTCCAGGAGTTGTACGCGGCGTTCGTGCCGGCCATGTTCGCCGTCGGCGTTCCGGTGTGGGCGATGTTGTTGCGCAGGTTGCCCCCGGCCGACGGCGGCGCCGCGTGAGTCGATTCCCAGCATGTTGAAGTTGGGGTGGTTCCCGTAGCCGGTGTTGTTGAAGAAGTCGTTCGCCACCGGGTGGTGGTTGGCGTAGAAGCCGGCCGCCTTGTTGAGGAATGCCACCGAGGAGCGGACGGTGTGCTTCACCGCGCTGGCGTCGTAGTCGCCCCCGTAGCCGCCCGCCTTGAAGCCGGCTCCGTTGCCGGAGGGCGTCGTCGTCCCCGGCACGTACCCGTTGCGCCAGGCCCACGAGTTCTCGATGACCACGGGCGAGTAGGTGGAGATGAGGTCGAACCCGTCATCGGCGTTCCACCACGCGCGGCAACCCCGGAACACGTTCGCGGCGCGGCCGGCCGGCGTGTAATGCGAACCGAACCCGTCGGCGTTCTCACCGGGCCCGTCACTGCTGCGCGGGTCGTAGTTGTCATGCGCGTCCGAGTCGAGGACGAGGTTGCCGCCCCCGCCGCTGATGAACAGCCCGGTTCCCATGTGGTGGTGGGTGTCGATCTGCTCGAAGACGTTGTTGCTGCCGGAGACCCAGATTCCCCAGGACTCGGCGTTCCGGTTGTTGTTCTGGGGAACGCCGGTGACTTCCAGTCCTTTGAGGTGGATCCAGCTGCCGGTGACGTTGAAGCCCTTGATGCGGCAGTTGTCTGTCATACGTGAGAAATCGAAGACCGGTTTCTCGCCCGGATGAGCCCAGTACCGGATCGGGTTGCCCGAGCTGCCGCTCTTGTTCAGGGTGATCGCGTCGACTCTGGCGGTCTGGCTCGAGCATGCGCTGTTCGCGCGGGTGTAGGCATAGGTGCCGCCTCTGAGGTAGACCGTGTCACCCGCCTTGGTGACGGCCTGCGCACGGGCGATCGATGCCCACGGGGCGGCCTGCGTACCTGCCGCGCCGTCATTCCCGTTCGGGGCGACGTAGTAGATGTTTCCTGCCGCCGCATCGCTCGCGGGCGTGGAGCCGGGGGCCATCGCGATGGAGCTCGCCGTGGCTATCGAGAGCAGGAGGGCACGGGTGGCGGACCTCGCGGTTCTCACAGCGTCATCTCCCGGGGTAGGTGACGTTCGGTCCGGGGCGCAGGGTCATGCCGGCACCGAGGAAGTAGGGGACGTGGCGGAACTGCTCGTCGGGTGTTCGGAGGTGAAGATGATCAGATCTCAGCCACGATCGCGCCGGCACGGCACGGCCCCTCGGGGTGTGGTGAGGGAGGGTTCTCCACCGCGGGACGCGGCACCGAACGGGAGAGTGTGACGGGAAGCTCGGACATCGGTGTCCTCCACCCAAGGTGTGGTTAAAACGTTTACTATCGGCGATGTCATGATCGTGTCAAGGTAGAAGTCGTCTTCCGTGCCAGGCGCTGGTATTGATCGTGTCGCGACTGGACCTTCAGCTCCAGCCGTCCGGTGCAAACGGTTAAACTGATGCTCGCCCGGCAAGCGGATCGCTGCCTTCCCGTACGGGATCGTGGCCGTGACGCGATGTCTGTTCGGTCACCCCGGGAGCGATCAAGGGGTGGGCCGCGCACTCGGAAAGATGGTGCACGCGCCCATGGCAGTGTCACGAAGACGGCTTCTGGCGCTGGGCGCCGGGGCTGCCGCCGGATGGTTCGGGCCGGCTGGCTGCGGGTCGCAGCGCTCGCTCGGCGACTCGGACGAGATCACGCTGTGGACCTGGGACCGGTCGGTGAGCGACGAGCTGGTCGCCCGGGCCGAGACGAGGGGCATTCCCGGGGCCGAGGGCTTCAGAGTCAGCCGCACGAACATCGGCGGCCACTTCAACACCAAGGTGCGTACCGCCCTCGCCGGCAAGTCCCTGGTGCCGGACATCATCGGCATCAACTCCGACGTGGCCACCTACTTCCCCAACCAGGACGTGCTCGTCGACCTGAACGACTTCGGCGCGGCCGAGCTGAAGAGCCGGTACCTGGACTGGAAGTGGAACGAGTGCATCACGCCCGAGGGCCGGATGATCGCGTTCCCCATGGACACCGGCCCCACCGGTCTGTTCTACCGTGCCGACCTGCTTCAGGACGCCGGGATCACGACCGACCCCAAGGAGCTGGCCGCCCGGGCCCCGGACTGGGACGGCTTCATCGCCCTGGGCAAGGAGCTGCAGAAGTCCAGGGAGCGCGCGGTGATCTGCCCCAACATCCACCACGTCTGGCACATCCGGCTGGGCCAGCTGGCCGGCAAGTTCATGACCGAGGACGGCCGGTACATCGGCGACCGGGACGAGCTGCGCGAGGCATTCGAACTGGCCTACCGGATCGGCAGGGAGGGCCTGTCGGCCGGCGCCCCGGAGGGCTCCACCGACCTGTACGGCGTGGTCACGAGCGGCCGCCAGCCGGTCGGCATCGGCGCGGTGTGGTGGGGTTTCGCCTTCCCGGAGTCGGCCGCGCCGAAGACCGAGGGCGAGTGGCGGGTGGCCGACCCGCCCGGCGGCGCCGGCAACGTCGGCGGCTCCTTCCTGGCGATCACCAAGTACTCCAAGAACCCCGAGGCGGCCTACAAGTTCATCACCTGGCTGCTGTCTCCGGAGAACCAGGTCAAGGCGTTCACGGAGATGTCGCTGTTCCCGTCCTCCCCGCACTCCTTCACAAGGCCGCAGATGCGTGAGCCTCGGCCCTTCTACGGCGGGCAGCGCACCATCGAGGTGTTCGGTCCGTCGGCGCGGCAGGTCAAGACCGTCTACAAGAGCCCGTACGACCGGGTGATCAGCCCCGTCTTCGCCGCCGAGCTGGCCAAGGTGGAGTCCGGCAAGGACGTCGACACGGCATGGAGGGACGCCCAGGACACCGTCGAGCGCGAACTGACCCGCGAGGGGGCGATCTGAATGGGCCTTCCCGATACCCTGCGCGGACAGGTCGTCGGGCAGCGCGGGAGTGCCGCCAAGGCGCCGCCGGACGGCTCCAGGCCGCTACCCGGCTGGCGCCGCTCCTGGCCGATGTACGCGGCGGTCTCCCCGTTCTTCATCCTCTTCGCCGTCTTCGGCCTCTTCCCGGTCGGCTTCTCCGTCCATCTGTCGTTCATGTCGTGGGACGGCATCGGAGAGATGAAGTCGATCGGCTGGGAGAACTACGCGTACCTGGTGACCGACTCCGACTTCTGGCAGTCGATCGGCAACACCCTGATCATCTGGATCCTGTCCACCGTCCCGATGATCTTTCTGGCGCTCGTCATCGCCTACGCGCTGCACACCGCCGTGCGGTTCAAGGCGTTCTACCGGGTGGCCTACTTCGTCCCGAACATCACCTCGATCGTGGCGATGACCCTGGTGCTCGGCTCGGTCTTCAGTGACAGCTCCGGGCTGCTCAACAGCGCTCTGCGGGCGATCAACGCCGGCGAGGTCGGCTGGCTGTCCGACCCGTGGGCGATGAAGGTCTCCGTGGCGGCGATCACTACCTGGCGGTGGGTCGGCTACAACGCCATCATCTGCCTGGCGGGTCTGCAGGCCATCTCCAGCGACGTGCTGGAGGCGGCCAAGGTCGACGGCGCCAACAGCCGCCAGACCTTCTTCCGGATCACCATCCCGATGCTCCGCCCGGTGATCCTCTTCGTCGCCATCACCTCCACCATCGGCGGGCTGCAGCTGTTCACCGAGCCGCAGGTCCTGTTCCCGGTGGACGACAACGGGAACGTGGGCGGGCCGGGCGGCGAGGCCACCACCATCGTGCTCTACCTGTACCAGCAGGCGCTCATCTTCAACCGGTTCGGCTACGGAGCGGCCGTCGGCTGGGCGCTGTTCCTCCTGATCGCGGTGTTCTCCGTCATCAACTGGCGGCTGATCGGCGGCCGCGACGAGGACGCGATCGGCACCGGCAAGCGGAAGGAGAAGCCCCGTGCGCGCTGAGACGGCTGCCAGGTCGCGGACGGTCCTGGGCCACGCCGTGCTCCTGCTGGGCGTGCTGATCACGATCTTCCCGTTCTACTGGATGTTCGTGATGGCCTCGAACACCACCGGGGACATCTTCGCCTACCCGCCCAAGCTGATCCCCGGTTCCCACCTGTGGGAGAACATGGACAAGGTGTTCCACGGGATCGACTTCTGGGGGGCGATGGGCATCACCGTCGTGGCCGCCACAGCCGTGACGTTCCTGGTGTTGCTCTTCGACTCGCTGGCCGCCTTCGCCTTCGCCAAGTACGACTTCCCCGGGCGGAGGGTGCTGTTCTGGATCGTGCTGGCCACCTTCATGATCCCGATGCAGTTGACGCTGGTACCGCAGTTCGTCACCCTGGCCTGGCTCGGCTGGGTCGGCTCGCTCAAAGCGCTGATCATTCCCGGCGCGGCCAACGCGTTCGGGATCTTCTGGATGCGGCAGTACGCCCAGGGGGCGATCGCCGACGAGCTGATCCAGGCGTCGAGGGTGGACGGGGCCGGGTTCTTCCGCCAGTGGTGGACGGTAGGCCTGCCGGTGCTTCGCCCGGGGCTGGCGTTCCTGGGAATCTTCACCTTCTTCCACATCTGGAACGACTATCTGTGGCCGCTGATCGTGATGACCGACCCGGCCAGGGTGACGCTGCAGGTGGCCTTGCAGCAGCTGAACGGCGTCTACACCACCGACCAGTCGAGGGTCATCGCCGGAGCACTCATGTCCGTTGTCCCGCTGATCGGGGTTTTCGTGATCGGCTCGCGCCATTTCATCGCCAATCTGGCCGCCGGCGCCATGAAGTTCTGAAGGAGCACGCCACGCCCGGCCTGATCCGAAGGAAAGACCTCAGGCCGGAGCTGAAGCTTCGCCCACGCGTGGGCGGACCGAGCCGCGGACGACGATGTGCGTGCCCAGCAGGACGTGCTCGGCGGCCCCGGGCGTCTCGCTCTTCAGCGCAAGCCGTACGGCGGTGCGCCCCAGCTCCTCGTGCGGAATGTGGACGGTGGTGAGGTCGATGTCGGCGGAAGGGGGAAGATCGTCGAATCCGACCATCGACACGTCCTCGGGGATTCGCAGCCCGCGTTCACGCAACGCCTCGCGCGCGCCCGCGGCGATCTGGTCGTTGCTGGCGAAGACGGCGGTGAAGTCCCCTGGCCCCCTGTCGAGTCGCTCGCGCATCATGCGGTAGCCCTCACGCCGCTCCATCGTGCCGTCGACCTCCAGCCGGGGATCATGAGGCACGCCGTGCGCGGCCAAGGCGGCACGGTAACCGGCGACCCGGCTGTCCGGCGTGGTGTACCCGGCCTGCCGGCCGAGGAACAGGATGTGCTTGTGGCCCGCCGAGAGCAGGTGGCTCGTAGCGGCGAACGCACCGCCGGTGTTGTCGTATTCGACCACGATGGCCGGTACGTCACGGCCCAGCGGTGGGCGGCCGCACAGCACCAGCTGCGAGCCGGCCAGGGCCAGCGCGCGGGCGTAGCCGGCCATGCGCTCGCGGTAGGCGGCGTCGGGTTTGATGTTCCCCACCAGGATGACCGCTTCGGCGTGCTCTTCGCGCATCAACTGGATCACGGCCAGCTCCCGCTCGGGATCTCCGCCGGTGGTGGCGACGATGCAGAGCCGGCCCGCACGCGCGGCCTCCTCGTGCACGCCCTGCGCCACGTGTGCGTAGTGCGGAGAGATGACGGAATTGACCACGATGGCCACGCTCTTGGGCCGCACACCCGCGAGCCCTCGGGCATGGGCGTTGGCCACGTAGTCGAGTTCGCGCACGGCTCGCATGACCTTGCTGCGCGTGGCAGGAGCTTTGGGGTACGTGCCGGAGAGGATGCGTGAGACGGTGGCGACCGAGACGCCGGCATGCCTGGCCACGTCCCGAATCGTCGCGGGGCGGGGCGTTCCGTCGCCGGACGCGTCCCGACGAGGCATCCGACCTCCCTGCGTCCCACTTCGTCGCCGCGGTATGATAAGCGTTTCAAGTTGATGATGAGTGGATCGGTGTGGCACGTCAAGCACGGGGTCGGAGCGTCCCGAGCCGGAAGGTGTCGCGCTGTCGTACGCCGTGACCAGGCGAACCGGCGATCGGTGGGAGCGACCCCCGTATTCACGCGCACGCCATTCCTGACGTGACCCCACCACCGTTCGCGTCCCCCATGCCGCAAACGGTTCAACACGCCACTCCGCCGCCCACTTCGGCCCCGCCGCGTCGTGGTGGCTTGGGAGCGGTGACCTCGTGCGGCCGGTCGGTTCCGTTCGACTTTGAACGTTCCTGTTCGTCCCGTTGACCGGGGCCACCCCATGCACTGAAGTGTCGTCATCCCTCCACCAGGGCGGCGATAGGGCTGCGTCACGACGCACGGTGCTGCCCGTGTCACCTTTCAACGAGGAGAGCGCCATGGACATACCGGCAAGGATCAACCGCCGGACCCTGCTCGCCGTGGCCGGCGGCACGGTCGCGGCCGGAGCCCTCGGCACCGGCGTGGCGCGAGCCGACGCGACGGTGGGTGTCGACCCCGCCGCAGATCAGGGCGCCTGGGAAGGCTGGGGCACCTCCCTCGCGTGGTGGGCCAACGTGTTCGGCAACCGGGACGATTTCGCCGACCTGTTCTTCACCACCAAGACGGTGAGCTACAACGGCGCCTCGCTGCCCGGGCTCGGCATGAACATCGCCCGCTACAACCTCGGCGCGTGCAGCTGGAACGACGTCGCCGGCGCGCGCATGGCCGTTTCGCCCAACATCCCGCGGTTCAAGCAGATCGAGGGCTTCTGGCAGGACTGGCGCAACGAGGACCCGGCGTCCTCGGCGTGGAACTGGAACGCCGACGCCAAGCAGCGCGCGATGCTGGTCAAGGCGACCCAGCGCGGCGCGATGAGCGAGCTGTTCGCCAACTCGCCGATGTGGTGGATGTGCTCGAACCACAACCCGTCCGGGGCGGCAGGCGGTGGCAACAACCTCCAGTCGTGGAACCACCGCCAGCACGCGCTGCACCTGGCCGCCACCGCCCGCCGCGCCCGTGACCAGTGGGGCGTGGACTTCCGGACGGTGGACCCGTTCAACGAGCCGTCGTCGAACTGGTGGAAGGCCGACGGCAAGCAGGAGGGCTGCCACATCGACGCGACGACTCAGCGCAGTGTCATCGCCCACCTGCGCACCGAGCTGGACCGGCTGGGCTTGAGTGGCGTGGCGATCTCGGCATCCGACGAGACGAGCTACGACCTCGCCCGCGCCACCTGGAACGGCTTCGACCCGGCCACCAAGGGCCGCGTGCGCCAGGTCAACGTGCACGGGTACCAGGGCCTCAGCGGTCGTCGTGATCTGCTGGGCAACGACGTGCGCGCGGCGGGCAAGGTCCTGTGGAACTCCGAGCACGGTGACTCGCAGGGCAGCGGCATGATGACGGCCCGCTGCCTGCTGTCCGACTTCCGTTGGCTCAAGCCGACGGCCTGGTGCTACTGGCAGGTGATGGACCCCACGGCCGGCTGGGGTGCGATCCGCTACGACGGCGACTCAGGGCAGGCCGGAGCGGTGGAGACGAAGTTGTACGTGCTGGCGCAGTTCACCCGGCATATCCGGCCCGGTATGCGGATCATCAACGCCGGCGTGGATTACGCGGTGGCGGCGCACGACCCGGCCGCGCGCCGCCTGGTGATCGTTGCCGCGAACAACGGTGCCGCGCAGAACCTGTCGTTCGACCTCTCGCCGTTCGGTACGGTGCCGAACGGCACGGCCACCCGCTGGTCGACGCTGACGTCGGGACCCGGCGACCGGTACACGCGACGCCAAGACCTCACGGTGAGCGGCAAGCTCGTCCGCGTGCCGTTCGCGGCGGGCGCCGTACAGACGATCCAAGTGGACGGGGTGGTCCGGTGAGGAGCGTGGTGACGGCGATGGTGCTCGCCGCCTCCGTAGTCCAGCCCACGGCCGCGCCCGCGGCGCCAGGTGTGACCCTGCTGGCGGACACCGTGCTGGACCAGTCCGCGCTGTACTTCGTGTCGTACGACGGACTGGTCAACAACAACGCGTTCCAGGACGCGCTGATCACCTACAACGGGTACCAGTACGCGGCGTGGTACACGTCCAGCCGCAACGCCGTGGTCGCGCGGCGTGCGTTGAGCGGTGGCGGATGGGAGAAGGCCGTGCTGCCGCACCAGCTGAGCGTCAACGATTCGCACAACGTGATCTCGATCGGGATCTCGCCGCAGGACGGCGCCCTGCACGTCGCGATGGACACCCACAACACGCGTCTGTACTACTCGAAGTCGGTGGCGGGGCTCGCCACGCAGCCCGGCTCCCACCGGTGGTCGGCGTCGGTCTTCGGTGCGGTGCGACGGACCCTGGGGGGCGCCGACCTGGGGAACATGACGTACCCGCAGTTCATCGTGGCGCCCGGGGGCGCGTTGCAGTTCAGCTACCGGACCGGTGGGTCGGGCAACGGCGTGAACGAGTTGGCCGAGTACACGGGCGGCACGTGGCGGAAGCTGGGCGGGTGGTCGTCCGCGACCGGCAACTACACCGGGCCGAACGGTGTCGTGTCCACGACGCGGAACATGTACCTGCACGGGCTCACCTACGATCGGCGTGGGCGGCTGCACGCGGCGTTCACCTGGCGCGAGGGCAATTCCAGAGTGCTGTGCGACTCCGGCGGCCTGACCAACCACGACACCGGTTACGTCTACAGCGACGATCGGGGCCGGACCTGGCGCAACGGCGCGGGCACGGTCGTCGGGACCACCGGCGGCACGCGGGTCTCGGTTAACTCGCCGGGCCTGATCGCGGACCCCTTGGACCCGAACCACGGCCTGATGAACCAGGAAGGCCAAGGCGCGGACTCCATCGGCACACCCCACGTCGTGATCAGCTACGTTCCGGGCCGGTTCACGCAGTGCGTCTCGAACTACGCGCGGCAACGGACCGAGAACGGCCGCACCTTCCACGTCGTGCGCAACTCCAGCGGCACATGGACCAAACGCGAGGTCCCGGTCGCGCCGGGGAGCACGCAACGCACGAAACTGGTCTTCGACCGCAACGACAACGCCTACCTGGTGATGCCGCGTGGCCGGATCGTCTCGGCGAGCAAGGCGGCCGGCTGGACCGACTGGACCCTCGTCTTCGACCGGCCGTCGATGAACGCGTTCGGCGAGGTCAACATCGACACCTCCAGAGTGGCGGTGGACGGCGTCCTGTCGTTCCAGTACCAGCAACGCTCCACCGGCACCACACCGTCGGCGATCCGGGTCGTCGACGTCCGCCTCGGGTGACCGTCCTCAGGACCGCACCGCCGTCGGATGCCGAGCTCATGACCTCGGGCCGCCACGCGCAGGCCACGACGAAGGCTGAGGAGTCGAAGCCGGATGAGTACGCACAAGAGACTGAGATGGTCATCACTGGCTGCGGCAGCCGCCGTGACACTGGGGTCAGCGCTGATCGCCGCGCCTCCCACCCGGGCCGCGGCCGAATCGGTGGACGTCGTGATCGACGGGGACGACGTGCGCGGCGACAACCGCAACGGCCTGCCGTACAAGGGCCTGGGCGTGCTCAGCTGCAACAGCACCAGCAACCTGTTGATGGATTACAAGGCGCAGCACCCGGGTCGGTACTGGCAGCTCGTCAGGGTGCTGTTCGGCGGCAAGAGGCCTCTGATCAACCATGTCAAGGTCGAGATGGGGTCGGACACGAACACCTCGACCGGCGCCGATCCGGCGACCATGCGTACTCCGGACGAGTTCGCCGACGCATCGCGTTCTCCCGGATTCCAGCTGGCCGCAGACGCCAAGACCGTCAACCCGGAGCTGAAGGTCTCGATTCTCCGCTGGGAAATGCCCGCGTGGGTCCAGAAGGAATGGGACAACGGCTCGGGCGACGACGAGATGTACAAGTGGTACAAGGAGACGATCCTCGACGCGTACGAGAAGTACGGGTACATGTTCGACTACGTCGATCCGGACAAGAACGAGACGCGGAATCCCGACGAGGCCTTCATCAAGCGGTACAAGAACGCGATGGTGACCGACAAGGACTTCGCGAACCCGAGGTACGGCATCCCGGCGGGCCAGCGGGAGAAGGCCGGGAAGGCCTACCGCGACATCAGGATCATCGCCTCTGACGAGAACGACACGCATCACATCGGGCCCTCCGTGCTCAGCGACAGGGAACTCTTCGGCATCGTCGACGCGGTGGGATATCACTACAACACCGAGGACCGGCGCGAAGGGAATGTCGACAGCGACACGTATCTGCCGTACACCAAGCTGGCCACCGGCGAGAACAAGCACCGTGCGGACAAGGAGGTCTGGTACAGCGAAGGGGTCGCCTCGTTCGGCTACACCGACTACCGCGTCAACAACACCGAGGGCCCGAACGGATCGAGCACCGGCATCGGCGGCGTCCAGAGCGCCCTCGACCTCGCGAACCGCTCCGTGAAGTCGTACGCGAACTCGAAGCGGACGCACTACGTCTTCCAGCCGGCGATCGGTTCCTTCTACGAAGGTGCGCAGTACAGCCACAAGGAACTCGTCAGCGCCCGCGACCCCTGGTCGGGCCACCTCCACTACGACGCGTCCCTCTACGTGATGCAGCACCTCACCCAGTTCGCGAAGACCGGCTGGGAGAACGACTCGAACACGGCGGGTATCTGGCGCACCGTGCCGGAGGCCAGTTACAGCGGCGTGAGCGGCACCGTCGACCTCGACGGCTCGAACGGGGCCCCGAGTTACATGACGCTGGCCGATCCCCGTAAGAAAGACTTCTCGACGGTCGTCGTCAACGACAGTGACCAGCCCAGGACGTACCGGCTCAGAGCAGAGAACATGCGGCTCGGTGACACGGCCATGGAGATCTGGGAAACACGGGCAGCGGACAAGGGCCAGGCCTACGACGCGAACTTCAAGCGCCTCGTCGACGAGATCCGCCCCGGCGGTGACGGCCACTACGTGTACACGGTCAAGCCGCGTTCGATCGCGACCCTGACGACGCTCGACCGGAGCGACGACCCGGAGACGAGGCAGCGGCTGCCCCGGTCCGGGGAGCGCACTGTGCTAGACACCGATGCGAGCGGCAAGCAGCACAACACCCGTGACCGACTGCTCTACGCCGACGACTTCGGCTACGAGGAGGAGGGAAAGGTCCGGGTGGGGACGGCCAACGGAACGCGCCAGGTGTCCCAGGACTACCTGAAGGCGCGCGGCAACCAGCCTCGCTACATGGTCGACCAGACGGGCGCCTGGGAGGTCGGCAAGGACGCGCGCGGGAACAACGTGCTGTACCAGCACATGGACCAGTCCATGAAGGACACCCATGCCTGGAACAAGAACGCACCCAACACGACGGTCGGCGACTTCCGGTGGGAGAACTACAGGGCCACGGCCGACGTCTCCTTCCCGGACCGGGAGGGCGGGCTCGCCGCCCTGGGCGTCCGGCACCAGAAGGGCATGGCGATCAGTGACGCCGCCTACAACGTGCGCATCGGTGCGGACGGCGCATGGACGTTCTACGAGTACGGCAAGGCGATCGAGACGGGAACGGTCGCAGCGTCGGACGGCTATCGCCTCGCCATCGAGGCGAGGGGCGCGGCGATCACGGCCTTCGTCGACGGGAAGCCCGTCCACACGTACGAGGACCCGACTCCGCAGACCGCAGGCCGCGTCAAGTTCGGCAGTGGCTTCCACAAGACGGCGTTCGACAACCTGAAGGTCGAGAAGATCGACGGGTACACGCCGTACACGGACGTCCAGCTGGACAACATGGACCACGCGGTGACGTACGAGGGCGGATGGAGCCGGAAGGCCTCCTTCGGCGACGCGATGGACTGGTACCGGTCGACGTCGACGAGCACGGCGCCCGGCGCGTCCATCACCGTCCCGTTCAAGGGCACGGGTATCGACGTCATCGGCGGCAACGACGGCAGCGCCGTCCTCGATGTCCACATCGACGGCGTGCTGGTCGCGAAGGACGTGAAGACCGCCACCACCGACAAGCGCCTGGCGACGTACGCGCTGCGCGGCCTGCCGGACGGCAAGCACGAGGCGAGGTTGGTGCTGAAGTCCGGAAAGCTCGTCGTCGACGCCCTCCACGCCGTCTCCGGCGACGTGGACGGAACTGTCGATACGGGACCCATCCGTCGTGCCCTGGCGGAGGTCGGCACGCCGCAGCAGGACGACCACACGGCCGGCTCCTGGCGGGTGTTCGCGCAGGCCTCCGCCGCGGCGAAGACCGCCCTGTCCGGGCAGAAGGGCCTCGATGTGCTCGGCGCCGAGCACATCGCGAGCAGGCTCGAGGCAGCGTACGTCCAGTTGGCGCGCTAGGAGGCCACCGTGCGGTGAGCGGCTCCCGGTGCGCCCGCCCGATCAGATCAGCACCCGGCCGCGCACACGACCAGGGCAGCCCCGACGGCCTCGCCGTCGGGGCTGCCGGCGATGTCGGCCGGCCGGGTGATCAGCGGTGTCCAGGGAGCGACCGGCGCGACGCGGGCCGGTTCGCGTTGCCGGGCAGGGGTGGCGACGAGGCCGGCAGCGATGAGGCGCGGATCATCAGCTCCGGCACGATGACGGCCCGCTGCGCTTGCCGACGCCCGCCCTCGATGAGGCGTGCCACCATCATCTCGACGGCCGTACGGCCCACCAGCGCCTTGGGCGGCCGCACCGCCGTGATGGCCGGATCGGCGAGGTGGGCGACCTCGTCGTCGTAGCTGACGAGCGCCATGTCGTCGGGAACGCGGATCCCTTGCTCGGTCAGGTACTGGACCATCGAGATGGCATCGGGATCGCTGTGGATGATGAGCGCGGTGATGCGGGAGCGGCGGCAGCCGTCGAGGATGTCGCCGATGATCCCGCGGTGCCCGGGCACGTTGAGCGCGACGCTCTCACGTATCAGGAAGTCGGCGGACAGGCCGAGTTCACCGCAGGCACGGTGCCAGCCCACGGCGAGGTGAGTCGACGTGGGACTGCCCTTGGACAGGACGAGCCCGATGTTGCGGTGGCCGAGCGAGTGCAGGTGCCGGACCGCCATCTCCAGGCCGAGCGCGTGGTCGCTGCGCACCCATTCGAGCTGATGCGGCGTCGGGGTCCACTCGGGTGTCTGCCGTTCCACCAGGACGACCGGGACGGGCAGTCTGCCGATCCAGTCGATCATCTCGTGCATCTCGCGCATGTCGGGGCCGTCCAGGTTCGGTGCGAGCAGCAGGCCCTGCACCTGCCCCGATTCGGTCAGCCGGACGATCTGTCGGCGGTCCTCCGCCCGGTCGTAACTGGAGCCCCGCAGTTGCACATGCACACCGTGTGCGGCCGCGGCGTTGCGGACGCCGCTGACGATCTGCGGCCAGTAGAAGTCCAGCGAGGGGACCACCATCCCGAGCGTGAAGGCGGGCGTCGCGAGCCGCCGCCGGCGCACCGGATCCTGCTCCAGCGCCGACGGCAGCGTGGCCCCGCCGTGCACCCGGGTCAGCAGACCGCGTTCGGCCAGGGCGGCGATATCGCGCCGGATCGTCAGTTCGCTGACCGACAGCTCCCGGGCGAGATCGCGTACGCGAACGGCCCCGTGCAGCCGCAGCTGGTCCATCAGCCGCTCTCGGCGCTGCAGGGCGAACATGTGCTCACTTCCCATGGGCCCCATGGAGCGCCCCTCCCGTCCGGTACGGAACTCGGTGCGATGTTCGAGTTCGATCGACTCGTGTCGTATGCGTTCGAGCTCTGGTGGTTCTGTCTGGGCGACCACTATCTCTGACTCAGCGTCTTCTGACCGGCACTCGCCGGAAACACGAATGGCACCTGCCCTGGCGGCGTGTGCCCCGAGGCAGAGGAGCCCGCACCCCATGCAGACCAAGCCCCGCGCTCTGGTCGTGATGAGCAGGTCCAGCTTCGAGGCACACTTCGACCGGGACCGGCTCCAGCGTCTCGCCGAAGTGGTGACGCTGGACGAGCCGTGCTGGACGGACGACCTCGACAGCGCGTCATCGCGCGAGCGGCTGGCCCGCGCCGAGGTGCTGCTCACGTCGTGGGGGGCGCCCGCGCTGACCCCGCAGCGGCTCGCCGCGGCACCCCGGTTGCGGGCCGTGCTGCACGGCGCGGGCAGTGTGCGCGACCTGGTCGGCCAAGAGGTGTGGCGGCGAGGAATCCGGGTGACCAGCGCCGCGGACGCCAACGCCGTCCCGGTGGCCGAATACACCCTCGCGGCGATCATCTTCGCAGGCAAGAAGGCACCGTTCCTCGCCGCCGACGAGCAACGCGCGTACGGGGGCTGGGGATCGGTCACCGGGTACGGAGACCTGTCCAACTTCGGCCGGACCGTGGGCATCGTCGGCTTCTCGCGGATCGGCCGCCAGGTCGTGGACCTGCTGAAGGTGCTGCGGGGCACCACCTGCCTGGTGGCCGACCCGTACGCGGATCCCGACGAGGTGGCCCGCGCCGGCGCGACCCTGGTGCCGCTGGAGGAGATGTTGTCGCGGGTCCACGTGCTGTCCGTGCACGCCCCCGAGCTGGACGAGACCCGTCATCTCATCGGCGCCGAGCAACTGCGCGGGCTCCCCGACTTCGCGACGGTCATCAACACCGCCCGCGGATCGCTCGTCGACTCCGACGCGCTGGCCGCCGAGTGCGCCTCCGGGCGGCTGTTCGCCATCCTCGACGTCACCGACCCCGAACCGCTGCCCGCCGACTCGCCGTTGCGCCGCCTCGCCCGCGTGATGATCACCCCGCATATCGCCGGGTCGATGGGCACCGAGATCGGGCGGCTGACCGACCACGTGCTCGACGAACTCGCCCGCTGGGTCGCCCGCCGGCCCCTGCGGGCCGAGATCACCGCGGAGACCTGGGCCCTGGGCCTGGGCGCCTGACCACCCCCGCACATCCCGCCTCGTCCGTCCTCCCCCCCGTCCCTGACCGCTCCCAGAGCGCTCGAAGGAGAGCCGCTGATATGAAGTTGAAGACGAGCTTCGCCGCTGTCGTGCCGTTGGTCGTCGCCGCGAGCCTGGTCACCTCCGGCTGCGGCGCCGGCGGCAGCACGTCGGACGGCAGGACCGTCGTCCGGATCGCGGTGTGGGACTACGAGAAGACCCCCGAGTTCAAGGCGCTGATCGACGGATTCGAGGCCAAGAACCCCACGATCGACGTCCAACCGGTCGACATCCTCGCCGAGAGCTACTCGGACAAGATCACCACGATGCTGGCGGGCGGCGACACCGTCGACGTCCTGACCATGAAGAACGTCACCGACTACGCCCGTTACGCCACCCGAGGCCAGCTCATGCCGCTGAGCGACCAGGTCGCCAAGCTGCCTCAGGAGTCCTACGCGGGACTGAAGGACTTCGACCTCAGAGGCGAGTACTACGCCCTCCCGTACCGGCAGGACTTCTGGGTGCTCTTCTACAACAAGAAGATGGTCGGCGAGGAGGACATGTCGAAGCTGACCTGGTCCCAGTACGCGAAGCTCGCCAAGCAGTTCACCAAGGGCTCGGGGTCCGACAAGGTCTACGGCACCTACCTGCACGTCTGGCGCTCCGTGGTGCAGGCCATCGCCTCCGCGCAGACCGGCGGCGACCAGCTCGGCGGCGACTACACCTTCCTGAAGGACCAGTACACGATCGCCCTCGACCTGCAGAAAGCGAAGGCGACCCTGCCGTTCTCCACCGCCTTCAGCCAGAACATCACGTACGACTCCCAGCTGACCACGGGCAAGGCGGCCATGGTCCCGATGGGCACCTGGTGGGCGGCCGCACTGCTCGCGGAGAAGAAGCAGGGCAAGAACCCCGTCGACTGGGGCATGGCCCCGATGCCGCAGATCACCGCAGACGGCAGGACGACCACCTTCGGATCGCCGACCGCGTTCGCCGTCAACAAGAAGGCACGCCATGCGGAGGCCGCCGAGAAGTTCGTGACGTGGGCCTCCGGACCCGAGGGTGCCGACGCGGTCGCGAAGATAGGCATCGTCCCCGCGTACACCAGCGGCGAGATCATGGACACCTTCTTCTCCGTCAGCGGCATGCCGGACGACGCCGTCTCGCGCAAGGCGATGGAGCCGACCAAGGTGCAGCTCGAAATGCCGGTCAGCGACAAGACGTCCGACATCGACCAGATCCTCAAGGAGGAGCACGAACTGGTGATGAGCGGCGAGAAATCCCTCGACGAGGGCATCGAGGAGATGGGCGACCGCGTGAAGAACGACGTCCGGTGAGTACGGTCTCCCCACCGAGCACGCGGCCCGCGGCGGCGCACACCGTCGCCGCGAGGCGCCGTCGCCGCCGCGTCACCCTGACCGGCTGGTCGTTCATCCTCCCCAACTTCCTGGGGTTCGCGGCCCTCACGCTCGTCCCGGTACTCGGCGCCCTCGCGATCTCCTTCACCCACTGGGACTCCTACAGCACCCCCCAGTGGGCGGGCCTCGACAACTTCCGCCGGATGTGGGGCGACGACACCTTCTGGATCGCCCTGGAGAACACCTTCTGGTACGCGGCCGGACACATCCCCCTCACCCTGGCGGTGTCCCTGGGACTGGCCGTGCTGCTCAACCAGAGGCTGCGCGGCGTCCGGATGCTGCGGACGGCCTTCTTCTTCCCGTACATCACCTCGCTGGTGGCCGTCGCCGTGGTGTGGAACATGCTGCTGAGCCCCGAAGTGGGCCCGGTCAACCAGTTCCTCCGGTCCATCGGCATCGCCCATCCGCCGGGCTGGACCAGCTCCCAGGACTGGGCCATGCCCGCGCTCGTCATCGCCGGCGTGTGGCGGGACATGGGCTACTACATGGTGCTGTTCCTGGCCGGACTGCAGACCGTGCCGGCCGAACTGCACGAAGCGGCACGGGTGGACGGCGCGGGGCCCTGGAGACGGTTCCGGCACGTCACCCTGCCCTGCCTGCGGCCCACCACCTTCTTCGTCCTGGTGATGCTCACCGTCTCCAGCTTCAAGGTCTTCGACCTGGTGCAGGTCATGACCGAGGGCGGCCCCGGCCGCTCGACGCTGGTCCTGTCCCAGGTGATCTTCCGCGAGGGCATCACGCAGGGGCGCTTCGGATACGCCTCCGCGGTATCCCTCACCCTCTTCGTGATCTGCCTCGTGATCACGGTCGTCCAGTTCCAGATGCGGCGAAGGAGCGAGCGATGAGCACCACCGTGCTGCGAAAGGAGAGCACCCAGGGCCCCGCCTCCGAGCCGTCCGGTCCACCACCACAGCGCGCCCGACCCGGCCGTACCCTGGCGGGCACCGCCGCTCGGGCCGGACTGTACGCGGTCCTGGTCGCGGTTGCGCTCGCGGTCCTGCTGCCGTTCATCTGGATGCTGATCTCGTCGGTCAAGGCCGACCGCGACGTGTTCACCGTGCCCATCGAATGGATCCCGAAGGAACTCCACTGGGAGAACTTCACCAGCATCTGGACGCGTGTCCCGTTCGGCGCCTACCTCGGCAACTCGCTCTTCCTCAGCGTCGTGATCACGTTCCTGCAGGTACTCACCGGCAGCTTCGCCGCGTACGGATTTGCCAAGATCCGCTTCCCCGGCCGGGACCTGCTCTTCATCGGCTACATCGCCACCATCGCCGTGCCCTGGCAGGCGTACATGGTGCCGCAGTACATCATCATGCAGAAGCTCGGCCTGGTGAATACCCACGTCTCGCTGATCCTGCTGCAGGCGTTCGGCGCGTTCGGTGTCTTCCTGATGCGTCAGTACTACCTGACCATTCCGGACGAGATCAGCGAAGCGGCCCGCCTCGACGGGCTCACCGAGTACGGCATCTGGGCGCGGATCATCCTGCCGCTGTCCAAACCGGCCCTCGCCAGCCTGGCGCTGCTGACCTTCGTGAACACCTGGAACGACTACATGGGCCCGTTCATCTACCTGACGGACAACCGGTTGTGGACCGTGCAGCTGGGTCTGCGTTCCTTCGTCGGGCAGTACGACGCCGAGTCCGCGATGATCATGACGGGGTCGGTGCTGTCCGTGCTGCCGATCCTGACGGTCTTCCTGCTCGGCCAGCGCTACTTCGTACGCGGCATCGCGACCACCGGCGTCAAGGGCTGAGGGAGAGGAGACCGCACATGAGCGGCGCGCCCGGCTTTGACGGTACGCCTGTGACGAGCCGGCGGCCACGGCTCAACGTCACCCACGATTCCTGGGAACTCATCTGGTCCCATGTCCACCGTGTCCTGGTCGTCAACCTGGGGATCACGGTCACCAACCTGCCCCTGCTGGCCGCCCTGCAGCTGAGCGGTCAACCCTGGCACCACCCCGTGCTGTTCGGGTTGCTGCTGCTCGTGCTGCCGGGTCCCTCGATCGCCGCCGCGTTCGCGTATCTCGACGCGGCGGCTGTGGACGAGCGGGCTCCGGTACGGCTGTTCGCCCGCGCCTACCGGCGGCTGTACGGCCGGGCGCTGCTGGTCTCGGCGCCCTTCGTGCTGGCCGTGATCGCGGCCGTCACGGATGTCGTGACCCTTCGAACGGCCGCGGTCGGACCCGTGCTCGTGCCGTTGGCGGCGGTGGTCGGTCTGGTGGCCGCCGCCTCCTGGCCCGTCGCCCTCGCCCACTCGGCCGCGGGGCTCGCGGCCGGACGCCGACTCTTCCTGCTGGCGTCCTACGCGGTGGTCAGGCACGGGCTGCTCGCCGTGACGAACCTCGTGCTGATGGTGGTGACCCTGCTCCTGGTGAACCAGGCACCGCTGCTGGGCCTTGCGGTGCTGCCCGGGTGCGTGCTGTTCGTGCTGTGGCGCAACTGCGAGGCCATGATCGCCTGGTACCGCCCGTAAGGGGCAGAGCTCCGGGTCAGTTCTCCTCGCCGACGCCGGAAGAAGCGTCCCGCTGGGCCGCGACGGCGTCGAGGTGCTCCACGGTGAGCGGCTCGAAGGCGATCCGGGTGCGGGAACCGTCGTCCGCCCACCGCACCTCGACCGCGTCCGCCCGAGCCCGCACCTCGGTGACCGCTTCGGCCAGGGGCGCCGGTTCGGGCTCCGCGGTGAGGGTGGCAAGGGCCGCGTACAGGGCGGTGCCCTCCGTGCCGGCGGTGAGCCGCGGCAGGAGGGCCCAGCGGGTGAAGGCCGTGCCCTGGGGGGCGCGCTGTTCGTCGCGGCCGCTCCAGCCGTGCAAGGGGTGCAGCGCGGAGTGCAGGGACTCGTCGGGGCCGGTCGCCCAGCCGGTCTGGGTGACACGGGCGCCGTGCGGTGCCCCGACGACACGGTGCACCCGCAGTTCGTGGCGGCCCCGGACCATGGTGACGCTCTCCACCCGCAACCCCGGCACCAAGGGCGGGCCGCTCACGAAGACCGGGGTGTGCCAGGACGCCGCCCAGCCCCAGCGGTCGCCGTGACCCGCGCCCAGGGGATGGATGCGGCGGCGAACGCTGCGCACCCCTGCCACCTCCACCCCGAAGTGGTTGTCCGCGGCGTTGTCGCGCGCCGTGGGTCCGGTCCGGGTGGAGTAGGCCTGGCGGGCGTAGAGCGGGTCGTCCTGGTCCGCCGACTCGGACTCGTGCGGGCGCACATGGTCGCTGCCGTGGTTGTGCAGCCGTACGATCCCGTCGCCGCGGGTGCTCTGTATCAGCAGGCCCGGCGCGGGCAGCGCGAGCACCCGGTCCCCGGCCTCGCTGGGCGCGGGTTCCTCGGTCGCGGTCCACAGCGGATGGGCGGCCGGGGCGAGCAGGCAGACGAACGCCTTCGACGCCCAGTACGGCGACGCGGGCGCCGAGTAGGACTGCAGGCTCGCCTCGTGCGGGCCGTGCCAGCCGAGGCTGAGCAGCCCGTCGTCGCCGACGGAGCCACGGTCGAGGAAGTAGCGCAGGGATCCGCTCAGCAGCCTCCGTGAGGTGCCGGGGCTCAGCGGCGTATGGCCGGTGAGGGCGCCGAGCGCCACGGACGAGGCCGCGGCGAAGCGGTAGGTGAGGGAGCGGCCGAAGTGGATCGGGGCGCCGTCGCCGCCGAAGAGGAGCCCGAAGCTCTCCAGGTGTTCGTGCAGGCGTGTGCCGTACTGCGCCAACTCGGAGTCCGAACCCGTGAGATGGGCGTCCAAGGTCGGGTACAGGTGCAGGGCCCAGCCGTTGTAGTGGTCGAAGGCGCGGCCGTCACCGTCGGCGTACCAGCCCTGGCCGCGGTACCAGCTCTCCAGGAGGTCCAGGGCACGCTCGCGTGCGCGGGTCGTCTCCGCGTCGCCCCGGCCCACCGACTCCAGGAAACCGGCCACGGTGCAGGCGAAGAGGTACCAGTTGTTGGGCGCGGGCACATGGCGCAGTGCGCCGCGCAGCCACTCCTCCGCACGGTCCTGCACGGCGCAGTCGAGCCGGTCCCACAGCCAGGTCCGCGTCAGCCGCAGACCGAGCGCCACCGACGCCGACTCGACCATCGGCTGGCCCTGGATGTGGTGGTCGAGGATGACCGGCCAGGACTCGGCGTCGGCGCGCCCCGGTGTGCGGGTACCCGCCGCGAGGCCCTGCGCATACCGGTCGAGCCAGCCGTGCGGGTCCTCGCCCTCGGCGCCCGCGACACGGAACGCGGCGGCCAGGAAGGTGCGGGCGTACCCCTCCAGACCGTCCGAGCGCACCCCCGAAGCCGACGGCCTGCCCGGCAGGTCGAGGAGGGCGCCGCGAGGGGTCGCCCACCGCCAGGCCGCGGCGAGCAGCCCGTCGGCAGTGGCCTCCCAGTGGGCGCGCGTATAGCCGGTGTACGGGCTCGACACCCGGTCCTCACGGGGCAGTCGGAGGAAGCTCATGCGGGAAACGCCAACCTTTCGCGTCGTACGGGATGGGCGAAGCCGTCGCCGGCTCACTTGACGGCCCCCGCGGTCAGACCCGACTTCCAGAACCGCTGCAGGAGGATGAAGGCCAGGATCAGCGGCAGGACCGCGAGCAACGAGCCCGTGATCACCACGGGGTAGTACTCGGGCGAGGTCGTGGCCGCGCTGTTCCACTGGTACAGGCCGAGGCTGACCGGATACAGCTGCTGGTCCGAGAGCATCACCATGGGCAGGAAGAAGTTGTTCCAGATCGCGGTGAGCTGAAAGAGGAACACCGTCACCAGGCCCGGCCCCAACATCCGCAAGGAGACCCGCAGATACGTCGTCAGCTCGCCGGCGCCGTCCACGCGGGCGGCTTCGACCACCTCGTCGGGCACGTACCCCTGGCTGAAGATCCGCCCCAGATAGACACCGAAGGGATTGAACAGGACCGGGATGAACACCGCCCAGAAGGTGTTCACGAGGCCCGCGGACGAGGCCATCAGATACAGCGGCAGTGCCAGCACGGTTTGCGGCACCATCACCGCCGCGAGCACCAGTCCGAAGACCTTCTCCTTGTGCCGGAAGCGGTACTTGTCGAAGGCGTAGCCGCAGGCCACGCTGATCAGCGCGCTGAGCGCAGCGCCCACGACGGCGTACAGCAGGCTGTTCATGTACCAGCGGCTGTACAGGCCGCCGTCCATCGCGAACAGATCGCGCAGATTCCGCACGAGGGAGAAGTCGGCGAGCGAGAAGAAGTCGCTGCCGAACAGCGCGTCCCGGTTCTTGGACGCGGCGAGCAGCAGCCACAGGACGGGCAGCAGGGTGTAGAGGACCGCGATGCCGACCACCGTGTTGACAGCGGTGCGGCCGAGCAGGCCGGGGCGGCGCGCCGCGGTGGGGGAGTGGGAGGTGGCGCTCATCGTGCCTCCTCCGGTCGGGTGCGGTTCGTCCAGCGGGTGACGCCGTACGACAGGGCGATGGTGCACAGCAGCAGGACCACCGAAGCGGCGGCGGCGAGCCCGTAGTTGTTCCGGGTGAAGGCCGCGTCGTGGATGTACATGCTCGGCGAGAAACGCGAGTTGATCATCTGCGACGACTGGCTGAGTAGCATCGGCTCGGTGAACAGCTGCAGCGCCCAGATCAGGGTGAACATGGCGACCATGACGATCGAGGAGCGCACCATGGGCGTCTTGACCTGGAGTGCGGTGCGTACCGGACCCGCCCCGTCGACCACCGCGGCCTCGATCACCTCGCGAGGAACGGCTTGCAGGGCGGCGTAGAAGATCACCATGTTGTAGCCGAGGTTGCTCCACAGGGCTATGTTCACGATCGACGGGAGCACGGTGTGCACCCCGAGGAAGTCGATGGTGAGGTCGCCCTTGGCGAGCAGATCGACGACCGGGCTGAGGCCCGGTGTGTACAGATACAGCCAGATGAGGGCCGCGATGACGCCGGGCACCGCGTGGGGCAGGAAGAGGCCCAACTGGGCCCAGGCCCGCAGCCGTACGACGCCGGAGTCGAGCAGCAGGGCGAGCGCGAGGGCGCCGGCCACCAGCAGCGGGAGGTAGATCAGGCAGTAGAGGACGACGAGGCCGAGGCTGCGCAGGAAGGTCGGGTCGGTGAGGACGGCCGTGTAGCTGCGCAGACCCACGAAGACCGTGCGCTCCGCGCCGAAGCCGAGGCCGGGCTGGTCGTCGCTGAAGAAGCTCAGCCAGACCGCGGTGCCGACGGGTATCAGAAAGACCGTCACCAGCAGGATGAGGAACGGGGTCATCAGGACGCCGCACGCCATGAGTGAACGGCGACGGGCGCTCGCGCGGGCTCGGGCGCGGCGGACGGGGGCGGTCTCGTCGGCTGCGCGGGTGGTGGGCGCTGGGGGCGAGGTCGTGGTCATCGGGGGTCCCCCGCCTTTCTGCGGACGGCCGTCGGCGTACGGAAGTTCTGCCGCTGCCGGTCGGTGTCGCGCTGCCGGCCGGTGCGCGGACCGGTCATGACCGGTGCTCGGTCGTGGTCAGGCCGAGGGCCTTGAGGTCCGGCATGGTGCCTGCGTGGGCCGCGCGAACGGCGTCGAGGAGCGAGCCCTGGCCGCCGCCGGCGCGTGCGAAGCCGTCCTGCATCACCTGGTGGGTCGCGGTCATCCGCGGGCCCCACACCCAGCCGGGTCTGATCTTGCGGGCCTCTTCCTCGAAGAGGCGGTAGATGTCCTGGCCCGCGTAGTAGGCGCGGTCGAAGGCGGCCCGGCCGACGGAGACCAGTCTCGAGGCCGCCGGATACTGGCTGCTGGAGCCGCTGGAGAGACGGGCACGCAGGGCGTCGGGGTGCGAGACCTGCCACTCGATGAACTCCATGGCGGCCTCCGGGTGTCGGCTGTCCTTGGTGACGGCGAAGGTGGAGCCACCATGGGTGCCGACGGCCGGGTCGGCGGGGTCCCATTGAGGGATCGGGGCGACGGCCCACCGGCCCTTCTGACCCGGTCTGGCGTTCATCTGCGCGCCCGCGTCCCAGGCGCCGCTGAGCCGGGTCAGGACGAGCCCCTTGCTGATCTGGGCGTCGTGCTGCCTGGTGGAGGAGGCGTTGACGAAGACCAGGTCCTCGTCGATGAGGCGTTGCCAGTACGCCGCGACCTTGCGGGTCGGCGGGTCTGCGAGGCTGACGTTCCAGGCTCCGCCGCGGGTGTCGAACCACTGGGCGCCCGCCTGCCACGCGTACGCGGCGAACTGAGTGCCCCCGTCGGTCGGGAAGATCACCAGACGCCGGTCGCGGGTCTTGCTCTTCACCGTGCGCGCCAGCTCGGCGAACTCGTCCCAGGTGCCCGGGACGTCGAGCCCGTACTCCTGGAACAGATCCGTGCGGTAGTGCAGCACCATCGGCTCCACGTCCAGCGGGACGGTGAAGACCCGCTTCTCGAACGTGGTCAGGCCCAGGGACTGCGGCAGCAGCTTGGCGCGCAGCCGGTCGCTCACCAGGGAGGTGAGGTCTCGGGCGACGCCGTCGATGGCGAAACCGGGGACCTCGGGGTATTCGATGGTGGCGACGTCCGGGGCGTTTCCGGCGCGGGCGGCGCTGCTGAGCTTGGAGTACCCGCCCTGGGTCCCCGAGGGGACCTGCTGGAACACGACCCGGATCCGGTCATGGGTCTTGTTGAATGCGTCGACCACTTCCTGGCTTCCGCGCAGTGCGGACCAGAAGGTGATCTCGGTGGTGCGGCCCTTGCCGCGCGACGTACCGCTGCCGCGGCCCGAGCAGGAGCTCAACGCGCCCGTCAGGGGGAGTGCGGCTGTCGTGGCGAGCAGGGTCCGGCGGCTCGGTCGACCAGGCATGGGTGCCTCCCGCGGCTCTTGTTCGGGACACCGGAATCCTGATCGCGTGAACGATGGGGGTCAATACATCGATCAAAAGAAACCAAAGCAGTCAATCGATCCTCGGCCATCGGGCAGAGCGGCCAGGCGAGTCGCGGCTACGGGGCCCACCGACTCTGCGACGATCCGCGGATCTTCAACTCCGGCAGCAGCTCGACCCGCCGCCCCCGTCCGGCCGCAGCCCCTTCCCGCTCCCCGAGCCGCCGCAGGAGCAGCTCGGCCGCCGCCCGGCCGACCTCGTGCTTCGGCGGGGCCACCGCGGTCAGCGGGGTGTTGCCGAGCGCGGCGACCACATCGTCGTACGCCACCACCGAGCAGTCCTGCGGCACCCGCACCCCGCTGTCGATCAGCTGCTGTACGAGGATCAGCGCGTCCACATCGCCGTGCAGCACGGCCGCGGTGGCGCCGCGCTCGCCCAGCCGCGCCGCGAGATCCAAGGGAGCGGGCGCCGCCCCGGCACCGACATCCTGGGCGCTGAGCACCACACTCCAGTGCTCGATCTCTGTGCGGGACGCGGCGATTTCGGTAAAGGCGGCCCGCAGCGCGCGTGCCGTCGGGCTGTCGTCGCGGGCGGCCAGAACGATCCGGCGATGACCGAGCCGCACCAGATGGTCGACGGCGAGATGCACGCCGTACCAGTGGTCGGTACATACCGAGTCCATGGCATGCAGCACACTGCCCGCACGAGGGCGCCGCTCCATCAGCACCGTGGGCACCTCAACCCGGGCCAGCCAGGCGTAGTCCGCCTCCTCCTCGGCCGCGGTGCGCCAGCGCGGCGCGATCAGCAGCCCCCGCACATCCTGCGCCAACACCCGGTCCACCAGCGGCCGTTCAGCGCCCCCCGCCTGCGGTGCGATATGCAGCGCCACCCGTATTCCGGCCTCTGCCAGCACGCCGCGCGCACCGTGCATGGTCTCGTACAGATACGTGTGCCGCTCAGGCACCATCAGCGCCACGGTCCCACCGTCGGTCACCGGACCGGACGGCGCGACGGCCCGCTCCACCGCACCGACCGAACGGGCCACGCCGTGCCCGCGCCGCAACCGGCCCTCCCGCGCCAGCGCCTCCACATCGCGGCGCACAGTGATCACCGAGACCTCGAGGTCGGCGGCGAGGTCACTCAGTCGGGCCTCACCCCGCGACTCCACGAAGGCGAGTATCCGCTGCCGCCTGACATCCCTCGGCTCCCGCATACGGCCGACCCCCTCGCGACGTACCCGTCGGGTGTTCGTTTGAGCGTTTCGCAGGAGCCTATCGATCGCCGCCCCGTGCCTGCCAGGTCGCGGTCACCCACCGCACTCCGACCCCTAGAGCCATGGTGTCCCACCACATACGCCCCTGACCTGCGCGCGGACCTGTTCCGGAGGATGAGCGTGACCAGCGCCGCCGTCGGCCTGCGAAATGCCTGACGCCCGCGTCAGACGTCCTTGTCGGGCAGATGCACGTCGGCCGTGTCGGGCCGGTGGTCGGGCAGCGCCGAGCGTGCGGTGGACTCGCGGTGCAGCCGCAGGAACTCCAGGTGCCGCTCGTACTGGTCGAGGATGGTTTCGACACCGACGGTGCCACCGGCTGCTTCGCCGATGCCGGAGCCTGGGAACCCCTCCTCACCCTCTTCGAGAAAGGGCGGATTTCGCGACGACAGGGGACGGCACCTATCCCGTCTGGGTCGGTCGTTCCGAGGCCGGCGAAGTGGTCGGGGTCGCAGTGCTGGTTGAGAGGATGCCCGAACTGCTCCCGGAAGGCGGAGCCACCGCCGGTGCCTGACGTGGCCTACGCGCTGTCCGGGGACCCGCCGCCGCGTGCCCACGGACGGGACCTCCATGAACAGGTGGAGGAAAACCGGGAGCCGAGGCGTCCGCGCGGCCGGGAGGACCGCGGCCGGCGGCGGGCAGGCTGCTGCTGGGCCGCCGCCGGAGGTATCCGTAGGCGACGTGGACGACAGCGGAAGGCGGCCCGTTCGCGGGAGTGTGCGGGTCGACGGGCCGCCTTCGGGAGGCCGTACTCCCTCCGTACTCGGTCCGGCTCAGTCCGTCGAGAGGGTCTCCAGGAGGTCACCCACGCTGGTGTCGGGCAGGGCACGGGCCATGTCCGCCAGGGCGACGATGCCGACCAGGGTGTGGCCGTCGATCACCGGCAGCCGACGGACCTTGTGCTCGGCCATGGTGCGCAGGATCTCGCCCGCGTCGTCGTCGGCGCCGATCGTCACCGCCTTGCCCTGTGCCAGGTCGCGGGCCTTCACCTCGGCGGGGTCCTTTCCGGCGCCGAGGACCTTCACCACGATGTCGCGGTCGGTCAGCATGCCCTTGAGCCTCTCGTCGGAGCCGCAGATCGGCAGCGCTCCGACGCCCAGTTCGGTCATCTTCCTGGCGGCGTCCAGGACGGTCTCCTTGGCGCGGACGCAGGTGACGTCGGGCGTCATGAGGTCCCGCGCGGTGGCCGTCGTCATCCGCTCCTTCTCGGCCTCCCCGGCCTCGGTCCTCGCGGCCTGCTTCGTGTCACCGCCCGCGGTGCCGGCGGACTGCGGCCCGCCGGAGAGGACCCCGGTGCGGCGCAGGGCGGCGTAGCCGACGCCGATGCCGATGGCGACCGGCCATTCGATGACGTCCGCGGCTCCCAGGACGCCCAGTCCGAGGTACAGCGGCAGTCCTCGTTTGGTGGGAAGAACCCGCCGGGCGGCGGAGACGGGGAGCATGGCGGCGTTCAGCGCGCCGTTCGCCACCTGCCCGGCCGACGGGATGGTCAACGTGACTGTCCGCTGATGGGAAGTGTGGGTCGTGGAGGTCACGGCTATCGCCTCGCCTCTCCGGTCAAAAGATTCGTCCACTTATCAGTAGGTCTATCCCATATCGCAGCTTTCATGGGTTTCGATCAGACTGCTTCTGAAATAGTTCGGCACGCACGTCGCGGATTCGTCGCGGATCCGCATCGGCCGCACTGATCGGGGAGGTACGGTTCATGCCACCGGATCCCGCCTCTGACACGGGAACGACGTCCTTGCTGGGCTCCCTCGTCTCGGAGGTCTCCTCCCGCATGGCCGCCGGTGCGCGAGCCGCGTGGGGGATGGCCGAAGGGCTGCTGGAGGGGCCCCGCCGCGAGGTGTGGTGGAGTCCGGAGCGCTGCTACATCGCGGTGTCCGGTGTCCAGGGCCCCGGAGGTCCCGCCGTGGCCCGTCGGGTGCGGCGAGCGCTGGAGGAACATCCGGGCGTGCGGTGGGCGCGGGTCAACGCGCCCATGGAACGGGTGATCATCGCCGTCGGCTCTCCCCCTCCACCCGAGAGCGAGCTCGTGGCGCTCGTGGAGCAGGCCGAGGGCGACCACGCCGCGGACGCCGAGGCGTTCGACGAGTGGCACCCTGAACCGCACCACCCCGCGGAAGGCCCGCCGTTCCCCGCGGTGCCGGCCCTGCTGGCCGACAGTCTGGGCCTCACCCTCGTCACCCTTCGGAAGCTTGCCCCCTGGTTCGGGCTGCCCCCTGAACTGGCCGGTGTCGTCGACGGCCTTCGCCGCCATCCCCGCCTGCGGCATCTGCTCGAGGACCTCAGCGGCGGCGAACAGGACGACTCACTGCTTCCCGTGCTCGCCGCCCTCGTCCAGGGCGTGACCACCGGCGGCGGAGGGCTCGCCCTCGACATCCTGCAGCGCCTCGCGCTGTGGCGGGAGGCCGGCGCCGAACGTACGGCGTGGCGCGAGGGCGAGGCCCGGCTCGTGCGCGGCCCGGAGGAAGCCGCCGCCGACCCGGTGACGGTCGGCCGCGCCGGCCCGTCGCCCAAGGACGACACCGACCGCTACACGGAACGGTCCATGGCGGCGGGCCTGGCCGCGGCGCTCGCCGTGCTGCCGTTCGCCGGCGTCCGGCGGGCGCTCGCCGTCGCCATCTCCTCCGTCCCCAAGGCGCCGGCCGCCGGCCGCGAAGGCTTCGCCGCCAGCCTGGGACGCCACCTCGCCCTGCGTGGCGCGGTGACGATGGACCGTACGGCGCTACGACACCTGGGCCAGGTCGACACCATCCTTCTGGAGGAGAAGGCGCTGCGGGGCGACCGCTACGAGCCCGTCGACCTGGAACTCCTCAAGGACGCCGACCCCGAGCGGACGGTCGAGCGCCTCTTCGCGCTCTACGACGCCGACGCGCCGCTGGCCGCCAGGCGCGACGGCGAGTGGACGCTGGCCCCCCTCGACGAGCTCGACCTGGAGAAACGCACCGGCCGCAAGGCCGCGAAGCGGCTGCGGCGGCGGGGGAGCGAGAAGATCCTGGGGCTGGCTCACGGGCGCCGGCTCCGTGCCGTGGCAGGGCTCGCCACTCCCTCCGCCCCCGGCGCCGAGGCCGTGGCCGCGGCCGCGCGCCGCGCCGGGGCCCGCGTCGTCGTGGCGTCCGAGCGGGTGGCGGCCGGCCAGGCGTGGGACCAGGCACCGGACCGGTCACCGGATCGGGCGGCGGGCGGCGCGGCGGACCGGACGCCGGGCCAAGCGTCCGGCACGGCGGCAGGCGACGCGGCGGAAGAGCCCTCCGGCACGGCGGCGGATCAGGCGTCGGGCGACGCGGTGGACCAGACGTCGGCCGATGCGCCGGAGAAGGCCTCCGGCAAGGCGCCCGGCAACGCGCCCGGTAATGCGGCGGATCGGGCGGCTGACCAGGACGTGCGGATGCCCTCGTACGCCGACGCCGTCGTGCCCGGCGGCGACCGGTTGGCGGCCTCCGTACGCGCCCTGCAGGCCGAAGGAGCCGTCGTCCTGCTGATCTCCGGAAACCGCGAGGCGCTGGGCGCGGCCGACTGCGCGATCGGCGTGCACACCAAGGAGGAGTACACCCCCTGGGGAGCCCACGTACTGGTCGGCACGGATCTCGAAGCGGCGGGCTTGATCGTCGACGCGGTCGGCACGGCCGCCCTCGTCGACCGCGACAGCCACCACCTGGCCGCCGGCGGCAGCGGCATCGGCGCGATCGCCGCCTCGCAGGCTCCGGCCTGGCGGGCGACCGCCCGGGTCCTCGCGGTGAGCGACACCGCCGGCGCCGCGGCCTTCTGCCTGGGCGTGTGGCGCGCTCGGCAGCTCCTGAGCCGTCCCCTCGCCCCACCGGTGAGCAGCGTCCCCTGGCACCTGATGCCGGCCGACCGCGTGCTGCGGCGACTGGAGACCCGCCCGGAGGGGCTCACCGCCCAGGAGGCCGCCGCCCGTACCGCCGAGGCGCAGGCCGGCAAGCCGACGAAGCTCACCCTGCCCTTCGCCTTCGTCGAGGAGCTGTCCAATCCCCTCACCCCGATCCTCGCCGCGGGCGCCGCCCTGGCCGCGGCCGTGGGATCCCGTACGGACGCGGGCCTGGTCGCCGCCATCACCGGCATGTCCGCTCTTGTCGGCGGCTTCCAGCGCGTCCGCACCGACCGGGCCCTGGAGGAGCTCTTCGCCCAGTCGGCCATCGGGGCGCGAGTGCGACGCGACGGCCGCGAGCGGCTGGTCACCTCCGGCGATCTGGTGCCCGGCGACATCGTCGTCCTGGGGCCCGAGGACGTCGTGCCCGCGGACTGCCGGCTGCTGGAGACCGAGGGCATCGAGGTCGACGAGTCCTCCCTCACCGGCGAGTCCCTCGCCGTCGGCAAGGACCCGGCACCCGTGGTCGCACCGGACATCCCCGGCCGCCGCTCCATGCTCTACGAGGGAACCATGATCTCCTCCGGGCGTGCCGTCGCCGTCGTCGTGGCGACCGGGGCGGCCACGGAAGCCGGCCGCAGCCTGGCCACCGCACGCCAGGCCGCGCCGGAGACGGGCGTGGAGGCACGGCTCACCTCCCTCACCCGGTCCAGCATGCCCATCGCGCTGGGCTCCGCCGCCGCCGTGGCCCTCTCCGGCCTGCTCCACGGCCGGCCCCTCACCGACAACCTCGCCTCCGCCGTCAACCTGGCCGTCGCGTCGGTCCCCGAGGGCCTGCCCTTCCTCGTCAACGCCGCCCAACTGGCCGCCGCCCGACGCCTGGCGGACATCGGCGCCCTGGTCCGCAACCCCCGTACCATCGAGGCCCTCGGCCGCGCCGACGTCCTCTGCTTCGACAAGACCGGAACCCTCACCGAGGGCACCCTGCGGCTCGCCGACATCAGCGACGGCGACGGCGCGGTACCCCTGGACCGGCTCGACACGCGGCACAAGGAGATCCTCGGAGCCGCACTGCGCGCGACGCCACCCGCCCGTCAGGCCGAACCGATGGCCCATCAGACGGACCACGCGATCGTCGAGGGCGCCCGCCACGCGAACGTCACCACCCGTACCGGAGCGGCCCGCTGGCGCCGCACGGACGCCCTCCCCTTCGAACCGTCGCGCGCCTACCACGCGACGGTCGGCCACACCGCCGGGGGTGTCCTGCTCAGCGTCAAGGGGGCGCCGGAGAACGTCATCGGCCGATGCGCCCGTCGCCGCCTGCGGCAAGGCGCCGAACCCCTCGACGACGCCGGAAGGACGGCCCTCGCCGCGGCCGCGGAGGAACTCGCGGCGGCCGGGCGGCGCATCCTCGCCGTGGCCGAACGGCGCATGGAACCGGGCGACGACCTCATCGACGAAGCCGTGGAGGACCTGGTGTTCCTCGGCTTCATCGCGCTCGCCGACCCCGTGCGTACCAGCGCCGCCCCGGCCACCGCCCAACTCCACCAAGCCGGTGTGCAGACCGTCATGCTCACCGGTGACCACCCCGCCACGGCCGACGCCATCGCCTCCACCATCAGCGATGTCCGCGACCCCAAGGTCTGCACAGGGCCGGAGCTCGACCAACTCGACGACGACGCCCTGGACGAGTTGCTGCCCACCGTCGACGTCATCGCCCGGTGCAGCCCCGCCCACAAGGTCCGTATCGTCCAGGCGTACCAGCGGCTCGGCCGGGTCGTCGCCATGACCGGCGACGGCGCCAACGACGCCCCCGCGATCCGGCTCGCCGACGTCGGCATCGCCCTGGGCCGCCGCGGCACCCCCGCCGCGACCGCCGCCGCCGACCTCGTCGTCACCGACGACCGGCTGGAGACGATCGTCTCCGCCCTCATGGAGGGCCGCGCCATGTGGGCGTCCGTGCGCGCCGCCCTCGCGATCCTCATCGGCGGCAACCTCGGAGAGGTCACGTTCAGCGTCCTGGCCTCCGGCATCACCGGAACCACGCCCCTGAACGCCCGTCAGATCATGCTCGTCAACCTCCTCACCGACCTCGCCCCCTCCCTGGCCATCGCCGTCCGCGAACCCTCCGGCCAGACCGGCGAACGCCTCCTCCAGGAAGGCCCGCACCGCTCCCTGGGCACCGCCCTCACCGACGAGATGCTCATGCGCGGCCTCATCACCGCGCTGGGCGCCGTCCTGGCCTGGGCCGCCGCACGCCTGACCGGTCGCGGACGCCGGGCCGGCACGGTCGCGCTGGCCGCCGTCGTCGGCACGCAGCTCGCCCAGACGCTGACCGCCGGCGGCCTCGACCGCAACGTCCTCGCGGCGGGCATCGGCTCCGCGGCCGTCCTCGTCGCCATCATCCAGACGCCCGGCGTCAGCCAGTTCTTCGGCTGCACCCCGCTCGGGCCCGTGGCCTGGGGCATCACACTCGGCGCGATGGCCGCCGCGCTCCTCCTCGGACACTCCCTGGCACCCCTCATCGCCTCCCTCACCCGCGCGAAGACCGACGCCGGCGGGAAGGGGGAAGCCCGCGACGACGCCGAGCCGAGCGGCGACGCCGAGCCGAGCGAGGATGCCGGGTCGCACACGACCGCCGAGGCTCCCGCCGGTCAGGCGTAGCGGCGGTGGACGTCGCCCTTCGTCGGAGGGGGCGGTCCCGGTCAGGAGGGGAGTGGCGGGCGCCTACTCCTCGGTGTGGTCGATACCCCTGTACGCGGACGACGCCCTGTTCGTCAGGTAGTCGGCAGCCGCCGAGGGCAGGGCTTGGACTTTCCCGGCCGAAAATCTGACCGATTCACCCATTTATGTCCCTTTTATGGGTACGTGGCCGGATGACATTTCTTCTTGGAGGTCATCATGGCGTCAACGCATCGCGCACCCATCGAAGAGCACCCCGACCTGATGGAACTGCGCGCTCGGCACGACCGCGCCGCCGCCACACCACGAGCCCAGATGATCGAGGCCCTCGCCGTCCTCACGGGCCTCTACCTCGCGGCGTCCCCCTGGATCGTCGGCTTCAGCGGCTTCACCAGCCTCGCCGTCACCAACCTCATAGCCGGCATCGCCTACACCCTGCTCCTCGGGGGCCTCGGCAACTCCTACGAGCGCACTCACTCCATGGCCTGGGCCGCCGCCGCGATCGGCGTCTGGACCTGCGTCGCCCCCTGGGTCGTCGCCGGCGATGTCGCCCGCACCAGCACCATCACCAGCAACCTCATCACCGGCGTCATCGCCACCCTCCTCGCCCTCGCCGCCGCGTCCGCGGCGCGCGACCGCACCGAGGGCAGCCGCGGCCGCGGCGCCCGAGGAACCCGCTCCATGTCCGAGGACCGCTGACAACCGGTAGCCGGTCGACAGCCGGTCACCCACCTCAGAGGGGTGACGACGCGCTGCCCGTGGCTCGGTGCCGACCCAAGCACCGGCGCCGCGGGCAGCACGCGTTCGCCGGTCGTGCCGCAGGCATGCCGGCGTGTCCTCGCCCGCGGCCGGTTCTTCCAGCGTGTGGGACTCCGTATGTGGTGCCTTTCCCTTGGTGCCGATGGGGTTCGCGCCGGGCGGCATCCTCACGGGCCGGCGCCACCGTCGGCTCCGTGCTCGGGCGGCCCGGAGGGCGTGTCACCGGCGGTACGTGGTGAAGCCTGCTGGAGGCGGTCGATCATCTTCGACGCCTCCGCCTTCGTCAGTTCGGGCGGCACCTCCTCGCCCGCCTCACGAGCCAGCGTCCGCAGATAGCTCAGCTGCGGACCGGTGGCCGGTTCGTCGCCCGTCACCCAGTTCTCGACATCCTTGCTCGGGTCTTGCGCGTCGCTCATGACACACGGCTACCCGATTCCGGCCGCGAATCCCTCCTCCCACTCCGGCCGCACCGGAGGGATGAACCGTCGTCTCCACCGGACGGGCGGGGCGGCGTCGGCGATCACACCCGTCGTTCCGAACCACCGGGCCGGCGTCCTGCGTCCGCAGGTGGCGTAAGGAAGCACCCGAAGGGCACCCGCCGAGCGGTGGCACCGGCGATCCGGTGGTTGAGTGACTCATCGGACATGGCGCGAAGAACGCGAAGAAGGGGTTCTCCATGCGAGTGCGTGATTCCGTGGTCGTCATCACCGGCGCTTCCAGTGGCATCGGCCGGGCCACCGCCCTCGCCTTCGCCCGTAAGGGCTGCTCCGTGGTCCTGGCGGCGCGGCGCGAGGAGGCCCTGGAGGAGGTCGGACGGGAGTGCGAACGCCATCGCGGCGCGGAGGCACTCGTCGTACCGACCGACGTCACCGACCCCGGAGCCGTCGACGATCTGGCCCGGCGGGCGGTGCAGCGCTTCGGCCGCGTCGACGTCTGGGTCAACTGCGCGGCCGTCACCGTGTTCGGCCCCTTCGAGGAGACTCCGCTGGAAGACTTCCGCAAGGTCCTGGACGTCAATGTCATGGGGTACGTGCACGGCGCCCGCGCCGCCCTGCGGGTCATGCGCCGGCAGGCCGGCGGAACACTGATCAACGTCTCCTCCATCGTGGGCCTCGTCAGCCAGCCGTACACCCACGCCTATGGCATGTCGAAGTACGCCGTCCGCGCGCTGGGCGCGAGCCTGCGCCAGGAGTTGAGGCTGGAGAAGGATAAGGGCATCCACGTGTGCACGGTGCTGCCGGCCACCATCGACACCCCGCTGTTCGAGCACGCCGCGAACTACACGGGACGCAAGCCGCTGGCGATGCCCCCGGTCTACAGCCCCGAGCGCGTGGCCCGCACCATCGTGGAACTGGCGCGCGTGCCCCGTCGTGAAGTCGTGGTCGGGCCCATGGGCCGTTCCATGGTGCTGGAGTCCAGGATCATGCCGGGCATGGCGGAGCGGATGATGGCCCACCAGGTGGACAAGAAGCATCTGTCGCGCAAGGAGCCCGCCCCTGCCGGGCACGGCAACCTGCACGTGCCGGCGCCGGGCACCGGCGCGGCCCATGGCGGGTGGGGCGGACGCCGCCGTACCGCGATGCGCCGGCTGAGCGCCGCCACCGTGCTGGCCTGCGCGGCGGCGGGCGTGGTGCGACGGGTCCGGGCGCACTGAGCCGAGGCGCGCGCTCGACGTCCGAGGCGTCTCGCCGGCACGGGTGAAGAGGAGTGCGTGGCCGGTTGACCGCCGCCGCAGGGGGCACTCGGGCACTCGGACGACGAAAGGGGTGGTGCCGATGGGCGCGGAACGGGACGCACGAAGGGCCGGCGGAGAGGCCGACGAGCGGCCCATGGGCGGTTACGCGATGGCGCTGGCGGGTTATGCCACCTACGCGGCGGGCTTGGCGGCCCTGATCCGACGCTACGGTCGGCCGCCGGAGCGGCACGACGCACAGGACATCGCCCTCACCGCGATCGCCACCTTCCGGATCAGCCGCCTGCTGACGAAAGGATCGGTGACCAGCCCGCTGCGGACGCCCTTCACCGTCTACGAGGGCACGCAGGGGCCGGCCGAGGTCAGCGAACGACCGCGCCACGGGCTGCGGCACACGGTTGGTGAGCTGCTGACGTGCCCGTTCTGCATGAGCGTCTGGGTGAGCACCACCCTGACCGCGGGGCGCTGCCTGTGGCCCCGGGCGACGCGGACCGCGATGGCCGTCATGGCGTCCGTGGCCGGCGCCGACGCGCTCCAACTGGCCTACAGCGAGCTCATGGAGAAAGTGACGGAAAGTGACTGACCGAGACCTGCTGCGGTCCGTCCGTGAACATGGCCTCGGGGACGGCGGTCAGCGCGGTACGCGCATAGCTGTGAGGCGTGCGCGGGCCCTGGCCGGTCAGCGTGTCGGCTCGACCGCGCGCCGCCGTCACGATGACATCCGTCCTCACCCCGGCGCCGCGCTGCCGCGCTCCGCAGATCGCTTCGGCGACTACCCCACCCGCGGCACCTGTAGACGCGGCTGGTGGCGGAGCTTGTCCGGCGGCCGACCGGGGTGCCGGTGACCCCTCACCTCGCGGGAGAGGCGACCGGACCAACGCCGCGATCCCGGTCCTCTGGGGACCGAGATCGCGGGTGACCGGCTCGCTCGCCGTGAGTGCCGAGCTGCGCGAGCCCGGCATGGTCCGAACGAGAGCCTCTAGCCGTTGCCCATCGCCTTGCGGACCGCGTCTTTCGTACGGTCCATGAGTGCCGCCACCGGGCCCACGAGGACGTTGGCGGCGGCGGACTCCACACCTGGGTGCGGCCGGGTCGGTGCCATCGCCTCCGCGGCCTTCACGCCCCTGGCCATGGCGGCCAGCTTCGCCGCGTCGCCGCTGCGGCGGATATGGGTGAACTCGTAGCGCTCCTCCGCACGGGCATGTTCCTGCACGTCGGCCCGGAGCGTCAGCAGCTGGGGGAGGAACTTCGGGTCGTCGGTGTCCATGTCGTCGAGCGCCGCGAGCGCCTCCTTGGCGGCCCGCTCCTCGGCGAGGCGATCCGCCACGACCTGCTCACCGCCCGGGAGGGCGCGGCGCGCGAAGGGATGGACGACCTCCTCCTCGGCGGTCTCGTGCACCGCGAGGAGCCGGACCAGCCGGCGGAAGGCGTCGCGCCGCTCGTCGCCCCTGCTCTGTTCGACCTCGTCGAAGAGGTTGCGGATGTCCCCGTGCTGGCGCATGAGCAGTGCCACGACGTCGTCGTCCGCGGCGTCGTCGTCACCGGCCATGGGGGTGTCGGTACGGGTCACGTCGGGCCCTCCTACTTCTCGCGCATGGCCGGGTCGGGGTGCTCGCCCTCGGTCTCGACGCGGTACTCGCGTCCGAACATCTCGCCGTGTTGCGCCATGACCCGCTCGCTCGGCGGCTCCTCCCCACCGTGGATCTGCGCCTGCATCTGCTCGAAGCGCTCGTGCGCCTCCCGCACATAGCCCGTGCCCAGGGTCGTGAGGTCCATCTGGGTGTCGAGCAGCTCGCGCAGGTACGCCTTGTTCGGCTCGAACGTCAGCACGTTCGGCAGCTCGGGCGCCAGCACCGACTCGGGGTCGCGGCCGTCGTGGCGGCGCATGAGATCACAGGCCAGGCGCAGGTGCTCCAGCTCCATGTTCAGGTGCAGCTCCCAGACGGCCTTCACCTTGGGGTCGCTCTCCTGCTCCATGAAGGAGTAGTACAGATAGCACTCGTTGTACTCGTGGTTGACCAGCTGCTCCCACCACGTCTCACCGGGGTCGACCAGCGACTCGTAGTGGGTGACGTGCTCCTCCTCGATGAGCCCGATCTCCTGGTACAGCTGCCGGGCGATCGGCTCCATGTAGGTGGGGCCGGTGTTCATGTAGAAGTTCATCGTCTGCTGCTCCGCCGACAGGATCGTCAGCGCGTGCAGCTTCGACAGCGGGTTGGTGGCGTCCCGGTCGTACGGGTCGCGGACGTTGTCGAACGGGTGACGGTGGTGGTACTTCGTCGGCCGCCCCGGCATGACCTCGTCCAGGTTGTCGACGATCGACTCGGCCTTGCGGTGCTCGATCATCTCGTACAGGTTCGCGTACCGGTACAGATGGTCGAAGTCCTCCAGCACACCGAACTGGTACGCCTGCTTCAGGTACGGGTCGGGCTCCATGCGGGCCACCCACGCGGTGAGGTCGACCGCCACCTGCTCGTAGGCGATCGTGGTCTCCAGGACCGACGACACGCCGGGCAGCAGCCAGTTCACCGCCTTCTGCTGCTGCGCCTCGATGTACCGCGTCTGCGCCAGCTGCCGCTTGACGTCCGGGTCCACTGTGTTGCGGGCGAGGTTGTGACTGAAGACGATCGCCTCGACCTCGATGCCGTTCATCGTGATGATGCGGCACCGGGTGTACGGATCGCAGTGGTCGGGGTCGATCGGCGTGACGTTGAGCTCGCGCCAGTTCCTGATCTGGCGGTCCAGCGGGATGCCGCGCTCCTGCAGCGGATTGAACGTCATCCAGGCCTCCTCTGGGGGAACGGTACGGTCGGGTACCCCCGAAGGAGCCGGGCGAAAAATGCGGAATCAGGGGCCTGTCCATTCCTAGCCATTCGGCCCGGCGGCATCACGTGCGGCTGCCCACGATCACCTCATTGCTCACTTCCGTCGCGGCAGCGGACCGGCGTCGGAGTGGCGGCCGGGGCGGATCGCGGCATGGCGTCGGCCCGGGCCGGGGCCGTTGCGCGCCGCCAGGGCGTCGGCGACGGCGCCGGTCGTGAAGGCGTGGACCCCCTTGTGCAGGAGGTCCACCGCGAGCTCCCCGCGCGGCCAGGTGGACGGGGGGGCGCCCACGCCGGTGGCGTTCTCCAGGATCTGGTCATTGGTGAGGCGGACGACGGCGAACTTCGCCGAGGACACCGGCCCGCGAAGCCCCGCCTGCGCCATGACCGACCGCAGGACGCCGAGCGCGGCGGCCTGGCCGAAATGCATCGCCCAGTTCAGCGGCAGCGGCTGCCGAGGGTCATCACGAGCCCCCCGACGGTTCCTGCCAGCAGGCCCTGCCAGAGCACACGCTTCATCATGGTGGGCCGGGTACCCGCTCCGCGGACGTCCACTCACCGCACCGGACCGCCCCGGCGGCTCCCCGCTGTGAGCCGGACTACGACCGGACTACGACCGGACGACGGCTAACGGGCCCGGATGCCGGGCACCGCGACGGGGCGGAGCACCATCAGGGACTCCTCCTGGCAGGCCACCATCGCGAAGGGGAACCTGTCGACCTCCAAGCAGAGATCGACATCGTCGGGGTGGTATCCGCTCCGCAGCCCCGCGGCGAGATCGGCCGCGGCGCGCGAAGTCCTCGCGCGGTGGAGATACGGGGCCGCCTCGACAGCGCCTCCGGCCATGGACCGGCCGATGTACTCGGCGCAGGCCAGGTCCTCGTCGGCCCGGCCGCCCTCGCCGGTGACCACGAACGTCACGGGGCCGGAGTCCTCGTTCCGGAGGAACCGCGCGGTCGGGCCGGCCACCACGAAGCTCGCGCACAGGACCAGCGGTGCGTTCGCGACGGCCAGCGCGCCCACGGTCCCCGCCGTCGTCTTCTGCACCAGCGTGCGGCCGGAGAAGTCGCGCGACCTGAGCAAGCCCGGTGAGTTCACCGCGTCGAACCCCGCCGCCGGAGCCCCGTCCTTCAGAGCCAGCCAGCCCGAGTGGCTCTCCTTCAGGGCGAGCGCCTCGCGCTCCGTCGAGGCCAGAACGATCTTCTCGGCGCCACGCGAGAAGGCCCAGGCCGCCACGGTGAAGGCGCGCATGACGTCGATGACGACGGCGACACGGGGAACGCCGGTCAACTCGGGGATACCGACGAAGTGATAGTCCATCGCCCCATTCTGACGCCCCTGGATCATCCGACGGGCACGATTGATCGAGGATGACCGCGGGTGATCGCGAACACCCCGCGCGGCACAGCAATCGTGACGTGGATCACGGGAACCCCTGTGGTCGGTCGGACAGTCGAGAGTTGTGACCACTGAAATGCGCGCACGTATCCGGGCCGGGGACCCCCCGGCCTTCGCCGAGCTCTTCGACTCCTGTGCCAAGAGCGTCTACAACCATGCCTTTCGCCTGACCGGGGACTGGTCGGTCGCGGAGGACGTCATGTCGGCGACCTTCATGGAGGCGTGGCGCCTGCGTCACACGGTGGACCCCGAAGGAGGGTCGCTCCGGCCGTGGCTCCTCGGCGTCGCCACGAACGTCGCCCGCAACCACGTACGCGGCAACCGCCGTTACCGGGCCGCCGTCGCCGCGTACGTGGCGACCGGCGCGGCACACGCCGAGCTGCCCGACCCGGCCGACGAGGTCGCCGGCCGGCTGGACGACCGGCGCCGTATCGAAGCCACCCTCACGGCGCTCGGCAAGCTCCGCAGGACCGAGCGAGAGGTCCTCGTCCTCTGCCTACACGAGGGACTGGAGTACACCGAAGCCGCCAAGGCGCTGCGCATCCCGGTCGGTACGGTCCGCTCCCGTCTCTCACGAGCCCGCGGCAGGCTGCGCAGACTCGCCGCCACGGAACTGGAACGGGGAGACCGGGAACCCGCCGCCCGCCCGAGACAGACAACAGGTGACCGCGCGAACGCGGTCCGGCCCGCACAGGAAGGAATCCGATGAACGTCAACCCCGCCCAGCACCGCCCGGTCGGCACGCGGCAGACCGGAGACGTCCCGACGTTCGAGGAGCGCGATCTTCCCGCGGGCCGCCACCAGTTCCACAAGGAGCGCCTGATGAGCCAGATCCACCACGACCGCCTCTCCGACGCCGCGGCGAAGCCGGCGCCCGGCCCGCGCAACCCCTTCCTGCGCAGGGCGGTCCTCCTGCCGGCCGCGACCGCTCTCGTCGGCGCCCTGGCCGTCGGTGTCCTGCTCTTCGCGCCCGGTGACGCCGGCGACCGCGAGGACAACCGCGCGAGCGGGCCCGTCCTCACCACCGAGATCGGCGCCGCGGACCCCAAGGGCGCGCGGCCGCTGCTGGACCGTATCTCTCTCGCGGCGGCGGACACCCGCGCGCCGCGACCGGGCGCGGGCCAGTACGTCTACATCGAGACGAAGACGGCGAACACGCATGTCAGGACCGTCAACGGCAAGGCGTCCGTCGTCAGCGAGCCCCTCCACACCCGCCAGTCCTGGAGGTCGCCCGACGGCCTCAAGGGATGGCTGATCGAGCCCGGCAACACCGGCCCGGAGGGCATCACCCTCGAGGGCCGCGACGAGAAGGGCGACGTACCGACTCCGCATCTCGGTGCCCCCTCCCACGACTACCTCGCGGCCCTGCCCACCGACCCGGACGCCCTGCTGCGGAAGATCTACAAGGAGACCGCGGGGCAGGGCAGGGGGCCGGACCAGCAGGCCTTCACCACCATCGGTGACCTGCTGACCGAGAGCTGGCCCTCGCCGCGGCTCACGGCGGCGCTCTACAAGGCCGCCGCGAAGATCCCGGGCGTGGTGTCGGTGAACGGCGCGACCGATGCCGTGGGCCGTAGCGGTGTCGCGGTCGCCCGGCTCGACGAGACCAGCGGCCAGCGCACCGAGTGGATCTTCGACAGCAGGAGCCTCACCTTCCTCGGCGAGCGGACCGTCCAGGTCGAGAAGGGCACCGCGGACGGCGAGCTCATCAAGCCCGGCACCGTCGTCTTCACGCACGCGATCATGCAGCGGGCGTTCGTCGACGCGATCAAGGAGGTCCCGGGGAGGCGCGGCTGACAGCCCCACGGCGTGGGGTCGAAGGCCGGGCGAGAACGAGGCGCTGGGGGCTGGGGCACACGGGTGGTGGTCTCGGAGTTGCGAGGAACGGCTCGGCGTGTTTGCGGGTAAAAGGTGCAAAGGGTGCCTAGCGTCCACTACGCACGAGTTGCTCGACAACGGATTACGTCGACTCTGACGGAAGTGGAGATGTAGTGCACAAGCTTCGCAAGGTTGCTCTCGTGGCTGCCATGGTCGGGAGTGTCACGATGTTCGGGGCCTCCGTCGCCTCCGCCACCAACGCCCACGGCGCCGGGGAGGGCAGCGGCTCCGGGTGCGATCAGCGCGTCGAGATCAGAAACGATTCATCCGGCCTCATCAACCTGTCGCACATCAACCTGACGCTCTTCGGCACCGGCCCGGCCCAGGCCGCGGCTGTGTCGCAGGTCTGCGGCGACGGCACCGCCGCCAGTGCGGCCGTCGCCGACTCGTCGAACGAAGGCGGGATCCTGAGCGGGCTCCTCGGCGGCGGCCTGCTCTGAGCGCTGGGACCGGCTCACCGGGCAGCTCCGGACACACGTCCGGGGCTGCCTTGTGTGTTGCCCGGCGCCGGCCACCACCCGGCCGGGTTCGGTCGCATCAGGGCTCCGCGGTCTGGCCGTTCCGGGCGTCGGCGGTGGGGCCCGTCCGGGCCGGAGCCAGGCGGGTGAGCAGCGGCCCCGCGATGGCCAGGATGAACACGTACGACGTCACCAGCGGTACGAGAGGGTCGTGCAGGGTGCCGGCGAGGCCCACGATGATGAGGGAGAACTCTCCCCGGGCGATCAGGGCGGTCCCCGCACGCCACTTTCCACGTCGGCCCACTCCGTCGCGCGAGGCGGCGTACCGGCCGGTGAGGACCTTGGTGACCAGGGTGGCGGCGGCCAGCGCGAGTGCGGCGGGGAGCATGGGCAGCAGGTCGGCGGGGTCCACGGAGAGCCCGATGGCCAGGAAGAACACCGCGGCGAACAGGTCCCGCAGGGGGCTGAGCACGGCGCGGGTGCGGGTGGCGGTCTCACCGGTGAGGGTGAGGCCGACGAGGAAGGCGCCGACCGCGGCCGAGGCGTGCACGAGCTCGGCGAGCGCCGCGACGATCAGGGTGAGGCCCAGGACCCTCAACAGCAGTTGCTCGGCATCGGGGTGGGCGACGAGTCGGCCCAGGTGATGGCCCCATCGGAAGGAGACGGTGAACGCGGCCAGCACCGCGCCGGCCGCCGCCAGGACGCCCAGGATCGCCTGCCACCACACGCCGCCGGAGGCCAGGACGGCGAGGACGGGCAGGTAGAGGGCCATGGTGCAGTCCTCGAGGACCAGCACGGAGAGGATCGCCGGGGTTTCCCGGTTGCCGAGTCGGCGCAGATCGGACAGCAGACGGGCGACGATTCCCGATGACGAGATGTAGGTGGCTCCGGCCAGTGCCAGGATGCCGATGCCGTCCATGCCGATGAGCCATCCGGCCACCGCGCCGGGAGTGGCGTTCAGCACCACGTCGACCAGCGCGGACGGTACGTGCCGCCGCATGCTGACCGCGAACTCGGGCAGCGAGAACTCCAGGCCGAGCACCAGAAGCAGGAGAATCACGCCGATGGCGGCGCCGGTCTCGACGAACTCGCCCGCTGCCGGAACGGGAGCGATACCTCCTTCCCCCACGGCGAGCCCGGCCAGCAGATAGAGCGGGATGGGGGAGAGGCTGAAGCGCCGGGCGAGGGTCCCCAGCACGCTCAGCGCGGCGAGGATGATGCCAAGCTCCAGAAGCAGCGCGACCGGCGTACGCACCCGGCTCAGCCCCGGATGATCTGTTTCACGCCCGCGATGCCCTCGTGGGTACCGATCACCACCAGGAGGTCCCCGCCCCGCAGGACCTCCTGCGGGGTGGGCGAGACGATGACCTCCTCGCCCCGTACCACCGCGACGATCGACGCCCCCGTCCTGCGCCGCGCGCGTCGCGCCCAGAGGCCGTCCGTCGTACGCACTTCCGGGGTCCACCTCGACCTGCCCGAAGACCAGGCCAGGTACCTCCTTGGTCAGGTCCGCGAACCGTTCCGCGATCCGGGGTGCGCCCAGGATCTCGGCGACCGTGTCGGCCTCCTCGCTGTCGAGTTGGAGCACCGGGCGGCCCTCGTCCGGATCCTCACCCTCGTAGACGACCAGCTCGAAGTCGCCCGTGCGCCGGGCCACCACGCTCACCCGGTCGCCCTTGCGGCTGGTGAACTCGTAGCGCAGGCCCACGCCGGGCAGCAGTACTTCGGTGACGTCCATCTCCACATCCTCGGGCGGCCGGTGGGGGGCGGCACGCGCGGGTGGGCCGTGCGGGTCACGGAAAACCCGGCGGGAACCGTTGACGTGTACAGGTCGCATGCCTAAGGTCTGGTCGAAGTTACGTACAGCGTCCGATATATCGAACACCCAACCTCCTTGGTATCTCGAACACCTCGACCCGGTGGCAGTCCGCTACCGGCTGCCGGCTGTCGAAAGGGACCCGCCTTGTTCCGCATCCGCTCCTGGATCACCCTCATGGCAGCACTGCTCGTGATGCTCGCGCCGGTCGCCACGCAACCGGCCGCGGCGGCCGAGGGACGTCCGTACACGAACCCCGTCAAGTCGCAGAAGGGCGCCGACCCCTGGCTGGAGTACTACAACGGCCACTACCACCTCGTCACCACGTCCTTCACCGGCGTGCTGACCATACGGAAGTCGCCCACCCTGGCCGGTCTGTCCACCGCCCCGAGCGTCCAGGTCTGGAGCGACACCACGCCCAGCCGCAACACCAACTTCTGGGCACCCGAACTGCACTTCTTCGACGGCCGCTGGTACCTCTACTACTCGGCGGGGCAGAGCGGCGTCCCCTGCTGCGACTCCCAGCGCACCCACGTCCTGGAGAGCGCGGGCAGCGATCCCATGGGCCCGTACACCTACAAGAACCAGCTCACCGGATCGAACCTCGACCCCGGCGGCTGGCTCATCGACGCCAGTGTGCTGCGGCACGGCGGCAGGCTGTACCTGCTCGGCAGCGGCTCCGTCGACGGAAGCCGCCAGAGCCTGGTCATCGCCCCGATGAGCAACCCGTACACGGTCAGCGGCTCCGCCTTCACCGTCATCTCCCGCCCCACCCTGAGCTGGGAGACCCAGGGCGGCACGGTCAACGAGGGCCCCGAGCCGCTCTACCGCGACGGCAGGACGTTCGTCGTCTACTCCGCCAGCGCCTGCTGGGGGCCGGACTACAAGCTCGGCCGGCTGGAACTCACCGGCGGCAACCCGCTGCTGGCCTCCTCGTGGACCAAGAACCCCACGCCGGTCTTCTCCCGGAACGACTCCGCGGGGGTCTACGGTCCCGGCCACAACGGCTTCTTCACCTCGCCCGACGGCACCGAGAACTGGATCGTCTACCACGCCAACGACTCGGCCTCCGACGGCTGCGACAACGGCCGTACCACCCGCGCCCAGAAGTTCACCTGGAACGCCGACGGCACGCCCGACTTCGGCGCCCCGGTCGCCCTCGGCACGACCCTGCCCGGCCCGTCCGGAGAGACGGCGGCCACACCGGCGGCGTACACGCTGGTGAACCGCAACAGCGGCAAGTGCCTGGACGTCGCGGGCGGCAGCACCGCGGACGGTACGAACATCGCGCAGTGGACCTGCAACGGCGGCGCCCACCAGAAGTGGCGGATCGAGGACCTCGGCAACGACACCAGCCGGCTCGTCAACGTCGCGACCGGCAAGGTCATGGACACGGCCGCCTGCTCCGCCGCCGACGGCGCCGATCTGCGGCAGTGGTCGTGGCTGGACAACAACTGCCAGAAGTTCCGGCTCGTGCACACGGCCTCGGGCGACCACGTACGGATCGTCAACGAGAACAGCGGCAAGGTCGCCGACGTCGCCGACTGCGGCACGGCGAACGGCGCCGACGTACGCCAGTGGACCTGGCTGAACAACGCCTGCCAGCAGTGGCAGCTCAAGCCGGTGGCGTGAGCGCCGTGACGAAGGAGCGGAAGACCGTGAGACGCGACATCACCAGGATGGTCATGGCACTGTTCGCCGCATTCGCCGTGCTGACCGCCGGAACCCCCGCCCACGCGGCGGCTCCGGCCTCACCGGCCGTGACCTTCACCAACCCGGTCGCCGAACAGCGCGCCGACCCCCACATCCTCAAGCACACCGACGGCTACTACTACTTCACCGCGACCGTCCCGGCGTACGACCGGATCGTCATGCGGCGGGCCACCACCCTCCAGGGCCTGTCCACCGCCGCCGAGACCACCATCTGGCGCAGACACACCAGCGGTGAGATGGGCGCGCACATCTGGGCGCCGGAGATCCACTTCATCGACGGCAAGTGGTACGTCTACTTCGCCGCCGGTTCCACCAGTGACGTCTGGAAGATCCGGCCGTACGTCCTGGAGACCGGCGCGGCCAACCCGCTGACGGGCACCTGGAGCGAGAAGGGCCGCATCGCCCTGCCGCTGGACACCTTCTCGCTCGACGCCACCACCTTCGTCGTCGGCTCGACCCGCTACCTCTCCTGGGCGCAGAACGACCCGGCCGTCGGCGCGGGCACCAACCTCTACCTGGCCAGGATGTCCAACCCCTGGACGATCAGCGGCAGTCCGGTGATGATCTCCCGGCCGACCCACGCCTGGGAGAAGGCCGGCCACACGGTCAACGAGGGCCCGGCGGTCATCCAGCGGGGCGGCAAGGTCTTCATGAGCTTCTCGGCCAGTGCCACCGACAGCAACTACTGCCTGGGACTGCTGACCGCCGCCGCCGGCGCGGACCTGATGAACCCCGCCTCCTGGACCAAGAACCCGAACCCGGTGTTCACCAGCAACGCCGCGACCGGTCAGTACGGCCCCGGGCACAACACCTTCACGACGTCCGAGGACGGGAAGTCGGACGTCCTCGTCTACCACGCCCGCGACTACAAGGACATCAGCGGCGACCCGCTCGACGACCCCAACCGCCGCACCCGCTACCAGAAGCTCTACTGGAACGCCGACGGCACCCCGAACTTCGGCATCCCGGTCGCCGACGGAGCCACCCCCGTCCGCTTCTCCTCGTACAACTTCCCCGACCGGTTCATCCGGCACTGGGAGTTCCGGGCGAGGATCGACGCGGACGTCACCACTCTCGCGGACTCCCAGTTCCGCGTCGTCACCGGCCTGGCAGGCACCGGAACCGTCTCCCTCGAATCGGCCAACTTCCCCGGCCACTACCTCCGCCACAAGAACCACGAGGTGTGGGTGGAGAAGAACGACGGGAGCGCGACCTTCGAGAGCGACGCCAGCTTCCACCGCCGCCCGGGCCTGGCCGACCCGGCCGCCGGCGTCTCCTACGAGTCGTACAACTTCCCGGGCCGCTACCTCCGCCACTACGCACACCTGCTCGTGACACAGCCCGCGCAGACGGCGACCGCGAAGGCGGACGCGACGTTCTACGCCCAGTAGGACCGGGCGATCCGCCGGGTGCCGCGCCCCCCCCACTCGACGAGCCCCTTCCGGCCGGCCTGTGTCCAGGCCGGCCGGAAGGGGCTCATGGTCGTTCCGTTCCGTGTCCGGGGCGACGATCGTTCGCCCGCCCTCTTCCTCCTCCAACTCCAGGGAACTGCCGAGATTTCGCACAACGACATCGGCCGGAAGCCCGAACACGTCGATGCCGTACAGCTTCACCACATCCTCGCGGTGCGGGCTGAAGACCTCGATCGCGTTCACGACATCGCCTGATTCCAGGTGGGTGATTCCTTCGTCTGGGACATGCCCCAGATCCTCACGTCACGGGCAGGCACTCGGCGAGCAGGTCGACGACGTCGCGCCAGGCTCGCTGCGCGTGCCGTGGGTGGTAGCCGACGCCGGGGACCACAGGGTGGTCGACCGGCGGGTGGTGGAATGCGTGCAAGGCGCCGCCGTAGACCGCGAGGCGCCAGTCGACGCCCGCGGCCTGCATCTCGGCGGTGAACGCGTTCCGTTGCGCGGGCGCCATGATCGGGTCTTCCGACCCGACCCCGGCCCACACCGGGCAGCGAATGCGCGCCGCCTCGCCCGGTCGGCCCGTGGTAGTCGCGTTGACTGTCCCGATCGCGCGCAGGTTGACGCCGCCGCGCCCGAGTTCCAGCGCGATGGCTCCCCCGGTGCCATAGCCGACGGCGGCTATCCGGTCGGGGTCGGTCCGCGGTTCGGTGCGCAACACGTCGAGCGCCGCATGGCCGATGTCCCGCATCCGGTCGGGGTCGGCGAGCAGCGGCAGGCAACGGGCCAGCATCTCCTCGGGGTCGCCCAGATAGCGCCCGCCGTGAAGGTCGAAGGCCAGCGCTACATATCCCAGTTCGGCGAGAGCGTCGGCCCGGCGGCGCTCGACATCGCTGAGCCCCATGCCCTCTGGTCCGAGCAGCACCGCGGGCCGGCGGTCGACACCGGACGGGAGCGCGAGGTGCCCGATCATCGTCAAACCGTCGGCCGGATACTCGACCGTGCGCGTCGTAACCGTCGTCATGAGACTGGACTGTAGTGACCGTCGAGCCCGGTCCGGCCGGTGTTCTGCCGCTGGCGGAACAGTGCGGGTATCCCTCTGAAGATACGGCGAGGGCTCACGAGGACCCGGCCCCGATCAGCCGGCACCACCGCATCGCCCTGATCCGCAAGATCGTGACCCAGCGACGATCTCCCGCTCATGGAACGGAACGCGGCTGCCCCGATCCTCCTCTGTGCCCAGCCCGTCCGTCGGCTCGTCCGCACCGCCGCAGGCGTCCCCACCCTCAACGGCCGGATCGCCACCCTGCGGCAACTCGTCCTAGCCCCCCGGCGCCGCGACGGCGCCGAGGGCTCACCCCGTCTTCAGGTGTCCTGGCGCCCCCTTAGTTCCTCGACGGCGGCGCGCGCCGCGGTGCCGATCACCGCGTCGGCGCGCGGCAGCTTGGTGTCGGACCGGGCGGCCTGGGTGAAGACCACGGCGGTGTAGGTGCTGCCGTCCGCGAGTTCGACGACACCGGCCTCGTGGCGCATCGCACCGAAGGTGCCGGTCTTGCCGTAGACGGTGACGTCGTCGTAGGGGAATCCGGAGCCGAGCCGATGCGCCCACGGCTGCTTGCGCATCACGTCGCGCATGAAGGCGCAGCGGTCGGCGGAGGCGGCTTCTCCGGTCCAGATCGCGCGCAGCAGCCGCGTCATGTCCGCCGGTGTCGTGGACGCCTTGAACGCCGGGTCGTACACGCCCGGTGGTGCGACGGTGTCGTTGTCCGCCACGTGTGCCAGGGCCGCGTCCAGCGAGGGGGCGCCAGTGTCGGCGAGCAGTCGGCTGAAGGTGCTGACCACACCGCCGTGGATATGGGTGTCGGGCATGCCCAGGTCGCGGCACATGGCTTCGACGACGTCCGGGCCGACCGCTCGGAGCACGGCGTGGGCCGAGGTGTTGTCCGAGATGGTCATCATCAATACCACCATGTCGCGCAGCGACAGGGTGACCGGGTCGTGCAGGATCGAGATCCCGGTCGGGCCGGGAACGCGCTCGTCCGGCTCCAGCGTCAGCCGGCGACGCGGATCGATCAGTCCCGCGTCCGCGAGCCGGCAGAAGGCGACCATCAGCGGAAGCTTGTAGACCGAGCCCATGGGCAGCCGTTCGCCGGGATCGATGGTGACCTGGGCCGACGGGCGGTGGAGCTCCGCCACGTGCAGCCAGCCACGGACGCCCGCGTCGTCGAACATGCCGCGGATGGTCCGCTCCACGCCGCTGCCGGTCCTCCGGCCGGTCGTCCTGCCGGTCCTCCTGTCGTTCACGGTGCCGCCTTCCGGGCCAGGGCGTCCTCGAGCAGCCGCGCTGTCTCGGCGGTCTCCTTCGAACCCGGACGCCTCGGGTCCCAGGCCACCCTCAGCCGCAGGGGGAGCGGCGGGTCCGTCGCCGTCCGCCGCTCGACCCCGGAGGCCGTCAGCGTGTCGTCCGCCGTGACGAGCACCGCCTGACCGGCCGCCACCAGGGCGAGACCGGCGCGCTCGTCGGAGACCACCACGGTCTCCACCCGGCGCCCACGGCTGGCCAGGGTGTCGATGAACAGGTCGTGGGCCGCGGGCGCTTCGGCGCGCGGACGCACGGCGACGGGCAGGCCCGACGGCAGCGTGTCACCGGCGTCCCCGTGGCCGGCGGGTGTCAGGATCCAGGTCGGCAGCAGGATCACCCGACCAGCGGCGAGACCGTGGAGTACGGAGGGATGGCGGATCACGGCGATGTCGAGCCGCCCGGCCGCGACGTCGCCGAGCAGCGCGGCGGTCGGCGCCGTCACCATGCCGATCCGGGTCCGTTCCCCGGCCCGGACCGGCGCGGCCGCCACGTCGGCCGCGAGGGGCGCCGGCACTTCGGGCGCGAGTCCCAGCCGCAGACGACGGCCGTCGGCGTGCTCGCGGGCGCCGGTCTCGCGGAGTTCCGCAAGGGCGGCCAGGGCTCTGCGGGCGTGCGGGAGCAGCAGGGTCCCCTCCTCGGTGAGGGACACTCCTCGCTCACGGTCGAACAGGCGCACGCCGAGCAGGGCTTCCAGCCGTCGCAGGCCCTGCGAGAGGGGCGGCTGGGTGATGCCCACGCGCTGTGCCGCAGTCCCGAAGTGTTCCTCCTCCGCCAGCGCGATGAAGATTTCCAGATGCCGTTCCGTCAGCACTCTGCCTCTCCTGACGTGCAGCGATACATCATGCGAATCATCGTGATGCCGAGATCGTATTCGACATACGGGAGGCGGGCGGGCTTGACTCCGGGATCACGCGAACGCCGGCCCGGCCACGAACGCCCGACCCGACCGTGAACGGAGAGCACCTTGACGTACACCGACCGCTGGAACGGTCCCGCCCCGCACCGGCGGCCGCGGCGCAAGCGGTGGCCGCTCGCCATCGGCGCGGCCGCCCTGCTGGTGGTGGCGGGAGGCGGGTACGCCGCTTTCAGCCTCTGGGGCGGTGATCAGCGGGAGGATCCGCATGTGACCGCCGCCCGCAAACCCCTGACCGCGTTCCTCACCGCCTGGGCCGGGCACGACCCGGGGAAGGCGGCCACGCACACCGACACGCCCGACGCCGCCGCGTCGCTCCTCACGTCCGTACTGACCAATCTCAAGCCCTCCAGGACCACCCTCACCGAGGGCGAGGGGCAGAAGAAGAACGAAGGCGAAGTGCACTTCCCCTTCACCGTGGACATGGCGATCCCGGGCGCCGGTGACGTCACCTGGCACTCCCGGGCGCGGATGATCCGCACAGCCGGCGCGTGGAAGGTCGAGTTCACCTCGCCGATGATCCATCCCGAGCTGAAACCGGGGCAGACACTCGCGCTCCAGAGCTCCAACGACAGGGCGAAGGTGCTCGACACCCACGGCGCCCCGCTCCAGGCGGACAGCCTCGTCGGCACCGTCGACCCCGCCAGCGGCAAAGGCGCGTCCGGCCTGGAAGCCCGCTACGACGCCATCCTGTCCGGTGGGACGAAGGTGAAGAAGACCCTGGTGGTCGCGGACCGGGCGAGCGGGCGCGCCGTCAAGAACCTCACCGAGGCTCCCAAGGCAGAGGGCCGCCCCGTGCGCACCACCATCGACCCCCGCGTCCAGCAGGCTGCGGCCAAGGCCCTGACCGGCGTCGAGAAGAACGCGGCCATCGTCGCCATCGACCCGCGCAACGGCCACATCCTCGCCGCCGCCAACCGGCCCGCCGGCCTCAACCGCGCCCTCGAAGGGCGCTACCCGCCCGGATCCGTCTTCAAGGTCGTCACAGCGGCGGCTCTCCTGAAGGGCGGCGTACGACCCGAAACGCCCGCCGCCTGCCCGAAGTTCGCCCAGGTCGACGGACAGCGCTTCGAGAACCAGCGCCAGTTCGACCTTCCGGCGGGCTCGACCTTCGAGGACGTCTTCGCGCGGTCCTGCAACACCTACTTCGTCAACGCCCGCGGCCGGCTCTCCGCCACCGACCTGCGCGACGCGGCCCAGGCGTTCGGCATCGGCGGCAGCTGGGACGTGGGCACGAGCACCTACGACGGCAGCGTCCCCGTCACGACGAGCGACAACGACAAAGCCGCCGCCACCATCGGCCAGGCACGCGTCCAGGTCTCACCCCTGGTGATGGCATCGGTCGCGGCCACCGTCAAGAACGGAACGTTCCACCAGCCGATGCTGGTGCCCGACGCGGTGAAGAAGAAGCACCAGGCCCCGGTGGCGCTCGACGCCGAGGTGACCGGCCGGCTCCGCGACCTGATGCGCGCCACGGTGACCTCCGGTTCCGCCCACGCCCTGAAGGGCCTGTCCGGCCGGCCCCACGCGAAGACCGGAACCGCCGAATTCGGCACCGAGACCCCGCCGCGCACCCACGCGTGGATGATCGGCTACCAGGGCGACTCCGACCTCGCGTGGGCGGTGCTCCTGGAGGACGGCGGTTCCGGCGGCGCCGACGCCGGTCCGGTCGCCGCCCGGTTCCTGAGCCACCTGGCCCGCTGACGGCCACCGCGCCCCCTCCCGCGTCGTGACCGCCGCTCCGCCGACGACCGGCCGCCCGTGCCGCGATGCGACCACTCGGTACGAACCCCACAAGAGAGAGCCCGCACACCATGCCCACCCGGACCCTTGCCTCCCGTCGTGCCGTACTCGCCACCCTGGCCGGCCTCGCGGCGCTGCCCCTCCCCGGATGCGCGGCCACCCCGGACGCCGCCTCCCCGACCCACTCCGGCCCGACGCCACCCGCCTCCAAGCCCTCCTCGTCGACGCCCGCCGATCCGCGTACGGCGCGCGCGTTCGGCGAACTGGAGAGGAAGTTCGACGCCCGGCTGGGCGTCTACGCGCTCGACACCGGCAGCGGCCGGACCGTCGTCCACCGGCCCGACGAACGTTTCGCCTACGCCTCCACCTGCAAGGCGCTGCTCGCCGGCGCCATGCTGGAGAGGAACTCGCTGCGGCAGCTCGACCGGCTCGTGCGGTACGGCCGCGAGGACCTCGTCAGCCACTCACCGGTCACCGAGCGGCATGTCGCCACCGGAATGACCCTGCGCGAGCTGTGCGACGCCACGATCCGCTACAGCGACAACGCCGCGGCCAACCTCCTCTTCCGCGAGCTCGGCGGCCCCCGGGCTCTGCAGGACGCCCTGCGCGGCCTCGGCGACCGGGTCACCCGCTGCGACCGCTACGAGGTGGCCCTCAGCGAGGGCACCCCCGGCGACCCCCGCGACACCAGCACGCCCCGCGCCCTCGCCACCGACCTGCGCGCCTACGTCCTCGGCGACACCCTTCCCCCGGAGAAGCGCGCCGTGCTGGCCGACTGGCTCAAGCGCAACACCACCGGCGACCACACCATCCGCGCCGGGACCCCGGCCGGCTGGCAGGTCGGCGACAAGACCGGCTCGGGCGGCTACGGCACCCGCAACGACATCGCCGTCCTCTGGCGCCCCGGCGCCGCACCGATCACCCTCGCCGTCCTCTCCCGCCGCGACACCAAGGACGCCGAACGCGTCGACGCCCTCATCGCCCGAGCCACCGAGGTCGCACTCGCCGCGATCGTCTAGGGCGCCGCGGCGCCGACGGCCTGGACGTACAAGCCCGCAAAAGGGGTAGGCGAGGTCTGCACGAGGAACCGGAGAGCTGATCGTCTTCCCTGCCGGCCCCCTCCCGAGGGGGCGAGCAGGGCTTCGACGAAGGACAGGGAGAGGTGTGTCCGACCCGACGGCCAGGGCGAGGGCCTGGTGCCGAAGCCGTCTGCTGAGCGCGCGGGACTTCGTGACCGGTGCGGTACGCGGGCCCGGCGACGCGCGCGACGGGATGCTCCTGCTGCTCAAGGGAGCCGCCGCCGCCACGGTCGCCTGGTGCCTGTCCTCCTGGCTGCTGCCCTCGAACGTCACCGCGTTCGCCCCGTTCACCGCGCTGCTCGCCCTGCAGTCGACGGTCTACCGGTCGCTGTGGGACTCGGCGCAGTACCTCGGCGCCATGGCGATCGGGACCGCCGTGGCGGCCGGGTTCGGCAGCACCGCCGGCGTCCACGTCTGGAGCCTGCTCGTCCTGGTCTTCACCGCCCTGCTCGTGGCCCGCCTGGACCTGCTGGGACAGCAGGCCACCCAGGTTCCGGTCGTGGCCCTCTTCGCCTTCGTCGGCGGCGGCGGACGGATCGACTACATCGGGCACCTCGTCGGGTCCGCCACCATCGGAGTGTGCTGCGGCCTCGTCGCGCACCTCGCGATCGCCCCCTCGCCGCACACGGACACCGCCCAGCAACGGGTCGAGGACCTGGCCGCCCGGGCCCGGAGCATGCTCCGCACCCTGGCGCGCACCGCCGAGGGGAGGACCACCGACGAGGGCGCGCGGGAGGACTGGCCCCGCCGCTGCGAAGAGCTGGCCGCCCAGGCGAAGGACGCGCGCGCGGTGCTGGACAGGGAGCACGAGAACACCAAACTCAACCCCCGGCGCCGGTGGAGCAGCGCGGAGGAGGCGCTGCAGCGCTGTCACGAGACGATCAGCATGGTCGAGCGCACAGGCACCCACATCCGGTCCATCGCCCGCGCGCTGGAGTACGAACCGGAGGCCTCCGCCTCCTCGTCCGGACCGTCCCGCACACCGCGGGCGTCCGTGTCGGCGGACTTCCTCCCCTCCTACGCCGAGCTGCTGCACGGCACCGCCGCCGCGCTCGAATGCCTGGGCCCGCCCCACGGACCGGAGGACCCCGACCGGCTCCGCGCCTGCCTCGACGAGGCCGCACGCCGCTATGAGGAGGTGGCGACCATGGCGCGGAACGGCCCTCTCGACCATCCCGGGGAGTGGCCCGTCCACGGCACCGCCCTCCTGGAGGCGGCCCGGATCCTCGACGAGATCGAGGGCACCTTCTCCCGTACCGCCGAGACGCCCGAGTGAGGGCCGGAGCGGCCCGGTGCCGTAGGGTCCGGCCGTATGCATGTGGTTGCGGTCCTCGCGCTCGATGACGTGTCGGCCTTCGATCTGGCCATCCCCTGCCAGGTGTTCGCGTTCGCCACCCACCCGGACGGATCGCCGGCGTACGACATACGCGTGTGCACCGACCGCGACGTCACGGCGTCGGCCGGGCCCGCGCAGCCCTTCCAGCTGTCGTCCCCGTACCGGTGGGAGGACGCCCGTGACGCCGACACCGTCATCGTTCCCGGAATCCCGGCCGAGCAGATCCCCGACCCGCGCGCGGTCGGAGTGCTGCGCGAGGCGGCGGCCGCGGGCGCGCGCGTGGCCTCCATCTGTACGGGAGCCTTCGTGCTCGCCCGCGCCGGACTGCTGGAGGGGCGCAGCGCGACGACGCACTGGCGGTTCGCGGACTCGCTGGCCGAGCGGTTCCCCCGTACCCGAGTCGACCCGTCGGTGCTGTTCGTGGACGAGGGTCAGGTCCTCACCTCGGCGGGGATCGCCGCGGGGCTCGACCTGTGCCTGCACCTGGTGCGCCGCGACCACGGCGCGGTCGTGGCGGCGGAGGTCGCCCGCATGATGGTCATGCCCCCGCAACGAGCCGGGGGACAGGCGCAGTTCATCCAGTACCCCGCCCCGGACTGCGACTCGGCCGACCTCGGCGACACGATGCGGTGGATGCGGGACAAGCTGAACGAGCCGCTGTCGATCGCCGACATCGCCGCCCACGCCATGATGAGCCGCCGGAGCCTCGCACGGCACTTCCGCGCGCAGACGGGGACCACGCCGCTCCGCTGGCTCCTCGCCCAGCGCCTGCAGCGCGCGCGGGAACTCCTGGAGAGCACCGACCTGCCGATGCGGCGGGTCGCCGAGGAAACCGGATTCGGGTCCGTGGAGACGTTCCGCCACCACTTCGCCCGCCAGGTCGGCACCACCCCGTCCGCGTACCGGGCGGCCTTCCGCGGGTGACACCGCCGGCGGCCCTCGGCCTGGCCGTATCTTGCGCACCTTGGGCATGAGCGCCACTGTCGGCACTCCCCGCCCGCCGGAAGACTGAACGCGTCTTCGCCCCGGCGGCCCTGGACAGGCGACGCACGGGGCACGGTTCACGTCTTCACGGAGGACCCCTTGTCCCGTATGCCCAGGCGCGGCCTGCTCCGCTCCGGAGCCGCCGTAGCGGCCGGTACCGGCCTTTCGTACGTCACGGCCGGCACGGCCCACGGGAAGGAGGCCGGCCTGGCGCCGACGCGTCCGCGCCGCGCACCGCTGCGCGTGCACACCGTGCTGTACGACGGTGTGGAGGAACAGGACTTCGCCGGCCACATCGAGGTCTTCGGGATCGCCGGGGAGGACCGCGTCGCGCAGTCCTTCGTCACCGTCGACGGACCCGGCACCGTGACGACCGCGGCCGGTATGGAGATCGTCTGCCGCGCCCCCTGGACCCCCCGCTCCGCCGACCTGATCGTGGTTCCCAGCGCCGGATACGGCGAGGGCTCCGGCCTCGAACGGGAGGTGCGGCGGGGGGTGCTGCCCCGGGCGCTCGCGGCGGCACGGCGGCGCGGGCTCGTCCTGGGCGCCGTGTGCACCGGCACCATGCTCCTGTCCGCCGCGGGGATCACGGCGGGGCGCCCCTGCACCACGCACCACATCGCCGAGGACGACCTCAAGGCGCAGGGCGGCCGGGTGGTCGGCGGCCGGGTCGTCGACGACGGTGACCTGGTGACCTGCGGCGGGGTGACCTCGGGCATCGACCTCGGACTGTGGCTGCTTGAACGGTTCTTCGGCCCGGAGACGGCGTTGTTCGCCGAGGAGGTCCTCGAGTACGAGCGCCGTGGCACCGTCTGGCGCGCGTAGCGGATCTGCTCAGCCTTTCCCCCCTCGCGCCCCTGGGGACGGCGAACCCCTCGCGCCCCCTGGGGACGCCGGACCCCTCGCCGCCGCCCGGACGGCGAACCCCTCGTCCTCGTCCTCGACCAGCAGATCGGCACGCCATGACCACGTACGGGATCCTTCTCTTCGACACCGTCGAGGAGCTCGACTTCGTCGGCCCCTGGGAGGTGTTCACCAGCTCCAGCGCCCTGCGCGACGGAGCCGACCGGGCCGTGCTCATCGCCGAGCGTTCCGCTCCGGTCCGCTGTGCCAACGGCATGCGTGTACTGCCGGACCACACACTCGACGACCATCCGCCGCTGGACGTCATCCTCGTGCCGGGCGGTTACGGCGCCCGCGAGATCCAGCCGCACCACCCACGGGTCACCGACTGGCTCGCCGCCACCTCCGCCCGCGCCTCGTGGACCGTCGGCGTCTGCACGGGCTCCTTCCTGCTGCACGCCGCGGGGCCGGCCCACGGTCGGAGGGTGGCCACCCACTGGCAGTACGAGGCGGCGCTCGAGGCACGCGGGGACGTCACCGTCGTCCGCGACGCCCGCTACGTCGTCGACGGCCCGCTCCTGACCAGCCAGGGCGTCTCCGCCGGCATCGACAGCGCACTGTGGCTCGTCGGCCGTCTGCACGGGCGGGACCACGCCCGCGCCGTCCGCCGGGAGATCCAGTACGACCCCGCACCCCCCTACCTCGCCGACGAACCCCTGCCCCGCTGAACAGGGGGACACGGCTGCTCCCCGCCACCCCGTTCCCATGAGAAGAGGAGAACCGAACAGACATGAACCGCCGAACTCTGCTGCGCACGACCACCGCCCTCGGCGCCGCGTCCCTCGCGGCCGGCGCGACCACCCCCGCACATGCGACCACCCCCGCGCACGCGGCCGCCCCGGGGGCGGCTCCCCGCCGGACGGATCCCCTCCGCGTACACGTCGTCATGTTCGACGGCGTGGAGGAGCTCGACCTGAGCGCCCCCTACGAACTCCTCTCCGCCGCCGATTACTTCACCGACCGCCAGGTCGACGTCCGTTACGTCACGCTGGACGGCAGGCCCACCGTCTCGGCGGCCTTCGGGACCACGATCCGCGTCGACCACCGCTGGGCCCCCGAGGAGGCGGACCTCCTGGTCGTACCCGGCGGCGGATACGCGCGCCGGGAGGACCCCGGCGTGTGGGCCGAGATCCGGCGCGGCGCCCTTCCCAGGGCCCTTGCCCGAGCGCCCCGACCGGGGCTGACCATCAGCGCGCTGTGCACCGGCGTGATGCTGCTCTCCGCCGCCGGACTGACCCGCGGGCGGCCGTGCACCACCCACCACCGGGCGCGCGCCGACCTCCAGCAGCAGGGGGGTGTCCTGAAGAACGCCCGTGTCGTCGACGACGGCGACCTGGTGACGGCCGGCGGTGTCACCTCCGGTCTCGATCTCGCCCTGTGGCTGGTGCGCCGGGAGCTGGGCGTCGACGCCGCGCTCGGCCTGGAGGAGATGCTGGAGTACGAAGCGCGCGGAACGGTGTGGACGTCGGGACGCGGACGACAGGACTGAGCGGTACGCCTACACGGCCGCCGGGCCGGCGCGCGGTGGCGCCGCGCGGACGCCGTCGACCGCACCAGGGGCGTGTTCCGGCCGTACGCGCGGCCGCCGGGCCTCCTCGGCGGCGAGGGACGCGGAGCCGAGGAGCTGGGCGAGACCGCGGCGGGTGGCGGCGATGACGACACGGTCCTCGCGGCGCAGGACGTAGCCGGGGTGGAGGTCCCACAGGAGTTGGGGCTCCTCCCCGGTGCGGTGGCCGGCGGCGAGGTCGGGGCGGCGGGTCGTCGGGGAGGCGGTGTCGAGCGCGAGGACGCGCCAGGCGCCGGGGCGGAACGCTTCGGCGACCGTGCGGTCCGCGAGGAGGGGGTTGTCCGCCACCTCCACGGCCGCGAAGAGCAGGACCCGGCGCTCGACCGGGATGGCGCCCAGGATCTGGCGGCCCATCATCGCGCCCGCGAACGCCGGCGCGGCCAGGTGCGAGACGCTGCGGCTGCGGGTGAGGGCGTCCGGGTGGGCCGTGCGCAGGGTGCGGTGGACGGCGGTGGCGAAGTCGTCGTCGTACAGGCGCAGGGCGACACGCAGGTCGGGTTTGACCGAGCGGGCGTAGAGCGCGGCCTCCAGGTTGGTGGTGTCGGAGCTGGTGAGGGCGAGCAGAGCATGGGCGCGGTGGATCTTGGCGGATTCCAGGACACCCTCCTCGGTGACATCGCCGAGGACGACGGGGACTCCGAGGCTCCGGGCGAGCGGGACACCGCGGGCGTCGGGGTCCTCCTCCACGCAGACGACGGGAATGTCGAGTTCGCGGAGCCGGGACAGGACACGGGACCCGATTTTGCCCAGACCGAGCAGGACGACGTGACCGGACAGGCCGCGGGGCGGGCGCCGCAGGGCGCCGGCGCCCCGGAATGTGCCCAGTGCCTCCAACCCGGCGGCGATGAGGAGAGGCAGCAGGGCCAGGCCGACGAGGCCGGACAGGAGCTGGAGGATCTGGCGGGGGAGGGGCTCGCCCACGGCCGGGTCGCCGATCGAGAACAGGTCGAGCAGCGTGAGGTACGCGGCGTGCACCGGGCCGGCGTCGGTGGCGACCGTGGCGGCCACGCTCAGCGCGAGCACCGAGGCGACGATGCCGGCGAGGGCCCACCGCAGGCGGCTGGAGAAGAGTTCGCCGAGGGGCGCGCCCCGACGGGACAGCCGCCGCGTCGGCACGGTGGGACCGGCGTACCGCACGGTCTCCAGGACGACGGTTCCGCGCCCGGCGGCGCCCGCCACGGTGCGGTCGGCGGGCAGGAGTTCGGGGCCCTGCGCGCCGCTGCCGTCCGAGCCCTCCGCACCCGCCGGGTCCGCCGTGGTGGACGACAGGAGAGCCAGCGTGCACAGGCCGGCGTCCGGTACCTCGCCCCGGCCGGACGGTGTCCTCTCGGCGGCGCGCAGCAGGAGCCCGTCGGCCTGGACGACCTTGCTCGTCCCTGCGACGGCCGTGGCCGCGAGCGCGGGTGCGGCGGTGTCCGCGTCGGAGAGGACGGTGGTGGAGGCGTCGAGACGCGTGCGGTCGACGCCGGGCGTGCCCACCAGGGCGACCTGGTCGAGGAGTTCCTCCAGGTGCACCCCGAGCTTGCGGTTGTACATACGGACCACGAGCCGCAGTCCGGGGCTCAGACGACGGGCGGTGAGCGCGGCCCTGAGGTTGGTCTCGTCATCCTCGTACAGCAGGGCCAGCGCCGCCGCCTCGCCCACGCCGGCCCGCAGGAGCGCCCGCTCACCGGGGGAGGACGACAGGACTTCCCGTACGAGCGGAGGCGCCCCGCCGCTCGTGCCGTCCGGCGCCGTGCCTGCCACGGCCGTACCGAACCGGCTGATCGGCCCGGCCGCGCGGGACGGGTCCGGCAGGTCGGTTCCCGCCGGCCCCTCGGCCTGCTCGCTCGGTACGACGAGAACGACACGCCGGCGGTAGACGTCCCGGAGTTCGGCGGCCAGTCGGCGCGCCAGCCCGTCGTCCCCGCAGACGACCATGTGCCCGGGCGGTCTCCCGTGCTCGTTCCGCGGCATGCTCGCATCCCCCCAGTGGCGTTCCGCCCGGCCGGTGCTGCCGGTCTAGTCGGTGATCTGAATGGCCCCGTTGTCCGAGGACGCCGCGGCCGGGGCCGGCCCCTTCTGCCGGGTGATGCCCTGGAGCAGGGCGGCGAGGTCCACTCCGGTGGTGGAGCTGAGGAGTTCCATGCCCTGGGCGACGTTGTCGGCGACGGTACGGGACAACTGGCCGGCGCCGTCGGTGGAGATGACGGTCATCTTGTCGATGGCAGACAGCGGCTCGGACGCCTTGGCGACCACCTGGGGAAGCACCTCGACGAGCATCTGGAGGACGGCCGCGTCACCGTACCCGGCGAAGGCGTCGGCCTTCTTCCGCATCGCCTCCGCCTCGGCGGAGCCCTTCGCGGCGATCGCGGCCGCCTGCGCCTCGCCCTCGATGCGCACGGCGTCGGCGAGCGCGGCCCGGTGCGCCTTCTCACCCTCACCGGTGAGGCGGGAGCGCTGGGCGTCCGCCTCGGCCTGCTTCACCAGCGCGATCCGCCGGGCCTCGGCCTCCTGCTCGGCCTGGTAGCGGGCGGCGTCCGCCGGCTTGCGGACCTGGGTGTCGAGCTGCCGGTCGGTCAGGGCGGCCTGCCGCTCCGCGACCTTCTCCTGCTCGCTGAGGATGTCCTGCTGCCGGGCGGCCTCGGCGAGCGGACCCGCGGCGTTCGCCTGGGCCGCGGCCTCGTCCGTCTGCGCCTTGATCTCCGCCTGCTTCAGGTAGAGGGTCCGCTGCGCGATCGCGATCTCCTCCTCCGCCTTGAGCCGAGCCTGCTCGGCGGCGCGCCGGGCGACGGCCTCGGCGATGTCCGCCTCCTGCTTGGCCCGCGCGGCCTCGGGCCGGCCGAGGTCCTCCAGGTACGAGCCCTCGGTGGTGATGTCCTGGATCTGGAACGCGTCGAGGACCAACCCCTGCCCGGACAGGGACGCCTCGGCCTCCTCCGCGACCTGCCCGGCGAACGCGGCCCGGTCGCGGATGATGTCCTCCACCGACATCCGGCCCACGATCGACCTCAGCGCGCCGGACAGCACCTCCTGCGTGAAGCCGACGATGCCGTCCTGCTGCATCAGGAACCGCTGGGCCGCGGCCCGGATCGAGTCTTCGTTGCCACCCACCTTGACGATCGCGACACCTTCCAGGTTCGCCTTGACCCCGCGCAGGGTGACGGCGCCGCGCACCGCGACCGGGATGTGCCGGCTGGAGAGGTCGAGGGTGAACTTCTGCTGCACGAACGGGACCACGAACACGCCGCCACCGACGACGACCTTCTGGCCGCTGTTGTCGGTGAACACCCGCCCCGTCGCAGGGTCGGTGGCCTGCTTGCCACGCCGGCCGGTGATGATGAACGCCTCGCTGGGCCCCGCGACCTTGTAGCGCGTGACGACGACGAGGGCGAGCAGAACGGCGAGTACGCCGATGCCCACCACGGCGATGAGGACAGGACTCATGACAGGACCCCCAGGAGTCGGAGAGATATGAGCGGTCGGTCGGTCGGGGGGTGCCGGGGGCGCGGAGGTGGTCAGCGGTCCACCGGGCGTACGACGACCGAGGTCGGCGAGAGCACGGCCTCGACCCACACCTCGGCGCCCCGGTCGACGGGGACCGGGGACTTCGCCGCGTACTTCACCGGCTGCGCGCCCAGGTACAGCAGCACCTCGCCGTAGCCGTCGGCCGGGATCGCCGTGACCACGGAGCCCGAACTGCCTCGCAGATCGTCACCGCGCGGTGCGGACGCGCCTTCGCCGCGCATCAGCGCCCGGCTGAACTTCCAGGTCAGCCAGCCCGCGACGCCCCCCGCCGCCACGCCCGCACCGGTGGCGACCCCCGCCCCCGTGCCGGTGGTCCCCAGGACGATCGCGCCCGTGAAACCGAGCGCGGAGACGAACCCCGCGATCACCGGCAACGACAGAAACCCGTCGAGCCCCCCGCCGAGCCCGTCGAGGACACCCTCCACCACCCCGTCGAGGACCAGGGACAGAACGAGCAGCACGAGACCCGCGATGCCGAGACCGAGAAACCAGCCCATGTACGTCACCTCGCCCCGTGCGTCGGTTTTCCGTCGTCGAGGGGATGGTGACACGGCAGCGCACGGGAGTTCACTGCCGGTTCCCGGCAATCTTTACGCGTTCTTGATGCCGAGAACGGCCCCTGGGACACGTCCGGTCGGTACTGGGGTGTTGGGTCCTCGGTGGGCGGACCTTCCGCCCGTAGGCTGACGTCATGCGGCTGCTTCTGACCTCCGACACGCATGTGCCCGCCCGGGCGAAGAGCCTGCCGGACGAACTCCTGGCGGGTGTCGAGGAGGCCGACGTGGTGATCCACGCCGGGGACTGGATCGACGAGGCCACCCTGGACCTGCTGTCGTCGCGGTCGCGCCGGCTGATCGGTGTGTACGGCAACAACGACGGCCCCGCGCTACGACGGCGGCTGCCCGAGGTCGCCCGCGCGGAACTGGGCGGGCTGCGGTTCGGAGTCGTGCACGAGACCGGACCGGCCACCGGGCGGGAGCGGCGCTGCGCCGAACGCTTCCCGGACCTCGACGTCCTGGTGTTCGGGCACAGCCACATCCCCTGGGACTCCGTCGCTCCCGGCGGCTTGCGGTTGCTCAACCCCGGCTCTCCCACGGACCGCAGGCGCCAGCCCTTCCGTACCTTCATGACCGTGACGGTCGCGGACGGGAACCTTCAGGACGTGACCGTGCGCCGCCTGCAGCCGAGGAGCTGAGAGGGTCGGTCGCCGAACGGGCCCGGAAGTGGTCCGAATGCGGCGGGTCGGCGGCGGGGCCGGGTGGTTACGCTCTTCTCTCCAGGGATGTCGAGCGCAGGGGGAGTGCATCGTGCGCAGTGCCGTCGTGACGCCCGAGGGTGACCGGATTCGCTGGCTGGAGCTACCGGGCCGGGAGCCGGCCCGCGTCTATGTGCACGGTCTGGGCGCCACCTCGGCCGCCTACTTCACCGAGGCCGCCGTCCACCCCCTGCTGGCGGGCCACCGCTCGCTCCTCGTCGACCTCCTCGGGCACGGCCTCAGCGACCGGCCCACGGATTTCGACTACACCCTGGAGTCGCACGCCGATAGCCTCGCGGACGCCCTGACCGTCGCGGGCGTCAGCGGTGCGCAGCTGATAGGGCACAGCATGGGCGGCTCGGTGGCCATCGTGCTGGCCGCCCGCCATCCGCACCTGGTCTCCCGCCTGGTCCTGGTCGACGCCAACCTCGATCCGCTCCCGGCCCCGATACCGAGCCTGCCCACCGGTGGCAGCAGCGGCATCGCCGCCTACACCGAGGAGGCGTTCCTGGCCGGAGGCTGGGAGGAGGTACGTGACCGGGTCGGTCCGCACTGGTGGGCCACCATGCGCCTGACCGGTCGTCAGGCCCTGCACCGCAGCGCGGTCTCCCTCGTCCGGGGGACCGTCCCCACCATGCGCGAGCTCCTGCTGAACCTGAAGATCCCCCGTACGTATCTGCTGCCCGAGGCGGACGGCCCGCTCCCGGGCGCCGACGCGCTCGCCGAGGCGGGGGTGGCCGTGGTCGCGATCCCGGACTGCGGACACAACATCATGCTGGACAACAAGGAAGCGTTCGCCCACGTCACCGCGGCCGCGCTGGCGGACCCCGCCGCGGAATGACGGAACGGCGGGGCTGCAGGGGCGGGTGACGGTACGTCAGGGAGCGGAGATGACCGGGCGAGGCGTACGACGTACGGCCCGGACCCGCGTCGGGGGCGTACGGCGACGGCTCGCCCGGCATCGTTCATCCTCTCCGCGTCACGAGGTCACGCCGTCACGGCTTGACCGCGATCTGCTGAGCCGGGTCGGTGGTGTCCGTCACCGTGTAGACGGCGTTGAAGGTGGAGGTCGTCGCGCTGGTCGGGCAGCCGAACCCGCCGGTGACCTTGATCGGGACCGAGGCGTTGGTGAAGGTCAGGGTGGACGGGGCGCCGTTTGTCCAGGTGCCGGGCGCGTTCGCCGGGCCGTTCGGCGCGGTGACGACCGTGCAGGAGGCCAGACCTGTCGTCTTGACCACGAGACCGCCCGTCGGGACGGTCATGGTCGCCGTGATCGGAGCCCCGTTCTGCATGGACACCTGCCAGGCGCCGCTGGTGGTGACGGTGGGGGTCACCCCCGGTGTGCTGGAGGTGCAGGAGCTGTAGGTCGGGGCGGAGATGGGGGAGGAGACCGGGCCGGCCGGGTTGTGGTTGCCGGGGGCGGCCGGGACGGTGCCGGTGGCCACCGAGACCGTGCAGGAGATGGTGACCGAGCCGGCCTTGAGGGTGGCCTTGCCGCTCAGTGTGGCTTTGAAGGCGTGGCCGGCCGGGGTGACCGTGGTCGAGCCGGCCGCCGCCGTCGGTAACGGTGCGGCGGTGGCGGACGCGGCGCCGAAGGTCAGCGCGCCGACCGCGGCGAGTCCGAGGGCGAGGGTGGTGGGTGTGCGGCTCATGGCTGTGCTCCTTGGGGATCGGAGAGTGGTGCGTGGGAGGGGGTGTCGTGCGGTGCGGACGAAGCGGATCGCCCGGTCGCGTCGGATTCCGTGGTCTCCTCGGCGGGAGTGCCGGGCCTGGGGGCGCCCGGCTGCCACGCGAACATGAGGCCGCCGCCGAGGATGCCCAGCAAGGTACCGACGAGGAATCCGCCGAGGTTGGACAGGACGAGCGCGAAGGCGGCGATGAGGGTGGTGACGATCCCGGCGAGGGTGCGGTAGTGCGGGGCGAACCAGACGGAGACGCCGAGCACGACCATCACGAGGCCCATCAGGACGGACGGGACACCCGCGACGCCCTGCGCCAGCATGACCTTCAGGGGGGCGAGCGGCAGGGCGCAGATCTCGGCCCCGGCGAGGGCGGTGACGAGCCCGCCCCAGAACGGCCGGCTGCGGCGCCACCGCCGGAACCGGGTCCGGTGGCGGGTCAGAAGCATTCCTTCTTGCCCTTGCTGACCTTCATGTTCAGACCGGAGAGCTTGAAGGTGCCGGCGTTGGTGGCCCACGCCGTCTGCCGCAGATCGGTGATCCTGATGGTGTCGGCCTGCTGGGAGAACAGGTCCTGCATGCCCTGTGCCCCTTCCGGACCCTTGTCCAGGGTGGAGGCGTCGCGGCCGATCTCGATGTTCGTGAACTCCGCGTTGCCCGAGAGCTGGGTGGCGTCGACGAAGAGGTTGGTCGCCTCTACCGGCGCCTTCTGCCCGGCGGTGAGGTTGAGCGAGATGTCGCCGATCACCGGCAGCGAGGTGACCACCGACTGGCAGAGGCTCTTGAGCTCGGCCTCCTTGATGGCGGTGACCGCCACCGGGATGAGTTCGTCACGGGCGTTGACGTCCACGCTGCCGTACTGGGCGAAGCCCTTGCCGGTCAGGCTGGTCGCGGAGACCTTGAACTGCTGGCCCGAGACGGCGAAGGAGGCGGCGAGCGCTCCTTGGGCGAGGGCGATGCCGAGGCCCGCGGTGAGAGCGATGCCCGGGACCGCCAGGACGGCGAAACGCCGCCATCTCACCTGCCCGGCGCCCGAGTCGCCGGAATTGTCTAAGCCATGTGAGCCACGTTGCATGACAGGACCCCCTTGAATGGGTGGGGTGGTGGGGAGTGTGATCCGGTCGGAGCCGGAGTGATCGGGCGCGATCGGTGCGATCTTGTGCCGTCCGGGTCGCGCGAGATCGTTACTCGCCGGTATGACCGTGGAGTTGAATGTAAGAGTGCCAATGGCGGTTGGCAAGGTTGCGCGGACTCTGCCTTTCGGCCAAGTCCTACTGCTCCGTACGCAGCAGCGCGGCGACCTCCGCCTCCACCCTCCGGGCCATCGCGCGCGCGAATTCAGCGGCCACGACCTCCGCCGCCACCGGGCGCAGCGCCGACGCGGCCTCCGCGATGTGATCCAACTGCGTGGCCGAATGTCGCTCCAGGCCCTCCGGGCCGATCACATGCCGCCGGAAGAGGGCGACGAACCGGTCCGCGAGCGCCGCCGCCTGCTGCTGGACGAAGTCCCCGGCCTCCAGGATCTCCCCGAGCGGCAACCCCTGCCGCACCAGCGTCAGCGTGGCCTCCAGCAGCCGGCGACTGGGGAAGGTGACGGTGTCCCCGTCGACCCGTACGTACTCCAGGGCGGCGGCCCGCCGGGTGTCCTGGGGCGTCGCCGCCGGACCGAACAGCTCACGCAGCTCCGCCAGACTCATCGTGACGGGCTCCTCCCGCGCCCAGTCACGACCCATCTCCCGCTCCAGGCCCAGGAGTTGACCGATCCCGCCGCCCTGCTCCCAGGCGGCCAGGAGCTCGGCGATGCCGTTCACCGTGTAGCCGCGGCCGAGCAGGTCGTCGATCAGGCGCAGCCGGGCGAGGTGCTGGTCGGAGTACCAGGCGATCCGGCCTTCCCGGCGGGGTGGAGGCAGCAGCCCCCGCTCCTGGTAGTAGCGAAGGTTGCGGACCTTCACACCGGCCGCCCGGGCCACTTCCTCCTGGCGGTACCGCATGCCACCCGCCGCGACCGTGTCACCCGCTGCCTCGCTGCTCACGGCTCCGAGCTTAGGGGGTGCCCCTGCCGGACCGTTCCGGTTGACGCCACCGGAATTCGAACGCGGAGCACCCTGTGCGGGCCGGCCCCTGTCGCGGGGCGCCCTGGGAAAGTTCGAAATCTCGTGCGTGTAGGGCGGTAAACGCGGGGCACATGATGCTGCGGAGGTAGATAACTATGGTTCCCCTGCTACTCGTTCTTCTGCTGGCCCTGCTCCTGTTCGGTGCCGGTTTCGCCGTGAAGGCACTGTGGTGGATAGCGGTGATCGTGCTGGTCGTATGGCTGATCGGCTTCGTCGCCCGCCCGAAGGGCAGTACCGGCCGCTGGTACCGCTGGTAGCGGCACCGCTCCGCGCGGAAAGTTCCGTGCGGCCCGTCACCACCGCGGTGACGGGCCGCACGGCATTTCCCGGCGGCGGAAAAGCGGCGACGGTTTTCGGTGAATCCTGAAACCGGGCAATTCCGGTGAAGAGATCCGGCCTGCGTCGAATTCCTTGACGCTTTACGAGACCGTGCCGAAGTCCGGTTTTGGTGAAGAGGGGTGACCGGGCGTCAGTTCTGCGATCATGAGTGCGAGGAGGGTCGTCGAGCCCTCCGCCGTATTCGGCCGACGCAGTCGGCCGGCAGAACCGAACAGGACTCGTCCTCCGTGACCTTCACCGCCCCATGGCGACGCCTGGCCGCCGCGCCCGCGCTCGCCGCCGCGCTGCTGGGTACCGTCCTCATCCCCACCGCGTCGGCCGCCCCTCCCACCCCCGCCGTCTACGGCGAGCTGGTGGTCAACGGCGCGTTCACCACCGGAATCGACTCGTGGTGGGCCAGCGCCGACGCATCCGCCCGCGCCACCCCCGAAGGGCAGCTGCGCACCACCGTCGCCGCCCGGAGCGGCAACGCCTGGGACACCATGGCCGGGCAGGGCGGGATCACCCTCCGCAAGGGGGCGACGTACACGCTCTCCTTCGACGCCATGGCCTCCCGCGCGACGCAGATCGCCACTTCCGTGCAGCTCGGGGACGCGCCCTACACCGGCACCCTCTCCCGGACCATCGGGGTCGGCACCGCCTTCCAGCACTTCAGCTGGACCTTCACCTCCGAACTGGACACGGCCGCCGGGCAGGTCACCTTCCTGCTCGGCAACCAGAGCGCGCTGACCGACATCACCCTCGACAACGTCTCGCTGACCACGTCCACCGCGCGCGAGGGCTTCTACACCGACCCGCACAACAACGCCTACACCTGGGCGGACGCCCACCCCGGCGACCCCCGTGCCGCCAGGATCAGGTCCTCCATCGGTGACCACGCCGCCGTGAAGTGGTTCGGCGGATGGGACGCGGACGGCGACCCCGCGACCGGTATCCGCGACGAGGTGAGCGCCTACGTCGGCGGGGCCGCCGCGAAGGGCCAGATCCCCGTCCTGGTCACGTACAACATCCCCGGCCGCGACTGCGGCGGCCCCTCCTCCGGCGGGGCGGGCAGCCCCGAGGCGTACAAGAAGTGGATCGCGGACGTCGCCCTCGGCCTCGCCGGGCGTCCGGCGATCGTCGTGCTGGAACCCGACGCGGTGCCGATGGCCGCGAACGAGGCGTGCATGAACGGCGGCCTCGAACAGCGCCTCGACGCCCTCTGGTTCGCGAACCAGCGTCTGCAGGAACAGGGCCCCTTCGTCCAGACGTATGTGGACGCGGGCAACTTCACCTGGACCCTCGGCCCCGAGGGCACCGGCGCTCAGGGGATCGGCCTGAAGAAGATGGCCGAGCTGCTCAACCGGGCCGGGGTCTCCATGGCCCGCGGCTTCTCCGTCAACGTCTCCAACTTCGACTCCACGAGCGTGTCGAACGACTACGGCCGCCGCCTCGCGGCACAGCTCCAGGCCGACTTCGGCGTCACCAGCGGCTGGGTCGTGGACACCTCCCGCAACGGCAACGGCGGCTACGTCACCCCCGGCGACCCCGCCAGCGGGCACGTCGGTTTCTGCAACCCGCCCCAGCGCAAGCTCGGCGTCCCGTCCCAGGCCGGTACGGGCGGCGCCGACTACCTGCTGTGGATCAAGCACCCGGGTGACTCGGACGGCGACTCGGCGGAGTGCCCGGCCGGTTCCCCCGCGGCCGGGGTCTTCTCCCCGGCCCTGGCCGACGCGTTGATCGACGGCAGCTGAACTCCCCGCCCGGGTGGCGTCAGCCGAGGCAGGCCCGCCAGGCCGTCGCCAGGCCGTCCAGCCACCCGGGCGGCAGCTCCGCCCCGTCCCAGGCCGCGCGCAGGGCGTCCGCCGCGGAATCGAGGCGTTCGAGCACGGCGATGCTGGTGGGGGAGTGGGCCAGCGAGTGGCGGCCGTGGACGGCGATACCGCTGCCCGGGCCGTACTCCGCGTACAGGCGGGTCAGACTCTCCCCGTGCGCCTCGGCGAACGCGTCCAGCCGGCCCGGATATCCCGCCCTCTCCCGCGCGCTCATCGTGCTGAGGACCGCTGTCAGGACCTCGTCCGCCATCTCGGGATCGAGGTCCGACGGCTGGGTGAAGGTGAGGTACAGCGCCGTCACCGCGACGTTCGTCCGCTCCACGTCCACCCGGCCGACCGGAGCGTGCGCGGCGCGGCCGTCGGGCGGCAGGCGGTGAGCGGGCACCGTCGGGCCGGTGGCCCGCCGCAGGGCCCGCTCGGCGAGGTGGCGGAGCTCGTCTCTGACGGCCTGCGCGCCGTCCTGCCGGCCGCTGTCGTAGAGCTCCCCCTTACCCGTGGGAGCCTCGCCCTCCGCTGCGCCGACCTCACCCTGCGCGTGCGCGAGGGCGCCCGCTTCGACGAGCGCGATCAGGACATCCGCCTCGGCCGCGGACACACCGGCGCGGCCGAGGAGCTCGTGGAGGGTCTTCTTGGCGTTGATGACGCTGGCGGAGTTCAGGCCGTTCTCCGGGTCGGACAGGTTCATGGTCACCAGCTTGCCGCGTTTTCCTCCCGCTGTGCGGGCCACACACGGATCACGTACTTACGGGCGCGGTTCGACGGGAGCCCGTTAGACGCCCCCGACGGGCGGGTAACGGAGCATACTGCGACGTATAGGACGCAGTCGGAAGTAAATGCAGCAGAGGAGCCGAGGATCGTGACGGACGTTTCGAGCCAGGGTCCCGCACCCGGCGACGACCGGAAGGTACTCACCAACCGGCAGGGCCACCCTGTCTACGACAACCAGAACCAGCGCACCGTCGGGTCCCGGGGGCCGGCGACGCTGGAGAACTACCAGTTCCTGGAGAAGATCAGCCACTTCGACCGGGAGCGCATCCCCGAGCGCGTCGTGCACGCCCGCGGGGTCACCGCCTACGGCTACTTCGAGGCGTACGGTTCCTGGGGCGACGAGCCGATCAGCCGCTACACCCGCGCCAAGCTCTTCCAGGAGCGCGGCAAGCGCACCGATCTCGCCGTCCGGTTCTCCACCGTGATCGGCGGCCGCGACTCCTCGGAGGCGGCGCGCGACCCGCGCGGATTCGCGGTGAAGTTCTACACCGAGGACGGCAACTGGGACCTCGTCGGGAACAACCTGGGCGTCTTCTTCATCCGGGACGCGATCAAGTTCCCCGACGTGATCCACTCCCTCAAACCGGACCCCGTCACCTTCGAGCAGCAACCGCGGCGGATCTTCGACTTCATGTCGCAGACCCCCGAGTCCATGCACATGCTGATGAACCTGTTCAGCCCGCGCGGCATCCCCGCCGACTACCGGCACATGCAGGGCTTCGGCGTGAACACGTACAAGTGGGTCAACGCCGAGGGCCGCACCGTCCTGGTCAAGTACCACTGGATGCCCAAGCAGGGTGTGCGCAGCATGACGGAGGAGGACGCCGCCAACGTCCAGGCGCAGGGCCTCGGCCACGCCACCAAGGACCTGTACGAGGCGGTGCGGCGCGGCGACTACCCGGAGTGGGAGCTGCTGGTCCAGATGATGGAGGACCACGACCACCCGGAGCTGGACTTCGACCCGCTGGACGACACCAAGACCTGGCCCGAGCAGGACTTCCCGCCCAAGCCGGTCGGCAAGATGGTGCTCAACCGGATGCCGGAGAACTTCTTCGCCGAGAACGAGCAGATCTCCTTCGGCACCGGCGTGCTCGTCGACGGCCTGGACTTCTCCGACGACAAGATGCTGGTCGGCCGGACCTTCTCGTACAGCGACACCCAGCGCTACCGGGTCGGCCCGAACTACCTCCAGCTGCCGGTCAACCACGCCAAGAACGCCGACGTGCGCACCAACCAGCGCGACGGGTTCATGACGTACCACGTGGACGGCGCGGGCGAGAACCCGGACGTGAACTACGAACCGTCGATCCGGGGCGGCCTGCGCGAGGGCCAGTACCCCACCCACGACGAACAGGGTCCGGAGATCCGCGGCAGGCTCACCCGTAAGCGGATCGAGCGGACGAACGACTACATGCAGGCCGGGCAGCGCTATCTGCTGATGGAGCAGTGGGAGCGGGACGACCTGGTGCACAACTTCGTCAACCTGCTGAAGCAGTGCGACCGGCCGGTGCAGGAGCGGATGGTGTGGCACTTCCTCCTGGTCGAGAACGACCTGGGTCTTCGCGTCGGCGAGGGCATCGGCATCACCCCGCAGGACGTGGCGCACCTGGAGCCGCTCGCGAGCCAGGACCTCACCGACGAGGACCGCAAGCGCCTGGCCAACCTCGGGGAGAACCCGCCCCGGGACGTCGAGGGGCTGACGATGACGCACTGCGTGCCCAATGAGCGGCACGTCGTCACCCGCTGAGACGTACGCCGCACGCACGGCACGCGTGACGGGGGCCCGCCGCCCGGCGGGCCCCCGTCCCTGCGTTCGGGCCTACCTGCCCGGTCGACCCCGCGCGGCACCGGCGTCGTGTGCCCCGGACGAGATCCGCGGCCGCTGCGGGGCATCGGGCGCCGGAGACGTGGAACACGAGCGGAAGGCAGCCACAGCCGACTCGAGGAGGCCACCGTGTCGCACACCCCGGATTCGCTCTACGCCCGCATCGGGGAGGAGGTGGCCGCCCGCGCGGACCGGCTCTGGGACGTCGGCCTCGCCCTGCACCGCGAACCGGAGACGGCCTACCAGGAGCACGGCGCGGCCGGTCTGCTGGCGGACGAACTCGAGCGGGAGGGGTTCCGGGTGGAGCGCGGCGTGGCCGGGATGCCGACCGCCTTCGTCGCCCGGACGGGCCGGGCGGCCACGGCCGGTGACGGACCCTGTGTGGCCCTGCTGATGGAGTACGACGCACTCCCGCTGCTCGGGCACGCCTGCGGCCACAATCTGATCGCGTCGGCAGGCCTCGGCGCGGCCACCGCCCTGCGCGCCGCGCTCGGCGAGGTCGACGGGACCCTGCTGGCCGTCGGCACTCCGGCGGAGGAGCGGGGAGGCGGCAAGGTCACGGAGGTGAAGGCGGGCCTGTTCGACGGGGTGGACGCGGCGCTGATGTTCCATCCCGGCGTCTACGACTGGTCATGGGCGCCGCTGACGGCCAGTGCCCAGGTCCGTGTCGGGTTCCACGGGCGCGCCGCGCACCCCACCGGCAGCCCCACGGAGGGGATCGACGCGCTGGGCGCGCTGATCCAGCTCTTCAACACGCTCGGTGTACTGGACCGGCGGCTGCCCGGCGGATCGCACATCCAGGGCATCGTGACGGACGGCGGCCGGGCCACGAACATCGTCCCCGAGTACGCGGAGGGCCTGTTCGGACTGCGCGGCGGGACCACCTCGGCCCTGGAGAGGCTGGTGGAGGAGTTGCGCTCCTGCGCGCAGGGCGTGGCGCTGGCCACCCGTACGCGGGTGGAGGTGACCGACGTGGGCGGCCGGTACGAGCACTTCCGCGACAACGACGTGCTGTCCGGGCTGTTCGCCCACCACATGGACCGGGCGGGCATCCGCCTCTCGGAACCCGAGCCGGGCGTGTACCTGGGGTCGTCCGACATCGGCAACGTCAGCACGCGGGTGCCCGCGATCCATCCCTTCGTCGCCATCATGGGGCCGGAGGGATCGGACCACACGCCCGCGTTCGCGGAGGCGGCGGCCGGGCCTCGCGGGCGGCGGGTGATGCTGGCCGCGGCGGAGGCGCTGGCCTGCACGGCGGCCGACGTCCTGCTGCGCGAAGACGTTCCGGAGCGGGCCTGGGACCGGTTCCGGCAGAAGGCCGCCGCGGGGCTGTGACGGGTCCGACAGCGGACGGCCCCCGGGCGTCGGCGGGCCGGGGGCGGCGGCCCGGGAGCCGCCCGGTGCCTGAGGTCAGTCCTCGACCGTCACGCGTACCGTCTTGACCTCGGTGTCGGCGGCATCCGGTACCACCATGCCCGCGTCGACGCCGCTCCGCAGATAGCGCAGCACCTCGGCGTTGAGCTTCTCGCCGGGCAGCGCGGCCGGGATGCCCGGCGGGTACGGCGTGAGCATCTCGGCGCTGACGCGGCCGACAGCCTGCTCCCACGGCACCTGCTCGACCCGCCCGAAGAAGGCGTCACGCGGCAGCATGACCTGTTCCAGGCGGAGGTCGGCCGGGTCGGGGACCTCCACCCGGGGCGCGGGCCGCAGGTCGCCGGCGTGGGCGGCGACATCGCGCAGCGCGGCGATCAGGGCGTTGGCGCTGCGGGTGTCGTCGGCGTGGGTGAGCTGGGCGCTGGTGCGGCGGTGGTCGGAGAGGTGCAGGTTGATCCGGTGGTGCTCGCGGATCCAGTCGGCGATCCGGTACCCGGTGGTCCCGAGGCCGGTGACGTCGACGATCACCTGGAGGGGGTCGAGGTCGGCGGAGCGGCCGGGCCCGCAGAAGTCGTCGCGACCGTGGACGTGCATGCCGTCGATCTCGGCGATCCGCGCGCGTACGTCCTTGGCCAGGGCGAGCGCGTCGTCGTAGAGGGCGTGGCCGTGCTGGACCATCTGGCGGCGCCACCCGTCGAGGGCCGCGTAGACGAGGACGGAAGGACTGGTGGTGCCCAGCAGGTCCTCACGGTTCTTCAGCACCTCGGGTTCGATCAGGTCGCCCTGGAGGTGGAAGACCGAGCCCTGCTCCAGCCCGGAGCCCATCTTGTGAACGGAGGTGACGCACACGTCCGCGCCCGCGTCCATCGCCCAGGTGGGCAGCTCCGGGTGGAACGGGAGGTGAGCGCCCCAGGCCTCGTCGACGATCAGGGGCACGCCGTGCTCATGGCATGTCCGGGCGATGGCGGGCAGGTCGGAGCAGGTGCCGTACGGCGTCGGCGTCGTGACCAGGGCGCCCCGCGCGTCGGGGTGCTCGGCGAAGGCGGCGCGGAAGGCGTCGGCGGACGGCGGGTGGGCGAGATGCCGCTCCGGGTCCCACTGGGGGTCCACCCAGATGGGTACGATCCCGGCGAGCACGAGGCCCGAGACCACCGACTTGTGGGCGTCGCGCCCCACGAGCAGCTTCTCGTGCGGTCCGGCCACGGACAGCATGGCCGCCTTGATCGACAGGGAGCTGCCACAGGTCGAGAAGAAGGTGTGCTCCGCTCCGACGGCGTCGGCCATCAGCTCCTGGGCCCTGGCGATGACGCCCCGGGAGGAGGTCCGGTCGTCCAGGCCGCTGGTGGCGAGCACGTCGGACTGGAACACGGCGTCACCGAGGATCGCGCGTACGCGAGGGTCGGCGCCGCGTCCCTGCTTGTGGCCGGGCGGGGTGAAAGGTGTCTGGTTCTCCACGTGGTACGCGGCCAGTGCGTCGAGTACGGGTGCCTGTGCATGGTCCATGGGACTCCGGATGCCCCCCGAAACGGGACAAAAACTCCGCCTGCCGGGGGGTGCGGCAATGGCGCCGTGGGGGCGCGTGGTGGGGGCGTGCGGTTCGGCGGAGGCATGCGCCGCGATCAACGGGGAACCCGCCGAAGCGGAGCGGGCCGCCTCGCACCGTGGACCGAGCGGCGGACAGACGCCCGCTCCCCGTCTTCGAGGAGTTGTGGTGACCGATTCATATGAGGTCGAGGAGGAGTACGAGGGCCCGGGCGGGCCGGGGGCGGGTGCGGCACGGCGGGGAGGTGCGGCATGTGCGGCCTGAGCGGTGAGATCCGCTTCGACGACCGGCGGCCCGACGTGGCAGCCGTGGAGCGCATGACCGACCGCCTCGCGGCCCGAGGGCCCGACGGCCGGGGCATCTGGTCGCAGGGCGCCGTGGCGCTCGGCCACCGGCGTCTGAAGATCATCGACCTGTCGGAGCGCGGCGCGCAGCCGATGACCGACACCGACGCCCGGCTGACGGGCGTGTTCAACGGCTGCGTGTACAACTACCAGGCGCTGCGGGACGAGCTGCGGGCCCTGGGGCACCGGTTCTTCTCCACCTCGGACACCGAGGTGGTCATGAAGGCGTACGCGGAGTGGGGCACCGACTGCGTCGACCACTTCAAGGGCATGTTCGCGTTCGTCATCGTCGAGAACGACACCGGCCGCGTGGTGCTGGCCCGCGACCGGCTCGGGATCAAGCCGCTGTACCTGGCCCACGGGCCGGGCCGGCTCCGGTTCGCCTCCACGCTGCCCGCCCTGCTCGCCGGTGGCGGCGTGGACACCTCGCTGGACCCCGTCGCGCTGCACCAGTACCTGAGCTGGCACGCCACGGTGGCCGCGCCCCGGACCGTGCTCAACGGCGTGCGCAAGCTGCCGCCCGCCACCGTGCGCGTGGTGGAGCCGGACGGCTCCCACCACGACCGGTGCTACTGGCAGCCGTCGTACACCCGCCGCGCCGAGCACGCGGGCATGGACGCGGCCGACTGGCGCGACGCGGTGCTGGACGCGCTGCGGACGGCGGTACGGCGCCGGATGGTCGCCGACGTGCCGGTCGGCGTGCTGCTCTCCGGCGGGCTCGACTCGTCCCTGATCGTGGGGCTGCTGGCCGAGGCGGGCCAGAAGGACCTGGCGACGTTCAGCGTCGGATTCGAGTCGGAGGCCGGCGAGGAGGGCGACGAGTTCGCGTACTCGGACCTCATCGCCCGGCGCTACGACACCGACCACCACCAGCTGATGGTGCCCTCGGACCGGGTGTCGACCGCACTCGACGGAGCGGTCCAGGCCATGAGCGAGCCGATGATCAGCCACGACGTGGTCGCCTTCCACCTGCTGTCCGAGCTGGTCTCCAAGGAGGTCAGCGTCGTGCAGAGCGGCCAGGGCGCCGACGAGGTGTTCGCCGGCTACCGCTGGTACCCGGACCTGGCCGCCGTCGAGCGCGAGCGGGAGCCGGAGACGTACGCCGAGGTGTACTTCGACCGGCCGCACTCCGACTTCGCGCGGATCCTCCAGCCGCACCTGCTCACCGGCCACGACGAGTCCGGCAGGTTCGTACGCGAACACATGGCCGCGCCCGGGGCGGAGACCGCGCTCGACGCGGCGCTGCGGCTCGACACGCACGTCATGCTCGTCGACGACCCGGTCAAGCGCGTGGACAACATGACGATGGACTGGGGCCTTGAGGCCCGGGTGCCCTTCCTCGACCACGAGCTGGTCGAGCTTGCCGCCGCCTGCCCGCCGGAGCTGAAGCTGGCGCAGGGCGGCAAGGGCGTACTGAAGGACGCGGGCCGCACGATCCTGCCCCGCGAGGTGGTCGACCGGCCCAAGGGCTACTTCCCGGTGCCGGCGATCCGCCACATGGCGGGGCCGGTCCTCGAACGGGTCCGCCAGGCCTTGGCCGCACCCGAGGCCCGGGCGCGGGGCGTCTTCCGCGACGAGTACCTCGCGGAGCTCCTGGCAGCCCCTGACCGTCACCGGACGAAGCGGGGAGCGAACGCCCTGTGGCACGTAGCGTTGCTGGAGATATGGCTGCAGACACACGGGATCAACTGACCGAAGCCCCTCGGGGGGCCATGCCGGGAGTCGTGCCGGAGCCGCCGCAAGGAGCGCCTTCGGCGGCGCCCGTGCAGGTGCCGCTCGCCGACTCGGCCGGTCCGTGGGACACCCCCCAGCCGCTGATCTCCCACGGCTGCTGGTACCCGTCCGGGGACCCCACGGGCGAGCACGTGGCATTCATCTGCGACCGTACGGGCGTCCCGCAGCTGTGGACCGGAGAGGTGAACGGCCCGGAGATCCACCTGCTCGACGCCGACCCCGATCCGGTCACGGAAGTGGCCTGGTCCCCGGACGGACGCTGGATCGCCTACACGGTGGCCCCCGGAGGCGGCGAGCACACCCGGGTGCTGTGCGTACGCCCGGACGGTACCGGCCGCCGCATCGTGGCGGGTGCGGACGCCGACAGCTCGGCGTACCTGGGCTGCTGGACGCGCGACGGCTCGGCCCTGGCCGTCACGGTGGCGGAGCCGCCGCCGGCCCGCCTGTGGCACGGCGAGGCGGGCGGCTCCGGAGGCTCCGTCGGCCCCGACGGGGCGGGGCGGAGCGAGCTGAGTGGGCCGGACGGGTGGGGAGAGATCGGTGGGACGGACGGGCTGAGCGGGTCGGACGGGCTGGGTGGGTCGGACGGGCTGGGTGGGGCGCCGGACCGGCTCAGCGCGTATCTGGTCGACCCCGACGGGGTCCGGTCGCCCGTACTCCTCGCCACCGAATCCGGGGCCGCGACCCTGCGCGTCTGCGACATCAGCGAGGACGAGCGGTTCGCGCTGGTCCGCAGAGGGCCGCGCGGCCGGCGGGAGGCGGTGGTCGTGCGCACCGCCGACCTCGGCACCGGCTCCGTCCTGCGGGTCGCCGACGGCGATCCGTGGATCGGCCGCTTCGGCCCGGACGGCCGCACGCTGTGGCTGCGGAGCGACCACGAACGGCAGTTCGCCGCCCTGCTCGCGGCCGCTCTGGACGAGGACGGCACGCGCCTCGGCCTCTCCGTCGTGGCCGAGCGGGAGGACAGCGACCTGGAGCTCCTCGCCTTCGCCGACCACGGCCGCACCGCCGCCCTCGCCTGGAACGTGCGGGGCGCCGTCGAACTGCAGACCCTCGGCCTCCCGACGGCCGGGCAGGTGCCCAGCGGGGCCGCGACCGGCACCACACCGCCCCGGAACGTACCGCTGCCGCACGAGGTGGTCACGCGGATCACACGCTCAGGGCCGGACGGGATGGTGCTGGCAGTCTCCGGTTCCCAGCGCCGCCCCGGAGTGTGGTGGGTGCCCCCGGACGCGCCCTCGGCCCGCACGCCGTGGTCGTCGCGGGACGAGGACGCCGTACCGCCGGGCAGGCCGCCCGTACGGCCGGTTCCGCTGCGGCCGGTCGCCCGCGACGGGCTTCCGCTGGGCGGCTGGTACTACCGGGCGCCGGGCCGCGCCACCGGCCGGCCGGCGCCGTGCGTGATCCACCTGCACGGTGGGCCGGAGGAGCAGGAACGGCCCGTGTTCGACCCGCTGTACCACGAGCTGCTGGGCAGGGGCCTCGACGTCTTCGCCCCCGACGTACGCGGCTCGTCCGGCTGGGGACGGTCGTTCGTGGACGCCGACCTCGGTACGGGGCGGTTCGCCGCGATCGAGGATGTCGCGGCCTGTGCGGCGCACGCGGTCCTGACCGGCCGCGCGGACCCCACCCGGCTCGCGGTGATGGGCCGTTCGTACGGCGGCTATCTGACCCTGGCCAGCCTCGTATGGCATCCGGAGCTGTTCCGCACGGGTATCGCGGTGTGCGGGATGTCCGACCTCACGACGTTCTTCGAGGGGACCGAGCCGTGGATCGCGGAGTCGGCGGCCCACAAGTACGGCCATCCGGTGCGCGACCGGGAGCTGCTCCGTGCGCTGTCGCCCATGAGCCGTATCGACGAGCTGCGCGTGCCGCTGCTCGCCGTCCACGGCGAGCACGACACCAACGTCCCGCCGGGCGAGTCCGAGCAGGTGGTGCGTGCCGCGCGGGAGCGGGGGCTGACGGCCGAGCTGCTGATGCTCCGGGACGAGGGCCACGACTTCCGGCGGGCGGACAACCGGCGGCTGTTCCGCCGTTCCGCCGCCGACTGGATGGAGCGCCATCTGAGCGGCTGAGCGGAGGGGGCGGCCTCGTGCACGGGTGTCGGTGTGCCGCCTCAGGCGCCGGCGCGGCGCGGAGAGGCCGCTTCGTTCGCGCGTCGACGGGACGGCGGTTGTCCGCTTCGTTCGCGCGTCGACGGACCGGCGGTTGTCCGATTCATCCCCTTGTCCCGGGGTACTGGCACGGCATGATCACCATTGGGGTCGAGGAAGAGTACATGCTGCTCGATCCGGACACCTTCCTGCCGGTACCGCTCGCGGAACAGGTACGGGAGGCGGCCGGTCTCGGGCCGATCGTCGAAGAGGCCGAGGTCCAGTCGGAGCTTCTGCAGGCGCAGGTGGAGGTGGCCACGCCCATCTGCACCGACCTGGAGGAGGTCGGCGGCCATCTGCTGCGCCTCCGGCACGCGGTCGGCGCGGCGGCGGAGAAGAACGGCTGCCGGCTCGCGGCCTGCGGGACGCCTCCCTATCGGCAGGAGGCGCCCGTCCCGGTGACACGCCAGGCCCGCTATCTGGCGATGCGTTCCCAGGCCCCGCAGCTCGTGGCGGAGCAGCTGGTCAACGGCATGCATGTGCACGCCGCGGTGCCGGACCGGGCGATGGGCGTCGCGGTCCTGAGCCGTATCCGGGTCTGGCTGCCCGTCCTGGTCGCCATGTCCGCGAACTCACCCCTCTGGGACGGCAACGACACCGGCTTCGCGAGCTGGCGCACGGTGATCTTCGGCCGCTGGCCGGTCAGCGGCCCGCCGCCCTCCTTCAGCTCGCTCGCCGACCACGAGAGCCGTGTCCGCTCGCTCCTGGACAGCGGCGTCATCACCGACACCGGTCAGCTGTACTGGCAGGCCCGCCTCTCCGACCGGTACCCCACGGTCGAGGTCCGCTGCCCGGACGTCCAGCTCCGGGCCGACACGGCGGTCATGCTCGCCGGGATCGTCCGGGCGCTGGTCGCGACGGCGATACGTGAGGAGAAGGCGGGAGCCCCGCTGCCGCACTGCCCGCCGGAACTGCTGCAGGCGTCGAACTGGCACGCCGCACGGCACGGGTTGAGCGGCCTGCTGGTGGACCCGGCAGGCCGGGCACGCCGCGCCGGTGACGTGCTGTGCATGCTGCTCGACCATGTCACGCCGGCCCTCGACGAGGCCGGCGACACCCGTGAGGTGACCTCGCTGGCCCACCGCCTGCTCCAGGAGGGCACCCCGGCGGACCGGCAGCGCCAGGCACTGGCCGAGGGCGGCATGGCGGCTCTCGTGGGGCTGATCACCGAGGAGACGGTCGCTCCCTGACGCTCCGTCCCCCGCCCTTGCCATGCCCGTTGCCGAGCAAATAACATACAGACATGTTTGTATGTGAGTGCTCATGACGGCGGCCGGTGACGCGAAGGCAACCCGCCGCACGCAGGCGGACAGGCGGGCTCGCACCAGGAACGCCCTGCTGGAGGCGGCGGCCCGGGGACTGTCCACGTACGGGTACGCCAATCTGGCGCTGGAGCGGGTGGCCGGCGACGCCGGCTACACGCGCGGCGCCCTCTACCACCAGTTCGCCGACAAGGAGGATCTGGCGCTCGCGGTCGTGCGCTGGGTCGAGGAGACCTGGCAGGCCGAAGTGGGCCGCCCGGCCGCCGCGGAGGCCGAGGCCGTCGAGGCGCTCCTGGCCATCGCGCGCGGCCACGCCGTCTACTGCCGGCGTGACATCGCCCAGGTCCTGCTGACGCTGCGGGTGGAGTTCGCCGGGCAGGACCATCCGGTCGGCCGGGCGATCGCCGAGATCGTCGACCGGCTCACCGCCGACTGCGCCGCACTGATCGCCGCCGCGCGCGCGAGCGGCGCGATCCCTCCCGGACCGCCGCCCGCCACGACGGCGGCCGTCTTCCTCGGCGTCGTCGAAGCGGTCGGCATCGAGCTGGCCGGACAGACCCCCTACGACATCCAGCTCACGGAACGGGCGGTGCGGGGCGTACTCGGCCTGCCGCCCGCCGCGCCCTCACCGGCGCGTCCCGACGAGGAAACCCACGCATGAAGCTCCCCGACACCGCACACACCTCGCGCCCGTGGCGCATCCACCAGATAGCCCCCGATTTCCGGCTCGAGGACGTGTGGGCGTTGCCGACACCGGGCGGCCCGGACGATCTCCCCCGCCTGGTGGCGAGCATGGTGGGGGACGGAGCGAACAGTTTTCCCGAGGGCGCCCCGCCCGTCGTGCGCTTCCTCTGGAACGCCAGGCAGAGGATCGGCGCCTTGCTCGGCCTCGACGGCGCCGACAGCGGCGTCGGCACCAGGGTGAGCTCGCTCAGGGACCGCCTGCCCACCGACCTGCGGGAGGGCCCCCGAGGCCCCGACTTCACGGACGTCCCCCTCACCTCCCTGTACCTGCTGCAGGACGAGTGGGCGGCGGAGATGGCCAACCGTACGGTCCACACGATCATGCACATCGGCTGGGTCCCGGACGGGTCCGGCGGCTACCACGGCCAGATGGCGGTCCTGATCAAGACCAACGGACGGTTGGGCGCGGCGTACATGGCGGCGATCAAGCCCTTCCGTCACTGGCTCGTGTATCCGGCGTTCCTCCGGAGCGTCCAGCGCGACTACGCGGCGAGCGCCGAATCGGTGTGAGGCCCCCCACGTCCTGATCAGTACACCTGGCCGCCGCCGAAGCTGTTCGTACGGACGCTCTCCCAGGGCCCTGTCCGGCGGTGGGTGATGTCGTGGGGCGGAGCGGGGCGTGAGCGGCGGCGGGTGGGTTGTTCGCCGCGGGTCTCCGAGACGAGGAGGTCCACGCCGGCCAGCAGGTCCTCCCGCGCGGCCGTCTCCCGCAGGCGATGGGCCGCGCTGCCCGCGCTCACCGTCTGCCGGGCGAGTTCCTGGACCAGGTCCCAGTCGCCGTACGCCTCCAGCATGGGACGCGTGTGTCGCAGCAGGGTCTGTACGACCTGGGCCGCGGGGGCCGGGCGGCGGGTCTCGGGGTCGATCAGCTCCGCCTCGAGCCCCGAGCGGGCGGCGCGCCAGGTCGCCGCACGCAACCATTCGTGCCTGCCGTCGCATCCCGTACGGCCGCCGGTCGCCGCCAACCGGGCGCAGGCCTCCGTCACCAGCGCGCGGAACAGTCCGGCGATCATCACCACCGTCTCGACGCGGGGGCAGGCGTCGCAGACGCGGAGCTCAAGGGTCTGCTGGTGGGCGGAGGGCCGTACGTCGTAATAGATCATTCCCGCGTCGCTGATCACCCCCGACCCGATGAGTCCCGCCACGGTGCCGTCATAGTCCTCGGCGCCCGCGAAACAACCGGCCGGACCGGCCGTGGGCCAGCGCTGCCACACCATCGTCCGCCAGCTCGCGTAACCCGTGTCGGCACCCAGCCAGAACGGGGAACTGGCCGACAGCGCCAGCAGGGGCGGCAGCCACGGCCCCACCGCGCACATGGCGCGTACGGCGGTCTCGTGGTCGGGGATGTCCACATGCACCTGCGCCCCGCATATCAGCTGCTCGTCGGCGACCCGGCGGTACTCGCGGGCCATCTTCTCGTACCGCGGCGCGGGTGTGATGCGGACGGACTCGACCCGGCCGAGCGGTGCGGCGCCGGCGGCCACGACGGCCAGGCCCTGACGCGACGCGGCCGCGTCGAGACGCTGTCGGGAGCGGCACAGGTCGGCGTGGAGCCCCCGCAGGGAGGTGTGGACCTCGCTATTGGTCTCGACCATCGACTGGGACAGCTCGTGCGTGTACGTCCCGCGGGGCAGCCCCGCGAGCAGCGCGTCGGCGCGGGGTACGAGTGATCCGCTTTCCACGTCGATCACATGGAACTCTTCCTCAACCCCCATGCGAACGGTCACGACCACTCTCCAGGGACGGGGTCGACCGTCGTCGGGTCGACTGTATGTGCGGCAGATGCCCCGAACTGGTGCTTTTAGGCCCCTTATCCTCACCCGTCCGTCGCGCCTCAGGGCCCAAGAAAGCCCGCGCTTGCAACTAACGCGCGTGTGCAAGTATTGTTGACGCTAGCAAAGCGCCTACGCAAACATTTTTGGAAGGTACTCCTCATGCCGCTCGCGCTTCTCGCCCTCGCGATGGGGGCCTTCGGAATCGGTACGACAGAATTCGTGATCATGGGCCTGCTGCCCGACGTCGCGGCCGGTTTCGGTGTCTCCATCCCCACCGCTGGCTTCCTCGTCACCGGCTACGCCCTCGGTGTCGTCGTGGGCGCGCCGCTGCTGACCGTGATCGGCACCAAGGTGACCCGCAAGCGGATGCTGATGATCCTCATGGGGTTGTTCGTACTCGGCAACGCGCTGTCCGCCGTCGCCCCCAGCTTCGGCGTCATGGTGGCCGGCCGGATCGTCGCCTCGCTCGCCCACGGTGCCTTCTTCGGAATCGGCTCCGTCGTGGCGGCCGAGCTGGTCGCCCCGGAGAAGAAGGCCGGCGCCATCGCCATGATGTTCACCGGCCTCACCGTCGCCAATGTCGTCGGCGTCCCCGGCGGCACCCTCATCGGCCATGCCATCGGCTGGCGCACCACGTTCGTCATCGTCGCCGCGCTCGGCGTCGTGGGTCTCCTCGGCATCGCCAGGCTCGTCCCCGACACGCCGAAGCCCGAAGGCGTCCGCGTACGGCACGAACTGGCCGCGTTCAAGAACGCCCAGGTGCTCCTCGCCATGGCGATGACCGTGCTCGGCTTCGGCGGGGTCTTCGCCGCCATCACCTACATCGCGCCCATGATGACCGAGGTCGCCGGCTACGCCGAGTCCTCCGTCACCTGGCTGCTCGTCCTGTTCGGCCTCGGCATGGTCGTGGGCAACCTCGTCGGCGGCAAGTACGCCGACCGCAGGCTGATGCCGATGCTCTTCATCTCCCTCGGCGCGCTCGCCGTCGTTCTCGCGCTCTTCACGCTGACGGCCCACGACAAGGTCCTGGCGGCGATCTCCATCGCGCTCGTCGGCGCCCTCGGCTTCGCCACCGTGCCGCCGCTGCAGAAGCGGGTCCTCGACCACGCGCACGGCGCGCCGACCCTCGCCTCCGCCGTCAACATCGGCGCCTTCAACCTCGGCAACGCGCTCGCCGCCTGGCTCGGTGGCCTGGTCATCGCGGCGGGCCTCGGCTACACCGCGCCCAACTGGGTCGGTGCCGCCCTGGCCGCGGCCGCGCTCCTGCTGGCCTTCGTCTCGGCCGGCCTGGAGCGCCGCGACCGGGTGGCGGGCCGGGGTGTGACGGGGCACGTCGTCGCCGGACAGGCCGGCGCGCGGGCTGCCGAGCCCTCGACGGCCGCCACCGACAGGCCGACCGCGTCCACCCTCCACTGACGGCGCACGACCACCCCATACGTACACGGCACATGGCAGGCGGCCCGGCGCCCGTACCTCTCCGGGCCATGGCACGGCGAGTCGTCGGCCGATTCCCGGCCTGTTCCCCTTCCGTACCGAAGAGTTCGAGAGGCTGTGGAAGAACCCCGGCACGGCGAGTGCTACGGGAACAGCGGCAGACTGGCTCGTACGAGACGGAAGGGACGGGCACCGGTCATGAAGATCGATCTCACCGACACCACCTCAAGCAAGATCAACAAGGCGATCCTGTCGGGCCGCCGGTCCATCGGGATGCCGGCCGTCGGAATGGTGCTCACGCTCGTCATCGTCACCGACGAGGAGAACGCCTACGACTCGCTCAAGGCCGCCAACGAAGCGTCGCACGAGCACCCCTCCCGCACGCTCGTGGTGATCAAGCGGCACGCCCGTTCGCCGCGTGAGAGGCACGAGGCCCGCCTGGACGCGGAGGTCCGCGTGGGCAGCGACGCGGGCGCCGGTGAGACCGTACTGCTGCGGCTGCACGGCGAACTCGGCGCGCGGGCCGACTCCGTCGTCCTGCCGCTGCTGCTGCCCGACGCGCCCGTCGTCGTCTGGTGGCCGGTGGACGCGCCCGAGGTGCCGTCCAAGGATCCGCTGGGTTCGCTCGCCCAGCGCCGGATCACCGACGCGTACGCCGTCGAGGATCCGCTGGCGGCGCTCGCGGCGCGCGCCGCGTCGTACGCACCCGGCGACACCGACCTGGCCTGGACCCGGCTCACCCCGTGGCGTTCGATGCTCGCCGCGGCGCTCGACCAGGCCCGTGCGACCGTGATCTCGGCCGCCGTGGAGAGCGAGGCCGACAATCCGAGCGCCGAGCTGCTGGCCCGCTGGTTCGCGGACCGGCTGCGGGTCCCGGTCGAACAGGTCGTCACCGAGGGGCCGGTGGTCACGGCCGTCCGGCTGGGCACGCCCGACGGGGAGATCCGCATCGACCGGCCCGAGGGGCCGGTGGCGAGGCTGGTGATTCCCGGTCAGCCCAGCCGCGTCCTGGCCCTGAAGGTACGGACGACCGCCGAGCTGATCGCGGAGGAGCTGCGCCGCCTCGACCCCGACGAGATCTACGCCTCGGCCCTCCGCGCCCAGATCACCCCGCCGCCGCCGGTCCAGCCCGTGACGGAGCCCTCGCCGGCGGCCTCCTGACAGGGCCTCCCTGTCGGCGACATGGTCTGCGCCTGTCTCACGTCGGCGCGGTGACCTCCGCCATCCGAGCGCGGCGGGTCACCGTACGCGGCACGAACACCATGCCGAGGAGCGGCACCAGGCCGAGCACGAGCCAAGGCACCGGACCCGGCCGCTCCAGAAGCGCTCCGGCCGGGGCCGCGCCCAGCAGCACGACCAGGCCGGAGAGGGACGAGAGCGCGCCCGTGAACAGCCCGAGCCGCTCGGGGTCGACGAGCTCGGGTACGCACGCGCGGGCCGCCGGGACGACCAGCATCTGGCCGAGGGTGAGGAGCACGGTGAAGGCGACGGCCGGCCACAGGCCGCCGAGCGTGAGCAGCGCGCCGGTCGCCGCGAACGCGACCGCGATCAGCGCCAGTCCGCAGCGGACCATGCCCGGCCAGCTCAGCCGCGCCGCCGCCCGGCGCTCCAGCGGCAGCTGGCCGACGACGACCAGGACGGAGGAGAGGGCGAACAGCCAGCCGAGCGCCTGCTGCGAGCCGGTGGCCCGGTCGAGCTCGGCCGGCAGCGCGAGATAGAGCTGGTTGTACGAAAGGAGATAGGCGGAGTACGCGAGGGCGAGGCCCAGGAAGCGGCGGTTGCGCAGCAGCGGCCGCCACTCCGTCGCGGTCCGCCGCGCTTCGGGCCGCGTGCCGGGCATGAGGCGCCAGTGACCGGCCAGGACGACGGCGAACACCACGGCCCCGGCCAGACAGGCGGCCCTGAAGTGGCCGCCCGAGGCGCCTCCGTCGCCCGAACCCGTCCCGTACAGCAGCAGCGCGCCGACGACCGGGCCGACGAGGGCGCCCGCCTGCCCGCCGGTGGAGAACAGGGCCAGCGTCCGGGTACGGGCCGGGCCCCCGCCGATCTCGACGCGGACGGCCTCGCGCGCGATCTCCGTCTCGACCGCCGGGGAGAAGAGGGCGGCGGCGAACCCGACCAGGACCACGGCACCGGCGACCGCCCAGGTGGAGGCGGCGAAGGCGAGCCAGACGAAGCCCGCGACGCGCAGCGCGCAGCCGGTGAGGACGATCGGCCGGGCGCCGTACCGGTCGGTCAGCGCGCCGCCGACGACGAACATGCCCTGCTGGCTGAAGGTGCGCAGGCCCAGGATCAGCCCGACCAGCCAGCCGCCGAGTCCCAGGGCGCCGCCCAGGTGGTCGGCGAGATAGGGCAGGACGGCGAAGAAGCCGACGTTGAAGGCGAACTGACTGAGGATCAGGAGCCGGGTCAGGGAGGTCACGCGACGAGCTTTCCGTTCCGCATGGTGAGGACACGGTCGCTCATGTGCCGCACGGCCGCCATGTCGTGGGAGATGAAGAGGCAGCCGAGGCCGAGCCGGTCCTGGAGGTCGAGGAGGAGGTTGAGAACGCCGGCCCGCAGGGACGGGTCGAGCGCCGAGACGGGTTCGTCGAGGACGAGGAGGTCGGGGTCGCTCGCCAGGGCGCGGGCGATCCCCGCCCGTTGGCACTGCCCGCCGGACAGCTCGTGCGGCAGCCGCTCGCCGTGGGAGTCGTCGAGTCCGACGCTGTCCAGGAGCTCGGCGACCCGGCCGGGCCCCGCCGTCCGCGACCAGCGCCCCTGGACGCGCAACGGCTCGGCGATCTGGTCGCGGATCCGCCGGCGCGGGCTCAGCGAGCCGTACGGGTCCTGGAAGACGGGCTGGAGGCGCGGCCGTACCGCACGCAGCTCCCGCCCGCCGAGCCCGGTCAGCTCCACGCCGTCGAAGCGGACGGAGCCGCTGTGCGGGCGCCGCAGCTGCAGCACGGCCGCGGCGGTGGACGACTTTCCGCAGCCGGACGGGCCGACGAGCCCGACCGTCTCACCGGCGCCCACCTGGAACGAGACTCCGTCGACGACGGTGGCCGGTCCGTACCGTACGACCAGGTCGCGGACGTCGAGCAGCGGGTTCATACGGTCTCCGGGACGGTGGGACGGCAGGCGGCCTCCCGACCGTACGACCAGGTCGCGGACGTCGGGCAGCGGGGGTTCACGGTCTCCGGGACGGTGGCGAGATGGCAGGCGACCTCGCGCCCGTCGACCGGGCGCGGCTCGGGTGCCCGGGTCCGGCAGTGGTCGACGGCGTGCGGGCAGCGGGGGGCGAAGGCGCAGCCCGTCGGCGGCTCGCCCGGCGCGGGCGGCCGGCCGGGCAGGGCGGGCAGCCGGGTCCTCGGCGTGCCGTCGACGGCCGGCAGGGAGGCGAGGAGTCCGGCGGTGTACGGCGCCAGAGGCCGGGTCAGGACCCGCTCCACCGGTCCGTACTCGGCCAGGAGCCCGGCGTAGACGACCGCCATCCGGCCGGCGTGGGCGCGTACGACCTCGATGTCATGGGTGACCAGGACGAGGGAGGCGCTGGTGGCCGAGCACCGCTCGCGGAGGAGCCCGAGCACCTTCTCCTGCGTCTCCGGATCGAGGGCGGTGGTGGGCTCGTCGGCGACGACCAGCTCGGGTTCGTTGACCAACGCCATCGCCAGCACCGCGCGTTGCCGCATGCCGCCGGAGAACTCGTGCGGATGGCAACGCGACTTGGCGGCCGGAATGCCGACCGCCTCCAGGGCGGCCTCGGCCCGCCGCCGCGCCTCCCTCCGGGAAAGACCCTGGACCGACCGCAGGGCGAGCGACAGCTGTTCGCCCACGGGGTGGACGGGGGAGAGGGCCGACAGCGAGTCCTGGGGTACGAGCGCGATCCGGCGGCCCCAGTCGGCGGGCGTGACCGGCGCGCCGTTCAGGAGCACCTCGCCCTCGACCGACGCCCCGCGCGGGACCATGCCGAGCAGGGCGCGGGCGGTCAGGGACTTCCCGGCCCCCGACTCACCGACCAGGGCCAGGACCTCGCCGGGGAGCACGTCGAAGGAGACGCCGCGCACCACGTCCACGCCGTCGAATCCGACGCGCAGCCCGCGCACCGAGAGCACAGGGTCAGACCGCACCGCGGACCGCCTTTCCTCGTACGGACAGGGATCGGGCAGGGCGGCGCGGCCGGACCGCGGCGAGGGTGACGGCGAGCGCGGCCAGCAGCGCCAGCGCGATCGCGGGCGCCAGGGCCGCCACCGGCGCCCGCTCGACGTAGTCGGCGGACTCGTCGAGCAGCAGACCCCACTCCGGGGACGGCGGCTGCGCGCCGAGCCCGAGGAAGCCGAGCGAGGCCAGCGCCAGCGCGATGCCGGGCAGGCGCAGCACGGCGTGCCGGCCGACCGGGCCGGCCACGGACGGCAGGACGTGACGGCTCACGATCCACAGCGGGCTCGCGCCCATCGCCCGCTGCGCCGCGAGGAACGCGGAGGCGCGCACCTCCTGGGTGAGGGCCGCCGCGTGGGCGGCGAGCGGAGGCCAGGAGACCACGGTGACGGCGAGCGCCGCGGCGCCGGTGCCGGGTCCCGTCGCGGCGGCCACCAGGATGCCGGCGACGACCGGGGGCACGGCGTTGGCGATGTCGGCGAGGCCTGAGGCGAGCCGCGGCAGGAAGCCGAGTCCGAGGGCGAGCAGATACCCGAGCAGACCGACGCCGGCCGCCGTGCCGATCGTCGACGCCGCACCGTGTCCGAGCCGGGCGAGGACGTCGCGGCCCAGCGCGTCGGTGCCCAGCGGGTGCGCGGGGGAGGGGGCGGCGAGACGGGCCGCGGTGTCGATCGCGTACGGCTCACGGAGCAGCCCCCAGCCGATCACGGCGAGCAGGACCGCGCCGAGGACGACCGGGACGGCGGCCGGGACCCGGACCGGGCGGGCGGGCGGCAGCGTGAGGCCCGCGTCGCGCAGCGCGGGTCCCAGCAGCCTGCGGCGTACGGCGGCGGCCAGCGCGCCCACGAGCAGTCCGAGCGCCAGCAGCGCGAGCACCGACCCCTGGAGAAGCGGAAGATCCTGCGACTTGGCCGCGCCCAGGGCCGTACGGCCGAGGCCGGGTACCGCGAAGACGGTCTCCACGGCGACCGCGCCGCCGGTCAGACCGACGGCCACCATGCCGAACTGCGGCACCAGCGGCGGCAGCGCGCGCCGCAGCGCGGCCGCGGCGATCCGCGCCCTGCCGACACCCGCGCCGCGCCACAGCTCCACCCAGCGCTCGTCGAGGACGGCGGGCAGAGCGTCGGCGACCAGCCGGCCGAGCAGCGCGCCCGCGGGGACGCCGAGGGCGAGCGCCGGAAGCACCAGATGCGCCGGGCCGGCCCAGCCGGAGGTCGGGAACCAGCCGAGCCACACGCCCGCCACGATCAACAGGCCGAGGGCGAGCAGGAATTCGGGGACGGCGGCGAGCGCCGCGGCCCACGCCCCCGTGGTGGCCCGCCCCCGGACGAGTACCGGCGCGGCCAGGACGGAACCCAGCAGCAACGCCACGGCGAGCGCCGCGCCCATCAGGGTCAGGGACACCTGGAGCCCGGCGGCGACCGAGGGGAACACGTCCGTGCCGGACACCCAGGAGACCCCGAGGTCCCCGTGGAGCAGACCGCCCGCCCAGCCGCCGAGGAGTCCGAGCGGACCGGCGTCCAGGCCGAGGTCCGCGCGGATCGCGGCCAGTGCCTCGGGTGTCGGCTCCTGCTCGGCGGAGCGCGCCCGCAGCAGACTCAGCGCGGGATCCTTCCCCGACAGCCACGGCAGCAGTCCGGTCACGGTCAGGACCGCGACCAGACCGGCGGCCCTCGCCAGTGCCGTCCTCACTCGACGGAGGTGTCGAGCGTGACGAGGGCGCGCTCCCGGGGGTCGTGCGCGGCGCCGCTCACCCGCGCCGCGTCGCCCTGGACGACGCGCTCGTGCAGCAGGGGCACGGCGGCGTCGGTGGCCAGGACGGCGGCCTCGGCCCGTACGACGGCCCGGCGCCGCGCGTCACCGGTCGCGGTCGCCGCGGCCGTGGCCAGGGCGCGGTCGACGGCGGGGTCGGAGAGCTGGGAGATGTTGAAGGAGCCGTCGCCCGCGAAGTCGCTGTACAGATAGGCGGCCGGGTCGCCGGAGTCGAGGACGGTGGCCCGGGACAGGATGAAGGCGTCGAACTTGCCGGCCAGGGCGTCGGCCTCGATGTTGGCGTACTCGCGTACGTCGAGCGTGACCTTGAACCCGGCGGCCTGCAGCTGCTGCTGGAGGACCTGGGCGACCTCGGGCAGCTCCGCCCGGTCGGTGAAGGTGCCGACGGTGATGCGGGCGTTCTCGGGGGCGGCGGCCCGCTGGCGCGGGACCGTGCCGCGCAGCTTCGCGGCCCAGGGCAGGGCGGGACCGAGGAGGCCGCCGGCGATGTCGGCCCGGCCCTCGTACACGCTCGTCACGATCTGCCGTGCGTCGATCGCCTCGCGCGCCGCCGCCCGCAGCCCGGGGTTCTTGAACGGGCCGGAGGAGGTGTTGAGATACAGGGTGTTGGTGCGCGGCATCGGCACCTCGGTGATGAGCTTGGGGTCGAGGAGCCGGGCCTGCGAGACCGGTACGGCCTCGACGATGTCGGCCTCGCCGCTGCGCAGCGCCGCGGCGCGCGCGGTGCCGTCGGGGACGAAGGTCACGTCGATGCCGGAGGCCTTGGCGCGGCCACCCCAGTAGCCGTCGTAGCGGTTCAGCGCCGCCGACGCGGTGCCCCGTACGGTGACGAGCTCGAAGGGTCCGGTGCCGGTGCCGACCGGGCTCACCGTCTTCCCCCGGTAGGCCTTGGCGGCCAGGATCGACAGCTGCGGTGAGCTGAGCCGCTGCGGTACGAGGGGGTCCGGGGCGGCCGTGGTGACGGTGACCGTGTGCGGGCCGGCGGCCCGGACGGTGAGGTCGACGCCGTCGAGGATGCGCGGCTTCGGCGCGGCGCCGACGGCCACGGTCAGGGACTTGACGACGGAGGCGGCGGTCAGGGCCGTGCCGTCGTGGAAGGTGACGCCCTCGCGGAGGGTGAACGTCCAGGTCCGGCCGGTCTGCTTCCACGCGGTGGCGAGGGCGGGGGTGGCGTTGCCGTCCTTGTCGAGGGAGACGAGGGTCTCGGCGGTGGACCAGCGGGAGAGCTTGAACGCGTCGTCGGAGAGGGGGGAGAGGCCCGAGCGCGGCGGCTGCATCATCGCCACGCGGACCCGTCCGTCGCCGGAGCCGCCGGACGCGGCCGATCCGGTCTGGCCGGCGAAGCATCCGCTGAGGAGGGCGGAGGCGGTGGTCAGCGCCAGGGCGGACAGCAGTCCGCGGCGGCGTATGGAGGAGGGCGAGGGCAGGGGCAAGGGAGGTCACCTGGGTGTGCGCAGGGTGGGTGGAGCACCGAACCCTAGCATTATGACAATCGTTTTCATCCCGTCGGTCTGGGGGTGGGCCCCAGGCGGCCCGGCCCGGGAAGTCGGGCCGGGAAGGCGGGGCCGGGAAAGCGGCCGGGAAGTCGGGCCGGGAAGGCGGGCCCGTCCCGGCGTGCGCGCGCGGCACGCAAGGCGGAGCATGAATCTGAAAGGGAGCGGTAATCGGGGGCGGTGACCCAGGAGGGTGCCATGTCCGTCCCGGTGAGCGACGACGCGCTCGTCGTGCTGCGGAACGTCGACAAGCACTTCGGCGCGCTCCATGTGCTCCAGTCCATCGACATGACGGTCGGACGCGGCGAGGTCGTCGTCGTCATCGGCCCCTCCGGCGGTGGGAAGTCGACGCTCTGCCGGGCCATCAACCGGCTGGAGACCATCGACTCCGGCGAGATCCTCATCGACGGCAAGCCCCTGCCCGAGGAGGGCCGGGAGCTCGCCGCCCTGCGCGCCGACGTCGGCATGGTGTTCCAGTCGTTCAACCTCTTCGCCCACAAGACCGTTCTCGAGAACGTCACCCTGGGGCAGATCAAGGTCCGCAAGAAGGACAGGAAGGAGGCCGAACGACGGGCCCGGCAACTCCTCGACCGGGTGGGCGTCGCCTCTCAGGCCGACAAGTATCCCGCCCAGCTCTCCGGCGGCCAGCAGCAGCGCGTGGCGATCGCGCGGGCACTGGCCATGGAACCGAAGGTGATGCTCTTCGACGAGCCCACCTCGGCCCTCGACCCCGAGATGATCAACGAGGTGCTGGAGGTCATGCAGCAGCTCGCCCGTGACGGAATGACCATGGTCGTCGTCACCCACGAGATGGGATTCGCCCGCTCCGCCGCCAACCGCGTCGTGTTCATGGCCGACGGCCGGATCGTGGAGGAGACGACGCCGGACCAGTTCTTCAGCAACCCGCGCAGCGACCGTGCCAGGGACTTCCTGTCGAAGATCCTGCACCACTGAGCCACGACCGACGCGCGCCCAGAGCCCCAGGGGTGAAGACATGAACCCGCGCAAGCTCACCAAGGCCGGTCTCGCCGCTGCCGCGGCGCTCGCCCTCTCCCTCACCGCGGCAGGCTGCGGCGACGGAGGGAACGGCGGAGCCGGCGCCGACCCCGAGAAGATCACCGTCGGCATCAAGTTCGACCAGCCCGGCATCGGGCTGAAGACCCCGGACGGTACCTACACCGGCTTCGACGTCGACGTGGCCACGTATGTCGCCCGGGAGCTCGGTCACGATCCCGGCGACATCGAATGGAAGGAGGCCAAGAGCGCCGACCGCGAGACGATGCTCCAGCGCGGCGACGTCGACTTCATCGCGGCCTCGTACTCGATCAACGACGAACGGGCCGAGAAGGTCGACTTCGCCGGACCGTACCTCCTGGCCCACCAGGACGTGCTGATCCGCGCGGACGACACCTCCATCACCAAGCCCTCGGACCTGAACAACAAGAAGCTCTGCTCGGTCACCGGCTCCACCTCCGCGCAGAACGTCAAGACCCGACTCGCCCCGCAGGCCCAACTCCAGGAGTACGGCGGTTACTCCGAGTGCCTGACCGGTCTGGAGAACGGCGTCGTCGACGCGCTCACCACCGACGACTCGATCCTCGCCGGCTACGCCGCACAGGACGAGTTCAAGGGCAAGTTCAAGCTCGCCGGCTTCAAGCTGAGCAACGAGAACTACGGCATCGGCGTACAGAAGGGCAGCGAACTGAAGGCACGGATCAACACGGCCCTGGAGAAGATGGTCGCCGACGGTTCCTGGGACGCGGCCGTGAAGAAGAACTTCGGACCGGCCGACTACAAGAACGAGCCCGCACCCAAGATCGGCGTCATCGTCAAGTGAGCAGGCCGACGTGTTCGACTTCCTCGAAGGTTACGACCTGCTGGGAGCCTTCTGGGTGACGGTGCAGCTCACCGTCTACTCCGCGATCGGCTCCCTGATCTGGGGGACGCTGCTGGCCGCCATGCGCGTCAGCCCCGTCCCCCTGATGCGGGGCTTCGGCGCCGCCTACGTCAACATCGTCCGCAACATCCCCCTCACGGTGATCATCGTCTTCACCTCGCTGGGCCTGTTCCAGACGCTCGGCGTCAGCCTGGGAGCCAAGGACTTCACCACCATCAACTTCCGGCTCGCCGTGCTCGGACTGATCGCCTACACCGCCGCCTTCGTCTGCGAGGCGCTCCGGTCGGGGATCAACACCGTGCCCGTCGGACAGGTGGAGGCGGCCCGCGCCATCGGGCTCAACTTCCCGCAGGTGCTGCGGCTCATCGTGATGCCCCAGGCCTTCCGCTCGGTGGTCGGTCCGCTCGCCAACGTGCTCATCGCCCTCACCAAGAACACCACCGTCGCCGCCGCCATCGGCGTCGCCGAAGCCGCCCTGCTGATGCGGGAGATGATCGAGAACGAGGCGCAGCTGATCCTCATCTCCGCGATCTTCGCCGTCGGCTTCATCTGCCTCACGCTTCCGACCGGCCTCTTCCTCGGCTGGCTGAGCAAGAAGGTGGCGGTGAAGCGATGAAGGAGCGGCCCACCGTCCTGTACGACGTCCCGGGACCCCGTGCCCGCCGGCGCGACATCCTCTACACCGCGCTCTTCCTGGTGGCCCTCGCCGCGCTGATCTGGTGGGTGGTGCGGAGCCTCGCCGACAAGAACCAGCTCGACTGGGCCAAGTGGGCACCCTTCTTCACGGACTCCCGCACCTGGACCACGTACATCTTCCCGGCCCTGGAGAACACCCTGATCGCCGCGGTGCTCGCCATGGCCATCGCCCTGCCCCTGGGCGCGCTGCTCGGCATCGGACGGCTCTCCGACCACCGGACGGTGCGCGCCGCGGCCGGTACGGTCGTGGAGTTCTTCCGCGCCATCCCGGTCCTGATCCTGATGCTCTTCGCCAACGCGGCCTACTCCGAGTTCACCGACATCAGCCCGGAGACGCGCCCGCTGTACGCGGTGGTCACCGGACTCGTCCTGTACAACGCCTCGGTCCTCGCCGAGGTCGTCCGGGCCGGCATCCTCGCCCTGCCCATCGGCCAGACCGACGCGGCCAAGGCGATCGGCATGCGCAAGGGCCAGACCATGCGGTACGTCCTGCTGCCGCAGTCGGTCACCGCCATGCTCCCGGCGCTCGTCAGCCAGCTCGTCGTCATCGTCAAGGACACCGCGCTGGGCGGCGCCATGCTCGGCTTCTCCGAGCTCCTCGCCTCCGTCCGGCCGATGAGCGCGAACTACGGCGCCAACACCATCGCCAGCTTCACGGTCGTCGCCGTCATCTTCGTCGCCCTCAACTTCGCGCTCACCACCTTCGCCGACCGGCTCGAACGCAGGCTGCGGCGCGCCAAGAAGTCGACGGGCGCGGTGGTCGGCGCCGACGCGGTGGACGAGCTGGCCAGGCCCGGCGAGCACATGGGACCGGCCCACGACACGAAGTGACCGCGGAGAGTACGCACCCCCGGGCCAAGTGCGGTCTCCCGTCGCGCGAGGGTGGCGTGCCGCGGAGCCGCGGACCGGACGTGCCGCGGGCCGGGCGCGCCGCATAGAGTCGACTCCGGCCCGGCTCCGCAGCACGGGCTCCCCTCGTACCGCCGACCCACCCCGAGGAGCATCCCCGTGACCGACCCGGCAGCCACCGCCGTGCAGCAGCAGATCGCCCGGGAACTGGAGGTTTCCGAGACGTTCGACCCGAGCGCCGAGATCGAGCGCCGGGTGGCCTTCCTCGCCGAGCGCCTCACCTCCACGGGGCTGCGCGCGCTCGTTCTCGGGATCAGCGGCGGCGTGGACTCCACGACCGCGGGCCGGCTCTGCCAGCTGGCCGTCGAGCGCGCCAGGGCCGCCGGCCACGACGCGACCTTCTACGCCATGCGACTGCCCTACGGCGTACAGGCCGACGAGAAGGACGCCCAGCTCGCCCTCGGCTTCATCGCAGCCGACCGGGTCCTGACCGTGGACGTCAAGCCCGCGAGCGACGCCGCTCTCGCGGCCTGCCTCGCCGGGGGAGTGGCCTTCCGGGACGCCCACCACCAGGACTTCGTGCAGGGCAACATCAAGGCCCGGCAGCGGATGATCGCGCAGTACGCCGTCGCCGGAGCCCATGACGGCCTCGTCGTCGGCACCGACCACGCCGCCGAGGCGGTCTCCGGGTTCTTCACCAAGTACGGCGACGGCGCCGCCGACGTCGTCCCGCTGACCGGCCTCACCAAGCGTCGCGTCCGGGCCGTCGCGGAGGCCCTCGGCGCCCCGGCCGAGCTGGTGTGGAAGACCCCGACCGCCGACCTGGAGACCCTGGACCCGGGCAAGCCCGACGAGGACGCCCTCGGGGTGACCTACGACGACATCGACGACTTCCTGGAGGGCAAGCCGGTGACGGAGTCCGCCTTCGCGTCGATCGTCCGCCGCTACGAGCTCACCGACCACAAGCGCCGGCTGCCCATCGCCCCCTGAGGGCGGCCCGCCCCCGGCGAGCGCGCGGTCGGTGACCTTGCTCGGAGACCTGCGTCTCGTGACGGGGTCGGGTGACGTGGTCGGGTGATGTGGCGCGACCATCCGGACGCCTCCGCGTGGCGGGGGCCGGGATGGCGCGCCGCGTGGTGTGCCCTGGAGGACGTCCACCGTCGCACGACCGGAAGGAAAGACCTCCATGCTCGGACAGTCGGCCGCGTTCAGCGGCTTCTCGGTGAACGATCTCGACGAGGCCCGCCGTTTCTACGCCGACACGCTCGGCCTCCCGGTCGAGGAGAGCGGCGAGGGGGACATGCGGATGCTCTCCCTCACCCTCGGCACCGGGGCCAAGGTGTTCGTCTACCCGAAGGACACGCACACCCCGGCGACCTTCACGATCCTCAACTTCCCCGTCGACGACATCGACGCGGCCGTGGAGGAACTCGGTCGGCGCGGGGTGACCCTGGAGCGCTACCCCGACTTCGACGCGGACGAGAAGGGCATCGTGCGGGACGAAGCCGCCGGTCTGGCCATCGCCTGGTTCACCGACCCCGCCGGGAACATCCTTTCGGTGCTCCAGGAGAGGTGACGACTGCTACCCTCATGCGCACCTAGTCAAATAGTTGCCTATGGGGGTTGGCTGATGCACCCGTTCCGCAAGGCCGTCGAGGCCGCCGACCACGCCGCCGTCGAAGCCATGCTCGCGGAGGACGTCGTCTTCACCAGCCCCGTGGCCTTCCGGCCGTACGAGGGCAAGGCGATCACCGCGTCGATCATCCGCGGGGTCTCCCGTGTCTTCACGGACTTCCGCTACGTCCGTGAGATCGCCGGGGCCGACGGCCGCGACCACGCGCTCGTCTTCACGGCGAAGGTCGGCGACAAGGAGATCAACGGCTGCGACTTCCTGCACATGGACGAGGACGGAAGGATCGACGACTTCGTCGTCATGGTCCGGCCGCTCTCGGCGGCCGCGGCCCTGGCCGAGGCGATGGGCGCGCAGTTCGACCGGATCGCGGCGGAGGCGGCGGGAGCGGCGGGACCGCCCCAGGCCGGGTGACGCCCCGGTCGGCCGACAGCCCCATGGCGCACCTCGCACCAGGGGGCTGTCGGCCGTGCGGTCGGGGACGCGGACCTCAGAGCGCCGAGCGCAGCGCCGGAAGGAGTTCCCGCTCCGCCCAGTCGAGGTAGGGCCGCTGGTGCTCGCCGCCGATCTGGACCAGGGCGATCTCGGTGAAGCCGGCGTCGGCGTACGGCCGGACCGCCTCGACGAAGGCGTCGACGTCCGAGCCGCAGGGGATCGACTCGGCCACGTCCTCGGGACGTACGAACTGCGTGGCCCCCGCGAAGCCCTCGGGGCCGGGCAGCTCGGCGTTCACCTTCCACCCGCCGCCGAACCAGCGGAACTGGTCGTGGGCCCGCTTCACCGCCGCGTCCCGGTCCGGGTCGTAGCAGACCGGCAGCTGGCCGACCCGCGGCTTGCCCGCCCCGCCGTGCCGGTCGAAGGCGTCGATGAGCTCGCTCTTCGGCTCCACGGCGATGACCAGGTCGGCGAGGCGCCCGGCGATCTCGCACGAGCGCTCCCCCGAGACGGCGACCCCGATCGGCGGCGGCTCGTCGGGCAGGTCCCACAGCCGCGCGTTCTCCACATCGAAGTGGGTGCCGTGATGGTTCACGTTGCCGCCCTCGAACAGGGAGCGGATGATGCCGACGGCCTCCTCCAGCATCTCCAGACGGACATGGGCGGCGGGCCAGCCCGCGCCCACCACATGCTCGTTGAGGTTCTCGCCCGATCCGAGCCCCAGCCGGAACCGCCCCTCGCTCAGCAGCTGCACGGTGGCGGCCTTCTGGGCGACGACCGCCGGGTGGTAGCGGACGGTCGGACAGGTCACGTACGTCATCAGCGGGATCCGCGAGGTGGCCTGCGCGGCGGCGCCGAGCACGCTCCACGCGTACGGGGCGTGCCCCTGCGACTCCAGCCACGGGAAGTAGTGGTCCGAGGTCACGGAGAAGTCGAAGCCCGCCTCCTCGGCCCGCACCACGTGCTCCACCAGGTCACGGGGGCCGGCCTGCTCGGTCATCATTGTGTATCCGATGTTCACCATGCCCCGCGCGTTGCCGGTGCCGAGGGCACGAAACATCGGGCAGGCGCGCGCGGTGGTTTCTCGGCGTACGGCAGGGGAAGGCGCCGGTCGAGGAGCACACCGTGCCCCGGCGAGGCGGAGCCCACGGGGCACGACGGAGCACCGACCCCCACCCGGTCAGGGAGTGTGGCGCGATGAGTGACACCGCTGTCGGCACCGGACAGGAGTACGACGCGGCTCCCTATCTGCCCGTGCGGGGCGGACTGGCGGCCTATCGCCGCGCCGCGGCCGAGTGCCGGGGCTGTCCGCTCTTCGCCGACGCCACCACGACCGTCTTCGGGCGCGGCGACCCCCATGCCCGCATGCTGCTCGTCGGGGAACAGCCCGGCGACCAGGAGGACCGCAAGGGCGAGGCCTTCGTGGGTCCCGCCGGGCGGCTGCTCGCCAAGGCGCTGCGGGAAGCGGGGATCGACGAGGAGGGCGTGTACCTCACCAACGCGGTCAAGCACTTCAAGTTCACCCAGTCCGGTCCCGGCAAGCGACGGATCCACAAGGCGCCGAGCCTGCGCGAGATGACCGCCTGCCGCCCCTGGCTGGAGGCGGAACTGCGGCTCGTCGACCCGAAGGTGGTGGTCGTGCTCGGTGCGACGGCCGGGAAGGCCGTCCTCGGGCGCTCCTTCCGCGTGGGCGCCGACCGTGGCGCGCTGCTTCCCCTGCCCGGCGTGGACGGCGGCCCCCAGGTGGTGGCGACGCTGCACCCCTCGGCCGTCCTGCGCGCCGACGACCGCGAGGCAGCGTACGCCGGGCTCGTCGCCGACCTGCGGGTGGCGGCCGGCGCGCTGTGAGGCCGGCCCGGCCCCCGCACGGGCGAGCCGCCCGCCGCCCGCGAACGGGTGAAAGACGAGCGGTCCCCGGGTGGTCCGCCGCCACACACGAGTGTTTCCCGGCGGACAGGGCACCTGGCCGACATGGCCCCCATGACACTCGACAGCACCGCCGCCCTGCTCCTCAAGGGCTACGCCTGGCTGCCCGACCGGCGCCGCCGCACCGGTGGGGCGCCCGTGCGCACCCGGCTCCTGGGGCGGCCCGCCATCGCCCTCCACGGCCCCGAGGCCGTCCGCTTCTTCTACGACGAGCAGCACGTCCGCCGCCACGACGCCCTGCCGGGGCCGGTCCTGGACACCCTCTTCGGACGCGGCGCCGTCCACACGCTCGACGGCGAGGACCACCGCGTGCGCAAAGCGCTGTTCATGACCGAGCTGACCGAGCCCGCGGCCGTCGCCGAGCTGGTCGACATGGTCCGGGCGGAGTGGCAGCGGGCCTTCGCCCCGCCACACGGCCGCGAGGTCGTCCTCTTCGACGAGGCCGCGCTCGTTCTGGCCCGCGCCGCGTGCGCCTGGACGGGGCTCCCGCTCACCGAGGAGCAGACCCGCCGCATGGCCCAGGACTGCGTCGCCATGGTCGACGGCTTCGCCACGCCGGGACCCCGCCATCTGAAGGCCCGGCGGGCCCGCGCCCGCCAGGAGGAGGCCCTGGCGGGCCTGGTCGAAGAAGCCAGGGCCGGTGCGACGCGCGCCCCGGCGACCCCGTTCGACGCGGTCGTGCGCCACCGCGACGCCGACGGCGCGCTCCTGGACGCGCGGACGGCGGCCGTCGAACTCCTCAACATCGTGCGGCCCACCGTCGCCATCGCCTGGTTCGTCACCTTCGCCGCCCACGCCATGGACCGCTGGCCCGAGCAGCGGCATCTGCTGCGCGAGGACGACGGTTCGTACGCGGAGCCGTACACCGAGACGTACGCCGAACCCTTCGCCCACGAGGTCCGGCGCTTCTACCCCTTCGCGCCGTTCGTCGGCGGCCTCGCCGCCACCGACCTGCGGTGGCGGGGCGAGCACGTTCCCGAGGACACCCTCGTGCTGCTCGACGTCTACGGCCAGAACCACGACCCGGAGCTGTGGCACGACCCGTACCGCTTCGACCCGGAGCGTTTCCTGCGCCCGACGCCGCACCGCGACGAGCTGATCCCGCAGGGCGGCGGCGACGCCAAGAGCGGCCACCGGTGCCCCGGCGAGGACATCACGGTCGCCGTCCTGGCCGCGCTGTCGACCGAACTGGCCCGGCTGGAGTGCTCCGTTCCGGAACAGGACCTCAGGATCCCCCTCCACCGCGTCCCCACCCGCCCCCGCAGCGGCTTCCGCCTCGTCCCCCACCCCGCCTGACGCACCTGCTCGACGCACCCTCCCGGGGCGCCCCGAACGGCCCGTCCCGCGTGCGCGTACGCGGGACGCGGCCTGGAATGGGGGAATGACCGCGCCCCCCGACGACTGCCTGGCGCGCAACGAGTGGATCTGCGGCGCCTATCTGTCCTCGCGGAGCGAGATCCTCACCGACGCCGTGCTCCAGCACCTCCAGCTCACGTCGGTCTCGGTCGCGCTCGGCCTGCTGCTCGCCGTGCCCCTGGCCGTCGCCGCCCGTCGCCGGCGCTGGGCCGCGGGGGCCGTGCTCGGGGTGACCACGATCCTGTACACCATCCCGTCCCTCGCGATGTTCTCGCTGCTCCTGCCCCTCTACGGCCTCTCGGCGTCCCTCGTCGTCGCCGGGCTCGTCCTCTACTCGCTCACCCTGCTCGTACGGAACATCCTCGCCGGGCTCCGCGCCGTGCCCGAGGACACCCGCCAGGCCGCGCGCGGGATGGGCTACGGACCCGTGCGCCTGCTGCTCGCCGTCGAGCTGCCGCTCGCGCTCCCCGCCGCCATGGCGGGGCTGCGCATCGCCACGGTCTCCACCGTCTCCCTCGTCACCATCGGCGCCATCGTCGGCAACGGCGGCCTCGGCAACCTCATCTACTCCGGGATGAACACCTACTTCAAGGCCCAGGTCCTCACCGCGTCCGTCCTCTGCGTGATCATCGCCGTCGCCGCCGACCTGCTCCTCCTCGGCCTGCAACGACTCCTCACCCCATGGACGGCGGCGACCCGCGGGCAGGGCACGTGAACACCCTCACCGCCACCTGGGACTGGTTCACCAGCGCCGCCAACTGGTCCGGTGAGAACGGGGTGTGGCACCGCCTCGGGGAACACCTCTTCCTGACGCTGGTCTGCCTCGCGCTCAGCTGCGCCCTCGCCCTCCCGGTCGCCCTCGTCCTCGGCCACCTCGGCAAGGGCGGCGCCCTCGCCGTCAACCTCGCCAACATCGGCCGCGCGGTGCCCACCTTCGCCGTCCTGGTCCTGCTGCTGCTCAGCCCCATCGGTACGTACGGGCAGTGGCCCACGATCATCGCGCTGGTGCTGTTCGCCGTACCTCCGCTGCTCACCAACGCGTACGTCGGGATACGGGGCGTCGACGCCGACGTGGTCCGGGCCGCCCGGGGGATGGGGATGACCGGGAGCCAGATGCTGCTCCGGGTCGAACTGCCGCTCGCGCTGCCCCTGGTGCTCACCGGCGTGCGCGTCGCCGCCGTGCAGCTCGTGGCCACCGCGACCGTCGCCGCCCTCGCGGGCGGCGGCGGGCTCGGCCGGATCATCACGGCCGGCTTCAACCTCGCCTCCACACCGCAGGTCGTCGCCGGGGCCGTACTCGTCGCGCTCTTCGCCCTCGTCGTGGAGGGCGTCTTCGAAGCGGCGCAGCGGTTCGCCCCCGCATGGGCCAAGGAGAGCGCCGGATGAGCCGGATGGGCCGGACGGGCCCGATGAGCGGGCGACGGGCTGCCGGGGTCCTCGCGGGCCTGCTCACGCTCGGCGGCTGCGCCACCGGACCGTCGCTGGAGGACCGGGGGGCGATCACGGCCCCACCCGGCGACAGCCGGCATCTCGTCATCGGCTCGGCCGGCTTCACCGAGAGCGATCTGCTCGCCCGGATGTACGCGCTCCTGCTCGAACAGGCGGGGTACGGCACCGAGATCCTCTCCGTCACCAACCGCGAGCTGTACGAACCGGCCCTGGAGAGCGGCCGGATCGACGTCGTACCGGAGTACGCGGCGACGTTCGCCGACTGGCTCAACGCCAAGGTCAACGGCCCCGAAGCGCCGGCCGTCGGCTCACCCGACCTCACCGCCACGATGAGGGGGCTCCGCCGGCTCGCCACCCCGCGCGGCCTGACCGTCCTCGACCCCGGGCGGGCCGTCGACCAGAACGCCTTCGCCGTCTCCTCGGCGTACGCCGCCGAACACCGGCTGAAAACCCTCAGCGACCTGGGAGCGGCGAGGCTGCCGGTACGCCTCGCGGCGGGCGACGAGTGTGTCCGGCGGCCCTACTGCGCGCCCGGTCTGGAGAAGACGTACGGCATCCACATCACGACCGTCGACCCCAAGGGCGTCGGCACCACACAGGCCAAACAGGCGGTCCAGAACGGTCAGGACCAGATGGTCCTGACGACGACCACCGACGCCACCCTCGACGACTTCGGTCTCGTCCTGCTCGCCGACGACAAGCGGCTGCAGAACGCCGACCACATCGTCCCGGTCGTCAACCGCGCCCATGCGGGCGCCGAGGGCGTCACCCGAGCCCTCGGCCGCCTCAACACGGTCCTCACCACCGCCGACCTCGCCCACCTGAACGAGCAGGTCGACAGCTGGCGCCGTCTCCCGGAGGACGTCGCGAGGAACTACCTCCGGGAGAAGAAGCTCCTCCCGAACACCCCCTGAACGCGTCGGACCCGGTGCCACCGCTCCCTGTCATCCGGCGCGCAGGCGGCCCGGCAGCCAGCGCAGTTGGGCCGCCTCCTGGAAGGCGCCGCCGCCCTCGTGGTCGTTGAAGTCGTACACCTCGATGTGCTTGTCGTCGTGGGCGTACGCGTGGAACGCCGCGAAGACCGTCGACGGGGGGCACGTCAGATCCTCCAGCGCCGTCGAGAAGAGCGCCGGGGCCGTGGCGCGGGCGGCGAAGTGGACCCCGTCGAAATAGGCGAGCGTGCGCCCGACGCGCTCCGTGCGGCCGCGGTGCGTCTTGAGGTAGTCACCGATCTCGCGGTAGGGCGCGCGGTCGGTGATCGTCGTCGCGCGGGGGAAGTCGCACAGGAACGGCACGTCCGGTGCGACGGCCACCAGGTCGCGTACCAGGCCGGCGACGGCCAGGGTGATGCCGCCGCCCTGGCTCCCCCCGGTCACCGCCGTGCGGGACGCGTCCACCAGCGGGTGGGAGCGGGCGGTCTCAACGGCGCGGACGGCGTCGGTGAACACCCGCCGGTAGTAGTACGTGTACGGGTCCTCCACGCCTCGTGTCATGAAGCCGGGGAACGAGGGCGCGCTGCCCACCGGGTCCGGGGTGTCGCCGTTCGCCCAGCCGCTTCCCTGGCCCCGGGTGTCCATCACGAAGTGCGCGAACCCCGCCGAGGCCCAGAGCAGATGGGTGTGGGGCAGCCCGCGGCCACCCCCGTACCCGATGAACTCCACCACCACCGGCAGGGGTTCGGACGCGTGCGCGGGGAGGACGAACCAGCCCTTGACCGGATGCCCGCCGAATCCGGCGAACGTCACGTCGTACACCCGCACCGTCGCGAGCCCCGTCTCGACCGGCTCGAAGCGCGCTTCGAGTTCGTGGCCCCGCGCCTCGTCGAGCGTCCCGGTCCAGAAGGCGTCGAAGTCCTCGGGCTCCTCGGAAGCGCTGCGGTACGCGTGGAGTTGGTCGAGGGACAGATCGAACCGGGACATGCCACCGCCTTGTTCGCGAGGGGCCGTGTCCAGCCCCTTGACCGGTCGCTCCGGTCATCGACTCCACGGTACGTGTCCCCAGGCGGAGTTCATAGGTGTGAACGAAAGTGGGGTGCCGGACTCACGCGTCCGCGACCGAGTCGAACTCGACCTCGTCGCGGCCCACCCCCTGCGCGTCGGCGTCCACCGAGCGGCGCAGCGCCTCATGGAGTTTCGCCGGCGTCAGGACGCCGAGGAAGCGCGTACCGTCGAGGACGGCCACCCAGCCGGCGTCGTGCTGGAGCATCTCGCTGAACGCCTGCTTCAGCGGCGCCCCGACCGGTACCCACGCCTCCATCCGGCGTGCCAGATCGCCGACCGTGTCCTTCTCGCCCGCCCGGGCCAGGGCGTCGGCCGCCACCCAGCCGTGCAGGTCCCCCTCGCCGCCGAGGACCACCGCCCAGCGCGCCCTGCCCGGGCGCAGCCGGGCCGACGCGGCGGAGGCCGACTCCTCCAGGCGGGCCACCGGCGGCTGTTCCAGGTCCTCCGGTTCGATCGCGGTCACGGCGAGCCGCTTGAGGCCGCGGTCCGCGCCGACGAACTCGGCGACGTACGGCGTGGCGGGCGAGCCGAGGACGGCCGCGGGCGTGTCGAACTGCTCGATGCGCCCCTGGCCGTAGACCGCGATCCGGTCGCCCATCCGGACGGCCTCCTCGATGTCGTGGGTGACCAGCAGGACCGTCTTGCGCACGGTGGCCTGCAGGTTCAGGAACTCGTTCTGCAGCCGTTCGCGCACCACCGGGTCGACCGCTCCGAACGGTTCGTCCATCAGCAGCACCGGCGGGTCGGCGGCCAGCGCCCTCGCCACGCCGACGCGCTGGCGCTGCCCGCCGGAGAGCTGGGCGGGGTAGCGGCGGCCGTGGGTCTTCGGGTCCAGGCCGACGAGATCGAGGAGCTCGGCCGCCCGCTCGCGGGCCCTGGCCTTCTTCCAGCCGATGAGCGCCGGGACGGTCGCGGTGTTGTCGAGGACCGTGCGGTGCGGAAAGAGTCCGACCTGCTGGATGACGTACCCGATCTTCCTGCGGAGCCGGACCGGGTCGAGGGTGGCGACGTCCTCGCCGTTCACCAGGATGCGGCCCGACGTCGGCTCGATGAGCCGGTTCACCATCATCATCGTGGTCGTCTTGCCGCAGCCGGACGGGCCGACGAGGGTGACCAGTTCGCCCTCGGCCACGTCGAAGGAGAGGCCGTCGACGGCCGTGGTGCCGTCCGCGTACACCTTGCTGACCTGCTCGAACCGGATCATGGACCCACGCTAGGAGCCGCGCGCCCGCCCCGCACGGGGGCCGGGACCGTCCGAGGACCTCCGGCGGGCCGTCACCAGCCCGCTGAACACCGTCTCTTGTCATGACCCTTGCGGGCCTCTCCGTCCGGCTGCTATCTCTTCGTTAGGAAACTTTCCTTCCAATCCATCGTTCCGTGGAGACCCCCATGACATCGGCACGATCGACACGTCTCGGCATGCGCTCCCTGGCCGCCACCGGCACCGGCGTGGCCGCCCTCCTCCTCGGCCTCGCCGCCGCACCGCCCGCCGCGGTCGCCACCCCCTCCGCCCCCGCCGCCGCGGAGGCGAAGGCCGCCGCCGCGCCTCCCGCGGGCACCCCGGCCGCGGTCAACGGACAGCTCAAGGTCTGCGGTACCAAGCTCTGCAACCGGTACGGCAACCCCATCCAGCTGCGCGGCATGTCCAGCCACGGCACCCAGTGGTACGCCCGGTGCCTGACCGGCGGCTCCCTCGACGCCCTCGCCAAGGACTGGAAGGCCGATGTCCTGCGGGTCTCCACCTACGTCCAGGAGGGGGGATACGAGACCGACCCGCGCAAGTACACCGACCTCGCCCACTCGCTCATCGAGCAGGCCACCGCGCGCGGGATGTACGTGATCGTCGACTGGCACATGCTCGACCCCGGCGACCCGCACCACAACCTCGCCCGCGCCAAGACCTTCTTCACCGAGATCGCCCAGCGCCACGGCTCGAAGACCAACCTGCTCTACGAGATCGCCAACGAGCCCAGCGGCGTCTCCTGGTCCCGGATCAAGAGCTACGCCGAGCAGCTCATCCCGGTCATCCGCGCCAAGGACGCCGAGACCCCGATCCTGGTCGGCACGCGCGCGTGGTCGTCGCTCGGCGTCTCCGAGGGCGCCGACGAGTCGGAGATCGTCGCCAACCCCGTGCGGGCCTCCAACATCATGTACACCTTCCACTTCTACGCGTACTCGCACCGGGACGCGTACCTGAACACGCTCTCCCGCGCCGCCGGCAAGCTGCCCGTCTTCGTCACCGAGTTCGGCACCCAGAACTACGCCGGTGAGGGCGCCAACGACTTCGCCATGTCCCAGCGCTTCCTCGACCTCATGGCCGCCAAGAAGATCAGCTGGGTCAACTGGAACTTCTCCGACGACCACCGCAGCGGCGCCGTCTTCAAGTCCGGCACGTGCTCGGCCAACGGACCGTGGGCGGGTACCGGCTCGCTCAAGCCCGCCGGGGTCTGGATCCGCGACCGGATCAGGACGGCCGACAACTTCCCGACCTCCTGACCGCACGTCCCCACCGCACCGCCGCATCCTGCTTCGGTAGGCCCCCGCCCTGTGGTCCACTGTCCGGGCGGGGGCGTATCGAACAGGAGCAGCGTTGACCAGTTACCGCCAGCCGGGCCTCGTCCTCACCGACCATCGCTTCACCGTCCCGCTCGACCACGCCAGGCCCGAAGGCGAGCAGATCGAGGTGTACGGCCGTGAGGCCGTCGCGAGCGACAAGGCCGGAGCGGACCTGCCATGGCTCGTGTACCTGGAGGGTGGGCCCGGTTTCGGGGCCCGCCGATTCATCGGCCCGCGGGCCTGGCTCGGCCGGGCCGTCCAGGAGTTCCGCGTCCTCCTCCTCGACCAGCGCGGCACCGGCAACTCCACCCCCGCCAACCGCCAGACGCTTCCCCTGCGCGGAACACCGAGCCGGCAGGCCGACTACCTCACCCACTTCCGGGCCGACTCCATCGTCAAGGACTGCGAGCTGATCCGGCAGCGGCTCACCGGCGGCGCCCGCTGGACCGTCCTCGGCCAGAGCTTCGGCGGCTTCTGCGCCACCCACTACCTCTCCACCGCCCCCGAAGGGCTGAACACGGTCCTCGTCACCGGCGGCCTGCCCTCCCTGCACGCCACCGCCGACGACGTCTACCGCGCCGCCTTCCCCCGTATGCGGCGCAAGACCGAGGCCCACTACGCCCGCTACCCGCAGGACGTCGAACGCGCCCGCCGGATCGCCGCCCACCTCATGGAGGGCCCGGTCGCCCTCCCGAACGGCGGACTGCTCACCCCGCGCGCCTTCCAGTCCCTCGGCAGCCTCCTCGGCAGCGGCGAGGGCACCCACCAGCTCCACCACCTCCTGGAGGACGCCTTCGTCCCGACGCCGACCGGACCCGCCCTGTCCGACGCCTTCCTGGAGAACGCCCAGGCGCTCCTCTCGTACGCCGGACACCCGCTGTACGCCCTGCTCCACGAAGCGTGCTACGCCCAGGGGCAGGCCCCCACCGCCTGGGCCGCCGAACGCGTCCGCGCCGAGTTCCCCGCCTTCGATCCCGAGAAGACCCTGGCCGGCGACGACCCGCTCCTGTTCACCGGCGAGGCCGTCCACCCCTGGCACTTCGAGACCGACCCGGCCCTGCGCCCGCTGTGCGAGACCGCCCACCTCCTCGCGGAACGCGCCGACTGGACGCCGCTGTACGACCCCGCGCGGCTGGCCGCCAACGAGGTCCCCGTCGCCGCCGTCGTCTACCACGACGACCTGTTCGTGGACACCGCGCACTCCCTGGAGACCGCCCGCGCCGTCCGGGGCCTGCGGACCTGGGTGACCGACGAGTTCGAGCACGACGGCGTACGGGCGGGCGGACCGCGCGTCCTGGACCGGCTGCTCGCTCTCGCGCGGGGCGAGATCTGACCGTCCGGGGACAGGGATCGGCCGCGCGCAAAAGTCCAAGCGGTGCGCACCGAATGCTCATGGTGCGCCCGTGGCCAGGGGGATAGAACTCGGTCCGGACCACCCGCCAGGAGAGGACCCGGACATGACCACCCACGTCATCGCGGAGATCGCCAGCCAGCCCGACTGCTGGCGGCGCGCGGCCGAGACGGCCGCCGGGCACGCGGCCGTGCTGCCGCGCCGCGGGGAGCGGATCGCCGTCGTCGGCTGCGGCACGTCCTACTTCATCGCCCGCGCCTACGCCGCCCTGCGCGAATCGCTCGGCGAGGGCGAGACCGACGCCTTCCCTGCCTCCGACGAGACCCCGCTCGGCCGCGGCTACGACCGGATCCTCGCCCTCACCCGCTCCGGTACGACGACGGAGGTGGCGACCCTGCTGGCCCGGGCCGCCGGCCGCACCCCCACGCTCGTCCTGACCGGCGTCCCCGACAGCCGGGCCGCGCACCACGCCGACCGCGTGATCGGTCTCGGCTTCGCCGACGAACGCTCCGTCGTCCAGACCCGGTTCGCCACCACGGCCCTCCAACTGCTGCGCGCCGGCCTCGGCGTCGACCTGGGACCCTCGATCGCCGACGCCGAACTCGCCCTCTACGAACCGCTGCCGGCAGCCTGGGAGCGGCGCGGCCAGTTCACCTTCCTCGGCACGGGGTGGACGGTCGGGCTCGCCGACGAGGCGGCGCTCAAGCTCCGCGAGGTCGCCCGCGCCTGGACGGAGTCGTACGCCGCCATGGAGTACCGGCACGGGCCGATCAGCATCAGCGACCGCGCCAGCCTGGTGTGGTGCCTCGGCCCGGCCCCGGCCGGACTGCGCGACGAAGTGGAGACCACGGGCGCGCTGTTCGCGGCCGACGCGATCGACCCGGTGGCGGCCCTGGTCCGCGCCCAACGGCTCGCGGTCACCCTCGCGGCCCGCCGCGGCCTCAACCCGGACCGGCCCCGGCACGTGTCCCGCTCGGTGATCCTCTCCGGACCGGTCCCCGTGTGAGCCCGTATCCTGCGCGCATGATCGACACGAACAGCTCGCCGCTGGAGGAGATGCCGGGCGACTGGCAGCGCGCCCTCGCGGTCGTCGCGCACCCCGACGACCTCGAGTACGGCTGCGCCGCCGCCGTCGCCGGCTGGACGGACGCCGGCAAGGAGGTCGCCTATGTGCTCGCCACGCGGGGCGAGGCCGGGATCGACTCCCTGGACCCCGCCGCCTGCGGTCCGTTGCGCGAACAGGAGCAGAGGGACAGCGCGGCCGTCGTCGGCGTGTCCGCGGTGGAGTTCATGAACCACCCGGACGGGATGATCGAGTACGGTCTCGGCCTGCGCCGGGACATCGCGGCGGCGATCCGCCGCCACCGCCCGGAGCTGGTCGTCACCCTCAACCACCGGGACACGTGGGGCCCGGCGGTCGGCGGCGCCTGGAACACCCCCGACCATGTCGCGGTCGGGCGCGCCACCCTGGACGCAGCGGGCGACGCGGGCAACCGCTGGATCTTCCCCGAGCTGGTCGAGCAGGGCCTGGAGCCGTGGGACGGGGTCCGCTGGGTCGCGGTCGCCGGCTCGACCACCCCGACCCACGCCGTCGACGCCACCCCCGGCTTCGAGCGCTCCGTCCGCTCCCTCCTCGCCCACCGCGCCTACATCGAGGCCCTCACGGACGAGGACCCCGAGGACTACGTCCGCACCTTCCTGGCCGCCAACAACGACCGCTTCGCCTCCCGCTTCGGCGGCCGCCCGGCGGTCGCCTTCGAGGTGTTCCCCCGCTGAGCCGCGCGGCCGGGGCGTTGTCAGTGCCGTGATCTAGCGTCGCCACCATGACCACCCTGCTTCTCCACGGCGGCGAGTCCGCCCCCACCACGCCCGTCTCCCGCGCCGGGGGCCTGCCGCTCGTCCCGGCCGGCTTCGTCTGGCCGCTGTGCGTCGAGTGCGAGGGCGCGATGCAGTTCATCGCTCATCTGGACCGGGGCAAGGACGTCGTGTCCGTCTTCATGTGCCAGAACGACCCGGGGCTGTGCCAGGAATGGGAGCCTTCGGCCGGAGGGAACCGGGCCTTCGTCTTTCCCGCGGAGGGACTCTCCCCGGCCGCCCTGCCGGCCGAGGGCGAGACGCTGCTCGGCCGGACCGTCGTCCTGGCAGCGCGGCCTTTCGGCTCCGTGAGGTACGGGGAGGAGGAGGCATGGGGACCGGTGGACGGCAGATCGGTCCTGGGACAGCTGGGCGGTGAGCCGTACTGGCTCCAGAACGAGGAAACCCCCGACTGCGCGGGATGCGCGCAGCCGATGGGTTTCGTCGCCCAACTCGACGAGGTGGCCAACTTCGGGGGCGGCTACGCCTATGTCTTCACCTGCGATCCCTGCCGGGAGGCCGCCTTCCTCTGGCAGTGCTGAGACGGCCCCCGCGGTGCGGGAGCCGTCTCAGGCGGGTCTACATCTGCTGGGCCGGCTTGATGACGGCGAACGGGGCGCCGAAGGGGTCGGCCAGCCAGGCGATGCGGCCCACGTCCGGGACGTCCGCCGCGGGCATGAGGACCGAGCCGCCGTTGCCCTGGGTCCGGGCGACGATCTCGTCGGTGTCCGCGACGCCGAAGTAGGGGATCCAGCGCGCCTCCCCGCCGTCCAGGAGTTCGGCGATCCCGCCGAACGAGGCGTCGTCCTGGTCGCCCTCGGCGGTGGACACCACCCGGTAGGTCATGCCGGGTGCCTCCATCTCCTGGGACCGCCAGCCGAACAGCTTTCCGTAGAAGTCCAGTGCGGCCCTCGGGTCGGCGACATGGAGCTCGGTCCAGCACAGGGTGTTGTCGTCGGAGGTCTTCTCCAGACCCTTGACCGTGGCCGGCTGCCACACGGCGAACTCGGCGCCGCCCGGGTCCGTCAGCTGGGCCATCCGGCCGACGTCCATGACGTCGAAGGGCTCGGTGGGCACGGTGCCGCCGTTCTGCTCGGCGGCCCGCGCCGTGCCATCCACGTCGGGCGACTGGAAGTACACCGTCCAGGCGGAGTCCGCCCCCTCCTCGGTGAGCGGTCCTAGGGCCGCGACCGTCTTGCCGTCCAGCTTGAAGAAGCCGTAGCCGCCGGCGTCCGGTCCGGCCGACTCGAAGTCCCAGCCGAAGACGCCGGTGTAGAACGCGGCGGCGGCCGACGTGTCGGGGCTGCCCAGGTCGAGCCAGTTGGGGGAGCCCTTGGTGAAGTCCGTACCGAGCATGTGGTCTTTCCCGTCTTTCCGCTTCCGGAGGCTGTCCGGCCACCATCTGTCCGGCCACCATCGCCGATCCTCGCCGGGGCGCCCCGGCCCCGCAGCCGCAGCGCCCCGGTTTCATCCGCACGGCGCAGCGTGCGAAGGGGAGGGGCGACACCAGCCGGCCCGTCAGCTCGGGGACGCCGCCCTCCGGTCCAGATCGCTCATGATCAGCTCCGCGTTGATCGCCACGCCCGCCCGGTACCCCCCGCTCGCCGCGTTGATCACCTGCTCCTGCGCCCCGACGGCGTTCCCCGCCGCCCACACGCCGGGCACGCTCGTCCTCCCCGTCTCGTCCACCGCCACGAACGGGCCGAGGGGAGTGTCCCGCGTGACGGCGCCGAGCGCCGTCAGCAGTTCGTCCCGGGGCGCCGTGCGGCCGCCGACGAAGACCACGGACCGCTCGAAGACCCTCCCGTCCGCCATCCGCACGCCCGTCAGCCGGTCCTCCTCCACGACCAGACCGGCCACCTCGCCCGCCACCACCGTGATGCCGGCCGCCGCGACCCGCGCCTGGTCCGTCTCGGACAGGGGTGCGGCGGTGTGCTGGAAGAGCGTCACGTCGTCGGACCACTGCGAGACCATCAGGGCCTGGTGCGCGCCCATGACCGGGTGGGCGATCACCCCGAAAGGCTGGTCGCGCACCTCCCAGCCGTGGCAGTACGGGCAGTGCAGCACCTCCCGGCCCCACCGTTCGGCGACCCCGTCGATCTCCGGAAGCTCGTCCACCAGACCGGTGGTGACGACCAGCCGCCGCGTCCGTACCGTGCGCGCGCCGTCGACCGTCACCTCGAAGCCGTCCGCGCCGTCCGGAACCGCGCCCGTCACCGTTCCGGCCGTCCACTCCACGCCGTACGCGGCGATCTCCCGCCGTCCCGCCTCCAGGAACTCCGCCGGGCTCATCCCGTCCCGGGAGAGGTAGCCCTGCATATGGGCGGCCGGGGCGTTGCGCGGTTCCCCCGCGTCCACCACCAGCGTCCTGCGCCGGGACCGGCCCAGGATCAGGGCGGCGCTGAGACCCGCCGCACCACCGCCGACCACCACCACGTCGTACTGCCGAAGCCGCTCGTGTTCGCTCATGCCCCGACCTTCGCGCCGCCACCCCGGGCTTGACAAACTATCTTGCTGTTTCTGCAATGAACCCATGACTGAGGACGAACGCATCGACGCGGTGCTGAACGACGTCGGCCCGCGACTGCGCCGCATCCGGCGCGAGCGCGGGGCCACCCTGGGCGATCTCTCCGCCTCCACCGGCATCTCCGTGAGCACGCTCTCCCGGCTGGAGTCGGGCCAGCGCAAGCCAAGCCTGGAGCTGCTGCTCCCCATCGCCCGCGCCCACCAGGTGCCGCTCGACGAGCTGGTCGGCGCGCCGCCCGTCGGCGACCCGCGTGTCCGGGCCAAGCCGATCGTGCGGCACGGCCGCACGATGTACCCGCTCACCCGCCAGCCCGGCGGGCTGCAGGCGTACAAGGTCGTGCAGGAGAAGTCCGCCGAGGCGCCGGACCCCCGCGTCCACGAGGGGTACGAGTGGCTCTATGTGCTCTCCGGGAAGCTGCGCCTCGTGCTCGGCGAGCACGACGTCGTACTGGCGGCGGGGGAGGCGGCCGAGTTCGACACGCGCGTCCCGCACTGGTTCGGGCAGGCCGGCGACGGGCCCGTGGAGTTCCTGAGCCTGTTCGGGCCGCAGGGCGAGCGGATGCATGTGCGCGCTCGACCGAAGAAGAAGTCCTGAGACCGAGGTTCCGCCAGCTGCAAGCGACCGCTTAGTATGCCAACCGACCGCGCAGTACGGACGACGGCTGGTGGAGGATCTCCATGCAGGCATGGCGAGTGCACGAAAACGGCGAGCCGGGCGAGGTGATGCAGCGCGACGAGGTCGACGTGCCCACGCCCGGCGAGGGGCAGCTCCTCCTCAAGGTGCGCGCCGCGAACATCAACTTCCCCGACGCCCTGCTCTGCCGGGGGCAGTACCAGGTCCGGCCGCCGCTGCCGTTCACCCCCGGCGTGGAGGTCTGCGGCGAGACCGAGGACGGGCGCCGGGTGATCGCCACCCCCTCCCTCCCGTACGGCGGCCTCGCCGAGTACGCCGTGGCGGACGCCGCGGCCGTGCTCCCGGCCCCCGACGCCCTGGACGACGCCGAGGCCGCGGCCCTCCACATCGGCTACCAGACCGGCTGGTTCGGACTGCACCGGCGCGCCGCCCTGAAGGAGGGCGAAACCCTCCTCGTGCACGCCGCCGCCGGCGGGGTCGGCAGCGCCGCCGTGCAGCTCGGCAAGGCGGCCGGCGCCACCGTCATCGGCGTGGTCGGCGGAGCCGAGAAGGCCGACGTGGCCCGCCGGCTGGGCTGTGACGTCGTCGTCGACCGCCGCGCCGAGGACGTCGTCGCCGCCGTGAAGGAGGCCACCGGCGGCCGGGGCGCCGACGTGATCTACGACCCCGTCGGCGGCGAGGCCTACGCGCAGTCCGCCAAGGTCGTCGCCTTCGAGGGCCGGATCGTGGTCGTCGGCTTCGCGAGCGGTGCCATCCCCTCGCCGGCCCTGAACCACGCCCTGGTGAAGAACTACTCGATCCTCGGCCTGCACTGGGGCCTGTACAACCTCAAGGACCCGGCCGCGATCCTGCGCTGCCACGAGACGCTCACCGGCTACGCCGCCAAGGGGCTGATCAAGCCGCTCGTCACGGAGCGGGTCCCGTTCGCCGGGGCGGCGGACGCCGTGCAGCGCGTCGCCGAGGGCGTCACCACCGGCCGACTGGTCGTTCTCCCGGAAGGAGCCGGCGCATGACGGACGCCGCCGAACTGCTCGACCGCACCAAGCGGTTGCTCGCCGAGCACCCGCCCGCCACCACCGAGCGCACCGACTTCCTGCGCGCCCGCTTCGACGCCGGACTCGCCTGGGTCCACTACCCCGTCGGCCTCGGCGGACTCGACGCGCCCCGCTCGCTCCAGGCCGTCGTCGACGCCGAACTGGCCGCAGCCGGAGCCCCCGACAACGACCCCCGCCGCATCGGCATCGGCCTCGGCATGGCCGCGCCGACCCTCCTCGCCTACGGCTCGGACGGGGTCAAGCGGCGCTTTCTCCGGCCGCTCTGGGTGGGCGAGGAGGTCTGGTGCCAGCTCTTCAGCGAGCCCGGGGCCGGCTCCGACCTCGCCGCGCTCGGCACCCGGGCGGTTCGGGACGGCGACGAGTGGGTGGTCGACGGCCAGAAGGTCTGGACGTCCAGCGCGCACGTCGCCCGCTGGGCCATCCTCATCGCCCGCACCGACCCCGACCTGCCCAAGCACCGCGGCATCACCTACTTCATCTGCGACATGACGCACCCCGGTGTGGAGGTCCGGCCCCTGCGCCAGATCACCGGTGAGGCCGAGTTCAACGAGGTCTTCCTCACCGGCGTCCGCATCCCCGACACCCACCGCCTGGGCGAGATCGGCGACGGCTGGCGGGTCGCCCAGACGACCCTGATGAACGAACGCGTCTCGATCGGCGGCGCCCGCATCCCCCGCGAGGGCGGCATGATCGGCCCCGTCACCAGGACCTGGCGCGAGCGCCCCGAACTGCGCACCCACGACCTGCACCGGCGCCTGCTCGACCTCTGGGTCGACGCCGAGGTGGCCAGGCTCACCGGCGAGCGGCTGCGCCAGCAGCTCGCCGCCGGACAGCCCGGACCCGAGGGCAGCGCGATGAAGCTCGGCTTCGCCCGGCTCAACCAGGCCATCAGCGGCCTGGAGGTCGAACTCCTCGGCGAGGAAGGGCTGCTGTACGAGGACTGGACGATGCGCCGCCCCGAACTGGTCGACTTCACCGGGCGCGACGCCGGCTACCGCTATCTGCGCTCCAAGGGCAACTCCATCGAGGGCGGTACGACCGAGGTCCTCCTCAACATCGTCGCCGAACGTGTCCTCGGCCTGCCCGCCGAGCCCCGCAACGACAAGGACGTCGCCTGGAAGGACCTCGCCCGATGACGGATCTGCTCTACTCCGAGACCGAGGACGACCTGCGCGCGGCGGTCCGCTCCCTGCTCACCGACCGGGCAGACGCCCAGACGCTGCTCGGCCTGATCGAGGGCGGCAGCCCCTACGTCCCCGGGCTGTGGAAGTCCCTCGCGGGCGAGATCGGCGCCGCGGGACTCCTCGTACCCGAGAAGCTCGGCGGGCAGGGCGCGAGCCACCGCGAGGCGGCCGTGGTCCTGGAGGAGCTCGGCCGCGCGGTGACCCCGGCGCCGTACCTCACCAGCGCGGTGGTGGCCACCGAGACCCTGCTCGCGCTGGACATCGAGGAGGGCCCCGTCGCCGAGCTGCTCGGCGACCTCGCGGCCGGCCGTACGGTGGCGGTGCTCGCCCTGCCGCTCCCGACGGGTCCCGCCGGCCCCGCGCCCACCGCCCGTACGGTCGCCGGGGTCGCCGACGCCGTCCTCGCCGACGTGTTCCTGGTGCTCCGCGCGGACGGCCTGCGCGCCGTGCCGGCCGCCGAGGCCACCGTCGAGCCGCAGACACCGCTCGACCTCACCCGGCCCCTGGCGAAGGTCACCACGGCCGAGACGGCCGGCACGCTCCTCGCCGGCGCCGACGCCGCCCGCGCGGCGATCGAGCGCGGCCTCCTCGCCGGCGCCGGGCTGCTGGCGTCGGAGCAGCTCGGGCTCGCCGCCTGGTGCCTGGAGGAGACCGTCCGCCACACCCGCGAGCGCCACCAGTTCAACCGGCCCGTCGGCTCCTTCCAGGCGCTCAAGCACCGGATGGCACAGCTCTGGCTGGAGATCGTGAACGCCCGCGCGGCGGCCCGCGCCGCCGCCGACGCCCTGGCCACCGGCAGCCCCGACGCGCCGCTGACGGTCGCCGTCGCCCAGGCGTACTGCTCGAAGGTGGCCGTCCATGCGGCCGAGGAGTGCGTGCAGCTGCACGGCGGCATCGGCATGACCTGGGAGCACCCCGCGCATCTCGCGCTCAAGCGGGCCAAGGCCGACCAGATCGCGCTCGGCTCGGCGGGGCACCACCAGGACGCGATCGCGGCCCTGGCCGGCCTGCCGGCACCGGCGTGAGGCCGGAGAGGCGCGCCTTCCCGCCACCGTAAGGGGCCCATGTGCCCGCACCCCTTTACATACTGTTTAATTGCGAGACGTTCGCAACAACGGTCGATCTTCAAGAGGGGTGTGGGCACCATGACCGCCCGATCCATACGCGGCGCCGCCGCCGTCACGCTGGCCGGAGCCCTGGCCCTCACCGCGGCGGCCTGCTCGAACCCCGGCGGCTCCGCCGCGGGCTCCGGCGGCCCCAAGGATTCCGCGGTCGTCGGCATCGCCTACGAGCCCGACACCCTCAGCCCGCTCCTCGGCTACGGCAAGGACGGCAACTCCAAGATCTTCGACGGGCTCCTCGCCTTCGACGCGTCCATGAAGCTGCGGCCCGCCCTCGCCGCGGAGCTGCCCCGGGTGAGCGCCGACGGACTCACGTACACGTACAAGCTGCGCCCGGGCGTGAAGTTCAGCGACGGACAGCCGTTCTCGGCCAAGGACGTCGTCTTCACGTACCGGACGATCCTCGACCCGAAGACCAACAACCCCTCCAGGACCGAACTCGACGCCCTCAAGGACGTCAAGGCCGTCGGCGAGGACACCGTCGTCTTCACCCTGAAGTACCCCTACGCCCCCTTCGCCGAGCGGACCGTCCTCGCCATCGCCCCCGAACACGTCGCGGCGAAGCAGGACGTCAACTCCGGCCCCTTCACCACCAAGCCGATCGGCACCGGACCGTACGTCCTCACCGACTGGTCCAAGGGCGAGAAGCTCAGCTTCAAGGCCAACCCCGGCTACTGGGGCGGCGCCCCGCAGGTGAAGAAGTTCACCATGGCGATCATCAAGGACGACGACGTCCGCGCCACCCGGCTGCGCGCCGGAGACCTCGACGGCGCCATCCTGCCGCCGAACCTCGCCGCCGGGTTCAAGAACGACAAGGCGAAGAAGACCTACGCCGCCACCACGTACGACTACCGCACCGTCACCCTCCCGACCCACCACAAGGTCACCGGTGACATCGCGGTCCGCCGCGCCCTCGACATCGCCGTCGACCGCCAGGCCATGGTCGACCAGATCCTCGAAGGCGCCGGAAAGCCCGCCTACGGGCCCGTCCCCACCGACAGCGAGTGGTTCGCCAAGGGCACCGAGCGCCGCCACGACCTCGCCGGAGCCCAGAAGATCCTGGACGAGGCCGGCTGGAAGCCGGGCCCCGACGGCATCCGCGTCAAGAACGGAGTACGGGCCGAGTTCCCGCTCTGGTACCTCTCCGGCGACAAGCTCCGCCAGGACCACGCCCTCGCCTACGCCTCCGACGCCAAGAAGGCCGGCATCGGCATCAAGACCCAGGGCGGCACCTGGGAGGTCATCGAGCCGCGCATGAAGACCGACGCCGTCCTCGCCGGTGGCGGCTCGCCCGGCGACCCCGACTTCGACCAGTACCTGCTCCTGAAGTCCACCCTCGGCGGCGACGGCTTCAACAACATGGCCTGGTACGACAACAAGACCGTCGACCGGGCACTGGAGGACGGCCGCCGCACCGACGACCCCGCCAAGCGCCGGGCCGCGTACGACACGGTCCAGCGCGAACTGGTGAAGAACCCCGGATACACCTTCCTCACCCACATCGACCACCTGTACGTCGTCGACGACCGCTGGGACGGCCTGACCACCCAGACCGAGCCGCACGACCACGGCCTCGCCGCCGGCCCCTGGTGGAACGTCGAGGCCTGGAAGCCGAAGGACACCGCGAAGTGAGCCGTCGCCTCCCCTGGGGGGCCATGGCCAGGATGACGGGACGGCGGGCCCTGTTCGCCGTCCCCGTCCTCCTCGCCGTCACCTTCGCGGTCTTCGCCGTCGCCGCGGCCTCCCCCTTCGACCCCGTCAAGGCCTACGCCGGCACCGCCGGACTCACCGCCTCGCAGGAGAACCTCGACCAGCTGCGCGCCAACCTGGGCGTCGACCAGCCGCTCGTCACCCGGTGGTGGGGCTGGCTCACCTCCGCCCTGCGCGGCGACCTCGGCGACTCCAGCGTCATGCGACAGCCCGTCGCCGACGTCATCGCCGAGCGGATCGGCTGGTCCACGCTCCTGGCCGTCACCGCCTTCCTCGTCGCCATCCTCCTCGGCACCGTCCTCGGCGTGCTCGCCGGCCGCCGCCGCGGCGGCTGGCTCGACCGGACCGTCAGCTCCGCCGCGTACACCCTGGAAGCCGCCCCCGCGTTCTGGCTCGGCCTGCTCGCCATCTGGTTCTTCGCGCTGAGGCTCGGCGCGCTGCCGGCCGGCGGACTCACCGACACCGCCAGCGACACCGTCACCTTCGACCAGGTCGCCGGCCACCTCGTCCTGCCCGCGCTCGTCCTCGGCGTCTCGCAGCTGCCCTGGTTCTTCCTGTACGTCAGGCAGGGCGTCGGCGACGCCCTGGAGGAGGACCCCGTGCGGGGGGCACGCGCGCGCGGCCTGCGGGAGCGCACCGTCCTGCTCGGTCACGCGCTGCGCTCCGGGATGCTGCCCATGCTCACCCTCGTCGGCTCCCGCGTCCCCGAACTCATCACCGGAGCCCTGCTCGTGGAGACCGTCTTCAGCTGGCCCGGCATCGCCGCGGCCACCGTCCAGGCCGCCACCTCCGTCGACTTCCCGCTGCTCGCCGCCCTCACCGTGCTCGCCACGGCCGCGGTGCTCCTCGGCAACCTCCTCTCCGACCTGATGTACGGGCTCGCCGACCCGAGAGTGGGCTTCGATGGCTGACCCCCGCACCCGGCGCGTCCGCTTCTGGTCCTCCGCCGTGATCGTCGGCGCGGTCGTCCTCGCCGTCCTCGTCGTCCCCCCGATCGCCCAGCTCGACGAACAGGCCGTCGACCTGTCCCTGAAGCTCCTCCCACCGTCCTGGGAGCACCCCTTCGGCACCGACGACGTCGGCCGCGACCTGCTGCTGCGCAGCGTCTACGGGCTGCGGATCTCGCTCCTCGTGGGCCTCGTCGCCGCGCTCGTCGCCACCGTCATCGGCACCGCGGTCGGCGCCGCCGCCGGTGCGCTCGGCGGCTGGCCCGACCGGGTCGTCATGCGGATCGTCGACGCCTTCTCCTCCGTACCGCATCTGCTCCTCGGCATCTTCATCGTGGCGATGTTCCGGCCGGGCGTCTGGCCGGTCATCGTCTCCGTCGCCCTCACCCACTGGCTGTCGACCGCCCGGATCGTCCGCTCCGAGGTGCTCTCGCTGCGCTCGCGCCCCTACATCGACGCCGCGATCTCCGGCGGAGCCTCGCGATGGCGGGTCACCGCGCGCCATCTGCTGCCCGCCGTCCTCCCGCAGGCCGGCCTCGCCGCCGTGCTGATGGTGCCGCACGCCATGTGGCACGAGTCCGCCCTCTCCTTCCTCGGACTCGGGCTCCCCAGCCACCAGGCCAGCCTCGGCAACCTGGTGCAGAGCGCCCGCTCCTCGCTGCTCGCCGGCGACTGGTGGCCGACGCTCTTCCCCGGCCTCTTCCTGATCGTGCCGACGCTCGCCGTCGCGGGGCTCGCCGGGGTGTGGCGGGACCGGCTCAATCCGCGCCGCCGATCGGAGCTGATGCTGTGAACTCCCGAGTCGCACGCGCCCTTGAGGCGGTCACCGCCGAACGCGCCGACGACGCCGTCCTGAGCGTCCGGGGCCTGTCCGTGCGCTTCCGGATGCGCGGTGGACGCCACGTCGCCGCCGTCACCGACGCCGACTTCGACCTGGCGGCGGGGGAGTGCCTCGCCCTGGTCGGCGAGAGCGGCTGCGGCAAGTCCGTCCTCGCCGCCGCCCTCCTCGGCCTCCTGCCGGGCAACGCCGAGGCGTCCGGCACGGCCCTCCTCGACGGCGTCGACCTGCTCACGGCCGACGAGCGGACCCTGGCCCGTACGGTACGGGGACGGCGCGTCGGTCTCGTACCGCAGAGCCCGGCCGCCCACCTGACCCCGGTCCGCACGGTGCGCGCCCAACTGGAGGAGACCGTACGGGAGCTGACCGGCGCGGCGCGGCGCGAACGGCGCGCGGCGGCCGAGGCGGCCGCCGAACGGGCCGCCTTCCCGGCGGACCACCTCGACCGCTACCCCCACGAGCTCTCCGGGGGCCTCGCGCAGCGCGCGGCGACCGCCCTCGCCCTCATCGGCGACGCCCCGCTGCTCCTCGCCGACGAGCCGACCACGGGCCTCGACCGCGACCTGGTCGAGCGGACCGTCGACGAACTGCGCCGCCACGCCGACGACGGCCGGGCCCTGCTGCTGATCACCCACGATCTGGCGGCGGCACGGCGGATCGCCGACCGGGTGGCCGTGATGTACGCCGGCCGCATCGTCGAGACCACCCCGGCCCACCGCTTCTTCGGCGAACCCGGCCCCCGCCACCCGTACGCCCGCGGCCTTCTCGACGCCCTGCCGGAACGCGCCTTCACCCCGATCCCGGGCATGCCGCCCGAACTGACCGACCTGCCGCCGGGCTGCGCCTTCGCCCCGCGTTGCGAGCGCGCGACGGCGGTGTGCGGCACCCTGCCGGAGCCGCTGGCGGGCGTGGCCTGCCACCACCCCGTGGGCGGTGGATCCGATGCGTGACGCCACGGCCCCGCGTCCGGCGGGCGCGTGCGCGGTCCCCGGCCACGTCCCCGCTCCCGTCGCGCCCGGAGGATCCCGTGCTTGAACTCGACGCCGTCACCGCCGGGTACGACCGCCGCGCGCCCGTCTTCACCGGAGCGTCGCTGACGGTGGCGCCCGGCGAGTCCGTCGGCCTGCTCGGCCCCAGCGGCTGCGGCAAGTCCACGCTCGCCCGGGTGGCGGCCCTGCTCCACCGGCCCGAGACGGGGCGGGTCATCCTGGACGGGACGGAGATACGGGGCTGGCGGCACCGCGCGCCGCGCGCGCTGCGCACCTCCGTGGGCGTGGTCTTCCAGCAGCCCCGCATGTCCGCCGACCCCCGCCTGCGTCTCGCGGACCTGATCGCCGAGCCGCTGCGCGCCACCGGCCGGAGGGCCGACGCCGGTGCCCGTCTCGCCGAACTCGCCCCGGCCGTCGGCCTCACCGCCGACCTCCTGGCCCGCCGCCCGCACGAGGTCAGCGACGGCCAGCTGCAACGCGCCTGCCTGGCCCGTGCGTTGGTGCTGCGACCGCGCTGGCTGATCTGCGACGAGATGACGGCCATGCTCGACGCCTCGACCACGGCCGCCCTGGTCGCGGCGGTCGAGGCGTACCGCGCGGAGACCGGCGCCGGGCTGCTCGCCGTGGGCCACGACCGCGTCCTGCTGACGCGCTGGTGCGACCGCACGGTGGAGTGGCGGGACTGCCTGGAGCCGAGGACGGGCTGAGGCCCGCCGCCCGGCCGGCTGCCGAACGTCACCCGTTCGGCAGCCCTGCCGTGCGGCCGGACGCGGCCCGTGCTGCGCCACACTGGCCGCCGAACGCCGCGATCCGGCTGCGGCGCAAGGAGGGTGTGGCGATGGCCGTTTCCATTTCCGTGATGCTGCTTCTGCTGGTCCTTGCGGTGATCTTCCTGCGCGGCGGAGGGCTCAAGCTCTCCCACGCGCTGGTCTGCGTGCTGCTCGGCTTCTTCCTCGCCGGTACGAGCATGGCGCCCACCATCCACAACGGCGTCGCCGCCACCGCCGACGTGGTCAGCAGCCTCAAGCCCTGAGGGCTTGGTGAGCCACCTACCGCGGCTCAGACCATCTCGGGCATCTCGCCCACGGTGGTCTTCAGGTCGATGACGGCGAAGGCCGCGCCCTGCGGGTCGAGGATCGCCGCGAAGCGGCCGAACGGGCTGTCCATCGGGCCGAAGACCTTCTGGCCGCCCAGCTTCTCCGCCTTCTCGACCGCCTGGTCGCAGTTGTCGACGGCGAAGTAGATCTGGATGTACGGCCGGACCTCCTCGGGGAAGTCCTCGGGCGTCATGGTCATCCGGCCGAGGACCGGCTGCTCACCGCCCAGGTCGAAGACCTTGTAGTCGACGTTCTCCTCCCGCATCGTCTTGGCGTTGTAGCCGAAGACTGAGGTCAGGAAGGAGTCCGACCGCTCCGGATCCCGGGTGAAGAGCTCGGCCCAGGCGAAGGAGCCGGGCTCGCCCTCCAGCTCGAAGCCCTCGTGGGTGTCGGGCTGCCAGACGCCGAAGAGGATGCCCGTGGGGTCCTGGGCGAGGCACATCGAGCCGAAGTCCCCGACCTTCATCGGGTCCATGACGACGGTGCCACCGCTGCTGCCGATCTTCTCCGCCGTGGCGGCCACGTCGGGCGAGGAGAAGTACAGACACCAGGCCGACTGCGGGGTGTCCTGGCCGGGCATCGGCGGGACGACGGCCGCGACCGCCTTCCCGTTCCTGTAGGCGGTGGTGTAGTTGCCGAATTCCGCGGAGGACTCGCCGAAGGTCCAGCCCAGGACCTCGCCGTAGAACTTCTTGGCGCCCTCGACGTCGGTGAACATCGCGTCGGTCCAGATCGGCGTGCCTTCAGGTCGTGCGGCCATGATGGTGACTCTCTTCCGATCGATGGTGCTTTCCGTGGTGGTGCTCGATGGAGGTCCCCGAAGGCCACGCTAGCCACGCCGGGCCCGACCCGCTCGGTGACTCACTGTGACCGGACCGGCGCGGCCGGTCCCCGGCGCCCGGAACGGGACCGCCGTCGGATCGCGTACGTCACGGCCCTAGGAACTGACGGTCCGTCAGGCTACGCTCCGCGCATGATTCCCACCGTCGTCTGGGGTACCGGGAACGTCGGACGCGCGGCCATCCGCGCCGTCGACGCCCACCCGGCGCTGGAACTCGACGCCGTTCTCGTCCACACCCCCGCCAAGGCCGGCCGCGACGCGGGCGACCTCGCCGGTCTGGGCCGCACGCTCGGGGTCCCGGCGACCGACGACGTCGAGGCGGTGCTCGCGGGCCGCCCCCGGGCGGTGGTCTACGCCGCGTCCGGCGACCTCCGCCCCGACGATGCCCTCGCCGACGTCGTGGCGGCGATCCGCGCCGGAGCGGTGGTCGTCACTCCCGCGCTGTATCCGCTCTACGACGCGCTGGGCGCCCCGCCCGAGCTGAGGGAGCCGGTCCTCACCGCCGTCGCCGAGGGCGGCGGATCGCTCTTCGTCTCCGGCGTCGACCCGGGCTGGGGCAACGACGTCCTGCCCCTGCTCGTCAGCGGCCTGGGCACCACCGTCGACGCCATCCGCTGCCAGGAGGTCTTCGACTACTCCACGTACGAGCAGGAGGAATCGGTCCGGTACCTGGTCGGCATGGGGCAGCCGATGGAGTACGAGCCGCCGATGCTCGCACCCTCGGTCCCCACCCTGGTGTGGGGCGGGCAGATACGGCTCATGGCGCGCGCCCTGGGCGTGGAGCTCGACGGTATCGGCGAGACCCTGGAACGCCGCCCGCTCGACGCCGGCGTGACCACCAGGACGATGGGCTCCTTCGAGGCGGGCACCCAGGGCGCCGTGCGGTTCGAGGTACGGGGAACGGTCGGAGGCGAGCCCCGCCTGATCATCGAGCACATCACCCGGATCCACCCCTCCTGCGCCCCGGACTGGCCCACGCCGCCGGGCGGCGGCGCCGGAGCGCACCGGGTGGTCATCGAGGGCCGCCCGCGCATCGAGGTCACCGTCGAGGCCACCGACGAGGGCGAGAACCGCTCGGCCGGAGGAAACGCCACCGCGGTCGGCCGGCTGGTGAACGCCGTCGACTGGCTGGTGGCCGCGGAGCCCGGCCTCTACGACGCCCTCGACGTGCCCCTGCGGCCCGCGGTGGGCAGGCTCGGAAGGAGACGACCGTGATCATCGACATCCCCGAGGGACAGGAACCGATCGGGTACGTCTGGGGCGAGATGGTCCCCGGCATCGGCACGGCCGCCGCGAACTTCTCGCTGGCCGTGTACGAGCACACCACCCTCGGGCTGCGCGAGTTCGAGGCCGCGCGGCTGCGGATCGCGCAGATCAACGGCTGTGCCTTCTGCCTCGACTGGCGCACCGAACGGGACGGGCGGAAGGTCGAGGAGGGGTTCGCCGACGCGGTGACCCACTGGCGCACCACCGACGCCTTCGACGAGCGGACGCGGCTGGCGGCCGAGTACGCCGAGCGGTACGCCCTGGACCACCACGGTCTCGACGTGGAGTTCTGGTCGCGGATGACCGGACACTACAGCCAGGCCGAGATCGTGGAGCTGAGCATGAGCATCGGCTCCTGGCTGGCGTTCGGCCGGCTCAACCATGTGCTCGGGCTCGACAGCGTGTGCGCCCTGCCCGGAGGCTGAGCCGGCCCGCGGCCGCCGTCACAGGTCGGTGGCGATGATCTCCTCGATGTTCCGCTCGGCGAGCGCCGTGATCGTGACGAACGGGTTGACGCTGGTGTTGCCGGGGATCAGCGCGCCGTCGATGACGTACAGGCCGGGGTGGCCGTGCAGACGCCCGTAGTTGTCGGTGGCTCTGTTCAGCACCGCGCCACCGAGCGGGTGGTAGGTCAGATGGTCGCCCCAGATCCTGGAGGAGCCGAAGAGGTCGGTGCGGTAGATCGTCCCCTCCCTGGTGTTGATCCTGTCGAAGATGGTCTTCGCCATGTCGATGGACGGCTGCTTCCAGGCGGTCTGCCAGTTGAGCTCGACCTGCCCGGTCGCGGGGTCGCAGGAGAACCGGGCGCGGTGCGGGTTGGCGGTGATGGAGAGGTAGAACGAGGCGTAGGTCTCGATGCCGGTGGGCAGCGGCGCGACCTCGGCGAACGCGCCGCCCGCGGCCCAGTTGTCGATGCCGGCCGTGGGCATGGACGCCTGCAGCTTTCCGGTGGCGTCCCACATGTGGTTGGCCCGGCCGCACATGACGTTGCCGTTGTCGCCCCAGCCCTCGCCGATCTCGCCGTTCAGGCCGGGCAGTGCGCCGGTGGCCCTCAGCCTGGTCAGCAGCTTGCTCGTGCCGACGCTGCCGGCGGCGAAGAAGACTTTGTCCGCCGTGACCGTCTTGGTCGCCTGGGTGGCTCCCGTGGTGTCGAGCTCGTCGATGACGACCGTGTAGCCGCCGCCCGCCGGGGCGACCGACGTGACCTTGTGCAGGGGTGAGACGGTGACCCGGCCGGTGGCCTCGGCCCGGGCGAGGTAGGTCGTGCGCAGCGTCTTCTTGCCGTGGTTGTTGCCGTAGAGGACCTCGCCCTCCAGAGCCGACCGCGGGGCCGTCCCCGCGGCCTCCCGCTTCATGTACTCCCAGTCGTAGACGTTGGGCACGAAGACGAAGGGGAAGCCGGAGCGCTGGGCGTGCTTGCGGCCGACGCGCGCGTACTGGTAGCAGGCCGCGCTCTCCCACCATGCCGGGTCCACCGGGTGGACGCCGAGTCCGGCGTTGGCGCGCGGGTAGTGGACGGCGTACATCTCGTCGGCGTTCACGGACGGCAGGATGGCCGCGAAGTTCTCGCGCCGCGGGGTGACCGCCATGCCGCCGTTGACGAGAGAACCGCCTCCCACGCCACGGCCCTGGTAGACGGTGATGCCGCCGAACTCCTCTGCGTCCAGGATCCCGGTGTAGCGGGGGACGTCCTTGTCGAGCGGGAAGCCGAGGAAGTTGCCGAGGGGCTGCTTGGTCCTGGTCCGGAGCCAGAAGGAGCGGTGGTCCGGCCTGGTGGTGTTGGCGAAGACCTTTCCGTCCGGCCCGGGCGTTTTCCACTCCATGCCCATCTCGACCATGTGCACCGGCACGCCGGCCTGAGCGAGCCGCAGTGCGGCGACGGAACCGCCGTACCCGGTGCCGATCACCAGCACCGGAAGGCGCGTTCCGGCGGTGAGGCGGGCTCCGGCGGTGAGGCGGCCGGCGGCGACCGCCGTGCCGGGGACGGCGAGAGCGCCCAGAAGAGAACCTGTTCCAGCGATGAATCTTCGGCGTGATACCACGTCACGCTCCTCACTGTCGAGAGGGAGAGGAACGAGTTCTACTGCCGTACGCGTGGGAAGTCACGGTAAACCGATAGGTAACTTTTGGGTGGGTCACCCACCTTGTGGGCCGCTCTGACTCAAGCGATATCGGTGCAAAGCCGACATTCTGATGAGTGAGAGGCCGATCGACCCAGGAGTGCGCCCGCCATGCCGACCCTCGCCCCCGACCCCGTCCTCGACACCGTCGACCGCACCGCCGCCCGGCTCTACGACACCGAGGCATGGCAGGAGATCGTCCGCCGCTGGGACACCTCGGCCGTCCGCCGGCCCGAGGCGCCGGCCACCGAGCCGTGGCGCGCCCTGCTCTCGGTCCCCGTCGACCAGCTCGTCACCACCGCCCTGGAGGCCCTTCCCGCGCCCCCGCCCGCCGAACGGCCGCTCCCGGGCCGGCTCGGCGCGGTGCTGCCGGACCGGCTGCACGCCTGGCGCCGTATCGGCCAGCCCGACCTGCGCCCCTCCACCCACCTCGCCCACGCCCGCCGCGTCCTCGTGGAGTGGGGCTGGCAGAACCGGCCGTACCGACTTCGCGACGCCCGTGGCGCCCGCTGCCTGTGCGGCGCCCTGCTCACCGCGCACCGCCTCGGCTACGGCAGCGCCGACACCATGAACCGCTCCGCCGCCTGGCTCGTCACGGAGCTGCGCGCCCAGGGCTGGACCGGCTTGATCGGCCCCTGGAACCGCGCGCCCGGCCGCACCGCGAGCGAGGCGCTCGCGCTCATCGACGCGACGATCCACCGGGCCGCGCACGCGGGAGAGTGACCGCCCCGCTCTCGTCCCAGTTGCGCGGCGGGGGAGCCAGCGCCCACCGGATCGACCCCGTCACCAGCCGCCCGCCCGCCCGGGCCCCCGCCCAGGCCGGCCCGGGAAGACGCGGCAGCCCCAGCGACCGCCGCGCCCAGGGCGGCAACTGCGCCACCGCGGCCGCCGCGAGCAGCGCGTAGGGCGGCCGGGCCGGCCAGGGGAGCGGGGGACTCACCAGCAGGAACCTCGCCGCCTCCCGGCAGGCGGGCGTCGCCCGCAGCTCCGAGCGGTACGCGTCCATCCGCTCCGCCAGCTCGGCGACGGTACGCGGCGGGCCGTCCACGCCCAACTCCCGCGCGATCCGGGCGGTGTCCGCCACGTACCCGTCGTAACCGGCCCGGTCGAGCGGCCGCTCCCCGTAGGCGCGATGGGCGCGCAGGAAACTGTCGACCTCCGCCACATGGACCCACAGCAGCAGATGCGGATCGGAGGCGTGGTACGGGATCCCCTCCGGCGTCCGCCCACGGACCCGCTCGTGCACGGCCCGCACACGCTCCACCGCGCGCCGGGCGTCGTCGGCCGTGCCGAACGTCGTCACGGCGAGGAACGTACTGGTCCGCTGGAGCCTGCCCCAGGGGTCGCCCCTGAAGCCGGAGTGGGCGGCCACCGCGGCCATCGCCACCGGGTGGAGCGACTGCAGAAGCAGCGCCGTCAGACCCCCGACGAACATGGAGGCGTCGCCGTGGACGGCGCGGATGGGCCGGTCGGGACCGAACCAGCGGGGGCCGGGAGTGCCGTGGATACGGGCACGCGTCTCCTCACCCGAGGGACCGGCCACGCGGCGGAAGAGCGTGGCCCCGAGCCGTTCCCTCAGATCGTCGACGGTGGGACTGGGCCATCCCATGCGCCCAGTATGCGTCCGCGCGCCCGGCGACCGCCGGAACCGCAGGTCGTAGCCCTAGGCCGCGTCCGCGACCGTGAACAGACCGCCGTCCGGGTCGCGCAGGATGACCTCGCGCCCGCCGCCCGCCGCCACCACCTCGGAGGCCGTCCCGCCGCCGAGGCGCAAGGCCGTCTCCACCGTCTTCTCGACGTTGTCGACCCGGAAGTGGACGTGCCAGCGCGGCCGGATCTGCGGGTCCGGCGCCGCCTCCACCGCCCCGCCGGAGAGCCGGGCGAGCGTGACCCCGCCATGGCTGAGCACGACATGGTCGTCCTCGTACGCGACCTGGCAGCAGTCCGGAGCCTCGCCCGCCCAGTCGAGGACCTCGGCGTAGAAGATCGCCGCGTCGAAGGCGTTCCTCGTCCGCAGCTCCAGCCAGGCCGGGGCGCCGCCCCGGCCCACACTCCACTGGGGGATGACCTCGCCCTCCCAGATCCCGAAGACGGCGCCCTCGCGGTCGGCGGCCAGGGCCGCGCGGCCCGTTCCGAACCGAAGGGGGCCGACGGCCAGGGTGGCGCTGCGCTCCCGGATGCGGGCGGCCGTCAGATCGGCGTCGGCCACGGCGAAGTACGGAGTCCAGGCCACCGCCACCGCCAGACGCGGGGCCAGCGCCCCGATCCCGGCGACCGGCGCCCCGTCGCGCAGGGCGACCGAGAACTCCTCGCCCAGGCGCGTGGGCCGGAACTCCCAGCCGAACAGCGCACCGTAGAAACTCTCCGCGGCCCGCAGATCACGGGTCATGAGACTGACCCAGCAGGGAGCGCCGGGCACGGCGTGGCTCGAGGTCGACACAGCCTTCATCCATCCGTCGTGGGCGCCTGACAGCACCTCATCCCATCCCACCCCCGGCAAGATCGCCATTCCGGCCGCGCTCGGCCGGCGGGCGGCGAGCCGAGGCCGCTGCCGGCGCCCCCGGTCAGTCCAGCGGCTCCAGCACGAAGACGGGAATCTCGCGCTCGGTCCGCTGCTGGTAGTCGGCGTAGTCCGGGTAGGCGGCGACCGCCCGCTCCCACCAGACCCGCCGCTCCTCCCCGGTCACCAGCCGGGCCCGCATGTCCTCCGTCTTCGGCCCGTCCCGCAGCTCGACCACCGGCGAGGCGACGAGATTGTGGTACCAGACCGGATGCTTCACCGCTCCGCCGTTCGAGGCCACCAGGGCGTACACGCCCTCGTGCTCCACCCGCATCAGCGGCGTCTTGCGCAGCTTCCCGCTCCGGGCTCCGACATTCGTCACCAGGACCACGGGCAGGCCCCGGATGGTGGTGCCCTTCGTACCCCCGGAGGACTCGTACAACTCGACCTGGTCCCGCACCCACTTCGTCGGGCTGGGCTCGTACTCCCCTTCGAGCGGCATGGTGTCGTCCCGTCCCCTTCGTCCTCGGTCACCGGTCTTCGGCTTCGGCCTCGGCGTCCTGGCGTACCGGCGCAGCCGACGCGGTCCGCCGTCGCGACGCTATCCGACCTCGCGCCCACGCGCACCCGCCCACGCGCACGCACGCACGCGTGCCCCGCACGGCGTGCGAAGCGGCCCCGGTTGCGAAAACCTGGGGGAGTCAGGAGACCGCAGCGCACACACGGAAGGACCGGGGAAACACGTGGCGGAAGTCCGCACCGCGCTACGACAACCGATGGCCGGGCTGCTCGCGCGACGCAAGGAGCCGGCCGTCGTCCAGACGCTCCGATCGACCGCGGCGGCGACCATCGCGTACGTCGTCGCACTCCAGCTCAGCAGTGAACCCGCACCCCTGACGGCACCGCTCACCGCGCTGCTCGTCGTGCAGGTCACCCTCTACTCCACGCTCACCACCGGAATCCGCCGGGTCAACTCGGTGGTCGTCGGCGTGCTCATCGCCATCGCCTTCAGCGTCCTGGTCGGGCTGACCTGGTGGAGCCTCGGCCTGGTCATCCTCGCGGCGCTGGTGGTCGGCAGATTCGTACGCGTCGACGAGTTCGTGCCCGAGGTGGCCATCAGCGCGATGCTCGTCCTCGGCGTCACCCAGGTTGCGAACACCGCCTGGGACCGGGTCCTGGAGACGCTGATCGGCGCGGTGGTGGGCCTGCTGTTCAACGTGCTGCTCGTTCCCCCGGTGTGGGTGGAGACGGCGGGCGAGTCCATCGAGGACCTCGCCCGGCGCATGCGGCAGCTGCTGCTCGGCATCGGCGAGGAGCTCACCTCGCCCATCCCCGTCGCACGGGCCGCCGCCCGCCTCCACGAGGCGCGCCGGCTCGACAACGACATCGCCGACGTCGACGCGGCCCTGCGCCAGGCGGAGGACAGCCTGCGCCTCAACCCGAGGGTCAAGGAGGGCCTGCTGCACCGCATCGTGCTGCGGACCGGCCTGGACACCCTGGAGATCTGCGCCGTCGTGCTGCGCGTCCTGGCGCGCACGCTGACCGACCTCGCCAAGGAGCGGGAGGACGAGGACCTCTTCCCGCAGGAGGTCGGGCCCGCCCTGGAGGAGCTGCTCGCGCACGTCGCCGACACCATCGTCAGTTTCGGCGTCCTCGTCACCACGCGGGTGAGCGAGAGCGCGGACGCCGCCGAGGAACGGCTCACCAATGAACTCCTCGCGGCGCGTGCCGTCCGGGACAACGCGGCGGAGCTGCTGCTGCGGGTCGTCCAGCACGAGCCGCGGCAGTGGCAGCTCTACGGCGCGCTGCTCGCGGAGGTCGACCGCATCCTGGACGAACTCGACCTCGACCACCGGTCGCGCCGTCTGATGGAGGAGCTGGACCGCCACTCGCGCGAACGCAGAGAGAAGCGGCCGCGGCTCTCGGCGCTCCGGGAGAAGCTGGGAGTCTGAGCCGGTCGGACGGTCCACGCCGGGGACGTTCATGATCAGTTCCGGTCGTTCATCAGCTCCTGGAACGAGTGCATGCAGGACGCACAGTGGCGGTCGGTCCGGTCGCGCTCTTCGGTGGGCACCCCGTGGAGGGACTGGCCGCACAGGGCGGTCGGGTTTCCCACGGGGGCGACGTGCCAGACGAAGACCCCGTCCGGGGTCGTGATGCCGACGTGCATTTCGTACATGGTCGTCTCCATGCTCGGTCGGGCGGCTTGTCCCTCCAGTGCACCGGAGACAGGGCCGGTTGCACGCCCGGAGCGCCGCTGTTCGGGTGACGGGCGGAGGGCCGCACCGACGGTGACCTGGGCGGATACGGGCCCGCATCCGACAGGCCGCCCACCGGCCCGCGGGTGGCTACGCTGGATGCGGGGGCCGCTGAGGACGAGGCCCGGTGGGAGACGACCCATGAGACGACGCCACCACTTCCACATCGACCACGCGGGGCACTCGGTCAGCGCGACCGTGCAGACCGGACACACCGCGGTGGTGGAGGTTCTCGTCGACGGCAAGGAAGTGGGGTACGCGAAGACGTCCGGCGACCGGCCGGTGCCGGTGGCCGTCGAGCTCCCGACCGAGCCGCCGACACCCGTCACGGTCCGCGCCACACCGGGCCCCGGCATCCCACGCTGCGTCCTCGAAGTGCCCGGCACCGAGCCGCAGATGATGTCCCCGCGCCTCTACTGAGGCCCGGGACCGCTTCCCCCACGTTCCCCGGCGGGCACTGCCCGCCGGGGAACGTTTTTCTGCGCTGCCGCCACCGCCCCGCGCCGGAACGAAGTGGTGCAACCCGGTGGAAGACCGCCCCGATCGCCGCTTCCCCAGGTCAACACTCTGTAACGCCATCGGGCTTGTCGGACAGAAGACTTCCTTCCGCCCGCCTCGTCTGGGATCTTGCGTCCACCCCACACATCACACGGCCCGGCCGACGCCACCAGCGCCACCGGGCCATCGGAGGACGCATTGTTTTCCCACATATCCAGCCGGTTGAGACACTCCGCCATGGCGGCGGCCGCCCTCGGCGCGACCGTGGCCCTCGCGGCGCCCGCCGGGCTCGCGTACGCGGCGCCGACCGCCGTCCCGGAGCCCTCGTCGCCGTCGGCGCGCACGGCGGCGCCGACCACCACGACGACGGCGAAGACCTCTTCGGCCTGGGCGGCCGGCACCCGCGCCTATCTGGTGATCACCGCCCCCGCTGACACCTCGGCCGCGCGCACCGCCGTCGCGAACAACGGCGGTTCCGTCTACGCGTCCTACGACGCGATCGGCGTGATCGTGGCGCACTCGACGTCGGCGTCCTTCGCCTCCGCGATGCGCGCCGTGAGCGGGGTCCAGCAGGTCGGCGCGACCCGTACCTCCGACGTCCCGGCCGACGCCTACAACCCGGCGCTCCCGGCCAACCCGTCGCAGTCCACGACGACGCTGACCGAGACCAACCGCTGGGACATGACCCAGATCAAGGCCGACCAGGCCTGGGCGGTGACCACCGGCTCCGCCGCCGTCAAGGTCGGCATCCTCGACACCGGCGTGGACGACCAGCACCAGGACATCGCGCCCAACTTCAACGCAGCCGACTCGGTCTCCTGCGCCTACGGCAAGCCGGACACCCGCTTCGGCGCCTGGCGGGACATCGACACCCACGGCACGCACGTCGCCGGCACCGTCGCCGCCGCGAAGAACGGCAAGGGCGTCATCGGTGTCGCACCGGGCGTGAAGATCTCCTCGGTCCGCATCGCCGAGCAGCCGAGCGGCCTGTTCTTCGCGGAGAACACCATCTGCGGCTTCATGTGGGCCGGTGACCGCGGCTTCAAGGTCACCAACAACAGCTACTACACCGACCCGTGGCAGTTCAACTGCCCCGACGACGCCGACCAGGCCGCCATCATCGAGGGTGTGCGCAGGGCGCAGGCGTACGCGGAGGGCAAGGGCTCCCTCCAGGTCGCCGCCGCCGGCAACTCCAACTACGACCTGGCCAACAAGACGACCGACAGCGAGAGCCCCAACGACTCCACGCCGGTCACCCGCACCATCACCAACGCCTGTATCGACATCCCGACCGAACTGCCCGGTGTCGTGACGGTCGCCGCCATGGGCAAGGGCAACGTCAAGGCGTCGTACTCCAACTTCGGCAACGGCGTCATCGACATCGCGGCCCCCGGCGGCGACGGCACCTCCGGTGTCTACTCCACCCTGCCGGGCGGCAAGTACGGCAACAAGAACGGCACGTCGATGGCTTCCCCGCACGTGGCGGGCGTCGCCGCGCTCATGGCGAGCGTCGACCCGACGCTCACCCCGGCGGAGATCCGCGACCGGCTGGCCGCGCAGGCGGGCGACATCGCCTGCCCGTCCGACAGCCGCTGCACGGGTACGACCGCGAAGAACGGCTTCTTCGGCGAGGGCCAGACCGACGCGCTCAAGGCCGTCGGCGGCGCCACCCCGCCGCCCGGGAAGTACTTCGAGAACCTCACCGACGTCGCGATCGGCGACAACACCACCGTCGAGAGCCCCCTCACCGTGAGCGGGGTGAGCGGCAACGCGCCGGCCACCCTCAAGGTGGGAGTCGACATCAAGCACACCTACATCGGTGACCTCAAGGTCGACCTGGTGGCCCCGGACGGCACCGTCTACACCGTCCACAACCGCTCAGGCGGCGGTACGGACAACATCGCCCAGACCTTCACCGTCAACGCCTCCGCGGAGGTGGCCAACGGTGTCTGGAAACTGCGCGTGAACGACAACGCCAACCAGGACACCGGGCGGATCGACGCCTGGAACCTGACCTTCTAGCACCCACCGTCGAGCACGGCACCCGCCCGCCCCGGCCCGTAAGGAAGGGGCGGGCGGGCGCGTGTCAGGCGTCCTCGCGCAGCAGGTCCGCGCACTTCTCGCCGATCATCATCGTCGTGATGCACGGATTGACGGTGACGAGATCCGGCATGACCGAGCCGTCCGCCACCCGCAGGCCCTCCACGCCCTTCACCCGCAGGCGGGCGTCGAGCGGAGCCGTCGGATCGTCGTCCGCGCCCATCTTCACCGTGCACGCCGGGTGGTAGACGGTGTTGTGCGTCTTGTGGATGTAGTCGAGCAGCTCGTCGTCCGTCTGGACGGACGGCCCCGGGGCGAGTTCGGCGCCCGCCCACCCGGACAGCGCGGGCTGTCCGGCGATACGGCGGGCGAGCCTGAGGCCGTACGTCATCACCCGCACGTCGTGCTCGTGCGTGAAGTACCGGGGGTCGACCTTCGGCTTGTCGCGGTAGTCGCGGGTCCGCAGCCGCACCGTGCCGCGCGACTTGGCGCGCGTGACGTTCGGCGTCAGACAGAAGGCGTTCTCCGACGTCGGATAGCCGTACCGGGCGGTGTTCATGTCGAACGGCACCGAACCGTAGTGGAACATCAGGTCGGGGCGGTCCAGGCCCGGCTCGGTGTCGTAGAAGATGCCCGCCTCCCACCACTGGCTCGACACCGTGGGCATCGGCTGCTTCGCCTCCCACATGATGACGCCCTCGGGATGGTCCTGGAGGTTCTCGCCGACCCCGGCGGAGTCCACCACCACGTCCACACCGACCTCCCGCAGATGCGCCGCGGGGCCGATACCGGACAGCATCAGCAGCTTCGGGGTGTCGATGGAACCGCAGGAGACGACGACCTCACGGCGGGCCCGGACCGTACGGGTGTGGATCAGGTCCGGATCCAGGTACTCGGCGCCCACACAGCGGCGCCCGTCCAGGACCAGCTTCTTCGCCCGTACGCCCGTACGGATCTCCAGGTTGGGGCGCTTGCCCATCACCGGATGCAGATACGCCACCGAGGAGGACTGCCGGATGTTGTTCTCGTCGGAGTTGATCTGGAACCAGTTCGCGCCGCGCACCACGGTCGTACCGGTGTTGAAGGCGGTCGTAGGGATGCCGGCCTGGTCGCACGCCTTCAGCAGCGCCTCACCGCACGGGTCCCCGCCCTTGAGCGTACGGAGCTTGACGGGCCCGCTCCTGCCGTGGTGGTCGCCCGGCGCGTCGTTGTTCTCCAGGCGGCGGTAGAGCGGGAAGAGGTCCGCCGCGCTCCACCCCGTACAGCCGGCCGCCGCCCAGTCGTCCAGGTCCTCCGCCGGCGCCCAGAAGGCGATGCAGGAGTTGTGCGAGGAACAGCCGCCGAGCACCTTGGCGCGGGCGTGCCGCATGAAGCTGTTGCCGCTCGCCTGCGGCTCGACCGGATAGTCCCAGTCGTAGCCGGAGTCGAGCAGACCCATCCAGCGGTCCAGCTTCAGGACGTTGTCGTCCCCGACGTCGCTGGGCCCCGCCTCCAGGACGCACACCGTGACGGTCGGGTCCTCGCTGAGCCGCGCCGCGACGACGTTGCCCGCGGTACCGCCGCCGACCACGACGTAGTCGAAGACATCATCGAACTCTTCGGTCATGAGGGGGTGACCTCCTTCAGTGCGACAGGCTCAGGAGCCGCCGAGGCGGCGTGTTCGGCGAGAACGCCCGTACGGTGCCGCTGGACGAACCAGTAGTAGGTGAAGCCGCCGAGCGCGATCGCGCCGACGAACAGGACCGCGCCCCAGCGCAGGTACCAGTGGAACGGCGCGGCGGCGTTGTACACGGCCGCGCGCGGCCAGATCAGGTTGAGCGTCATGGCCCCGCCCCACAGCACGGCGAGGATGTTGACGGGAAGGCCCCAGCGGCCCAGCGAGAACCTGCCCTCGACGGGCTTCCACCGGCCGCGCAGCCGCGCGACCAGCATCGGCCCGGTGACCAGCAGATAGGCGACGTAGATCATCACGATGCCGATGCTGGTGACCACGGTGAAGATCTGCGGCTGGCGGATGTTGACCAGCAGGATCGCCAGCGCCAGGACTCCGATGATCACGGTCGGCAGGATCGGGGTGCCGAACCGCGGGCTGACCTTCGCGAGCCGCGAGGACGCCGGCAGGTTGTTGTCCCTCGCCATCGCGAAGGCGAGCCGGACCGCCGCCGTGTGCACCGCGAGCGCGCAGACGGTGACCGCGATCAGCACGCACCACAGCATCGCCTTGCCGGCCGTCGGGCCGAGGACGTCGAGGACGACGTACTGCAGTCCGTCGGAGGACAGCCGCTCGCCCCGCAGATCGGAGACGCTCATCAGGGCGAGGATCAGGATGAGGCCGCCGAGGACGAACGAGGCGACGATCGCCCGGATGATGGCGCGCGGCGCGTTGCGCGAGGGATCGAGCGACTCCTCACCGAGGGAGGCCGCGGTGTCGAAGCCGTACATCACATAGGCCGAGGCGAGGGAGGCGATCAGGAACGCCCCGAGGTAGCCGAAGGACTGGCCCGAGCCGGTGCCGGCCGTGTCGGTGACCACCTGCGGGCCCCGGACGACGTTCACCGCGAGCAGCACGATGAGGACGACCGTGGCGATGAGTTCGAGGAAGACACCGGCCGTGTTGATCCGGGCCATCAGCTTCACGCCGAAGGCGTTGACGACCGTGGTGAAGAGGATCAGACCGGCGGCCAGGATCACCGCGTTGGTCGCCACGTCGTACGTACCCGTCCCGTCCCCCACGAACTGGAAGACGGACGATATCTGGGGAAGCGTCAGCTGATAGGCGAGGGCGACCGCGGCGATCGAGACGACCGAGGCGATGAGCATCATCCAGCCGGCGAGCCAGCCGACGTGCCCGTTGCCCACCTTCTTCGCCCAGTTGTAGATGGAGCCCGCCACCGGATAGCGGGCGGCCAGCTCGGCGAAGCAGAGCGCCACCATGAACTGCCCGGCGAAGACCATCGGCCACGACCACCAGTAGGCCGGGCCGCCGCTGGCGAAGCCGAAGTAGAAGAGCTGGAAGGTGCCGGTGAGGATCGAGATGTACGAGATGCCCGCCGCGAACGTGTGGAAGTTGCCGAGCGTCCGCTTGAGCTCCGGGCGGTAGCCGAACTCGGTGAGCTCCGCGTCATCACCCGGCGGAGAGAGTGGTTCGGTTGGCATGGGTCGACTCCTGGACAGTAGAGAGGATTTCAGGCGAACCAGCCCTGCGGCTCCGGCGCGGTGTTGCGCCAGATGTGCTTCGTCTCGCGGTACTCCGCGAGACCGGCCGGTCCGAGCTCACGTCCCGTGCCGGACTGCTTGAACCCTCCCCACTCGGCCTGCGGCAGGTAGGGGTGGTAGTCGTTGATCCACACCGTGCCCAGGCGCAGCCGGCCCGCCATGCGCCGCGCCCTGCCCTCGTCGCTCGTCCAGACCGCGCCCGCCAGGCCGTAGATCGTGTCGTTCGCGAGCCGCACGGCCTCGTCCTCGTCGCGGAACCGCTCCACCGTCAGGACCGGTCCGAACGACTCGTCCCGCACCACCGACATCCGCGCCTCGCACTCGTCGAGAACGGTCGGCAGGTAGTAGAACCCGCCCTCGTACGCGGCCCCTTCGGGCCGGGCGCCGCCGCAGCGCAGCACCGCGCCCTCGGCGAGCCCCCGCTCCACGTACGCCTCGACCTTCTCGCGGTGGGCCGCCGAGATCAGCGGCCCGGTCTGCGCCCGCTCGTCGAACGGCCCGCCCAGCCGGATCTCCCCGGCCCGGCGCACGACCTCGTCCACGAACCGGTCGTGCAGCGAGTCCTCCACGAGCAGCCGCGCACCGGCCGAGCAGACCTGCCCCGAGTGCAGGAACACCGCCGTCAGCGCCATGTCGACGGCCGTCTCGAAGTCGGCGTCCGCGAAGACGATGTTGGGGTTCTTGCCGCCCAGTTCGAGCGCGACCTTCTTCACCGTCCCCGCGGCCGCCGCCATCAGCCGCCGGCCGGTCTGCAGACCACCGGTGAAGGAGAGCAGATCGACATCCGGGTGGTCGGCGAGGGGCGCGCCCGCCTCCGGCCCGGCGCCCAGCACGAGGTTGGCGACACCGTCCGGCAGCCCCGCCTCGGCCAGCAGCCGCATCAGATGGATCGCGGTGTGCGGGGTGAGCTCGCTCGGCTTCAGGACGAAGGTGTTGCCCGCGGCGAGCGCCGGCGCCACCTTCCACGCCGTCTGCAGCAGCGGATAGTTCCACGGTGTGATCAGCCCGCACACGCCCACCGGCTCGTACACGACCTGGCTGTCGGCCGCCGTCGTGCCGGTCTCGATCACGCGTCCCGTCTCGGCGGCGGCGAGCCGCCCGAAGTAGCGGAAGCAGTTCACGATGTCGTCGATGTCGTAGGCGCTCTCCACCAGGCGCTTGCCGGTGTCGAGCGACTCGGCGCGCGCCAGCGCGTCCTTGTCGCGTACGAGAAGGTCCGCCACCCGCAGCAGCAGGTCACCGCGGGCCGCGGCCGGGGTGGTGGGCCAGGGGCCCTCGTCGAAGGCGCGGCGCGCGGCCGCGATCGCCTCGACCGTGTCCTTGCCGCCGGCCTCGTCCACGACCGCGACCAGGGCGCCGTCGGCGGGGCACCTGATCTCCCGGGTCCGCTCGTCGAGCGCGGATCGCCAGGCTCCGCCGATGAAGAGTTCGGGCATGATTCTCGTTCCTCCTGGTCAGCGCCTTCTCGGGGCGCCCTTGAGCCTGAGTGCCTAACCCGACGGCGGCCTTCTAATCCGAATGTGACGGTTGACACGCCTGGTCAGCGGGCCGGTCCCCCCAGCTCTCGCCGCAGCCACTCGTGGAACAGCCCGATGTGGTGCTCGGTCGGGACCAGCACACCGCCCGTCCGGTAGGCGCGGGAGGCCATCGCGGGCTGGGTACGCTCGCACGCCTCGAAGTCCTGGACGTTGACCCGGTGGAACAGCTCCACCGACTTCGACACGTCCGCGCCGGACTCGACCACCTCCGGCGCGTACAGCCAGTCGCACTCCACCACCGTGCGGTCCTCGGCGAGCGGGAACATCCGGTGGAGGATCACATGGTCCGGCACGAGGTTGACGAAGACCGTCGGCTTGACGGTGATCGCGTAGTAGCGGCGGTCCTGCTCCTCGGCGACCTCGGGCAGCCGGGTGAAGCCCTCGCTGCCGTCCACGGTGAAGCCCTTCACCTCGTCGCCGAACTCGGCCCCGTGTCCCACGTAGTACTGCGCGGCATAGCCGTCCGCGAACTCCGGGAGGACATCGGTGAGTTCGGGGTGGATCGTGGCGCAGTGGTAGCACTCCATGAAGTTCTCGACGATCAGCTTCCAGTTCGCCTTCACGTCGTAGGTGATCCGCCGGCCGAGCGCGAGCCGTTCCGTGCCGTACCGCTCGATGGACGCACTGTCACCGAGCCGCTCCACGGCTGCGCCGATCACGGTCTCCTCGAAGGACGGCGGCTCGTCCGCCAGACACACCCAGGCGTACCCCAGCCACTCGCGCAGCGCGACCGTGACCAGGCCGTAGGCGGCGCGGTCGACGTCGGGCATCTTCACCAGGTTGGGGGCGGCGATCAGCCTGCCGTCGAGGTCGTACGTCCACGCGTGGTACGGGCACTGCAGGGAGCGCCGGACCTCGCCGGACTCCTCCGTGCACAGCCGGGCGCCGCGGTGGCGGCAGATGTTGAGGAAGGCGCGCAGCTCACCGGCGCGGTTACGGCTGACGATGACGCTCTCCCGGCCGACCTGGACGGTACGGAACGCGCCGGGCCTGTCCAGGTCGGCGCTGCGCACGGCGCAGAACCACATCGACTCGAAGAGCCGCTCCTGCTCCTGCCGGAAGATCTCCGGGTCGGTGTAGAAGTGGCCGGGGAGCGTGGCGATCAGGCTCGGGGGCAGGGAGGTGATCGGGCTGGTCGTCATGGCGGACTCCTCCAGGCGGGCGCGGCGGCCGGCCGGCGCGGGTCGAAGAGAGGGAGGGTCGAGGGGAGGGAGGGCTGTGCGCGGCAGGTCCTCGCGGCGGATCAGCGGCGCAGACGGCTCATGCCGGGGTCGAACAGCGGCTCGTCGGCGACGGTCGCCGGCACCTTCTCGCCGAAGTACTCGATGTGCACCGCCGTCCCGGAGGCCAGCGGCGGCAGCCAGGCGTACGCGATACACCGCCCGAGCGTGTAGCCGTAGGACGCGCTCGTGACGTACCCGGCCGGCCGTCCGCCGACGTGCACGGGCTCCTTGCCGAGGACGACGGACGCGGGGTCGTCGAGGAGCAGCGCGGTGAGCCGGCGGCGCGGCTCGCCCGCCTTCTCCAGGGCGGCCCTTCCGACGAAGTCGCCCTTGTCCATCCGTACGGCGAAACCGACACCGGCCTCGTACGGGGTGTCCTCGGCGGTCATGTCGTGGCCCCAGGAGCGGTAGCCCTTCTCCAGCCGCAGGCTGTTGAAGGCGGACCTCCCGGCGGCGATCACCCCGTGCTCGCGGCCCGCCTCCCAGAGCGTGTCCCAGAGCCGCAGCCCCAGATCGGCGCTGGTGTACAGCTCCCAGCCGAGCTCACCGACGTAACTCAGCCGCATCGCCGTCACCGGCACATGCCCGAGGTGGGTCTCCTTCGCCCGGAAGTAGCCGAAGCCCTGGTGGGAGAAGTCGTCGCGGGTGAGCGGCCGCACCAGATCGCGGGCGAGCGGGCCCCACACGCCGATGCAGCAGGTGCCGGAGGTGATGTCGCGGATGTGGACGTCGCCGGGCGCGTGCCGCAGCAGCCAGTCCTCGTCGGCGGGGCTGTTGGCCCCGATCTGGAACCGGTCGGGCCCGAGCCGCGCCACCGTCAGGTCCGAGCGGATCCCGCCGGTCTCGTCGAGGAGCAGGGTGTAGGTCACCGCCCCCGGCTTCTTGGCGAGGTTGTTGCTGGTCATGCGCTGGAGGAAGGCCAGGGCGCCGGGCCCGGTGACCTCCAGCCTGCGCAGCGGTGTCATGTCGTACAGCGCGACCCTCTCGCGGGTCGCGCGCGCCTCGGTGGCGGCGATCGGCGACCAGTAACGGGCCGACCAGGCGTCCCGTTCCGGCAGGTCGAGGCCCTCGGCGAGCGGGGCGTTCGCCTCGTACCAGTGCGGCCGCTCCCAGCCGCCGCCCTCCAGGAAGAACGCGCCGAGCTGCTGCTGCCGGGCGTGGAAGGGGCTCACCCGCAGGGGGCGCGGCCGTTCCATGGGCTGCGAGGGGTGAAGGATGTCGTACACCTCGACGAACTGCTGGGCGCCGCGCTCGTGGACGTACGCGGGGGAGCGCTGGGCGTCCTCGAAGCGGGTCAGGTCGCACTCGTGGACGTCGATCGAGGGACGCCCCTCGACCATCCACTCGGCGACGGCCCTGGCGACACCCGCCGAGTGCGTCACCCAGACCGCCTCGGCGAGCCAGAAGCCGCGCAGCGAGCGGACCTCGCCCAGCAGGGGCATGCCGTCGGGGGTGAAGGAGAAGACTCCGTTGAAGCCCTCCTCGATCTCCGTGCCCGCGAGCGCGGGCAGCAGGCCCTGGCACTCCTCCCAGCTGGGCGCGAAGTCCTCGGGGGTGAAGGGGTACGCCGAAGGCATGCGGGTGGGCGTCGCCCCCGCGTCGTCGTAGGCGGGGACGGCGAACGGGTCGACTGGCAGGGGCCGGTGGGCGTAGCTGCCGATGCCGATGCGGTCGGTGTGCTCGCGGAAGTACAGATCGCGGTCCTGGAACCGCAGGATGGGCCGGGACGCCTCCGTACGGGGATCGTTGACGCCGGCCAGCTCCGGCAGGGGCCGGGTCTTCGCGTACTGGTGGGCGAGCGGCAGCAGCGGCACGTCCACCCCCGCCATCCGGCCGACGACCGGGCCCCAGAAGCCGGCGGCGGACACCACATGGTCGGCGGGGAAGGTGCCCCGGTCGGTGACGACACCCGTCACCCGGCCGTCCTCGCGCTCGATGCCGGTGACGGTGTGCCGCTCCAGGAAGCGGGCGCCACGGCGCTCGGCGCGCTCCATCTGGGCCCGACAGGCGAGGACGGCCCGGGCGAGCCCGTCGTCGGGGGTGTGGAAGCCGCCGAGGACCTTGCTCGCGTCGAGCAGCGGCCACAGCTCCTCGCACCGCTCGGGAGAGACGAGCTCGCCCCGGATGCCCCAGGAGGCGGCGTGCCCGGCCCTGCGGTGAAGGTCGGTCCAGCGCTCCTCGGTGGTGGCGAGCTCCAGGCCGCCCACCGGGTTGAAGCAGGGGAGGCCGTCGACCTCCAGGGCGCTGAACTTCTCGACGGTGTACATGGCGAACGCGCTGAGCGTCCTGGACGGGCTGGTGCGGAAGACGAGCCCGGGGGCGTGGGAGGTGGAGCCGCCGGGGGCGGGCAGGGGGCCCTGTTCGAGGACCGTGACATCGGTCCAGCCGCGGGCGGTCAGTTCGTCCGCGAGCGAGCAGCCGACGATGCCGGCGCCGATGACCACGACACGGGGACTGGGTGCGGGCGCGGGGGACATGCCCCTCCTTGAGTCGGGGGGATGAGTGGCTTCTACCGGGCGGCGGCCGGCGGCGCCGACCCCGCCTGCCGTCACAGGACCACCACCGAGCGCAGCACCTCGCCCCGGTGCATCTTCTCGAAGGCCGCCTCGACCTCGTCCAGGGAGATCGTCTCGGAGACGAAGGCGGTGAGGTCGAGGAGGCCGTAGAGGTACTGGTCGATGAGGAACGGGAAGTCGCGGCTGGGCAGGCAGTCGCCGTACCAGGAGGACTTCAGCGCGCCGCCGCGCGAGAACAGGTCGATCAGCGGCAGGTCGATCCTCATCTCCGGGTCGGGGACGCCGACTTGGACGAGGACGCCGGCGTGGTCGCGCATGTAGAACGCCTGCCGGTACGTCTCCGGCCGGCCGACCGCGTCGATGGCGATGTCCACCCCGAATCCGTCGGTGAGCGCGCGCACGGCCTCGACGGGGTCCGTGCCACGGGAGTTGACCGTGTGCGTGGCGCCGAACCTCTCGGCCTGGTTCAGCTTCCGGTCGTCGATGTCGACGGCGATGACCTTGCGGGCGCCGTTCAGACAGGCTCCGGCGATCGCGGCGTTCCCGACGCCGCCGCAGCCGATGACGGCGACGGTGTCGCCGCGCCCGACACCTCCGGTGTTCACCGCCGCGCCGTAACCGGCCATCACTCCGCAGCCGATGAGTCCGGCGGCCTCGGGGCGGGCGGCCGGATCGACCTTCACGGCCTGGCCGGCGGCGACCAGCGTCTTCTCGGCGAAGGCGCCGATGCCGAGCGCGGGGGAGAGGGGCGTGCCGTCCGGCAGGGTCATCGGCTGGGTGGCGTTGCGGGAGTCGAAGCAGTACCAGGGGCGGCCGCGGCGACAGGAGCGGCAGCTGCCGCAGGGGGCGCGCCAGGCCAGGACGACATAGTCGCCGGGTGCCAGGTCGGTGACTCCCTCGCCGACGGACTCGACGGTGCCGGCCGCCTCGTGGCCGAGCAGGAACGGGAAGCCGTCGTTGATCGCGCCCTCCCGGTAGTGCAGATCCGTGTGGCAGACGCCGCAGGCCTGCACGCGGACGAGTACCTCCCCGGGGCCGGGGTCGGGCACGACGATCGTCCGAACCTCGACGGGCGCACCCTTCTTGACGGCAACGACGGCACGGATCTCATGGGGCACGAGGATCTCCTCTGCTGTTGCGCATTGCACGTTGGGTTGCGCGATGGGGAACATAGTGGGAACGGTGGCAACGGCCCGTCAAGAGGCCGGTGTTAACGGCTCGCAAAACCCGGCCACGAGGGGAGACACGCCTGGCACACGACGACGCGGGGCCGGGTTTTCCCGGCCCCGCGTCGGAGGGAGGTCCGCGCGATCGACGGCTCTGGTGGATCGCGGTTCTCGTCGGGTCGCGGCTCTCGTCGGGCCGCGGCTCTGGGCGTTCGGGTCAGAAGCCGTGCCCCATGCGCCGGGACAGCTCGTCGGCCGCCACGACGGTACGGGCGGCGAGCTCCGGGAGCCGGTCCCGCTCCAGCCGGTAGGCGGGCCCCGACACGCTGAGCGCGCCGATGACCTTGCCGTCGTGCGCCCGCACCGGCGCGGCCACCGCGTTCAGGCCCAGCTCCAGCTCCTCGGCGGCGATGGCGAACCCCTGCGCGTACGCCGAGTCCAACTCGGCGCGCAGGATGCCCGCGCTGGTCACCGTGTGCTCGGTGAAGCGCGGCAGCGCCCGGGCGAGCAGCCCCTCCCGCAGGGTGACCGGCAGATGGGCCAGGAGCACCTTGCCGCTGGACGTGGCGTGCAGCGGCGTGCGCCTGCCGAGCCAGTTCTGCGCGGTGACCGAGGCCGGGCCGCGCGCCTGCATGATGTTGACCGCCGCGTCGTCGTCGAGGACCGCGATGTTGACCGTCTCGCCCAGCTCGTCGGCGAGTTCCCGGCAGACCGGGGCACCCTCCTGCGAGATGTCCAGGCGCACGGCCGCCGCCCCCGCCAGGCGCAGGATGCCCGCCCCCAGGAAGTACTTGCCCCGGTCCTGCGCCTGCGCCACCAGGCCCCGGGCCTCCAGGGCGCCCAACAGGCGGAACGCTGTGGACTTGTGCACCTCCAGCTCGTCGGCGATGTCCGTGACGCCGGCCTCCCCGTGTCTCGCCAGGATCTCCAGCACGCTCACGGCGCGGTCCACGGACTGGATCGCGCCCGCGCCTCCCCGGGTCGCGCGCTCCGCCGTCTCGTCGGTCTGATCAGCCACTGTGTGCTCGCGGGTCATAGCTCAACTCTCAACCATCGCGCGGTCGTCGGGCGCGCATCTTCGGGAAGCCCTTGACGCGGCGGGCACCCCGACCGGATTCTGTTGCGCATAGCGCTCCCTCATGCGCCATACGCAACGCCATGTTACCGAAGAGTCCTGGATCGAGGGGGGCCCGTGATTCCCGTCTGCCGCCTTGAAGACCTCCCCGCGGGCGAATCCGTCCGTATCGACACCACACCGCCGATCGCGGTGTTCCACACCGAGGGCGAGCTGTACGCCATCGACGACACGTGCACCCACCAGGACGCCTCCCTCTCCGAGGGCTGGCTCGAAGGCTGCCTGGTCGAATGCCCGCTGCACGCCGCCTCATTCGATCTCCGCACCGGCCGGCCGACCTGCCTGCCCGCTCGCCGTCCCGTCCGCACGCACCAGGTCGTCGTGGTCGACGGCGTCATCCATGTCCGCCCGGCCGCGCAGGAGGACTCCGCAGCATGAGAACAGTGACCGTCGTCGGTGCCTCGCTCGCGGGCCTGTACGCCGCCCGCGAGCTGCGCGCCCAGGGCTTCGACGGGCGGCTGGTGATCGTGGGGGAGGAGCGCCACCGCCCCTACGACCGACCGCCGCTCTCCAAGGACTTCCTGGCCGGACGCACGGACGAGGACCGACTCGCCCTCTGCGATGCCGAGGAGGAGACCGAACTCGCCGCGGAGTGGCTGCTCGGCACCCGCGCCAGCGGGCTCGACGCACATGGCCGCACCCTCCTCCTTGAGAACGGGCGGACCGTCGTCACCGACGGGGTCGTCATCGCCACCGGCGCCCGCGCCCGCCCGCTGCCGGGCGCCTCCGGACTCGCCGGGGTCCACACCCTCCGTACGCTCGACGACGCCCGGGCCCTGCGCGCCGCGCTGAGCGGCGGCGGCCGGCGGGTCGTCGTGATCGGCGGCGGTTTCATCGGCGCCGAGACCGCCTCCACCTGCGCCGGGCTCGGCCACGACGTCACCGTGGTGGAAGCCGCCCCCCTCCCGCTGGTCCCCCAACTGGGCCCCGAGATGGCCGCCGTCTGCGCCGCGCTGCACCGGCGCGGCGGGACCGAGCTCCTCACCGGCGCGGGAGTCGCCCGGCTGCACGCGCACGGCGGTGCCTCCGCAGTCACCGCGGTGGAACTGACCGACGGCCGGGTGCTCCCCGCCGACGTGGTCGTCGTCGGCATCGGAGCCGTACCCAACACGGACTGGCTCGCCGGCTCCACGCTCCTGGTGAACGACGGTGTCCTCTGCGACGACGGCTGCGCCACCGCGCTGCCGCGGGTCGTGGCGGTGGGGGACGTGGCGCGGGTCGGCGGGCGGCGCGCCGAACACTGGACCAGCGCGACCGAACAGCCCGCCGTCGCCGTACGCAACCTGCTGGCCGGCCGCACCGTCGACAGCACCCGCCCGCTGCCCTACTTCTGGTCGGACCAGTACGGCGCCCGCATCCAGTTCGCCGGGCGGCGGCGGGAGGGGGACACCGTTCGGGTCGTCGAGGGCTCGACGGACGAGGGAAGCTTCCTCTGCCTGTACGAGCGCGACGGCCGTACGACGGCTGTCCTCGCCGTCGACCGGCCCCGGCCCTTCCTGCGTGTACGCCGTGACCTCGCCCGCGAGGCCGCCCGGCACGCCCCCGCCGTCTGACCGGCCCTCAGAGATGTCCGACGCTCGCCTAGGCCGCCGGCCGGGACGCCGTCAGTACGCCGATCTTGTCGATGCGGTGCTCGGGGTTGTTGTTCTCGTCGCGCCAGTAGTTCCCGGCCGCGTTGTCCTCCGGCGTGGCGCAGGTGGAGATCGTGATCATGGCCTTGGTCGGCTTCTCGCCCGGCGCGCCCGGGACCGCGGCGCGCTGCTCGGCGAGGGAGCGCTCGGACCGGAAGGACGTCTTACGGGTCTGGACGATCTCGTACTCGTGCACCGTGCCGTCCGCCGCCCGGACGAAGACGGAGTCGCCGATGTCGACGGCCGGCAGATCGCGCAGCGGTGCTCCGGCGGAGAGCCGGTGGGCGGTCACCAGGAAGTTGCCGATCTCGCCCGGCCCGACACCGCCCCGGTCGCCCTGGGGGCTCGCCGCGACACCCCGGTCCTGGATCCGGGTGCCCGGCGTGTCGTCGGTCGTCCCCTCGTACGGCACTACACGCAGGTCCTTCACGCCGATGGACGGTATGGAGAGCCGGGAGGGCTGATCCTTCCTGTCCGGCTCCGGGGTCGGCGCGACGGCGACGGTGGTGGCGGCCGTGGCGGCGACGGCGGAGGCGGACGTTCCCGCCGGCCCGGGGGAGGAGGCGGTCGGTTGATCACCGAGCGAGGTGCAGCCGACGAGCGCGGCGAGAGCCGCGGCGGCAAGGGCGAGGGGGACGGTGGGTCGGATCATGGTGCTTCCCGAGGGGGCCGGGGATCTGCGTGGCCGTTCAGCCGCATAACGGCCGGAACCGGTCCCGTATTCCTGCGAAAGCACCTTGGCCGGTCGCGGTGAGCGTTCCGACCGGGCGGGACGGATCGGTACGGAGCACCGCAAGCCGCACCCCCCACGGGCCGCCGGTCCCGCTCATCCGGCACCCCCTGAATGATCAGAAGAGGGGCGGGTTAGCATATGAGCGCCGCCTAGCTCGAAAGATAAGCCTGTGACTGTCAATGACGACTCGTTCACCAATTGGAAGAACCGCGAGGAGATCGCGGAGTCGATGATCCCGATCATCGGGAAGCTGCACCGGGAGCGGGACGTCACCGTCCTTCTGCACAGCCGCTCCTTGGTGAACAAGTCGGTGGTCAGCATTCTCAAGACCCACCGATTCGCCCGGCAGATCGCTGGTGAGGAGCTCTCGGTCACCGAGACGCTGCCCTTCCTCCAGGCCCTCACCACGCTCGACCTCGGCCCTTCCCAGATCGACATCGGCATGCTCGCCGCGACGTACAAGAGCGACGACCGCGACCTGTCCGTGGAGGAGTTCACGGCCGAGGCCGTGGCCGGTGCCACCGGCGCCAACAAGATCGAGCGCCGTGAGGCCCGCGATGTCGTCCTCTACGGCTTCGGCCGCATCGGCCGCCTCGTCGCCCGCCTGCTCATCGAGAAGGCCGGCTCCGGCAACGGCCTGCGTCTGCGCGCGATCGTCGTCCGCCGCGGCGGCGAGCAGGACATCGTCAAGCGCGCCTCGCTGCTGCGCCGTGACTCCATCCACGGCCAGTTCCAGGGCACGATCACCGTCGACGAGGCCACCAGCACGATCATCGCCAACGGCAACGAGATCAAGGTGATCTACGCCGGCGACCCGTCCGAGGTCGACTACACGGCGTACGGCATCAAGAACGCCATCCTCATCGACAACACCGGCAAGTGGCGTGACCGTGAGGGTCTGTCGAAGCACCTGCGCCCCGGCGTCGACAAGGTCGTCCTGACGGCCCCGGGCAAGGGCGACGTTCCCAACATCGTCCACGGCGTCAACCACGACACGATCAAGCCGGACGAGCAGATCCTGTCCTGCGCGTCCTGCACCACCAACGCGATCGTCCCGCCGCTGAAGGCGATGGCGGACGAGTACGGCGTGCTCCGCGGCCACGTGGAGACGGTCCACTCGTTCACCAACGACCAGAACCTGCTGGACAATTACCACAAGGCCGACCGTCGCGGCCGCTCGGCGCCGCTCAACATGGTCATCACCGAGACCGGTGCCGCCTCCGCCGTCGCCAAGGCGCTGCCCGACCTCAAGGCGCCGATCACCGGCAGCTCGATCCGCGTTCCGGTCCCGGACGTCTCGATCGCGATCCTGAGCCTGCGCCTGGGCCGCGAGACCACCCGCGAAGAGGTCCTCGACTACCTCCGCAACGTGTCGCTGACCTCGCCGCTCAAGCGCCAGATCGACTTCACCACGGCCCCCGACGCGGTCTCCAACGACTTCATCGGCTCGCGCCACGCCTCCATCGTCGACGCCGGCGCCACCAAGGTCGACGGCGACAGCGCGATCCTCTACCTCTGGTACGACAACGAGTTCGGCTACTCCTGCCAGGTCATCCGCGTCGTCCAGCACGTCTCGGGCGTCGAGTACCCGACGTACCCGGCTCCGGCGGTCTGACTCCGCCGCACGGCCTGATCCGCCGCCCCGTCCGACGGGGTGGCGGTGGGGGCGGCCGGATCCTCTCCAGGATCCGGCCGCCCCCTTTGTCGTCCCCGCCTCCGTCCCTGACTCCGCTTGCCCGGGCGCCCTTGACGCCGACGATGTTACCGGTAACATCTCCGTTCGTCGTAGCGCCGCCGGCACCCGCCGGCCCCGGTCGTTCCCCGTCGTCCGACCGGTCCCGCGCTCCGAGAACCGCGTACCACCCGTCCCATCTCCCTCCGTGTTCCATACGCGAAAGGTGTGCTGTGCCACGGGAAATACGTTCTTTCGACACCAGGCGACCGGTGCTCAGCGTCGTCGTCCCCTGCTACAACGAGGTGGAGGTCCTCGCGCACACCCACGCCCGGCTGTCGCGGGTCCTCGCCGCGCTCGCCGGTTTCGAGTGCGAGCAGATCTATGTCGACGACGGCAGTTCCGACGGCACCTGGGAGGCCATCAACTCCCTCGCACGTACGAGTGGTTCGGTGCGGGCCGTGCGGCTGAGCCGCAACTTCGGCCATCAGGCCGCCTGCCTGGCCGGGCTGCGCGAGTCCGCCGGTGACGCGGTCGTCGTCATCGACGCGGACCTCCAGGACCCCCCGGAGCTGATCCCTGACATGGCCGCCCTGTGGCGCGAGGGCTGGTCCGTCGTGTCGGCGCGGCGCCGCGCCCGCGACGGCGAGACGTGGTTCAAGAAAGCCAGCGCCTATGCCTTCTACCGCTTACTGAACACCCTCTCCGACCATGCCCTCGCCCTCGACACCGGCGACTTCCGGCTCCTGGACCGGGAGTTGGTCGACCTCCTCGCCTCCACGCCGGACAAGAACCTCTATCTGCGCGGCGCGGTCAGCTGGTTCGGCCTGCCCGAGACCAGCGTGACGTACGACAGGGACCCACGCCACGCCGGTGAGTCCAAGTACACCCTGCGCAAGATGCTCGCCCTCTCCCGGCGAGGTCTGCTGGCCGGTTCGGTGGCGCCGCTGCGCCTGTCGACCTACCTCGGAACGGCCGTCCTCGCCGGAGGTCTCGCCGCCGCCACCGTCCGGCGCGACCCGCGACTGCTGGCCGCGCCGGGCGCCTTCGGGGCCCACGCGCTGGCCCTCGGGATCGTCGGCGAGTACCTCCACGCGGTCTTCCGCCAGGTGCAGGGCCGCCCCGACTACGTCATCGCGGACCGCGCCGGCGCCCCGGGCGCCCTCACGCCCGCATCGCACACCCTCGCCGAGAAGGAGCGTGTCGCCCTGTGAGTACCGAAGCCACCCCGCGTACGGAAGCCACCACGGGTACGGAAGCCACCACGGGTACGGAAGCCGCCCCGGGTACGGAGGCCACCCCCGCAGGCGGCCCTGCCGCCGCGCCCGTGGACGTCGTCATCGTCGGCGCGGGATTCACCGGCCTCGCCGCGGCGCTCGAACTGGCCGCGCAGGGCCGCAGCGTGCGGATCGTCGAGCGTGAGGAGCAGATCGGCGGGCTGGCCGCGAGCTTCGACATCGGGGACGGCAAACGCCTCGAACGCTTCTACCACCACTGGTTCTCCTCCGACGAGGAGATGATCCGGCTCTGCGAGAGCCTGGGCATCTCCCATCTCCTCGAAGCGCACGAGACCCGCACCGGCGTCTATTACGCCAACTCCGTCTACCGCCTGTCCGCGCCCCTGGACGTGCTGCGCTTCGCGCCGCTCCCGCTGCGCGACCGCTTCCGACTCGGACTGCTCGCCCTGCGGGCCCGCCGGGTCAAGCACTGGCGGGAACTGGAGTCGCGGACCGCGCGCGAATGGCTGGTCTCCCTCGGCGGACGGCGCGTGTACGACGTGGTCTGGCGGCCGCTCCTCGAGGGCAAGTTCGGCGCGTACGCGGACCAGGTGGGCGCCACCTGGATGTGGACCAAGCTGCATCTGCGGGGCGGCAGCCGTACCCGCTCCGGCAAGGAGACGCTGTACTACATCAAGGGCGGCTGCGAGGCGCTGCTCGCCGCGCTGCGCGGGCGGCTGGAGTCGCTCGGCGTCGACATCCGCACCGGCGTGCCCGTGGAGGCGGTGCACACCGACGGCGCCGGGGTGAGCGGCGTGACGGCGGGCGGCACCTTCCACCCGGCCCGCCAGGTCCTGATCACCGCCGCGCCGCGACTGGCCGCCCGGCTCCTCGACCACGACGGGGCCGACCACCCGGCCGTGCCGGAGCTGCGCCGCCGCTGGTCGGCCGTCGACTACCTGGGCAACGTCTGCCTGGTCCTGGAGAACAACCGCCGGCTCTCGGACACGTACTGGCTCAACGTCAACGACCCGGACTTCCCCTACGTCGGGGTCATCGAGCACACCAACCTCGACCGGCCGGAACGGTACGACGGCACCCATGTCGTCTACCTCTCGAAGTACCTGCCGACGGACGCGGACCTCTACCGGATGTCCGACGAGGAGGTCTTCGAGTACAGCCTGCCGCACATCCGGCGCATGTTCCCCGGCTTCGACCGCGACTGGGTGGAGCGCTACCACGTCTGGCGCGCCGCGCACGCGCAGCCCGTGATCACTCCGCACTACACCCGCGTGATGCCGTCGGTGGAGTCCCGCGTGAAGGGTCTGTATCTCGCCGGCATGGCGCAGGTCTTCCCCGAGGACCGGGGCACCAACTACGCCGTGCGGGACGGCCGCAGGGCCGGACGCCTCATCGCCGACCGTCTCACCACGGCCGGCGCGGCCACCGACGGCACGACCGCGCCCCGCGCCACCGACGACCATCCCACCGAGGACCGCCTCACCGCATCCGCCACCGGGAGCCACGATGCCTGACCTCATCACCCTGGACGAGGCCGAGGCGATGACCACCGAGCAGGTCCACGACCTGTACCGGCGGTTCGTCAGCCGCAGCCAGGTCTCCCTCATCGGCTCCTTCGGCTTCGGACGCGACCTGGTCGACCACGCCGAGGGAGCGTGGATCCACCTCCGCGACGGCCGCCGCGTCCTCGACTTCACCGGAGGCGTCGGAGTCCTCAGCCACGGGCACAACCACCCCCGCATCCTCGCCGCCCGACGCCGCTTCCAGGAATCGCGCCGCATGGAGGTGCACAAGAACTACCTCTCGCCCTACGTGGCGGCGCTCAGCCACAACCTCGCGGCCCTGCTGCCCGGCGACCTGAACATCAGCTACTTCCCCAACTCGGGGGCGGAAGCGGTCGAAGGAGCCGTGAAGCTCGCCTACAAGTACCACAGGGGCCGCCGCGGCACGGTCCTGCACACGGACATCGCGTTCCACGGCAAACTCCTCGGCGCCGGAAGCCTCACCGCCTCGCCCGAGATCCACTTCCCCTACCCGCAGATTCCCGGCACCGACACCTTCGCCTACGACGACCTGGACTCCTTCCTCCTCGCCCTGGACCGGCACACCTGGTCGTCCGGCGAGAGCGACGTGTACGCCGTCGTCGTCGAGCCCTTCAGCGCCTCCAGCCTGCGCGCCTGCTCGGCCGACTTCCTAAGGTCGCTCCGCCGGATCTGCGCCGAACGCGACATCGTGCTGATCTTCGACGAGGTGTACACGGGCTGGGGCAAGACCGGAGCGCTCTTCCACTTCATGCACCACCCGGGGCTCGTACCCGACATCGTGACGACCTCCAAGTCCTTCGGCGGCGGCAAGGCGTCGATCTCCGGCTACATCGCACGGGAGCCGGTCTTCCGCGCCGCGTACGACAACCTCTCCGACGCGACCCTGCACAGCACCACGTACTACGGCTTCGGCGAGGAGACCGCGACCGCCCTCGAAGCGGTGGCGATCGCCGTCGACGAGGACTTCCCCGGCCGCGCCCGCGAGCTGGGCGAGCGCCTGCGCACCGGTCTCGCGGAGGTCGCCGCGCGCCACCCCCGCCTGGTCAGGCGGGTGGAGGGAGAGGGCGCCCTGCACGGCGTGTTCCTCACCCCGGGCCCCCACATCCCCGCCACACTGCGCGAGATGCTGCCCACCTCGGTCGCCAAGGACCCGCAGGCCGTCTCGAAACTGCTGACCGGGGCCGTGGTCGCCGCCCTCTACCGCGACCACGGAATCCTCACCTTCTTCGGCTCCAACCGCGCCATCGCCCTGATCGTCTCCCCGCCCCTGGTGGCCAGGACCGACGAGGTGGACCTGTTCGTGAAGGCGCTCGACGAGGTGCTCGGCCAGGGGGCCGCCCGGCTGCTGGCCGGCCTGGTGCGGGAGAAGGTGACCGGGTGAGGGCGCGCCGTACGGCCACCGCTCGGATCACCGACCGCGACCTGTACGACTCGGGGCTGCCGCACTGCTGGGCCGGTGCCTACGCGGCGCTGAGCCCGGCACCGGCCCTGGGCCGGGCGGTCCACCACACCGCCGAGAGCCTGAACCGGATGCCCGCCGCGTACCGGTGGGGGACCGCCGCGGCCCTGCGTCTCTTCCCGGTCGCCTTCCGCGCGGTCACGCGCCGGAGCCCGGCCGCCGCCACTCCCGAGGAGATCCACCGCGGCCTGGCCCGGCTGCGCGCGCTGCCCGGCTTCGCCGAACTGCTCCGCCTCACCACGGCTCTCGCCCTGTACGGCGCCCTCGACGGCGCCGCCGTCCGACCGCCGAACCACCGGAAGGAGGCCCTGCGATGAGGTGGCCGGGCGGGACGACCCGTCCCACCGAGATCGTGTGCGACGCCCTGGTCGTCGGCTCCGGCGCGGGCGGCAGCGTCGCCGCGCTCGAACTGGCCCGCGCCGGACGGTCCGTGACCGTTCTGGAGGAAGGTCCCCGCGTCACCACCGAGGACCTCGCCGCCACCGACCCCGCGGAGTCGATGCGGCGCCTCTACCGCAACGCCGGCGCGACCGCCGTCCTCGGCACCCCCACCATCGCCTACGGCGAGGCCCACGCCGTCGGAGGCACCACCGTCGTCAACGGCGGCCTGCTCTGGGAGCCCTCCCCGGCCGTCCTCGATCGCTGGGCCCTCTGGTCCGGGTACGGGAGCTACCGCTCCCCGGTCGTCGCCGCCCGCTTCGCCGACGTCCAGCGACGCCTCGGCATGATCACGCAGGAGCACGGCGACGGCAACGAGGACTCCCGGCTGCTGGCACGCGCGGCCGAGTCCCTGGGCTGGCGCTGGCAGCACCCGCAGCGCGTGGTGCGCGGCTGCCGGCACCTCAACCGCTGCGCCACCGGCTGCCCGAGCGGCGCCAAGCAGTCCATGGCCGTCACCTATCTCCCGCAGGCGGAGGCGCTCGGCGCGCGCGTCCTGGACGGCGTGCGCGTGGAGCGGATCACCCACCGGCAGGGCGTGGTGCGGGGCGTGGAGGCGACCGACTCCGCCGGCCGCCCGCTGCGCTACCGCCCGCGTACCCTCTTCGTCGCCGCCGGGCCCGTCGGCACACCCGTACTGCTGCGCCGCAGCGGCATCCACCGTCGCACGGCCGGGCGCCGGCTCGCGCTCCATCTCAACCTGAGGACCGTGGCCCGCTTCCCCCGGATCGTCGACGCCGTACGCGGCACCATGTTCACCGCCCAGGTCCAGGAGCACTCGGCGCTCGGCATGCTCGTCATGCCGTCCAACCTGACGCCCGGCGGCCTCGGGGCCGCGCTCGCCGGACGCGACCCGAGGCAGGTCGACGAACTCCTGGCCTCCCTGCCGCACCTGGGCATGTTCACCACACAGGTACGCATGCAGGGAACGGCCGGGATCGTCGGAACCCTCGGCGGCACACCGGTGCTGCGCCACGGCATGACCAGGGCCGATCACCACGCTCTGACCCTGGCGTTCCGCAGAACCGCACGGCTGCTGTTCGCCGCCGGCGCCGTGGAGCTGGTGCCCCCGACGTCCGCCGCCGGCCCGCTGCGCACCGAGGCGGACGTGGAGGAGTACTGCGCCCGCGTCCGGCCCGCCGACTGGGAGCTGGTGTCGGTGCACGCCATGGCCAGTTGCCCCATGGCGCTGCCGGAGCGGGGCGGGGTGTGCGACGAACTCGGCAGGCCGCACGGCTTCACCAACCTGCATCTGTGCGACGCCTCCGTGCTGCCCGGAGCTCCCGGGATCAGCCCGCAGGGAACGATCATGTCCTTCGCCCACGAGCTCGTGGGCCGCCATCTGGAGACCGTGTGAGCGAGCGAACGACCGACCGATCGAGCGGCCGATCGAGTGGCCGATCGAGCGGGCGACGTCCGGAGGAGACCCGCGGAGCCCCGCCCGCCCCGCTGTTCAGCCCCGCCGCCGTGGTCGCGTCCTGCGTGGGCTTCGTCCTCATCGGCGCCCTCCAGGCCCTGTACGGTCCCGCGATCCCGGCGCTCCGCAAGGAGTTCGGGCTCTCCCCGTCGGCCGCCGGCCTCGGCCTGAGCGCCCACTTCATCGGCGGAGTCGCCGGAGTGCTGCTCTTCGACCGGCTCTTCGGGCGCCTCGGCAACCGGCAGATCCTGGCGAGCTCGTACGTGCTGATGGCCGTCGGCGCGGCGGGCTTCGCGCTGGCGCCGAACTGGCCCGTGGCCCTGGCCATGGCCCTCCTGGCGGGACTCGGCTTCGGCGGCATCGACTACGGCCTCAACCAGCTGTTCGCGATCGGTTTCGGCCACCGCTCCACGGCGATGCTGAACATCCTCAACGCGCACTTCGGCGTGGGAGCGATCCTCGGCCCGGCGCTCATCGGCGCCCTCGGCGCCGCGCACTATCCCGCGATCTTCCTCGGCTTCGCGCTCGCCAACCTGCCGCTGCTGCTGTGCCTGAAGGGCGTACGCGACCGGGTGCCCGACCCGGCCGGCGCGGCGGCCGGAGAGCCCGCCGGCGGCCAGGTGCTCGGCCGGAGCCTGGGCTCGGTGCTCGCGGTCTTCGTCACCCTGTACGTGCTGCACGTGGGCATCGAGGCGGGAGTCGGCGGCTGGGAGCCCACCCATCTGGAGACCGTCGGCTACGGTGCGGGAATCGCCGCCACCGCCACCTCCGTCTACTGGCTGATGATGACCGTCGGACGGTTCCTCGTCGCACCGATCGCACTGCGCTTCTCGGCCCAGGCCATCATCACGGTCTCCTGCGCGGGCATGACGGTCTGCCTGCTCCTCGCCGCCGTGCCGGCGTTGGCACCGTACGCGTACGCCGGTGTCGGCCTCTTCATCGCGCCGATCTTCCCCACCGGCCTTCCCTGGCTCCAGCGGGCCGCGCCCCGGGCCCGCAGGGCCGGAGCGGTGGTGATCGCCGCGTCGATGATCGGCGGTGTCGCGGCGGGGCCGGTGCTGGGCAAGGCCATCGAGTGGTCCGGTGTCCGCGCGGTGCCGCTCCTGCTGTGCGGCATCTCGGCGCTCTGTTTGGCCGCCACACTCTGGCTGATCCGCGCCACCCGGACCACCCCCCGAACCGCCACCGGAAGCACCACCGGAACCGCCACTCGAACAACCCCCGGAACCGGGGCCTAGAAGGGAGCCTCCCCATGCCCGCTCTGACGACGACGTCCGACGGATTCCTGCTCCATGGCGAGCCGTTCCGGATCATCTCCGGTGCGATGCACTACTTCCGCGTCCATCCCGGGCAGTGGGCCGACCGGCTCCGCAAGGCCCGCCTCATGGGCCTCAACACCGTCGAGACGTACGTCCCCTGGAACCTGCACCAGCCCGAACCCGACGGCGAACTCGTCCTCGACGGGATCCTCGACCTGCCGCGCTACCTGGAACTCGCCCACGCCGAAGGGCTACGGGTCCTGCTGCGCCCCGGCCCGTACATCTGCGCCGAGTGGGACGGCGGCGGTCTGCCCACCTGGCTCACCGCCGACCCGGACGTGCGGCTGCGCAGCGCCGACCCGAGGTTCACCGGGGCCGTCGACCGCTATCTCGACCAGCTGGTGCCGCCCCTGCTGCCCTACATGGCCGCCTTCGGCGGGCCCGTGATCGCCGTCCAGGTGGAGAACGAGTACGGCGCCTACGGCGACGACTCCGAGTACCTCGACCACCTCGCCCGCTCCCTGCGCACCCGAGGTGTCGAGGAACTGCTCTTCACCTGCGACCAGCCCGACCCCGGACACCTGAAGCGCGGCAGCCTGCCCGGTGTCCTCGCGACCGGCACCTTCGGCAGCAGGATCACCGACCAGTTGGCGCGGCTGCGCGAGCACCGGAGCGAAGGCCCGCTGATGTGCACGGAGTTCTGGATCGGCTGGTTCGACCACTGGGGCGAACCGCACCACGTACGGGACGCGGCCGACGCCGCCGCCGACCTCGACCGGCTCCTCGCGGCCGGCGCCTCCGTCAACATCTACATGTTCCACGGCGGCACCAACTTCGGCTTCACGAACGGAGCCAACCACGACCACACGTACGCCCCGACCGTCACGTCGTACGACTACGACGCCCCGCTCACCGAGGGGGGCGATCCCGGACCCAAGTACCACGCCTTCCGGGAGGTGATCGCCCGCCACGCGCCCGTCCCCGACGAGGCGGCCCCCGCGCCCGCCGTCACACTCCCGCCCCTCACCGTCCACCTGGACCGCCGGGCCCCGCTGCTCTCCCAGGCGGCCGCCCTGGCCGAGCCCGTCCGCACCGACGACCCGGCCACCATGGCGGAACTGGGGCAGCGCAACGGCTACGTCCTCTACCGCACCACCGTGCCCGTCGCCGGCGACGGTCTGCTGCACTTCCCGGACGGCGTCGGCGACCGCGCCCAGGTCTTCGTGGACGGCGCCCCCGTCGGCGTACTCGAACGCGAACGGCACGACGAGGCGCTGACCGTCCGGGTCCCGCACGCCGGAGCCACCCTGGACGTGCTCGTGGAGAACATGGGCGGCGTCAACTACGGTCCCCGCATCGGCACGCCCAAGGGCCTGCTCGGACCGGCCACCTTCGACGGCACCCGGCTGCGGGGCTGGGACTGCCACCCCCTGCCCCTGGACGATCCCGGCGTCCTCGACCGGCTGCCCTTCACCGAGTCCGGCACCGCCGCGGAGCTCGGGCCCGTCTTCCACCGCGGGACCTTCGAGGTCGGCACCCCGGCCGACACGTTCCTGAAGCTGCCCGGCTGGACCAAGGGCCAGGCGTGGATCAACGGCTTCCACCTCGGCCGCTACTGGAACCGCGGTCCGCAACGCACCCTGTACGTCCCCGCGCCCGTACTGCGCCCCGGCGCCAACGACCTGGTCCTGCTGGAACTGCACGCCACCGCCCGCCCCCTCGCCCAGCTCACCGACGCACCCGACCTCGGACCGGAGAAGCCTTGATGACGCACCACCGGCTGCACCTCCCCGCGCCCGCCGCGGCCCCGCTGACCGGCCACCTCCCCTTCGCCGACGCCCCCTCGGCCACCGATCCGATCGCGGTGACCAGCCGCTTCCTCACCCGCGGCGGCCGCCCCTGGTTCCCTGTCTCCGGCGAGTTCCACTACACCCGCTGCCCCGCCCGGCACTGGGAGGAGGAGCTCCTGAAGATGAAGGCCGGCGGTGTCACGGCCGTCGCCAGTTACGTCATCTGGATCCACCACGAGGAGATCGAAGGCCGCGTCCGCTTCGACGGCGACCGCGACCTGCGCCGCTTCGCCGAACTCTGCGCCCGCCACGGTCTCGACCTCATCCCCCGGATCGGCCCTTGGTCCCACGCCGAGGTGCGCAACGGCGGACTGCCCGACTGGCTCCTCGCCCGCGACTGCACCCCCCGCACCGACGACCCCGCCTACCTCGAAGCCGTACGCCCCTGGTTCGCGGCGATCGCCGGACAACTGCGCGGCCTCGACCGCGCGCACGGCGGCCCGATCGTCGCCCTCCAGATCGAGAACGAGCTGTACGACCAGCCCGGCCACCTCCTTACGCTCAAGACGATGGCGCAGGAGGCCGGTCTCGACGCCCCGTTGTGGACCTCGACGGCCTGGGGAGGGGTGCGGCTGCCGCCCGACGAGCTGCTGCCGCTCTACGGCGGCTACCCGGAGACGTTCTGGACCGAATGGGACGGCGGCTGGCCCGACACCTGCCGCAAGCACTTCTTCTTCACCCACCAGCGCGACGACGAGGGCATCGGCGCCGACCTGCGCCCCGCCACCGTACGCGGAGGTGCGCCGGCCACAGACGACGCCCGCTTCCCCTGGGCCACCTGCGAGCTCGGCGGCGGCATGGCGGTGGCCTACCACCGGCGGCCGCGCGTGGAACCCGAGGACGTCGGCGCGCTCGGCCTCACCAAGATCGGCTGCGGCTCGGTCTGGCAGGGCTACTACATGTTCCACGGCGGTACGAACCCCCGCGGCGAGCTGACCACCCTCCAGGAGTCGCACGCCACCCACTACCCCAACGACCTCCCCCTGCTCACCTACGACTTCCAGGCGCCGCTCGGCGAGTACGGCCAGTACCGGCCCTCGTACCACGAACTCCGGCTCCAGCACCTCATGCTGGCCGACCTCGGCCATCTGATCGCGCCCATGGAGTCCGTGCTGCCCGAGCGGCAGCCGACCGGGCAGCACGACCGGGACACCCTCCGCTGGGCCGTCCGCGGCGACGGCGGCTCCGGCTTCCTCTTCGTCAACAACCACCAGCCCCACGAGCCGCTGCCGAGCCATCCGGACACCTCCTTCACGGTCGACTTCGCCGACGGCCCCGCCCTGTCGCTGCCCAGCACACCCGTGACCGTCCCCTCCGGCGCGTACTTCTGCTGGCCGCTCCGTCTGGACGTCGCCGGACTCCGTCTCGACTGGGCCACCGCCCAGCCGGTCTGCCGCGTCGACGACCACGGCCGCACCGTCCTGGTGCTCGCCGCCACCGACGGCATCACGCCCGAACTCGCCCTCGATCCCCGCACGGTGGAGTCCGTCACCACACCCACCGGAACCGTGACCCGCGCCGACGACCGGATCCTGATCACCGGAGTGCGGCCCGGCACGGACGCCCTCGTGGAGGTGGCCACGGCGAACGGCGGACGGGTCGGCCTGCTGGTCCTCGGCGCGGTGACGGCGCGCACCGCGTACCGAGGCTTCGCCTGGGGAGCCGAGCGGCTCGTCCTCTCCCGCGACGGTGTCGTCTTCGACGGTGACGAGGTCCGTCTGCACGCCACCGGCACCTCGCCGTCCTTCGCCGTCCTGCCCGCCCCCGAACGGCCGCCGCTGGCGGCCGGGGCGAGCGTGCGCACGGAGGAGGACGGCGTCCTCACCCGCTACACCCTGCTGCCGGACGACCGGACCGACGACCGGACCGACGACCGGACCGACGACCGGACCGACGACCGGACCGACGACCTTCCCGACGACCGGACCGACGGCTGGGCCGACGACCGGACCGACGGCCGGGGCCATGGCCTCCCCGGCGACCGGGCCCACCGCCTTCCGGCCGACGCGGGCCATGGCGTCCGCGACGGCCTGCCCGCCCGCCCGGACAGGGCCCTGCCCTTCACCCTGCTCCGGCCGGCGGGCGCGGCCCCCGAGACCGTGAGCGGCACACTGGGCCGCGCGAGCGCCCCCGCCGACAAGCACTACGACACCACCGCGGCCGAGTACCGCGTCGACGTACCCGGTCACCTCCTGGACGACGCGGCCACCGCGCTCCTGCGCGTCCACTGGACCGGCGACGTGGGGCGCGCGTACGTCGGTGACACCCTGGTCGCCGACCAGTTCCACGCGGGCGGCGTCTGGGAGATCGGCCTCGACCGGCTGCCCGCCGACCTCCTGCGCAGGGAGGGCCTGCTCCTGAAACTGCTGCCGCTGCCCGACGGCGCCCCCGTCCACCTGCCCGCCCAGGTGGCGGACGCGGGGCGGGAAGCCGCGGTACGGCACGTCGAGTGGGCCACCGTCCGCACTTGGACGACCCGGGCCGGCTGACCCGGCCCATGGGCACGGGCCGCCCTTCGCCCCGGGCACCCGCCCGGCAGGGAGGGGCGGCGCCCGTACGGCTCGTCCCGCTCCGCCTATCCTGTGGGCCCGACACGCGGGACAGACCGCCGAGACGACGCCGAAGGACACCTCCGCCATGCCCCCTCACGCCACGGACGGCCCGGCTCCCAAGGGGCGCAGCCGCCGCAACTTCGCCGGAACGCGCCCGGTGATGGAGGACGTGGCACGGCTCGCCGGTGTCTCCAAGCAGACCGTCTCCCGCGTCCTCAACGACAACCCGGCCGTCCGCCCCGAGACCCGTACGGCCGTCCTGGACGCCATGTCCGCACTCGGCTACCGCCCCAGCCGCAGCGCCCGCTCCCTGGCCAGCGGCCGGACCCGCATGCTCGGCGTCATCTCCTTCGACGCGGCGCGCTACGGCCCGGCCTCGATCCTGACCGCGATCAACAAGGCGGCCCAGGAGCGCGGTTACCTCGTGAGCGCCATCGCCCTCGACACAGCCGACCCCGCCACGGTGGTGCGGGCCGTGGACCGGCTGTCGGCGGAGGGCGCTGACGGCGTGATCGCCATCGCCCCGCAGGACGGGGTGCGCCAGGCCCTGCTGGAGGCCCGCATCGACGGCCCCCTCGTCGTCCTGGAGAACGACCTCGGCGACGGCACCCCCCTGATCACCGCCGACTCCCATGCCGGAGCCCGTGCGGCCACCGAGCACCTCCTCCGCCTCGGCCACACCACCGTCTGGCACATCGCGGGCCCTCGCGGCTGGACCTCCGCCGACCGGCGGGCGGCGAGCTGGCGCACCACCCTGGAGACGGCGGGCGCGGAAGTCCCCGAACTCCACGTCGGCGACTGGAGCGCCGACTCGGGTTACGACCTCGGCCGCAGACTCGCGGAACGCCCGGACGTCACCGCGGTCTTCGCCTCCAACGACCAGATGGCCCTCGGCGCCCTGCGCGCCTTCCACGAGGCAGGCCGCCGCGTTCCCGACGACGTCAGCGTCGTCGGCTACGACGACATCCCCGAGGCCGCCCATCTGCTCCCGCCGCTCACCACCGTACGCACGGACTTCACCGAGATCGGCACCCGCTCCCTGCGCCTTCTCCTGGCGCACATCGACGGCCTCACCGAACCGGGCGTGGAACCGGTCGTCCCGGTCCAACTCATCGTCCGCCGCAGCACCGGACCGGCCCCCCGACGCTGACCAGGGCCACGGCGATCCGGGAACCGGCCCGCGCGCTCGGCGGTCCTCAGCTGTTGATCATGTCGCGGGTCTGGGCGTAGACCTTGGCGTCGGTGAGCAGCCCGTTGTGGCTCAGGCAGGCCGTCCGCGTGTTGAGGGCCCCGGAGAGGGCGACGCTGCTGTCGGGGTTGATGACCGTGTCGCACGGCGACCACCACGTCGCATAGCGGGGGAGTCCCGGTGTCTCGTCGCCGGAGTTGAGCGCGGTCAGGAAGTCCGATCCGATGCGCATCTCGTGGCACGAGGTGTCGAAGCAACTGTTGGCGGTGTCCGTTCCGTGGTTGGGCCCGCCGAGCGATACCCATGCCTCGGTCTTCGAGTCGCCGCCGAGGTTCTTGGCGTAGTGGCGCGAGGAGAGGCCGCCCATGGAGTGGGTGACGACATCGACCTTCGAGGCTCCCGTGGCGGCGAGCAGCCGGTCCACCTCCAGGGCGAGCTGCTCGGCGGTGGTGGCGTTGGACTGCCGGGAGTCGTAGCTCCACCGATCGAGGTGCGAGGCGGGCCAGCCGTCGTTCTTGAACCGGCTCACCATGGTGTCCCAGTTCGACGCGCTGCCGTTGTAGCCGTGTACGAACAGGATCGGGTTGCTGGAGGGGCCGAACGTCGACGTGTCGGTCGCGGCGGCGGCCGGAGTCATGGCGGCCGGCAGGGCGAGCAGAAGAGCGGCGGCCGCAGCGGCCACGATGACGTGCTTTCTCACACTGACCTCACGGAGATTCCAAGGCGAGCGGGGACAGCGCGTGTGGGGCGCGCGGGGGAAGCGGTGAAGAGAGCTGTCGTCCCGGGTCGCGGAAAGACCGAACACACCAGTGCCGTACGAGGGTGCCGAAAGGTTACTGCCGGGTATGCGGTAGATGGCAAGACGCGTGCGCGAAATGCTTCCCGGTCTTCCCCGAGGGCGGCCGGCGTCCTTCCGGTGTTCTGCCTCGTCGAGGTACGAGCACGACCCGCGTCCCCTGGTTCGACGCCGACGACCCTGATCACGCGGAGTGGCTCGTCAAGGGAAGACGACCATCGCGAGCGCGCCGCAGACGTCGACGACGCAGCACCACTCCGACCACGCCCGGGGGACGACCCTCCCCGTCCGGTGGTGCGAAGTCCCAGACACCGCGCACCAGCCATCCGGCGGCCAGGATGAAGAGGCCGCCGCCCCTCCGGACCACGACCGGGGTACGCCGGCGCCGGCCGAGGCCGTCTCACCCGGGCCCGTACCGAAGCGGCCGCGCGCCTGACCCTGACGAGCGTGGCGGCTCCTCGCGGATTCGGCACGGCCGAGTCGCTGCGGCAGGCCTTCACCGGCCGGTACGGGACCTCTCCCGCCCGCTACCGGGAGACGCGGAGGCGGCAGCCGCCCCGGTGACGCGCGCGCCACGCCCCGCCCGCTCGCGAGCCGGAGCGCGAGCCGGCGGGGTGGCGCGCCGGTGGGCCTCGCCGTGTGGCCCGGCCGGTCAGCTGTCCGTGGAAGGGTCCTGACGGCTGGTGTTCCGGCGCAGGCGGTCGGTCTGGCGGGTGATGGTGTCCACCCGGGCGGCGAGATCGGGGTGCTCGGCCTCCAGGTGCTCATGGGTCTCGATGAGGGGGCGGACGAGGGCCGCGGCGTCGTCGTCGCCGAGGGCTTCGGTGAGCCGCGCGACGGGTGCGTGCGACGCGGCCGGAAGGTTCCCGAGGGTGGTGATCTGCCCGGCGAGCTGGCGCAGGTCCGCCGCGTTGCCGCGGGCCCAGGCGGTGACGGAGCGATCGGCGGCGCGGCGGTCGCGGGTGGCCTGTACGCGCTGCTCGCCGGTGGTGCCCTCGGCGCCGGGGCGTACCCGCAGATAGCGGCGCTCGGCCGCCTGGCGGCTGGCGACGCCGAGCGGATGGGCGAGCTCGGCCCAGCTGGCGCCCGCCTCGCGGGCCGCCTCGATCAGCGCCGGTTCCCATCCGGCGAGCTGTTCCCGAAGCTCCCGCAGCAGCAGGAGCGCGGCCAGCGCCTGCTCGGAGCTGACCGGGCGGGCTTCCGGATCCTCCTCGGTCCGAGGGGCCTGGGCCGTGCGGACCGCCTCGTCGATCGCGGACAGCGCCGCCGAGGCGGCGAGGAAGGACGTGGCGGCGGGGCCGGCCCGTCGGGGCTGGTCGGCTGCGGTCATGGGCTCCGGCTCCCCTTTCGTCAGTCGTTCTTCAGTCGTTCGTCGGTCGGCTCGTCAGCCGGCTCGCAGTCGGTGTCACCCTTACGACGACATCGTGGTTGTCATCGTTTAGATGACATGTTACAACGGTGCCAGGTGAAGCGCATTGGCAGTTCTTGCCCGAACCGACTGGAGGTGTTTCGCGATGTTGATGCGCACCGACCCGTTCCGCGAACTCGACCGGCTCACCCAGCAGCTCCTGGGCACCACCGGCACCTGGTCCAAGCCGTCCCCGATGCCCATGGACGCGTACCGCGAGGGCGACGAGTACGTGATCGCCTTCGACCTGCCGGGAGTGACGAGCGACGCGATCGACATCGACGTCGAACGGAACATGCTGACCGTCAAGGCCGAACGCAGGCCGGCCACGAAGGCCGACGACGTGCAGATGGAGCTCTCCGAACGGCCGCTGGGCGTCTTCTCGCGCCAGCTGATGCTGGCCGACACCCTGGACACGGAGCACATCACGGCCGACTACGAATCGGGTGTGCTGACCCTGCGGATCCCGATCGCCGAGCGCGCCAAGACGCGCAAGATCACGATCGGCGGCGGATCCGGCCGCAAGGAGATCAGCGGCTGAACCGGCACGCCCGCCGGCGCCGCGCGGAGGACGGGATCCTCCGCCGCGCGGAGGACGGGATCCTCTCCTCCCCTCCCGTCCTCCGCCCGCCGGGCCGCACCGAAGCGAACACCACGACCAGAGAAAGGCAGCCCTCCTCCATGCCCGTCCTGTCGGAACAGGCCCTGGCCACGCCTGCCATGACGTACGACCAGATGCTGGAACGAGTCCGCTACGAAGGCGCCTACCCCACCCGCGAACGAGCCGAGGACACGGTGCGGGCGGTGCTGGCCGCCCTCGGCCGCCAGATCACCGGCGACGAACGCGTCGACCTCGCCGCGTGCCTTCCGCTCGAAGCCGCCCGCGCGTTCACCTGCCAGATCCCCGCGACCGAGCAGCTCACCGGCTGGGGCTTCGTCAAGGATCTCGCCGGCCGCATCGGCGGCACTCCCGCCACCGCCCGCTGGGACACGGGAGCCGTCCTCAACGTCGTCGCCCAGCTCGCCGGCCGCGACCTCCTCGACCGCGTACTCGCCCAGCTCCCGCCGGGCTACAGCCTGCTCTTCGGCCGCGCCGAACTCACGCGGGCCGCCTGACCGAGCGCCATGTGACGCCGACGGGAGCGAGCCGACAGGCCCCGGGCGCTCCGGGCAGGTGGTGTCGGGGACGCCGCCTGCCCGGGGCCGCCCGAGAGGACCACCCGTTCGGCCCAGCGAAGCCGCCTTCCGCGTCCGCGGCGGCCACGACCGGAGAAGAATCACGGTAGTGCCCCGCACGACGCACGGGCGGCATCCGTCGCGACCGTGCCCCCACGGCCGAACGGAGCCCCATGGCGACGCACCCACAGCCCGGGGACGCGCACGCACAGCCCGGACCTCCGCAGGCCCAGCCCGGGGACGCGCACCCACAGCCGCCGTACCCCCGGCCCGACTCCCCGCGCTGCCTGGTCACCGGAGCCGGCGGGTACATCGGCGGCCGGCTCGTCCCCGAACTGCTCGACGCCGGCCATCGCGTCCGCTGCCTCGCCCGTACACCCGCGAACCTCCGCGACCACCCCTGGGCCGACCGGGCCGAGGTGGTGCGCGGCGATGTCACCGACGCCGGCAGCCTGCGCCCCGCCCTGCGCGACATCGACGTGGCGTACTACCTGGTGCACTCCATGGGCGCGGGACGGGACTTCGAGGAGACCGACCGCCGCGCGGCACACACCTTCGCCGAGGCCGCCCGCGCCGCCGGCGTGCGCCGCATCGTCTACCTCGGCGGCCTCACCCCGCGGGACATCCCCGAGGAGCGGCTCTCCCCCCATCTGCGCTCGCGGGCCGAGGTCGGCCGGATCCTGCTCGACTCCGGCGTCCCCACCACCGTGCTCCGCGCCGCCGTCGTCATCGGCTCCGGCTCGGCCTCCTTCGAGATGCTCCGCTACCTCACCGAGCGGCTCCCCGTCATGGTGACCCCGAGCTGGGTCGCCACCCGCGTCCAGCCCATCGCCGTACGGGACGTGCTGCGCTACCTCGTCGGCAGCGCCCGGATGCCGGACGACGTCAACCGTGCCTTCGACATCGGCGGCCCCGACATCCTCACGTACCGGGACATGATGATCCGTTACGCGGCCGTCGCCGGGCTGCCCCGGCGGCTCATCCTCCCCGTCCCGGTGCTCACCCCGCGCCTGTCGAGCCAGTGGATCGGGCTCGTCACGCCCGTGCCGGCCGCCCTCGCCCGCCCGCTCGCGGAGTCGCTCCGGTACGAGGTCGTCTGTGCCGAACACGACATCGCCACCCACGTCCCGGACCCGCCCGGGACGCCCGTGCCCTTCGACCGCGCGCTCTCCCTCGCCCTCCAGCGCGTCCGGGACGCCCAGGTCACCACCCGCTGGTCCTCCGCGTCCCTCCCCGGCGCCCCGAGCGACCCGCTCCCCACCGACCCCGACTGGGCGGGCGGCAGCCTGTACACCGACGAGCGCGAGCGGACCGTCGCCGCGAGCCCCCGGGCGCTCTGGCGGGTCATCGAGGGGATCGGCGGCGAGAACGGCTGGTACTCCTTCCCCCTCGCCTGGGCCGTGCGCGGCTGGTTCGACCGGCTCCTCGGCGGAGTCGGCCTCCGCCGGGGCCGACGGGACGCGGAGCGGCTCAGGGTCGGTGACGCGCTGGACTTCTGGCGGGTCGAGGAGATCGAACGGGGCAGACTGCTCCGGCTGCGCGCGGAGATGCGGCTCCCCGGACTCGCCTGGCTGGAGATGTACGCCGAGACGGACGACGCGGGCCGGACCCGCTACCGGCAGCGCGCCCTCTTCCACCCCCGTGGCCTCGCCGGACAGCTGTACTGGTGGAGCGTGGCACCGTTCCACGCCGTCGTGTTCGGCGGCATGGCGCGCACCATCGCGCGCACCGCCGAGAGGACAGCCGAGAGGACAGCCGGGACCGGTGGGCCCGCGGCGGACCCCACCACCGAGGCCGAGTCCATCCCCAGGAAGGGCGGCGCATGAACGTCTCCGTCGTCCTGTTCACCTCCGACCTCCGCCTCCACGACCACCCGCCCCTGCGTGCCGCGGTGGAGTCGGCGCCCGAGGTCGTTCCGCTGTTCGTCAGGGACCCCGCCGTGGACCGGGCCGGATTCGCCGCCCCCAACCGGCTCGCCTTCCTCGCGGACTGCCTGACCGACCTCGACGCCGGGCTGCGGGACCGGGGCGGCCGGCTCGTCGTGCGGTGCGGTGACACCGTCTCCGAGGTCCTGGCCGTGGCACGGCTGACCGGCGCGGGCGAGGTGCACATGGCGGCCGGGTGCAGCGCCTTCGCCCATGTCCGGGAGGACCGGCTCCGGCACGCACTGGAGTCCGACGGGCGCCGCCTCCGCGTCCACGACGGGGTGACCACCGCCCTGCCGGCCGGTGCGGTGACCCCGCACGGCTCGGACCACTTCGCCGTCTTCACCCCGTACTTCAGGCGCTGGCAGGCGGAGCGGCTCCGTGCTCCGCTCGCGCCACCCCGCACGGTCCGCGTGCCGCCCGCCGTACGGTCCGAGCCCGTGCCCGCCCGGCCCCCGGTCGCGGCCGTGTCGGCGGGCCTGGCCACCGGCGGCGAACGGGAGGGCCGCAGAAGGCTGACCGCCTGGCTGTCCCGGCACGCCGACGCGTACGAGGCGCGCCACGACGACCTGGCAGGCGACGCCACCTCGCGCCTCTCCCCGTACCTGCACTTCGGCGCGGTGTCGGCGGCCGAGGCGGTGCACCGGGCGCGGGCCAGAGGCGGCGCGGGCGCCGAGGCGTTCGTACGCCAGTTGTGCTGGCGAGACTTCCACCATCAGGTGCTGGCGGCCCGTCCGCGGGCGGCGAAGGAGGACTACCGGACCCGGCACGACCGCTGGCGCCGGGGCGAGGACGCCGAGGCGGACCTGCGGGCGTGGCGGGAAGGACGCACCGGCTATCCCGTGGTGGACGCCGCCATGCGCCAACTGGCCCATGAGGGCTGGATGCACAACAGGGGCCGACTGCTCGCCGCCTCCTTCCTCACCAAGACGCTCTACATCGACTGGAGGGTGGGCGCGCGGCACTTCCTCGACCTTCTCGTCGACGGTGATGTCGCCGACAACCAGCTCAACTGGCAGTGGGTCGCGGGGACCGGCACGGACACGCGGCCCAACCGGGTCCTCAACCCCGTACTGCAGGGCAAGAAGTACGACCCCGAGGGCGCCTACGTGCGCCGCTGGGTCCCTGAACTCGCCGGCGTACCGGCCCGGTCGATCCACGAGCCGTGGAAGCTCGCCGGCCTCGGGCGGGAGGCCGGAGGCTACCCCGAGCCGCTCGTGTCGCTCGCGGAGGGACTCGCCCGCTTCCGGCACGCTCGCGGCCTGGACTGAAACCCGAGGAGACCGTCGGCGAAGGCCGCGGATTCGGGTGAGGGTCAGGCCACGGCGTAGTCGGTGGGGGCCGGCTCGACGAGGTCGAAGGCGAGGGTGGTCTCCTCGGCGAGGTTCGCGGCGATCTCGGCGTTCTCGTGTCCCGCGAGGGTGAGTTCCTGGATGCGGGTGAACAGGACGCGGTGCACTCCACCGAGCAGGGCGGCGGCTGTCCGGGGCGCGATGTCGCCCGCGTCGGTGCCGGTGGCCTCCGCCAGGGCGCCGGCCGGCGCGGCCTCGCGCCGGTCGTGCAGGCCACGCAGGCAGGCCGAGAGGGTGGGACTCTCGGCGACCATGCGGGAGAACTCCTGCCCGGCGAAACCGGCGACGGGGTCCTGCGCCGCGACGGCGGCCCGGAAGGCCCGGCGAAGGGCCGCGACCACGGACTCGCCCGGCTCACGGGCGGCGACGGTACGCGCCAGGCTCGCGGCGAACTCCTCCTGGTGGTCCAGCGCCATGCCCTCCTTGCGCGGGAAGTAGTTCGTCACCGTCTTCTTGACCACGCGCGCGGCGGCGGCGATCTCCGCGATCGTCGTCCGTTCGAATGGACCTGAGTTCACGTCCGTAGCAAGATCATGGCGTCCCGTTGCGCCGCGTTCGGCAAGGAGCCCCATGCAGATCTCCACCACCACCGTCTCCCTCACCGTCGACGACGTCGCCGCGTCGCAGGCGTTCTTCACCAAGCACCTCGGTTACACGGAGGCCGCGGCCGCCGACGGCTTCGCCTCGCTCACCCGCGAGGACGCCGCGGCCGACATCGTCCTGCTCAGCCGCGGTACGGAGGTTCTGCCGGCCGACCAGCGCGACCAGCGTGCTTCCGGGCTGATCCTCGCCTTCACCGTCACGGGTCTCGAGGACGAGGAGAAGCGGCTCCGGGCGGAGGGTGTCGAGATCACGATGCCGCTGCGCGAAGAGCCGTGGGGAGAGCGCCTCTTCCAGGTCACCGACCCCAACGGCGTCGTCGTTCAGTTCGTCGAATGGGCGGCCCGGGCCGACGCCTGAGCCGGTCGGCAGCCTTCCTCCGCTGGGTCCTGCCCCGCGAACCGGCGCCTACATCGCGCCGGTTCGCGGGTCCCCGCCCGCTCGGGACCGGTCCGCGATCCGCCGCAGCGCGAGCAGGCCGCCGACCCCCGGGACCGCGGCGCGCCACCGGGTGCCCGGCGGGGCGGCCGGGATCATCGCGGCGGCCGCGATCACGACGAGGTAGGCCGTACCGTGCAGCGGTCCGATCAGCGCCGAGACGGACTGCGTGTGCGTGGTGACCAGGTTTCCCAGCAGAACGGCGAGGGAGACGGCCTCGGCGCCGGCGGCGATCCGCAGCGTACGCACGGTGGTCACGCTCCCGTCGTCGAGCCGGGGCGGACGATCATCAGGATGACCACGATCGCCCAGAGCACGTTGAAGACGCCGGTGAGCATGGTCAGCCGGGCCGCCGCGCGACGCGGTCCGTCCGGCGCCGCCGGGTCCGGCTCCGATGTCAGCAGCCGCCGCTGACCGGGCAGGATGGCGGCGGCGAGAAGCGCCGCGGCGATCAGGGTCAGCAGGAGCGAGGCGATCAGCCAGGCGTCGGTGAGGACGCCGAGGGAGGCGCCGGTGGCGATCCCGAAGACCGGCACGGCGAGACCGGCGACCGCGTAGCCGCGGCAGATCCGGTGCAGGAGGGCGGCGACCCCGGCGGCCCGGCCGTCGGCCTCCTTCGCCCCGACCGCCTGGAGCGCGTAGCGCGGGAACATCGAGGCGGCCACGGTGATCGACCCCACCGCCAGGATCGCCACGAGGACATGGACGGACAACAGCACCTTGGTCACGAGGGCCTCCGAGCCGGAGTGAATGTGTTGGCTGCCAATACATACACTGCCTACGGTGGCTTTGTGTAGGCTGCCTACTCATGAGGGCAGACGCGGTGCGAGGGCACCTGGACGGACTGCTGCTGGCCGTGCTCGAACCCGGCCCGCTGCACGGGTATGCGATCATCGCCGCGGTCCAGCAGCGCAGCGGCGGCGCGCTGGAGCTGCGCACGGGGACGATCTACCCGGCGCTGAACCGGCTGGAGCGGCTCGGGCTGCTCAGCAGCAGCTGGGAATCCGTCGGCGAGCGGCGACGGCGGTGCTACGAACTCACCGACGCGGGGCGGCACACCCTGGCCGGTGAGCGCACGGCCTGGAGCGAGTTCACCGCGGCGATCGGCTCGGTCCTGAACCCGGCCACGCCGCCCGGACTCACCACATGAACGCCACCGGCCGGCGAGCCGGCCCCGTCGAGGAGTACGTGGCGGTCCTGACGGCCGCCCTGCACGGACCGGCCCGGGCCAAGGCCCGGATGATCCAGGAGATTCGCGACGGCCTCGACGACACGGTGGCGGCGTACACCGGCGAGGGGGCGACCGCCCAGGAGGCGGCTCGCCGGGCCGTGCGCGAGTTCGGGGCCGCCGAGGAGCTCGTCCCCAGCTGCCAAAGGGAACTGACGGTCGCTCAGGCCCGGCACACCGCCCGGGCCGTCGTCCTGACCGCCCCCTTCCTCATCGCCTGCTGGTACCTGGCCGCGACCGCCGGTCACGAGCAGAGCTGGCAGTCGTCGCAGACCTGGCAACTGCCGCGCGTGGCTCAGCTGCTGGCCGCCCATCTGGCCGGAGTGGCCACGCTCGCCGCCCTGCTCGCCGCGGTGACGCTGGCCGCCACGGGCACGCTCGCACGCCGACTGCCCACGCCCCACCGGCTGCCCCTGACGGTCGCATGGGCCGGTACCACCGCCAGCGTGGCGATGGCGGTCGCCGTGCTCGCGCTCCTCACCGCCGCCGTCCTGGCCACGAACTGGCCCCTGCTCGCCTTCGCCGGCCTGCTCGCCGCCGCGTCGCACGCCTCCATGGCGGCCTCCGCCCGCGCCTGCCGCCGCTGCGCACGCCTCCCCACAGCGAACCCCGCTGTCCACGGGTCGCCTGCCTGACGCGCCCTCAGGTCAGAACGGCGGGGGAGGCGGTCCGGTCAGGAACAGGGCCCGGAGGAGAGGCCGACCACAGCACCTTCCAAGACGCGGCCCACGGCCGGGTCGGCCCAGCCCGGATCGAGCGGCGCGGGGCGGACATCCCGCGCATCGGAGCCAAGACCGCCGCGGGCCCGTGGACCTTCGTCCGTCACCGGACTTCTCCGCTCATCACATCGTCGCCCCAGGCCGTCAGCCGCTTCGCGAGTTCGCCCTCGCCGCTCAGCACATGCCTGCTGAAGGCGTTCCGCTCGTGCGCCAGCACCGCTGCCTCCCACACACAGGGGGCGAGACCCTGCCGTCCCGGCCGCATCTGACCGGTGGCACCGGCCGGGCCGGTGAAGATCGCCAGATCGGACATGTATCCCTCGATCCAGGTATGCACGAGGACGTAGTCGCCGTCACCGCCCGCGTGCACCAGCAGGACGGCGAGCCCGAGGGAACCGCGGGCACCCCCCGTCGCCAGGTGGTCCGCGGCGAGTCTCAGCGCCGCGGACCTCTGCTGCGCGGCCACCTCGCGTCCGGGAGCCTCGATCGCGTACACCTTCACGAGGTGACCCGACGCTTCGTGTGTGCCCAGCGGATGCACGGTACGGGCGTGATGGTTCGCAGCAAGTGCAAGCAGCTCACCGGTGGTTACGGGCGCGGGCAGTCGGCCCGGCGACAGCGGAACGAGATCAGTCATACGAGCATTCTGGCGGACATGACGTGCGTTCCCTGATGGATTCCACGACCCGCCGGACGAGTCCTCGTGTGCGCTCGGACCACCTCCCCGATGACAGCCGCATGCGCGGGATCGACTTCCCTGGCGCCGGCCGTGTGCTCACACTCCTAGCCGATCCCGCCGATCCCACCGGGCCGCGGCGAGATCGGCGAGACACCCCCGGGTCCGCTTCCGGTCAGCTCACCGGATTGCCCCCGAAGGTCACGGCGAGGCGGCCGTCCGAGGCGAAGGACCAGGCCATGGCGCCGGCGTACGAGGAGCAGCGGGAGCCGTTCGAGCCCAGCCAGAACTGGTTGGAGCCGTCGACGTCACCCACGGTCTTGTCGTTCGTGCCGCTGCCGGCGCGGCAGGAGACGTTGTTCCGGAACACCGAAGTCCCGGCGTCGAACGAGAAGTTGCGCTGCGCGTTGTCGACGCTGATGTTGTCCGACACCGACATCGTGCCCGGGTTCCTGTTGTAGGTGAACCCGTGCTTGCCGTTGCGGTAGGCGATGCTGCGCCGGATCACGTGGTCGACGCCGATGTCCTCGCCGCCCAGCTTGTAGCCGTTGCGGTCGCCGTTGGCGTTCACGGTGCCGTCGGAGAGCGTGCCGTTCGCGTAGGCGAGGGAGTCCTCGATGGTCACCGGGCCGATGGGGCCGGTGTCGGTCTTGGTGTAGAGGTCCCAGCCGTCGTCGATGTTGTTGTGCGCCACGGCGTAGCGGAAGACGTTCCCCGGGCCGACGGTGAGCTTCGCCGCGAAGCCGTCGGCGTCCTCGCCGTCCGAGTCGGCGTTGTCGTGCGACTCCGCGCTCAGGACGAGGTTGTGGGACGGCCACTGGTCGCGCGGGGTGGTGGAGGCCATCCGGGAGAGCTGCAGCCCCGAATCCCGGTTGAAGCGCGTCACCGTACGCTCGAAGACGTTGTGACTGCCGCCGACGAAGATCCCGTTGTCACCGGCGCGTTCGACGACGATGCCCTTGACGTGCCAGTACGAACCGTTGACCGCGAGCCCCCGGTTGGCCGGAGCCTCGGTCATGGCCGAGAAGTCGAGCACCGGGGTCTCGCCGGGGTAGGCGGACAACGTGGTGCGGGCGCTCGACGTGCCGTTCTTGCCCGCCGGGACGGTGACGGTCTGGGAGTAGCGGTAGGTCCCGCCGCGCAGGTAGATCGTTCCGCCCGGAGCGACACGGCTGATCGCCGACGTGAGCGTCGTCGGGGCCGATTGCGTACCGGCCGCGCCGTCGCTGCCGTTCGGCGCCACGTACAGCGCGCCGCTCGACGGCGGGGTGGTGCCCCCGCTCACCTCCACGTCGAGGGCGTCGACATTGGGCAGGCCGGTCGCGGCGGTGGGGCTGAGGCGGATCGTGTTGCCGCCCGCCCTCACCGGCACCGTCAGCGTCTGCGACGCCCACGTGTTCCAGGCGCCCGTGCTCGCGAACGACGTGGACGCGGCCGCCGAGCCGTTCACCGTGACGCTCGCCGGCCGTGCGGTGGTGGTCCCGTTGGCGAACCGGACCCTCAGCGTCGCCGTACCGGCCTGCGCCGCGTCGACGGTGAACTGGACCGCCGCGCCCACGGCGTTCCTTCCGTTGCAGAATCCGCTGCCGGAGTAGCCGGTCCAGTCGGAGTCGATGGTGCCGTCGCACGTGGCCGGCGCCCGCTCGGCCTCGTAGCGGACCGGCGCGGCCGCCGCCGTGGCGGTGGGGAGCGCCACGAAGGTGCCGACCGCCAAGGCGGAGCATGCCAGTAAGGACAGCGGTGATCTCGAGTTCATGGGGGTCTCGCCCTTCTCCGTGTGGTCGCCTGCGGAGCAGGCGTGGGGGGTGCGGCTCTCGACACGAGAGATAGAAAGCGCTTCCTAGAAAGCGCTTGCCACGTTAGGAGTCCGCCATGGGCACGTCAATAGACGTGCGGGCGTGAACCGCGAGCACGCAGCGCGAGGTGGAGAAGGTGGTCGGCGGTTCCGCGTCCGCCTGGAAGCCCGTGTGCGGAGCGCTGTCCGGAAGAGCGTCTCCAGTCGCCTGCTGACGAGCCGTCGAGGCCGGGCGCCGCCGAACGGTTCCGGGCCGGCCGGGGCCCCGTTCCGTACGGTGCGATGCGGGCGGGGCGCCGGGCCGACCGGAGGTCCTTTTCGCTCCGTCGGCCCAGCGGGGCCGTCCTCGGATGGCACAGTCCGGCGAAGTACGCACTAGTTGTCATCAAGTGTGCGCTTCTCTGGCGTATCACGAGACAGCCACGGTGGACGCCTACCGGATGTTCCACGAACGGAGCCCGCGATGACCCCCGACCCCTTCCACACCCATCCGGCGGAAGACGACACAGATCGGACCGCCGGGCCCGCTAGCGCGCCGGATCCCGGGTTCGCCGTCCCCCCGCACCCGGCTCCCCACACCCCGTACACCCCGGCCATGCCGAGCACGCCCCCCGCTGTGCCGCCTGCCGCACCTCCGGCTCCCCCCAGTGTCCCCGTCGTGGCGGCGGCACCGGTGGGCCCGGAGTACCCCGAGGAGCCCGGGGGATCGACGGCGACAGCCGTACCGGCCCGCCCGGAGCACGCCCCCGAGGCCCCACGGGCGGCGCCGGAGGGATACGAGCCGCCGGTGGAACCGGTCACCGCCGTGCAGCCGCCCGCCGAGCCCCCGGTCGAAACTCAGGCGGAGCCCCCGACGCGGACCGCCTCCGAGCCCCGGACCCAGAGCGCGCCCGAGCCGCTGACCGAGCGTCGGGCCGAGACCGCGTCCGCGCCCGCGCCCGGGACCGAGCCGCGCGCCGAGACCGCGCCCGAGCCTCAGAGCGGGACGCAGCCGCAGGCCGCGGCGGAGCCCCAGAGCGAGCCGCTGCCTCAGGCCGCGGCCCAGCCCCGGACCGCGCCCGAACCCCCGACCGTGGCCGGGATCCAGACGGCGGCCGGGACCGAGGGTGGGTTCCCGTTCGAGCCCGACTCCGAGACCGGTGACGAAGCGATACACACCCTCCTGTGGACGGCGGCGACCGAGCGCCCGGTCGACGAGGTCGCCTCGCTGGTCGCGCGGCTCAAGCAGACCGGCGCGCTGTCCAGCCCCGCCGACGTGGCGCTCCGCGCGGCCGCCGTCTCCCGTCCCCTGGACGAGGTACGGCAGCTGCTCGCGCTGCTCAACGCGTCGGGGTACGACATGCATCAGGCCGAGACCACGCTCCGCGCCGCGGCCGTGGGCCGACCCATCGAGGATGTCGTGCAGCTCGTGAGCATCCTCGGCACCGACAGCAGCGACTGGCGCAGCCTCGGCGGCGGGGATGCCGAGGAGCGGAAGGCCGGGACCGCCCAGGCCGACGGCGTGAAGGCCGGCAGGGAAGCCGTCCCGGTCGTGACCGCCGCCGCCAAGCCGCCGCGAGGGTCCGCGAAGTGGCCGGCCACCCTGGACGGCGCGCTGGCGTCCGGTCCGGGGAGCCACGCCCCCTCTCCGGCGGTGCGGTCGGCGCTCCGCTGGCCCGCGGCCCTCGCGCTGTTCGCCTGCGGCCTCATCCATCTGCCCACGGACATGGTGGGTCTGCGGACGGGCGGGCCGGCGGAGACGCTGACCGTGGCGGTCACGATCCTCTGCCTCCTGTGCGGGATCTGGCTCGTGGTGCGGGACACCCTGATGGTCTGGGCCGCCGCCGCGGGGCTCGCCGTCGGAGTCATCGCGCTCCATGTCCTCGCCAGCGCCCGCACGGTGGATCTGCTGCACAGCAGTCTGGGCTCCACGTTCGCCTGGGCGAAGGCCACAGCGGTGCTGAGCGCCGCGGCCGTCATCGCCCTGGCGGGCTCGGCCCTGATGCGCCACACCAGAACCACCAGCGCGGCGGACAGCGCCTGACACCGCCGACCGCAACCCGGCCTGACGGCCGGCTCCGCCCGGGCAGCCCGTCGCTGCCCGGGCGGACGTGTGTCGTCGACACCGGAGCGGGACAACGGGCAACGCGGCCCGGCCGGCTGTCGGACCGCCCGCCCTGCTCAGCCCGCCCGGGGGCGGCGTGCAGCGACGCGGCCGGGCCGTCTGTCGGCCCGCCCTCGTCGGCCCCGCCCTGCTCGGCTCCGCCGGGGGTCGGCGTGCCGCGACGCGGCACGGTCGGCCGTTGGGCGGGCGGACCCTCTCACCCCCGCCCAGGTCGACGTGCCGCGACGCCGCCCGGCCGGCCGTCGGACCCGCCCTCCTCGGCCTCGCCCCGGGTCGGCGAAGATGGTGGCGTCACCTGTTCCGAGCGCGTGAGGAGCGACGGCAGATGCCCACTTCCGGGTCCGGGTCCGGGTCGAGACCGCCGACGATCGCCGACGTCGCCAGCGCCGCCGGGGTGTCGCGTACGACGGTCTCCCACGCGCTCAACGGGCTCGGAAAGGTCGACCCCCGGACCCGAGAGCGCGTCAAGCGGGTCGCCACCGAGCTGGGTTACCGCCCCAACCTGCGGGCCCAGCGGCTGCGGCGTGGTCAGGCCAAGGCCATCGCGCTCGCCTCGTCCATGCCGTTCGCGGTGGCCGCGGGGCCTTCCCGGCTCGGCTTCTACATGGAGATCGCCGCCGCTGCCGCCGAGAGCGCGCTGCTGCACGGCTACGCGCTCGTGCTCGTACCGCCCGTGGAGTCGGGTTCGGGGCTCCACTCCGTCGACATCGACGGAGCCATCGTCGTCGAGCCGGATGAGAACGACGCCGCTGCGGCCCATCTCAAGGAGCGCGGGCTTCCGTACGTGGCCCTGGGCAGGCCCGTGGCGCCCGACGAGGCGGCGCCGTACGTCGATCTGCGCGGCGAGCTCGTCACCGAACTCCTCCTCGCCCATCTGCGCGAACAGGGCGCCCAGCGGCCGGCGCTGCTCATCGGGGCCGGACGGCGCCACTCGTCGGTCGACGCGCGAGCCGCGTACGAGCGCGTCGCCGCGGAGTTCGGCTGGACGCCGATCGTGGCGACCGCCCCCGAGGCCGGTGGCGAACAGGCCGGTTACGAGCGCTGTGCGGAGCTGCTCGCCCGGCATCCCGGGATCGACGCCGTCTGCGCGCTGGTGGACGCCTTCGCCGTCGGCGCGGTGCGGGCGATCCGGGACAGCGGGCGCGCCGTACCGGACGACGTCATGGTGGTCACCCGGTACGACGGGCTGCGGGCCCGTACCTGCGAGCCGCCCCTCACGGCCGTCGATCTCCATCTGGACCGGGCGGCGTCCGACGCGGTCGAGCTGCTCCTCGGCCGCCTGCGCGATGAGGGGGCGGCCGCCGCGACTGCCGCCCCTCCACCCGAGCCCCGGGTGATCGCGCGCGCCTCTTCGCTGAGGGTCACAGACCCGCGATGAGCACCAGCCCGGAGACCAGCGCGAACCCGAGTACGAACAGGCGCATCCTGCGGGCGTCCATACGGTGGTGCACCAGGCGGCTCAGCCACGCGCCGGCGGCGATGGCCGGCAGCAGTGCCACGGCCAGGCCGAGGTCCGCCGACTGCCCCTTCCCCGCCGCGAACAGCAGGACGAGCGAGGCCACTTCGCCGACGAGGAAGCAGGCGGCGACGGTGGAGCGCAGTTCGGCCGGTGGCCGGTGCTGGTACACCAGGGCGAGCGGCGGGCCGCCGACGCCGGTGGCGGTCTCCGTCAGACCGGTCACCGCGCCCGCGCCGACGTAGGCGGCCCGGCCGGGCGTGAACGCGGGAGCGGCGAGGCTGACCACCGCGGCCAGGACGGTGGCGATGCCCACGAAGAGGCCGAGGCTGCGCTCCGGGATCAGCCAGAGCAGCGCCAGCCCGCCGGGTGTCGCGGCCAGTCGCGCGGCGGTGATCCAGCCCGCCCCGCGCAGATCGAGCGAGGCGCGCTCGCGCCAGGCGACGTACACGTTGAGCGGGATCATCGACGCCAGGACGAACACGGGCAGCAGGCCGGGATCGAGGATCCCGGCCACGGGCGCGACGATCAGCGCGAAGCCCAGCCCGCTGCTGCCCTGCACGAACGCGGCCACGGCCACGGTGACGGCGAGGACGGCCAGTGTCTCGGTGCTCACGGGGCGGTGCTCCGGACCCGTGCCGCCGTCGAGGTGGGGTGTACGCGGGTGATGGGCGCCCGCTCCACGGCGGCGCGGGCCAGCTCGACCGCGCGTCGGACGAGCCCGGGGCCGTCCCAGCTGGTGGGCATCCCGCGCCACAACCGCATCCGGCCCGCGACGAACACGGCGGTGATCTGGTCGCGGTTGCCGCGCCGTACGAGCTCCCACGGCACGTCCCAGGAGAGCGCCAGTTCGGGGTTGGTCACGTCGACGACGAGGAAGTCGGCGGCGAGACCCGCGGCGATGGCGCCGGTACGGGCACGCAGGCCCACGGCGTCGGCGCCGCCGCGTGTGGCGGCCTCCAGCCAGGTCCATCCCGCGCCGCACGACGAGTCGCCGGTGGCGAGTCCGTACGTGATCCGCTGGGCGAACTCGGCCGCCTCGGCCAGCCGGAACCCGTCGCCGCGGGTACCGTCCGTGCCGAGGCCGAAACGGATGCCGCGTTCGGCCATGGTCACGGCCGGTGCGACGGCGTTGCCCTTCCAGGCGCTGGCGACCGGGTTGTAGCTGACGGCGGCTCCGGTGTCGGCGAGCAGGCTCAGTTCACGCGGCGTGAGCAGGGTGGCGTGAGCTGCGAGCAGATGGGAGCCGAGGACGCCGATGTGGTGCAGGTGCTCGAGCGGGCGCATTCCGTGCCGGAGCAGGGAGCGTTCGACAGCGGCCAGATGTTCGTTGACATGGATCTGTACGGTCGCTCCCGCTTCCGCGGCGAGGCGGGCGACGCTGCGCAGGGTCGCGGAGGTCGCCGCCTCGGGGATGGAGACGGCGAGGGAGGAGTGGACGAGCGGATCGCCGTCGTACCGGGCGAGATGTTTCTCCGCGTCGGCGAGGACGGACGCGCCGCCGTCGCCGGCCCCAGCAGCACCGGTCGCAGCAACGCCGGGCGCGGAGGCGCCCGCTAGGGAAGTGTCGTCGCAGACGAGGCCCAGAACACAGCGGATTCCGGCGTCGCGGGCGGCGCAGGCGACGACATCGACGTCCACGGCGGCGCGGGTGCCGGCGTCGGCGACCGTGGTGAACCCGCCGCGCAGTGCCTCCAGGGCCGCCAGCTTGGCGGCGGTGTAGGCGGATTCCTCGTCCAGCGCGCCTTCCAGCGGCACCCACACCCGCCGGAAGATCTCCGACGGCTCGCCGAAGGCCAGCGCGGAGCCGAAGCTCTGCGTGAGGTGGTGGTGGGCGTCGACGAAGCCGGGCATCAGCAACTGACCTGCCAGTTGTACGCCGTCGAGGTGCGGGTGCGTGCGCCGGAGCTCCTCCACGGGGCCCACGGCCTGGAACGAGCCGTCGGCGACGACGACCGCGAAGCCGTCGGCCGGTCCTTCGGGCAGCAGCACGGCGTCCGGTACGAGGAGGAGCGGGCCGGGCCCGTCGAGGAGCTCGCGGGTGAGCTGGTTCATCGGTCACTTTCCGTACGGCTGGTGGCCAGGCGGGCGGCGATGCCGGGCCTGACGTGGTGGAAGAGGATGTTGAGCACGGCGGCGACGCACGCGCCCACGGCGACACCGCTTTCGAGGAGGATCCGGAGGTTCGGAGAGAACCCCGCGTACACCCCGGGGATCAGGATGGGCAGCAGGCCGAGCGCGAGGGCGACGGCGCAGATGAAGGTGTTGGTGTGCTGGTCGAGGTCGGAGCGGCCGAGCATCTGCACGCCGAGCACGGTGATGACCGCGAAGACGACCATGGCGGTGCCTCCGATGACCGCGGCCGGGATGACGCTGATCGCACGGGTCACGGGGGCGAGGAAGCCGATGGCGATGAGGACCACGCCGGCCGCGGCGGTGACGTACCGGCTGCGTACACCCGTGACGCGGACGATTCCGATGTTCTCGCCGCTCGTCACCATCAGCGGCAGTCCGAAGAAGCCGCCGAAGAGGGAGGTCAGCGCGTCGCCGCGGATGGTCTTGGGAACGGCGGTCCGCCGGTCGATCGTCTTGCCGACGGCCTCGGCGTTGATGACGGTCTGGCCGGTGGCCTCGGCCATGGAGGCGAGGCTGTAGAGCATCAGGGGCAGCGCGGCGAGAAGGCTGAACTGCGGGGAGCCGAACGGCAGCAGGTGCGGCAGGCTGATCAGGCCGCCACCGGAGGCGGCCCCGGCGTCGATGTGGCCGAGGACCGCGGCCAGCGCGGTGCCGGCGAGGAGCCCGAGCATGACGGCGAGTTGGCGCAGGATGCCGGTGAACAGCAGGTAGAAGACGACGGTGAAGCCGATCGTCGCCATGCCGAGCATCAGATTGGTGGGATCGGCGAACCCCGCCTCGCCGGGTCGGCCGGTGACCAGAACGGCCCCGACCTTCACCAGGTTGACCCCGACGATCACGATCATCGTGCCGATGACGAGGGCCGGGAAGAAGGCGAGCAGCCGCGAGAAGACGGGCAGCACGACGAAGTAGAAGAGGGCGGTCAGGATGACCGCGCCGCAGGCGGTGGGCAGTCCGTGCTGCTCGGCGATGGCGAGGAAGAGGATGAGCGGCGCGCCGCCCGGCAGCATCACGAACGGCAGCCGGGGACCGAACTTCCATGGCCCCAGCGACTGGACCAGCGATCCGACGCCGGAGAGGACAAAGGCCGCGGAGAGCAGGTCGACGGTCAGACCGGCGTCGAGGCGGAGGGTGGCGCTCATCAGGAAGATCGCCGAGATCGGCGTGGCGGCCATCACGAGGACGTGCTGGATCCCGAAGAGGAGGATCCGGCCCCACGGTCGGGACTCGTCGACGGGGTGGACTGCCGAGCAGTCGGCAAGGCCGACGGGGTCGGCGGGGTCGGTGGGCTCCGGCGTCGGGGGCTGTTCCGTACCGGAAAGGGTCTGGCGGGGACTGGACACGTTCGAGCTCCGATCGGCGTTCGACACGTTCGGGTTCAGCCGCGATCCGGCCCTGGACGGGGAGCCAAATCGATTTGGCCATCGATTTGGCCGCAAGTATGTGAGGGCGCGCGGCGGCCGTCAAGAGCCGGAGGTGTTCTGGTGGTAAATGCCGTGGACAACGAAATCCGCACCGCAGGCCACCGGCGACCATGGATTCGTAAGTTACCGAAGGGTTTTACTTCAATAAACACGGTCCCTGGTCTTGCATGAGGGCGCACGCGTCCGCGAGGATCTGACTCCGGCCCGGGAGCCCTTCGCCCCGTGGCCCCCTCACGCCTCCATGTCTGGACGCCTGGCCGCGCACCGGTAACCCCGTGCCGCCAGCCGGTGAACCGCCTGATCCGCGCGGCCGCCCGGATGACCCCTTTCGAGGCTCACCCTTCCGCGACCCGGCGTCGCGCTCCCTCTCGTTCACCTACCTCAAGGCAAGGCAGAGATGGCACCACTGGCCTCGCGCCGACGACCCGTCACCACCCCGCACCCGGTGGACGAGGTCCTTCCGCTCCCCACGCTCGCGCTCTACGGATTCCAGCACGTCCTGGCCTTCTACGCCGGCGCCGTGCTGGTACCGGTGATCCTGGGCAACAGCCTCGGACTCTCGCGGCAGGAGCTGGTCTATCTCATCAACGCCGACCTGGTCACCGCCGGTATCGCCACCATCATCCAGGCGTGGGGCTTCTGGCGTATCGGAGCGAGACTCCCGCTCGTCCAGGGCGCGACCTTCACGGCCGTCTCGCCCATGATCGCCATCGGTCAGGGGGCGGGCGGCGGCACCGCCGGACTGCTTGTGGTGTACGGCGCCGTGATCACCGGCGGTATCGCGGCCTTCCTCTTCGCCCCGTTCGCCGGACGGCTCGCCAAGTACTTCCCCCCGATCGTCACCGGCACCCTCCTCACCGTCATCGGCATCGTCCTCATCCCCGTGGCGCTCCAGGACGTCGGCGGCGGCGCGGCGCTGATGGGCGGGCCGCGCTACGGCGACCCCGCCCACCTCGCGTACGCGGGCGGCACGCTCCTGTTCATCCTGCTGGTGGTGCGGTTCGGCGGTCCGTTCCTGCGCAGCATCGCGGTCCTGCTGGGACTGGTCGGCGGAACCGCCGTCGCCTGGCTCCTCGGCGACGCCGACCTCGGCGCGGTCGACCAGGCCGACTGGCTCGGCGTCAGCACGCCCTTCCACTACGGCATGCCCCACTTCTCCGTCTTCCCCATGCTCGCCATGGTCGTCGTCATGCTCATCACCATGGTGGAGACCACGGGAGACGTGTACGCCATGGGCGAGATCACCGGCCGGAAGGTCGACGGTGACACGGTCAGCCGTGCCGTGCGGGCCGACGGCGTGGCCACCGTCCTCGGCGGGATCTTCAACTCCTTCCCGTACGTGGCCTTCGCGGAGAACATCGGCCTGGTCCGGATCTCCCGCGTCACCAGCCGGTTCGTCGTGGTCGCGGCCGGAGTCTTCATGATCCTCCTCGGCCTGGTACCGAAGGCCGGCGCCGTGGTCGCCTCCGTCCCGCACCCCGTGCTCGGCGCCGCCGCCGTCGCGATGTTCGGCATGGTCGCCACGGTCGGCATCCAGATCCTCGCCAAGGTCGACCTGCGCGAGGAACGCAACGCCCTCGTCCTCGCCGTCAGTCTCGGCGCCGCGATGCTGCCGACCGCCGTCGCGCCCTTCTTCGAGCGCATGCCCACCGAGGTGCGGGCCGTCCTGGGCAGCGGCATCACTCTCGGCACGCTGACGGCGGTCCTGCTGAACCTGTTCTTCCATGTCTTCGAGAGCCGCCGCAAACGGGAGGACATCGACTGGGACGGGCTCGCCGCGTACGACGACGGGACGGGCCCGCAGACCGCCACGGCCCGCTGACCCCGTTTCCCGCTCCGCGGAGTCCGTTCCCGCTCGCGGAGCCGCCCCGCGCAGCCGCCCACCGAGGTGATCCGTACGTGTCCCACCCTCCGTTCTCTCCCGTCCAGGCCCGGGCCGCCCGCCTCCGCATCGGCCTGACCCCGGAACAGGTCGTCGCCGCCATGGCGCAGTTGGGCGTGCGCCGTCCGGTGGAGGCCGTCACGGCCTGGGAGTCGGGGGCGGTCGCGCCCTCGGAGACGGAACTGTTCGCCCTGGCCGACGCGCTGTGGTGCCCCGTACCGGAGCTCATGGCGCTGCGGCCGAGATCCCTGCGCGAGCACCGCCTGGCCCGGCAGTTCACCGCCGAGCGGCTCGCCCAGCGCATCGGCATGGACCCGCGGGACTACGCCCGCGCCGAGGAGGACCACCACTGGCGCGGCACCGACCGGCAGACCCTGATGCTCGCGGACGCCCTCGGCCTCGAACCGGACGAACTGCTGCGGGTCATCGTCCGGGCCGGCGAACTCGACCGCCTCCTGCGCCAGGCCGTCGAAGGCCGGTGGAAGCAGCACACCGCCGCGCTCGGCCGGCTCGTCGGCGCACCCGAGCGCAGCGTGGCGCAGGCGTTGCGCACCTTGCACCAGGAGTATGCCCACTTCAACGAGCGCTACATGGGCCATCTCGTCGCCCGCAGCGACCACGCGCGGCTGAGGGAGATCGCCACGGAACGCGCCGGGTGGCTGCACGCCCTGCCCGACCGTTTCCTGCACCTCATCGGCCACGACACCCGGCCGTCGCGCTGAGCGCGCCGCACCCGCCCGGCCCACCGCCTCCCGCCCCGCGGTGCTGGGGAACGCCGCTCCACGTGCGGAGGCCGGCGGCCCCGTGGGGGACCGCCGGCCCGTGTGCCCGCCAGGCTCCTGCCTGTCGGACCGAGTTTCCTGCCTGTCTTACCGAAGAGTCCGCCGATCCTTCGGTGAGGCCGGGACTAGAAGACGCTCACGCCGTACGCGTTGAGGGCCTCGGTCACCGGCTGGAAGAACGTGGTCCCGCCGCTGGAGCAGTTGCCGCTGCCGCCGGAGGTGAGGCCGAGCGCGGTGCTGCCGGAGAACAGGGCGCCGCCGCTGTCACCCGGCTCGGCGCAGACGTTGGTCTGGATCATGCCGTAGACGACGTCGCCGTTGCCGTAGTTGACGGTCGCGTTGAGACCGGTCACCGTGCCGCCGCGCAGACCGGTGGTGCTTCCGCTGCGCTGGACCGACTGGCCCACGTAGGCGTTTCCGGCGCCGGTGATGTCGCGGTAGCTGCCGTTGTAGAGGTACACGCGGCCGTCCGCCGCCGAGGCGTTGGAGTGGCGGATGATTCCGTAGTCGTTGTTGGGGAAGCTGGAGCCCGTCCGCGTGCCGAGCACCGTGGTGTTGGCGGAGTTGGTGTACCAGGTGCTGGCGATGTTGGTGCAGTGACCGGCTGTCAGGGCGTAGTAGGTCGAGCCGCTGCGGACGTTGAAGCCGAGCGAGCAGCGTCCGCCGCCGGCGTAGATGGCCTGGCCGCCGGCGATGAGCTTGTTGAACGTGCCGGGCGTGCGCTTGATCTCCAGGGAGGAGGCGCCGGTGCCCGCCGCCTTCCGGATCTTGGCGATCTCGGCGGCGGAGACGGTGGAGTCGGCGGTCACGACGATCTTCCCGGTCGCCTGGTCGGTGTACCACGCGGTGCCGGCCACGTCGGCCACGCGCACGGCGTCGCTCGTCGCGGCGAGTTGGCCGCTGGTGGCACGGGCGGTCTCGCCCGTCGCCGCGGACGAGGTGGGGGCGGCAAGCGCTGAGGCGGCCAGGAGCGCGGAGGCCACGGCGATCAGCCGGGCCCCCTTCGCGACGCCGCCGAGGGGGGACAGACGCTTGAGGTTCACTGCTTCCTCCGGTGGGGGAGTGGAGGCCCGCTGGGTGGGCGGGCCTTGAGGTGCGGCCGACAGGTCCGGAACGGAGGGTGCTCCGGCATGGACCTGTCAATCTCGACGAGGGGAATCCTCCGGTCCGGATGGTGCTCGCCGCAAGAACGGCTTTCAGTCGTTCTACGCGCGTTCAGTTGGTCCCCTCGCCGGGCAGGCCGGGTGGCGGACGCGTCGGGCGCACGCGCCGACCTGCGCGGCAGTGGAGTGCAAACGCTTTCTAGGTTTGCTGACACCTTTTCAGGCTCGTGGGGACCCTGTGGTGGAAGGTGGCTGAGGGTCTGCCGAGGGAGCGGAGGGTGCCGTGCTGTCGCTCCAGATCAGCGTCTCGGCGCCCGTGCGCCGCACTCGGTGCCCGCCCGTTCCGTCGCTCTCGCCCGCCGACTGCCTCTCTCCCCACCTCGAAGGGGTAGCGGTCGCACAGGCGGGTCGCCACCCGGGCCCGGCCGCTATGAAGGAGGAGCCGATGGCGGCAGCGCGCGCGGACGCGCCTCGGCGCAGTGGTACAGCCGTGAGGGACACCGCAATGCCTCGATCTTTCCCCTTCGCCCCGCCCCTGGGGTGTCCGGTTCCCGTCATCGCTGACCCGTCAGAGGCCGGAAGGCGGTGGCCGGTCCTCACGCGCCCTTTTTGACAAGGGACTTGCGGACGGCGGGCGCGCGTCTCTAGGCTCCCGCAATGGTTAGGAAGTTTTCCTAACCATTGGGCGCGTCTGCCTCACGCTCACCCGCGATCACGAGACCGCCATGTCACACCCCGGAGAATACGCCGCCCCGAGAATCGTCCGCCTGCCGCCCCAGGCCCGCGCCTGACCTCCGGCCACCGCTCCCTCCACCCCCATGCCCAGGAAGAAACAGAGGAGTTGACATGCGACGAAGAAGTATCGGCCTGCTCGTCGCGGCCGGCCTGTTCTCCGCGCCCCTGACGGTGCCTCAGACGGCTGTGGCCGCCGACACGCTCGTCTCGGTGGCCAAGCCGACGACGGCGTCGTCCATCGAGGCGACCGGCTTCGAACCTCGCCTGGCGGTCGACGCGAACACCGGCACCCGCTGGGCGAGCGCCGAAGGCATCGATCCGCAGTGGATGCGTATCGACCTCGGCTCCAGTCACCGGATATCCCGGGTCAAGCTCAACTGGGAGGTCGCGTATGGCAAGACGTACCGGATCCAGACCTCGGCTGACGGCTCGACCTGGACGGACGTCTACAGCACGACCGCCGGAGACGGCGCCATCGACGACCTGTCGGTGACGGGCACCGGGCGGTACGTCCGTATGTACGGCACGCAGCGCGGCACCCCCTACGGCTACTCCCTCTGGGAGTTCGAGGTCTACGGCTCCCCGGTCTCCGGCGGGACCGGCCCGGCCGTCCCGTTCGGCAGCCACCTCAAGCCGTACGCCGCGGGCACGCTCAAGCCGTCCGGCACCCAGGCCGCGCTCGACCAGAAGGTCGTCGACTACTACAACAGCTGGAAGTCCGCCTTCCTCCGGCAGAACTGCGGCAACGGCTGGTACCAGGTCATCTCCCCGGACGCCGATCACCCGTACGTCGCCGAGGCCCAGGGCTACGGCATGGTGATAGCCGCGACCATGGCGGGTGCCGACCCGGACGCGAAGAAGATCTTCGACGGTCTGGTCAAGTGGAAGATCGACCACCCCTCGGCCATCAACCCGAATCTCCTCGCGGCCGAACAGGACGTGAACTGCAAGAGCGTCAACGGCGGGGACGCCGCGACGGACGGCGACATGGACGTGGCCTACGGGCTGCTGCTCGCCGACAAGCAGTGGGGCAGCTCGGGTACGTACAACTACAAAGACCTCGCGATCAAGCACATCGACGCGATCAAGAAGGACGAGCTCAACCCGGCCACCCACCTGCTGAAGCTGGGCGACTGGAGCAGCTCCGGCGACCAGTACTACTACATCTCCCGCACCTCCGACTGGATGATCGACCACTTCCGCGCCTTCCGCACCGCGACCGGCGACGCGACCTGGGACACCGTCCGCACCGCCCATCAGAACCAGATCGCCCACCTCCAGTCGACGTACGCGCCGAACACCGGCCTGCTGCCCGACTTCGTCGTCAACACCGACACCACCCCCAAGCCCGCCCCGGGCCAGGTCCTGGAGGACCCGAAGGACGGCAAGTACTGGTGGAACGCCTGCCGCACCCCGTGGCGCATCGCCGACGACGCGGTGACCAGCGGCGACGCCAAGTCCCTGGCCGCCGCGCGCAAGCTCAACAGCTGGATCAAGACCAAGACCGGCGGAGACCCGAACAAGATCGTCGTCGGGTACGGGCTGGACGGCACGCCGATCCAGACCTACACCAGCGCGGCGTTCTTCGCCCCCTTCACCCTCGCGGCGATGACCGACCCGGCCAGCCAGGCGTGGCTCGACGCCCTCTGGAACAAGATGCTCGCCACGCCGATCCAGACCGGCAGCTACTTCGCGGCGAGCATCCAGCTCCAAGTCATGATCACGGCCTCCGGCAACCACTGGGTTCCGTAACGACGACCCGTAGCCGCGATTCGTCACCTCGTGCGCGGTTCGGCACCACCGAGCCGCGCCGCGGTGCCGCCCCCTAAGGCCCGCCGCCGTTGCGCGGTGACGAAGGGCCCTCCGGGATCGCCGTGGGGGAGAGGTAGGCCCGGTAGCCCGTCCGGGCGCGCAGGTCCGGCAGGTCGAGTACGCGCCAGTGCCGGGCGTACGCCGGTGGTCGCCGGTCGCCCGAGAGCAGGACGGCGACCGGCCGTTGGAGCGCGGCGGAGGCGAGGGCGGCGGGCGTGATGCTTGCGTCGTGGCCGGTGGGCTGACGGGAGGCACAGCCGGCGCGGAAGGCGACGCGGATGGCCTCCTCACCAGTGACCACGCAGGGCGGCCGTACGCCTTCGGCGCGCAGCTCCCTCGCCACGTCGGCGAAGGCGATCGTGTCGCGCCGCACCCGGTCGACGACTCCGTCGAGCAGCCGGTACTGGACCGCGAGGTGGGCGGTGAGGGCCACGGCGACGAGGATGACGACGGACGGGCGCCACCGGGTCTCCGAGCGGCAGGCACGGACGACGGCCAGCGCCACGGGCAGCATCAGCAGGGCGTACGCCGGAAGGAGGAAACGCGGAGCGGCGTAGTCGACGGTGAAGAGATAGGGCACCGCCAGCGACGCGCCCGCCGCGGTGGCCACGACGATCTCCATGCGATGCCGGGTACGCCAGGCGGCCAGCACGCCGGCCGCGACCAGCAGGGGCAGCGCGAGCAGCCAGAGGGAGGCGACCGGGTACGCCCACGGGACGTCACAGGGCCGGCAGAGGGTACGGCCCCCCAGGGCGCGCAGGTGGTCGTCGACGGCCATGTGCCAGCCCAGATGGCCCTGGATCTCACTCCCGCGCCGCAGCCGCGCCCCCAGACCGCCGTACCGCGTGTACGCCTCGACCACCCACACCACGCCGCCGAGCGCCGCGCCGGCGGCCGGCACGAGCAACAGCGGCCAGCCGCGCCGACGCCGCCACAGCGTGAGCAGGGCCGCCCCGGTGAGCGGCAGCACCAGCCACACGGCATCGGTCGGACGCATGAGCGCCACGAACGCCACCCCGGCCCCCAGCCCCGGCAACGCCCACCTGTCGCCGGGACCGCGCAGGAAGCAGCCGACGGCGGCGAGCGACGCCAGGGCCACCCACAGGTTCGGCATCACCTGCGGCCCGTAGAACAGCGTGACCCACAGACTCGCGAACAGCGCCCCGCCGACGGCGAGCACGGCGGGGGGCAGCAGCCGCCGCCACGCCCACAGCGCCAGGAACAGTCCGGCACCGGACAGCAGAGCCAGATAGACGCGGAGCGCCACGGTGGAGGCGGTCACCGCCGTGACGGGTGCGACGAGGAAGGTGATGCCACGGGCCCGGGGAGCGCTGAAGAACGCCGCGGGCGCCTGGTCGCTGACCTGGCTGACGTACACCGTCTCGTCCCACCCCAGACCGACCCCCGGTACCGCGAGAACCAGCTGGGCCACGGTGAAGGCCGCGGCGACGACAGCCGGCCCCGCCATCCCGTGGGCAAGCGCCCGGCCGCCGGGGGCACCGCGGCGCCGCCCGACGACGTCTCCCGCCTCGTCGCTCCGCCCGGACGGCAAGCCGCTCGGGGAGCCGGACATCAACCCGGAATCACGCATGCCTGGCCTCGCTCAACAGTTACCGCGTCACATCACGTCACATCACGTCACAGCCCCCGGTCCGTCTCCCCATGCTGCGACGGGCCGGACGACGTCACCACGCGACGAGGCAGTCGGCCCAACGGACCGGACGGGACGAGTGGAGGGGGAGGTGTCGAGGCGCCGTGCCGCGGGCCCGCGGGCTACGATCCGCGACATGGGGGGCCATCGGATCCACGGAGACCGTCATGAGCAACCCACATGCCTCACGCCTGGCGACGAACCGCTCCCGACTGGGGCACAAAGTGCGCTACGCGCTGCGGCATCCGCAGCGTGTCGTCCCCTACCTGCGCCGGGCGGGCCGGAACACCTGGCTGCGCCTGCGCCACCGGGGCAGCCATGTGGCGTACTACCGGGCGGTGATGGCCTCCGACACCGCGAGGAGCCCCGAAGCGGCCGTCGGCGGCGTGCCGTCGCACGAGCGCTGGCTCGCCATCGGACAGATGCAGTACGACTATCTGGTCGGGCATGGTCTGAAGCCTGAGGACCGGATGCTGGAGATCGGGTGCGGCAATCTGCGCGCGGGCTGGCGGTTCATCTCCCACCTCGAACCCGGCCACTACTACGGCGTCGACATCTCGCCCGACATCCTCATCGAGGCCAAGAAGACCGTCGTCCGCTACGGGCTCCAGGACAAGCTGCCGCACCTGACCCCCGTCGACGACCTGACCCTGGACTTCCTGCCCGACGCCTGGTTCACGGTGATCCACGCGCACAGCGTCTTCTCGCACTCGCCGCTGGAGGTCATCGACGAATGCCTGGCGCACGTGGGGCGGGTGCTCGCTCCCGGCGGCTTCTTCGACTTCACGTACGACCGCACCGAGACGAGCGAACACCAGGTGCTGGGTGAGGATTTCTACTACCGCACGCAGACGCTGGTGGCGCTCGCGGAGAAGCACGGGCTCGTCGCCCACGTCATGGACGACTGGGAGCGGCTCCCGCACGGCCAGTCGAAGCTGCGGGTCGCCCACACCCGGCTGAACGCGATCGGCTGACGCGACGGGTGACGAGGGCGCGGCTGGGGTGATGAGACCGCCCGCCGCACCGGCCGGCTGACGCGACGGGGTCGGCGCGGCCGCGTGACGGGACGGGGCGGGGGACGCGACCGCCCGGCGGACAGGACCGGTCGGCTGACGCGACCGGGTCGGCGCGGCCGCGTGGTCGGGTGGGCGCCGACGCCTCCCCACGCGCCCGCCCCCGACGCCGCTCCGGGCCCTCCCGTAGAGTGGCCCCGGGCCGTGACTGGCGCTTGAGGTGGATCACCACCGGGGAGCGGTCCCGTGGACACCGCGCAACCGCGCGGTTCCGACGCTGCCGTGCGCCTGGGCGATCACCTGTCCTCGACGACGCCCAGGAGCGGCCCATGTCCGTCAGCGCCCCCACCAGTCTCGCCTCCCACGGCCCCGCCACCCTCATGGACGGCACCGCGCTCGCCCGTCGCACGGTCGACGAGACCGCCGCCCGCGCCGCCGAGATCACCCGCCGCACCGGTGTCACGCCCTGCCTCGCCACCGTGCTCGTCGGCGCGGACCCGGCCTCCGTGACGTACGTGAAGATGAAGCGGAACCGCTGCGCGAAGGCCGGAATCCGCTCCCGGCACGTCGAGCTGCCCGCCTCCACCACGACCGCCGAGCTCGTCGCCGCGATCACCGCGCTCTCCGACGACCCCGACGTCCACGGCATCCTGCTCCAGCACCCCGTCGGCCCGCACATCGACGAGCGCGCCGCCTTCGAGGCGATCGCTCCCGAGAAGGACGTCGACGGGGTCACCATGGCCTCGTTCGCCGCGATGGGCTTCGGACTGCCCGGCTTCGTCTCCTGCACCCCCGGCGGAATCATGCGCCTCCTCGACGCCTACGAGGTCGGGCTCAGCGGCAAGCGAGCCGTGGTCGTCGGCCGCTCCGCGATCCTCGGCAAGCCCGCCGGCCTGCTGCTGCTCGGCCGCGACGCCACCGTCACGTACTGCCACTCGCGGACGACCGAGCTGTCCTCCGTCGTCCGCGAGGCGGACATCCTGGTCGCGGCGGTCGGCAGGCCGAACTTCATCAAGGGCGAGGACATCAAGCCCGGCGCGGTCGTCATCGACGCCGGCTACAACCCGGGCGACGTCGGCGACGTCGACTTCCCCTCGGCGGCGGAGCGCGCCTCCCTGATCACCCCGGTCCCGGGCGGCGTCGGTCCGATGACGATCGCCGTGCTCCTCGCTCAGACGGTCGAGGCGGCCGAGCGACAGCTGGGTCTCTGACCCACCTGACCCGCGGCAGGCCCCAACGGCCGTTCCATGGAAAGCGATTGTCACGGTTCTGTACGAGACGTGCCGCACGTCGCCCGCACAGTGGCCGGACCGGTCGTCCAGAGGTGACCCTGGTCACATGGCCCCGCTCTCCGGTGACCCGTCGTCGTTCCCGCGGCACCTCCTCGTGCCGGTCATGCTCCTCCTCGCGGCCGCCCTCGTGGCGGCCGCCCTGACAGGCGGCGGTGACGGCGACGGGGAGGCGCCGCCGCTCGGAACAGGGCCGGCGTCCGACCGGGCCGCCTCCGGCACCTGGGCCCCGCGGGCGGGCGGACAACACCCCGCGCCCCAGGGCGAGATCGCCACCGGTCGTCCCTCGCCGACTCCCACCCCGTCGCGGTCCGCGCGGCCTTCGCGCCGCCCGGCGCCGCCGCCGTCCGCTCTTCCCTACCACCGGCTCCGGGCGGGGGAGTGCTTCGACATCGACCGGGCCGCGCCCGGCACGGTCGTCCGACGCGCCTGCCACCGGCCCCATGACGCCCAGCTCGTCACCATGCTCCGGCTGACCGGCGACCATCCCACCGACCGGGACGTCCGGGACGCGGCCGCCGGCCTGTGCCGGGAGCCGCTGCGCCGCAAGGCGGCGGAACAGCCGCGCGGCACCCGCTGGACCACCTTCGTCCAGTACCCGTACCGCACCAGCTACCTCCTCGGCTCCGACACGGTGGCCTGCAGCCTCGCCACGCCCACCGGTCGCGGAGAGGCGGGGCGGAAACTCACCGCCCCGCTGCTCTGACCCCCCCGCCCGCCGATGCCCGGCAGCAGCTGCTCGCCGTGCAGCCACAACCGCCCCAGGGCGCCGCCCCCTCCCCGCCCCTGCCCCGCCCCGTTCCTACCGGCCCATACCCGGGGCGCTCAGTCCTCGCCCGCCGAGGACACGACCGCGAGCGCCGCCGCCGGGTCCTGGTCCGCCGGGCCCGCGGGCGCCCACTGGCCGCGCTCCTTGCGATACGGCCACCAGCGGCCGTCCGCGCCGAGCCGCAGCTGCGCCTCCGCCCCGACCACCGTCCAGCGCCCCGCGCCCGCCGCGCGCAGCACGGGCCGCTCACCGTCCTCCCAGGCCTCCGCGAGCCGCGCCTTGGCCCGCGCCAGGAGCTCGGGCCCCGGCGCCGACTCCTCCTCCAGTACGGCCAGGGCGGCCGCGCCACCGCACCGCCACGCGCGCGTGGCCAGGTCCAGCTCAGCACGCCGGCGCCCCGACCCGGAGGCGAGCCGCTCCACGATCCGCGCCGCCGGAGCCCCGGCGGCCAGCCGCACCGCGTCCTGGCTCACCGTCAGGTCGTGCTCGTCTGCGGCTCGTTCCGCGCCGGTTCCGAGGCCGTGCGCGAGAGCCTCCGCCAGCATCCGGTGCGCCCGGACGGCGGCGTCCGTCGCCAGGAACTCCAGCGCCGCCGGGTCGAGACCCGGCTCGGGGACCGTCTCCGTGTCCAGGGACGGCGGCTCGCCCGGCGCCGCGGGCAGCTCGGGCGGGGCGGGCAGCGGCGGCAGGATGTCCCGCGCCGCGAACGCCTCCCGCGCCGGCACCCCTTCGGCGGCGGCCTCCCGCGGCGCCGCGGCGGAAGGCGCGGCCCGTGACGCGCTCCGCTCCTGGAGCTCCCCGAGGACCGCCCGCTCCCCACGGCCGCGCATCAGCAGCAGGACGAACGGATCCTCGTCCAGCAGCCGGGCCACCTGATAGCAGAGTGCCGCCGTGTGCGGGCAGTGGTCCCACGCCTCGCAGCTGCACTCGGGGTCGAGATCGCCGATGCCCGGCAGCAGTTCGAGCCCCGCGGCCGCCGCGTCCTCCACCAGGTGCGGCGGCATCTCACGATCCAGCAGCGCCGCGATATGGCCGGCGCTGTCCACCGCCAGGTCCAGCAGCCGGTCCCACTCGTCCGCCGACAGCTCCTGCAGGAGCACATCGCTGCGGTACGAGGCGCCGTCGGGGTCCTTGACGACGGCCGTGATCCGGCCGGGCCGCACCGACACCGCGCCCACCGCGCCCTGGCGCGCGTGCCGCCGCCCCCGCTTCAGCTGCTGGTTGTCGAGAGCCGTGTCCTCCAGCGCCTTCAGCCACGCCCGGCCCCACCAGGTCCGGGCGAAGGCACCGCCGCCTGGGGCGGGTGGCAGCGCCGTGAACGTCCGCTCCTCGCCGCCCGTCTCGTATCCGCTCATCGTCCCTCTCCTCGCAGCTCGACCAGGTTCGCCAGCTCGGCGTCCGTCAGTTCGGTCAGTGCCGCCTCTCCGGAGCCGAGGACGGCGTCGGCGAGGGCCTGCTTGGCGCGGAGCATGTCGGCGATGCGGTCCTCCACCGTGCCCTCGGCGATGAGCCGGTGGACCTGGACGGGCTGGGTCTGCCCGATGCGGTACGCGCGGTCGGTGGCCTGCGCCTCCACGGCCGGGTTCCACCAGCGGTCGTAGTGCACGACATGGCCGGCCCGGGTCAGGTTGAGTCCGGTGCCCGCGGCCTTCAGCGAGAGGAGGAAGACGGGCACCTCACCGGCCTGGAAGCGGGCGACCATCCGCTCGCGTTCGGCGACCGGCGTGCCACCGTGCAGGAACTGCGTCCGCACGCCCCGAGCCGCGAGATGCTGTTCGAGCAACCGCGCCATCCGCACGTACTGCGTGAAGACCAGCACGCTCGCGCCCTCGGCGAGGATCGTGTCGAGCAACTCGTCCAGGAGCTCCAGCTTCCCCGAACGGCCCTCGATCCGGGGGCGCTCCTCCTTCAGATACTGGGCGGGGTGGTTGCAGATCTGCTTGAGCCCGGTCAGCAGCTTCACCACGAGACCACGGCGCTCCATGCCGTCGGCCTCGGCGATCGCCGCGAGGGTCTCCCGCACGACCGCCTCGTAGAGGCCCGCCTGTTCCGCCGTCAGGGAGACGGCACGGTCGGTCTCCGTCTTCGGCGGCAGCTCGGGCGCGATGCCCGGGTCCGACTTGCGGCGCCGCAGCAGGAACGGACGGATCAGGGCGGCGAGCCGCTCGGCCGCGGCCGGATCCTCGCCGCCCTCGACGGCCGAGGCGTACCGCGAGCGGAAGGTCCCGAGCCGGCCGAGGAGACCGGGCGTCGTCCAGTCGAGGATGGCCCACAGCTCGGAGAGGTTGTTCTCGACCGGAGTGCCGGACAGGGCCACGCGCGCCTTCGCCCCGATGGTGCGCAACTGCCTCGCCGTGGCCGAGTACGGGTTCTTGACGTGCTGTGCCTCGTCCGCGACGACCATGCCCCAGGGGCGGCCGGCGAGCTTTTCGGTATCGAGCCGCATGGTCCCGTACGTGGTCAGGACGAACGCGTTCTCGGCCAGGTCCTCCAGGCCGCGCGCGGCCCCGTGGAAGCGGCGCACGGGCGTGCCCGGCGCGAACTTCTCGATCTCGCGCTGCCAGTTGCCCATCAGGGACGTCGGGCAGACGACGAGCGTCGGGCCGGCCGCCGACGGCACGGTCTGCCGGTGCAGATGGAGCGCGATGAGGGTGATGGTCTTGCCCAGGCCCATGTCGTCGGCGAGGCAGCCGCCGAGCCCGAGCGAGGTCATACGGTGCAGCCAGTTGAGGCCGCGCAGCTGGTAGTCGCGGAGTGTCGCGGCGAGCGCGGCGGGCTGGGCGACCTCCTGCGGGCCGCCCTCGGGGTCGGCGAGCCGGGCGCGCAGCTGTTCCAGCCATCCCGTCGCCCGGACCTCGACGCGGCGGCCGTCGACCTCGGTGGTGCCGGTGAGTACGGCGCCGAGCGCGTCGACCGGGGTGAGCTTGCGGTCCGCGGAGGCGCGGGCACGGCGCACCTCGGCCGGGTCGATCAGCACCCACTGGTCCCGCAGCCGGACCACCGGACGGCCCGCCTCGGCCAGTCGGTCCAGTTCGGCGCGGGTGAGTTCCTGGTCGCCCACGGCGAAACGCCAGTTGAAGGCGAGCAGGGCGTCGGCGGAGAGGAGGGAGGGCAGAGCGGAGGAACGGGAGGGGCCGGCACCGGCGCCGTCGGTGCTCTCGTCTGTGGTGGAGCCGGTGAGACCGGTGAGGTGGGGCGGAGGGCCGTCCGCGCCCGGCGGCCCGTCGGGCGGTCCGTCCGGCGGGCCGATCACGGCCTCCGCCGTGAGGCGCTGGGCCAGTTCGCGTGGCCAGTGGACCTGGACGCCCGTCGCCTGGAGCGCCCGTACCGCCGGGCCGAGGAGCTCGGTGATCTCCTCGTCGGCCAGCTCCACCGCGTCGGGGACGGCTGCCGAGAGCAGCGGCGTCAGCGGCGCCCACGCCCGGGCGGCACGGCGCAACGCGAGCAGGGCGTCCATCCGGGCCCGGGGCCCGAACGCCGCCGCGGTCGGTCCCGATCCCGCCCAGACGTCGGCCGCGTCCGCGACCAGGGCCGGGTCGGCGGCGCTGTGCATCTGCAGGACCGCCCGGAAGGAGGGCGCCTCCAGCTCGGTGAGCCCGGGCAGTTCGACGCGCAGCGAGAGGCGTACTCCGGCGTCGTGACCGGCCGCCACGTCCGCCGCCCACGCCCGGAGGCCGGGCAGCTCCCGCGGCTCATCGGCGGCGAAGGCGGGCCCGCCCGCCGCGACCGGGGCGGCCGGGGTGCGCGGCAGCCCGTCCGCCACCGCGTCGACGAACGCCCGCAGCAGGGCCTCGGGTTCGGGAAGGAGCGGCTCGCCGTCGGCCGCCGCTCCCGGCAGCGGTACGGCATGGGCGGCCGGCGGCATGGAGGCGGCGAGTGTCCGCAGCGCGGTCAGTTCCTCCGGGCCGAGCGGTCCCGCCCGCCAGGCGTCCCGGTCGGTCCCGGTGAGCCCGGGCAGGAGCAGCCCCCGGGCCACCAGGTGCAGGGCGAGGAGGGCGGCGGCGCCCCAGAACGCCGTCGCGGCCGGGGCCTCCTCGGAGAACCGGGCACGAGCGAGGATCGGCAGGGCGTCCCGTACGGGCAGGAACACCGCGGGCACGGCGTGCGGACGGAGGTCGTCCGACACCAACGCCAGCTCGCCGGCCACGCCAGTCCCCTCGGCCATCGGCAAGGAGGCCGACGCAGACGCAGACGCAGACGCCGACGTGAACGCCGACGGTCCGCCGTCCCCTGGCGTCCGCTCGTCGGTCGCGAGCCCCTCCCCGACGGGCGACCAGAAGGCGATCCGGCCGGCGCGAGGAGGGTCGGAGGGCAGGAACAGGGCGGAACGGCGGGCGAGTTCATCGGGGCTCTGCGGCAGCGACAACGCATTCCTCAAATTTGACTAGCGGGGGGCGGAGCGGCCGAGGGTACCCGAACACCCCGCCCCGACGGGCGGAGAATCCCCGTGACCAGTCTCACCCGTGGACTTCCTCGGCGCGGGTGGACAGCGGGGGGTGGAGTCAGCCCCACCCCCGCCCCCGGGGCAGCCCCCCGGGATCCCGGGGGAAGACGCCATGGCTGGGGACGATCACCGTTCCGTACGTTCGAGGGAGCCGGCGCGGCAGGCGCCGAACCCCGCCCACGGACACCGGAGACCTCCATGCCCCAGGCCACCGCCACACTCGCGGCGCCCGATCGGAGCACCACCCCCGGAAGAGGAGGCGGCAGCGAGTTCACGCCGCTGCTGCGCGCCGTCAAGGAGCGAGGGCTGCTCGAACGCCGAGTCGGCTGGTACGCGCGCGGCATCGCCGTCAACCTCCTCGGACTCACCGCCGTCGTCGCGGGCCTGGTCCTGCTCGGCCCCTCCTGGTGGGCGCTGCTCCTCGCCGTCCCGCTCGCCCTGCTCTCCGCCCGGATCGCCTTCGTCGGACACGACGCGGGCCACGCCCAGATCACCGACGACCGCCGCCTCGGCCGGGCCCTCCAGCTCCTCCATGCCAACCTCCTGCTCGGCATGAGCCGGGAATGGTGGAACGACAAGCACAACCGCCACCACGCCCACCCCAACCACCTCGACAAGGACCCGGACGTCGCCGCCGACATCCTCGTCTTCGCCCGGCATCAGGCCGAGGGCCGCGACGGACTGCGCGGATGGCTCACCCGCCATCAGGCCTGGCTGTTCTTCCCGCTGACGACCCTGGAGGGCATCGCCCTCAAGGTGTACGGATTCCAGGCCCTCTTCTCCGCGGAAGGGCCGTTCCGGACCCGGCGGGAGCGGCTCGTCGAGGGAGCCCTGCTCCTCGCCCATGTCACCGGCTACGCGACCCTCCTGCTCTCCACCCTCACCCCCGGCCAGGCGCTCCTCTTCGCCCTGATCCACCAGATGCTCCTCGGGCTCCACCTGGGCATGGCCTTCGCCCCCAACCACAAGGGCATGGAAATGCCCGACGCCCACCCGGACAGCGCCGCCTGGGGCCATCTGCGCCGCCAGGTGCTCACCTCCCGCAACATCCGCGGCGGCGCCCTGACCGACTGGTTCCTCGGCGGACTGAACTACCAGATCGAGCACCACCTCTTCCCCAGCATGCCCAGGCCGCATCTGCGGCTCGCCCAGCCCGTCGTGCGTGCGCACTGCCGCACACTGGGTATCCCCTACACGGAGACGGGATTCGTCGAGTCCTACCGGCAGGCGCTCGGCCATCTGCACGAGGTCGGCGAGCCGCTCCGTACGGCGGCCTGACCGCTCAGCGCGGCGGGCCCGAGAAGGAGGCGTCGGACCATGACGACACGGACCAAAGCAGTACTCGGGGGAGTGGCCGTCGGCCTCCTCCTGATGCCCCTCATCGGGTTCTGGATGTCGCTCCTCGTGATCCTCGGCGTGCCCGCCGTGGCCTACCTGGCGCTCGACCCGAGCCAGCGGCGCCGGCTGCGCCGCATCTCGCGCAAGGAACTCCGCTGAACACACCCTGGGGTGACGAGGCGGGGGTGACGTAGGGTCGAGGTGATCATCAGCCGGAGAGGGGAGCTCCACACCATGAGTGGGACAGTCACGACGGTCAGCAGCAACGGCGTGTACGCGTTCACCAAGCCGAACCGCGAGAGCATCACCCTGCTCGCCGGACTCGGCGTGGAGGGCGACGTGCACGCCGGGGTGACGGTCAAGCACCGCTCGCGGATGGCCAAGGACCCGACCGTGCCCAACCTCCGCCAGGTCCACCTGATCCACGCCGAGCTCTTCGACGAGGTCGCGCACTCCGGATTCGAGGTTTCGCCCGGTGCCCTCGGCGAGAACATCACGACCCGGGGGATCGACCTCCTCGGCCTGCCGACCGGGACCCGCCTGCACCTCGGCCCCGAGGCCGTCGTGGAGGTCACGGGCCTGCGCAACCCGTGCGTGCAGATCGACAACTACCGGCACGGGCTGCTGAGGCAGGTGCTCGGCCGCGACGAGCACGGACAGCTCGTCCGCAAGGCGGGGATCATGAGCATCGTCCTGACCGGTGGGGTGGTGCGGCCCGGCGACAGCATCGGCGTCGAACTGCCGGCCGAGCCCCACCGCCCCCTGGAGAAGGTCTGAGACTCAGCGCGGCCGGCCGTTCTCCGTCAACGCACAGGAGTTGACCACGTCACCGCCCGAGGGCCGGGAGATCGTCCGGTCCGCGGGCGGCGCCACGCCCTCCTCGACCCACCGTGTCAGCGCCGCGAACGCCGAGCGGTAGCAGGGCAGCAGGGGCCGCAGCCGGTCCGGATACGTGTCGTACAGGCCGTCGGTGTGGGTGCCGTCCTGGACCCTGTAGTACCGGTGCACCCCGCCGCGGCCCCGGCCGTCGATCATCCGGGCGTAGACGTCGGAATCGGTCGCGATCGGCAGCAGCGTGTCGAGATCGCCGTGCAGGGTGATCAGCGGCTTGCCGATCCGGCCGGTCAGAGCGACCTTCGCGACGGCCCGGTGGACCGATCCGGGGCGCGAGGCGTAGTCGTACGAGGCGTCGGACGCGCACGGCGCGAGGATCCGCTCGGCCGTCGTCCCGGCGGTGGCACCAGGGCAGCCCGGATCGTACGAAGGGTCGAACTCGGCCCGGAAGACCTTCTGGGTCAGCCCCCAGTACGCCTTCTCGTGGTACGGCCACAGGAACCGCGAAGCGGGCGCGAAGCCGGCGTCGATCAGATCGCTGTCGGACGCCCGGCCGAACGACCGGGCCACGGCCACCGGCAGGCTGGTGAGGAGGTTCGGCCCCCGGGTGGTCCAGAGCACCCCCTCCCAGTCGACCCCTCCGTCGTACAGCTCCGGCCGGTTCTCCAACTGCCAGCGCGTCAGATAGCCGGCGTTGGAGATACCCGTCATGTACGTGCGGTGGGGTGCCCGGCCGTACCGCTGCCGTACCGCCTGCTTGGCCGCCCTCGTCAGCTCGGTCACCCGCCGGTTCCACTCCGCGACCGCGTCACCCGGTTGCCGCCCGTCGGTGAAGAAGTCCGGCCCGGTGTTGCCCTTGTCGGTGGCGGCGTAGGCGAAGCCCTGAGCCAGGACGTGATCCGAGATGAGGGCGTCGGTGGAGTACTGGCGGCGGGTGCCGGGCGCGCCGGTCACGACCAGGCCGCCGTTCCAGTTCGCCGGCAGCCGGATGACGAACTGGGCGTCGTGTGCCCAGCCGTGGGTGGCGTTGAGACGCGAGTCGTCGGGGAAGTAGCCGTCGATCTGGATCCCGGGAACGCCGGAGGGGTTACGGGTGCCCTTCGCGGAGAGACCGGCCTGGTCGGCCATGTCGGTGTACCGCGTGCCCGCCAGGCCGGCCGTCGTGAGATCGGGCAGGCAGGCGGTCTCCTGGTGGGCCGCGCCGGGAACGCGGAGCCGGTCCTGTCGCGCGCAGGGAGCGGGCGAGCCGGCGTCGGCACCGGCGGGTGTGGCGGGGCCGACGACGGTCAGCCCCGCCAGGAGAGCGGCGAACAGCGGGACGCCTCGGATCGGGCGCATGGACGGCCTCCGGTGGGACGACGGGACGGGGTGCGCCGCCACATCGTGCGGTGGGCCGGTGGGCCGGGCCATGGTTCCGGGCCACACCTCGGGCCGCAGACCCGTGTGGTTTCCCCGCCCGGGGGCGTCAGGAGGGGCGTACCGCCATCGCGTCCAGCGCCTCCAGGAGGGCCGGCAGCTGGGGGCCGCGGGTGACGGGCAGGACCTCGCCGGGCTGGTCGTCGAGGAGCACGAAGGCCATGTCGTCGGTCCGGGCCACCAGCGACCAGCCGGGTCCGTCGGCGCGGAGCATCCGCGCGCCACCGGGGGCGAAGCTCGACCGTACCCGGCCCACCGGCGGTGCCTCCTCCAGATACCCGCGCAACTCGGCGAGCGCCCGCCGGACACCGACGTAGGGGTCGGCCGATGGCTCGCCCGGGCCCGCGCCCGGGCCTCCGTCCGGGCCCGCGTCCGTGGACTCGTACTCGTCCTCGTCTTGGTCCTCGTCTTCGTCCAGCTGGGCCCGCCAGGCCGCCCACTGCAGCGCCACCTCGTCCGCGCCGAGCCGGCGTTGGGCCGGGCCCCAGACATCGGCGGACGGCGGTGTCAGGGGAGTACGGTCCCCCTCCTCGGGCTCCGGATCGTGCGGGTCCGGGAGGCCGGGCGCGGCGGTGGCCACGGCCAGCGGCCAGCCCGGCAGCGCGGCCACGACCGAGCGCTCGTCGGGGGAGAGGTCGTACTCCATCCCGCAGTCCCAGGAGGCGATCGCGACGGCGACGAGCGACACGTCGTCGACCACCACGGTCCACCGGGCCCCCGTGCCGTCCTGCCCGAGCACGAGCCCGTAACCGTCGGCGTACGGCTCCAGTCCCAGCGCCGCGCACGCCACCGGGTAGTCGTCGCCGAGCACGCTCGGGAAGCGCGCGGGTGTGAGCAGCACCGCCGTCAGTACGTACAGCGCGTCGTCGTCTACGTCGCCGACGGTGTTGTCGGCGGCGGGGCTCGTTCCGCTCACGGCAGCCTCCCCATCTGGTCGTCGGCGCACCTTAACCAGTGGGTAACCCGCACGTCGAGGGTCTCCGGCCGGGAGAAGGGGTGCGGTGGCTACCGTACGGCTCACGCCTCCGGCAGCCCGAGCAGCGACCGGGCCACCTTCTGAGGCGACTCGTTCCGCTCGCGGGCGAGTGCGATCACGGCGCGGCAGGCGAGTTCGCTGAGACCGAACATGAGCGCCTCCGGAGCGACCGAGGAGGTGGCCTCGTCGACCTGTTCCTGGTCGTCCTCGATGGAACCGACCACGTAGACCGCCGCCGCCTCGAAGAGATTGCGCTCACGCCGCATATGGCGCGGCTCGGGCGGTTTGTCCGGGGCTCGCCGGGCGGTCGGGAGGAGTCTGCGCGCCATCGCCTGTATCCGGGACACCGTGTGCCGCCTTTCCCGGACAGGGGCTGCCCGGTGCCTCCACCGTAGTCACGGATGTGCCGGGGCAGAAGGGCGCGGACGGCGACGGCGCAGGAGCGGGACCGGGCACCGTCGCCCCTATGGCGCCCCGGGCGCGCCGCGCCGCCTGTCCGTGGCGGGCCGCTCAGTCCGCTCGAACGGCGAGCGCCAGATAACGGTCGTCCCTGTCCACGTACTGGGTCAGCCGCCAGCCGGAGCGTGCGAGGAGCGGGCGGAGGTTGGGCTCGGCGCGCAGATCGTCCTCGGTGACCTGCCGTCCGTGGCGGGCGGCGAGGGCGGCGCGGCCGATGGGGTGGAAGAGGGCGAGACGGCCGCCGGGGCGGACGACGCGGGCCAGCTCCCGCAGGTTCTCCGCCGGGTCCGGCAGATGGGAGATGAGACCGGCCCCGAAGACCGCGTCGAGGACGCCGTCGCGCAGCGGGAGCCGGGCGACGTCCGTGAGCAGGAGAGCGGCGACGGCGTCGCGACCCGCCCGCACCGCCTCGGCGAGCATCTCGGGGGTCAGATCCGCCCCGAGGACCGTGCCCGTGGGGCCGACCGCCGCACGCAGCGGAGGCAGCGCCCGACCGGTGCCGCAGCCCGCGTCGAGCACGGTGTCACCGGGGCGCAGGCCGAGATCGGCGACGGCGGCGGCATAGGCGGGACCGTCGTCGGGGAAGCGCGCGTCCCAGGCGGCGGCGCGGGCGCCGAAGAACTCCTGGACGCGGGTGGGGTCTTCGCTCATGCGTCCATGATCCCCCATGGGTCGTCTCCCTCAGGGGTGAACGCACTGTGCACACGTTCGAGCGCGGCACGATCGTTCCGGAACATCTCTGCGTCATATTCCATCAGCTTTCGAAATGCGCCCCCAGTGCGCCCCCTTATGCGGACTAGCGTCCCCCAGCCATGGGACACCTGGACCACGCCACCTTCGGCTGGCTGACACCCGTGCTGTCGTACGCGATGGCCTGTATCGGCGCCGCTCTCGGCCTGCGCTGCACCGTACGAGCGCTCGACGCCACCGGCCGGTCGCGACGCAACTGGCTGCTCACCGCCGCGTCCGCGATCGGCACCGGAATCTGGACGATGCACTTCCTCGCGATGCTCGGCTTCGGCGTGACCGGGACCGACATCCGCTACGACGTGCCGCTGACCGTGCTCAGCCTGCTGATCGCCGTCACCGTCGTCGGAGCCGGTGTCTTCGCCGTCGGCCACGGCCACGTTCACGGCCGCGACCACGGTCGCGACCGGGTTCGGGTCCGGGTCCGCTCGTTGCTCATCGGTGGGCTCACGACCGGAATCGGCGTCGCCGGCATGCACTACACGGGTATGGCCGCCCTGCGCCTGCACGGGGAAGTGCGGTACGACCCCCTGCTCGTCGCGCTCTCCGTCGCCATCGCGGTCGTCGCGGCCACGGCCGCGCTGTGGGCCGCCCTCCACATCCGCGCGCCGGCCGCGGTCGCGATCGCCTCCCTGGTCATGGGCGCGGCGATCAGCAGCATGCACTACACCGGGATGTTCGCCGTCGAGATCGACGTCGTTCCTTCGGCGGCAGCCCTTCCCGGTGCCTCGGCCATGCAGTTCATCTTCCCCCTCGCGGTGGGCCTCGGCTCCTACCTCTTCATCACCTCGGCCTTCGTGGCCCTCTCCCCGACGGCCGGGGAACGCGCCGCGTACGCCTCGGCGGAACGCCTCACCGAACCGGACGAGCACGCCGTGGACGTGGCGCCCCCGGGCTCTCCACGCGAAGCCCCGACCACGGACACTGCGCCGCCCCCACCCTCGTACGCCCGGCAGGCGGGGCCCGCGGACAGGCACTGAACGCCCCGGGGAAGCCCGCGAAGCCACCGCACACGGCACACGGCACACCGCACACCGCACACGGCACACCGCACACGGCACACCGCACACGGCACACCGCACCAGTACCAGGAAGACGCAGCCGGAACGAGGAGGCCATGCGAACTCCCCGCAGGACCCAGGGCATCGACGCGACGGCGAGGCCGCGCCCGGCGGCGGCGCGCGGGCGGCGCGCGCATGCGGGGCCGCCCGCCGCGGAACCGCCGGAGCGCGCCCCCCGCGCCCAGGCCGTACCGCCCACGCCGCCCGCGCAACCGGCGCCGTCCGAGCCTGCCGCGCAGTCCATGCCTCTCGCGCCGTCCGGGCGCCGAGCCCTGCGCCCCCGCACCGTCCGCGCGAAAATCGTCTCGCTCCTGATGCTGCCCGTCATGTCGCTGCTGGGCCTGTGGGGGTTCGCCACCGTGACCACCGCCCAGGACGTCGCCCGGCTGCGCCAGCTGCACCGCGTCGACACCCAGATCCGCGAACCCGTCGCCGCAGCCGTCACCGCCCTCCAGGCCGAACGCCGCGCCGCCGTCCGCCAGATCGCCTCGCCCGGCACCGGACGCGCCACCGAGCTGCGGCAGCAGGGGCAGCGCACGGGCGCCGCCGTCTCCCGGCTCCGCCTCGACGGCAGGCACACCGTCGGCGACACCGGTAACCTGCCCCGTGAAGTCGCCGACCGGATCGGACAGTTCGTCACCAAGGCCGAGAGCCTCGGCCCCGTGCGCACCGCCGTTGCCACCGGCCGCGCCGACGCGGACCAGGCGTACGAGGAGTACACCGCCGTCATCTCCGCCGCCTTCGCCGTCGGCGGCGCCCTGAGCGGCATCCAGGACGCCCGCGCCGGATCCGACGCGCGCGTGCTCCTGGAACTCGCCCGCGCGGGCGAGATGCTCTCCCGTGAGGACGCCCTGCTGAGCTCCGCACACCTCACCGGGCAGCTCAGCGCGGAAGGGCTGCGCCGGTTCACCGGCGCCGTCGACACCCGCCGTACCCTGATCGAGTCCGCCACCGCCGACCTGCGCGGCCCCGAGCGAGCGGCCTGGCAGCGCCTCGTCGCCCAGCGTGGCCACCAGCAGCTCACCGCGGCCGAGGACCGGGTACGCGCCGCCGCCCCCGGACGCAAGGCCGCCCGGGCCGTCCCCGCCGCGACCTGGGACGACGCCGTGGCGGTCGTACGCGGTGGGCTCGCCGCCGTCGACGACGACGCCCGGCGCGCCGCCGCCGACCGGGCCGACCCGTTCGCGGGCGGCGTCCTGACGGCGGGCGGCGCCGCCGTCCTGTTCGGCCTCGGCGCCGTCGCCGCCTCCCTCGTCATCTCCGTACGCATCGGACGCGCCCTGGTCGTCGAGCTGATCAGCCTGCGCAACACGGCTCTGGAGATCGCCCGGCGTCAACTCCCCGACGCGATGCGCCGACTGCGCGCCGGGGAGGAGATCGACGTCCGGGCCGAAGCCCCGCGCGGCCCGACCCCCGAGGACGAGATCGGTCAGGTCGGCGAGGCCCTCGGCACTGTTCACCGCGCCGCGCTCTTCGCCGCCGTCGAACGCGCCGAACTGGCCGACGGCATCTCCGGTGTCTTCGTCAACCTCGCCCGCCGCAGTCAGGTCCTGGTCCACCGTCAGCTCAGCCTGCTCGACAGCATGGAGCGCCGGGCCGACGACCCGAACGAACTCGGGGACCTGTTCCGGCTCGACCATCTCACCACCCGGATGCGGCGCCACGCCGAGAGTCTGATCATCCTCTCCGGGGCCGCCCCAGGCCGCGCCTGGCGGAATCCGGTGCCGCTGACCGACGTCGTCCGGGCCGCCGTCTCGGAGATCGAGGACTACGCGCGCGTGGAGGTGCGCCGATTCCCCGAGACGGCCGTCGTCGGCGGCGCCGTGGCCGACCTCACCCACCTCCTCGCCGAACTCGTCGAGAACGCCGCCCAGTTCTCCCCGCCCCACACCAAGGTGCGGATCAGCGGCGAACCGGTCGGCAACGGATACGCCCTGGAGATCGAGGACCGGGGCCTCGGCATGGGCAAGGAGTCCCTCGCCGAGGCCAACAGCCGGATCGAGCGGTCCGAGGACCTCGACCTGTTCGACAGCGACCGGCTCGGCCTGTTCGTGGTCAGCCGGCTCTCCGCCCGGCACGACATCAAGGTGCGGCTGCAGACCTCCCCGTACGGCGGAACGACCGCGGTCGTCCTGCTGCCGACCGACCTCCTGCAGAGGGCCCTCCCGGTGGGCGACGAGAAGCACCCGGCCGACCGCGGTCCGAGGGACGAGGCGCCGCCACCCGGGCCGCCCGCCGCCGAAGCCCCCGTACCGCCCTCACCGCTGCCCCGACCGCCGCGCGCGCCCGCCTTCGCCACGCGGGCGGAGCCACCGGAGGCCGACTCTCCGCGCAGGCCGTCGGCGGACGGTTCCGACGATCTGCCGCGCAGGGTGCGCCAGGCCAGCCTCGTACCGCAACTGCGCGAGGCACCCGCCGCCGAACCGGAGCCCGCCCCGGCCGTCCAGGGCACGCCCGAACGCACCCCCGAACGAATCAGGGACCGTATGACCGCCTACCGCGACGGCTGGACGCGGGGCGGCGGCCCGGCCCCCGGCACCAGACGCCCACTCGGAACCGGTTTCGGCAGCGAAGGAGACCAGCAATGACCGACCACGAGAGGATTTCCCACCATCGGTCCGGCGAACTCGACTGGCTCCTCGACGACCTCGTCGTCCGGGTCCGCGACGTGCGGCACACGGTCGTGCTCTCCCACGACGGGCTCGCCGTCGGCTCCTCCAGCAGCCTCAGCCGTGAGGACGCGGAGCACCTGGCGGCCATCGCGTCCGGGCTCCACAGCCTCGCCAAGGGCGCGGGCCGCCAGTTCCACACCGGAGGCGTGCGCCAGACCATGGTGGAGATGGACGACGGCTTCCTGTTCGTCGCCGCCGCCGGAGACGGTTCGTGCCTCGCCGTCCTCAGCTCCGTGAGCGCCGACATCGGCCTCATCGCGTACGAGATGGCCCGTCTGGTGAAACGGGTCGGCGAGCATCTGCGCACCCCGCCGCGGCTGACCGCGACACCACCGGCCGCGGGCTGACCGGGGGACACCGATGAACGAGGACAGCATGGGCACCGGCACTGGTATCGGTCTCGGTACCAACGTCGGTACCGGTCACGGCAGCGGTCTCCGCATCGCTTGCGACGACGGGCCGCTCGTGCCGGGCGGTCAGTGGTACGACGCCGCAGCCGGGCCGCTGGTCCGGCCGTACGCGATGACGGGCGGCCGTACCCGCCCCGGGCCCAGCAGCGTCCGGTTCGACCTCATCGCCCTCGTCGCCGTCGACGGCAACCCGCCCGACCGGTCCGAGGAGTCGCTCCTCGGACCGGAACACCGGGCCCTGCTCTCCCTGTGCCGGGCCGAGACCCAGTCGGTGGCGGAACTCGCCGCCGACGCCGACCTGCCCGTCGGAGTGGTCCGCGTCCTCCTCGGCGACCTCCTCGAAGCTGGCTTCGTCAAGGTCAACAGGCCCGTACCGCCCGCACACCTCCCCGACGAACGGATCCTGAGGGAAGTCATCAATGGACTACGAGCGCTCTGAGAGCACAGGTGGGGACGGCGGCGTGGACACCACGGCGCTCGCGCTGAAGATCCTGGTCGCCGGCGGATTCGGGGTCGGCAAGACCACCCTGGTGGGCGCGGTCAGCGAGATCCGCCCGCTGCGTACGGAGGAACGGCTCAGCCGCGCCGGGGAGTCGGTGGACGACACGGACGGCGTCGACCAGAAGACCACCACGACCGTTGCCATGGACTTCGGCCGCATCACGATCCGCGCCGGGCTGTCCCTGTACCTCTTCGGCACACCGGGGCAGGACCGGTTCTGGTTCCTCTGGGACGAACTGTCCCAGGGCGCGCTCGGCGCCGTCGTGCTCGCCGACACGCGACGCCTGGAGGACTGCTTCCCCGCCGTGGACTACTTCGAGCACCGCGGGATCCCCTTCGTGGTCGCGGTCAACTGCTTCGCGGACGCCCGGAACTACGGAGCCCACGAGGTCTCGCGGGCGCTGGACCTGGACCGCGGCACGCCGGTGGTGCTGTGCGACGCGCGGGACCGCGACTCCGGGAAGGAGGTGCTGATCCGGCTGGTGGAGTACGCCGGAAGGGTGCACACCGCCCGCCTCCTGGACTCGGTCGGGTGAGCTCGTCCTGCGGCACGCACGGCCTCCGGGGTGCTTGCCCTGTCCACGACAGTGCGTAAGGCTTGCGCGCGACACGCGGACCACGGGGACTACGGGTCCACGGGGACGCAACACACAGGGGGAGGACCGAGAAGATGGCGCTGGACAAGGGACTGGACTGGCTCCTGGACGACCTGACCAAGCGGGTGGGGTACATACGGCACGCGCTGGTCCTGTCGAACGACGGGCTGGTGACGGGAGCGAGCAGCGGCCTGAGGCGGGAGGACGCGGAGCACCTGGCCGCTGTCTCCTCCGGCCTGCATAGTCTGGCCAGGGGCTCGGGCCGCCACTTCCACGCCGGCAGGGCGCGGCAGACGATGGTGGAGTTCGACGACGCACTGCTCTTCGTGACGGCGGCGGGGGAGGGCAGCTGCCTGTGCGTGCTGAGCGCCGCCGAGGCCGATGTCGGCCTGGTCGCCTACGAGATGACGCTGCTGGTGAACCGGGTCGGCGAGCATCTCGGCGTGGCGGCGCGCCAGCCGGGCAGGGCGGGCGTCGCCGAACGCTGACACGGTTACCGAGGGCCCGGAACTGCGGGAGGCTGGCTCCGGGACCGAGTTGTCCACAGGCCCCGGCGGACAGGATCTCCACGGGCTACGGTCGTCACCGAGAGTATTCGTCACTCACGGGGGAGATCGTCATGACGGTGGAGGAAGGCGCGCGCACGCTGGCGCTGGGGCGGGCCGCGCAGGAGCTGGAGCTGAGGCGCGAGGAGTTCCGGCTCGCCGTGCAGATGGGCCTGGTCCGCACGGTGCCGGGCTCCTCGCCCGGTGCGCCGGCCGGAGCGGGTGGATCAGGGGCACGGGGAGTCACGGGCACAGCTGCCGGGCGGCGACGAGTGAACCGGAGGGAGATCGATCGGCTGCGGGCCGCGCCGGACTTTCCGGACGGCCTGCGCGAGCGGGTCCGCGCGGTCGGTACGACAGAGGCCGCCGAGTTGCTCTCGGTGACTCCGGACCGCTTCACCAAGCTGGCCAGGACGGGGCACTTCAGTCCCGTGCGGTTCTATCTGAACCGCTACCGCGCGGTGGTATGGCTCTATCTCGCCGGAGAGCTGGGCGAGTTCGCCTCGGCGCACCCGTCACTGCTGACCGGCAGACTGCCGCAGAACGTCCGGGACCTGATCGACGCGGGGGAGGACTCCCGCCCCCGCAACTGGCGGGCCCGGCGGTTGGGCCTGCTGCTGAGAGCGACCGAGGACCCCTGGGTGCGGGCGGCGGCGATCGCCTCGCTCCTCGACCCCGTCCAGCTGGCCGAGGTCGTCGACGACCCCTACGAGCGGACATATCTGGACCGGCTGCGCCCGGAGCCGCCGTCCGGCCGCACGGAATCCGCCGCCGCCCTGGAGATCATGGACCGGATGCTCCTTGCGGACGACCCGGACGAGATCCTCTGGCACCGGATGAGCCTGGCCCTGGCGCTCGACGAGGCCCGCGAGGACCGCCCCGCCCCGCGTCCCGACCGGGCGACGGGGCCGGCCACGACGTTCCCGGCCACCGACCGTCCACCGGGCCCGACGGGACTGACCCGAGCGCCGGGCCGCCGGACCGGGCGCGGACTCCTGGACCGCCTGCTCCGTCGCAAGGCGGCCCGCCTGAGCGGTCCCCTCACCGCGCCGCCGCCCCGGCCAGGCGAAGGCGCCGCCCGGCCGGCCATCGACGGCACGGTCCGCGGTTGAGTGGGGGCGGCGGGTGACGGGGGAAGGAGGAAGGAAGGCGGGTCTCCGGCTTCGGAGCGGGAGGTTTGGCTTCGGAGGCCGAGCGCGACGAGCTTCGGGGGTCGGGGTGCGACGAGCTGCGGAGGTCGAGGTGCGATGACGGGGTCGCGCGGGCACGATGACCGCATGCTGCTGGCACGACTCGCCGACGCCTCCCACCAGGTCGCCGCGACCTCCGCCCGTTCGGGGAAGATCGCGGCTCTGGCCGAGCTGTTCTCCGAGGCCGAGCCCGAGGAGAGCCCGCTCGTCATCGCCTATCTCTCCGGGCGGCTCCCGCAGGGCCGCATCGGAGTGGGCTGGAGCGTGTTGAAGAACGCGCTCCCACCCGCCGTACCGCCCGCCGAGCGCCCCACCCTCACCCTCGCCGGCACCGATGCCACCATGACCGCCCTCGCCGCCGTCTCGGGGGCCGGGTCCCAGGCCCGGCGGGCCGGGCTCGTCCATGAGCTGATGGCCGCCGCCACCCTGCCCGAGCAGGAGTTCCTGCTTCGGCTGCTGTCGGGGGAGGTGCGTCAGGGCGCTCTGGACGCCATCGCGCTGGAGGGCGTCGCGCGGGCCGCGAGCGTGCCGTCCGCCGACCTCCGCCGCGCCGTGATGCTGGAGGGATCGCTGCCGCGCGTCGCGCGGGCGGTGCTCTCCGACGGTCCCGCCGCCCTGGAGGCGTTCGCCCTGCGTGTCGGCAGCCCGGTCCAGCCGATGCTCGCCCACACCGCCACGTCCGTCACCGAGGCGGTCGCCGCCCTGGGGCCCTGCGTGGTCGAGGAGAAGCTCGACGGCATCCGTGTCCAGGTGCACCGCGAGGGCGGCGAGGTGCGTGTCTTCACCCGCTCCCTGGACGACATCACCGCCCGTCTGCCCGAAGTCGTGGCCGTCGCCCACGAGACGTCCGCCGACTCCTTCATCCTGGACGGCGAGGTCATCGCGCTCGACCCGGCCACCGGGCGGCCGATGCCCTTCCAGGACATCGCCTCCCGGGTCGGCTCCCGCCTCGACGTAGCCACTGCACGCGCCACGCTGCCCGTGTCGCCCGTCTTCTTCGACGTTCTCGCCGCGGAAGGTGAGGTCCTCATCGACCGGCCGGGCCGCGAACGCCACGCGGTCCTCGCCCGTCTGCTCCCCGAGCCCCTGCGGGTCCGCCGTACCGTCGTCGACGACCCGGCCTCGGCCGACCAGGTGGAGGGCGCCGAGGCCTTCTTCACCGACACCCTGGCCCGAGGCCACGAGGGAGTCCTGGTCAAGGCCCTCGACGCGCCGTACGTCGCCGGCCGCCGGGGCCGTACCTGGCTGAAGGTCAAGCCCGTTCACACCCTCGACCTCGTCGTCCTCGCGGCCGAATGGGGCCATGGACGCCGCACCGGACTGCTCTCCAACCTTCACCTCGGAGCCAGGGCAGCCGATGGCACGTTCGTGATGCTCGGCAAGACCTTCAAGGGCCTCACGGACGAGATGCTGCGTCGGCAGACGGAGATACTGCGTGAACTGGCCGTGGAGGACGACGGTTTCACCGTACGGGTCCGGCCGGAACTGGTCGTCGAGATCGCCTACGACGGCCTCCAGCGCTCCACGCGCTATCCGGCCGGAGTCACCCTGCGCTTCGCCCGGGTCCTCCGTCACCGGCCCGACAAGCCCGCCTCCCAGGCCGACACGATCGAGCAGATCACCGGCACCGCCTCGCCCGACTGACCGGGACGTCAGTCGCCCCGCGAGCCGCGCCCGCCGCGCCCGGCGTCTCCCGGGCCATAGTCCGAGCCAGAGCCAGAGCCAGAGCCAGAGCCAGAGCCGGAAGCCGAGCTCGAGCTTGAGCCCGAGCCAGAGCTAGACGCGGAACCCGAGCCGGAGCCCGAGTTCGAGCGGCGATAGCCGTCACCGGAGCCGCGGGAGCCGCTGGTGTACCGATGGCGGACCCACAGCGGCAGCACGTACCAGCACAGCAGATACCACGCGACCAGACCGACCACCAGCCACGGACCGTAGTCGCCGTCCGTCGCCACCCGCAGGATCAGCAGCAGCGCCGAGGCCAGCGTCGCGAGCAGCAGGACGAGCCCGATGAAGGTCAGCCGTGAAGCCCACTCCACGGCCTGTGGTTTGATCCGACGCCCCGCCACCAACCGGTGGAACGAGACCGGGCCGATGAGTGCGCCGGTCGCTGCCGCGCCCAGGGACACGGTGATGATGTAGATCGTCCGGTCGATGACCGTGAGCTCCGGGAAGCGGGGAGTGAAGACGACGGTCAGCAGGAAACCGAAGAGGATCTGGACGCCTGTCTGGGCGACCCTGATCTCCTGCATGAGTTCGATCCAGCGCCGGTCAGCGCGTTCCTCCGGCGTCTCATGACGCCCTTTTATGAGGCCGCCGTCGCCTTTCGAACCCAGTTCGTCACGGTTGGTCACGTAACCTCCCGTTTCTATCCCTTGGTTGCGGGTAACCGCTCGTAGCGACTCTCAATCGTGAGGAGGTTCGCCGAATGAGGCCGGGGCGAGCCAGAGCCGTTCTGCTGCCTGTCGTCGTCGCCGCGGCGTTGACGGGCGGTTGCTCGGTACCGGAGGACCGCGTTCAGGCGGTCACCGACGCGGCCGAGAAGTTCGTGCGGGTGACCAACGCCGACGACATGGCGACCGCGTGTGCGCTTCTCGCGCCCACGGTGCGTGAGGAACTGGCCGACGACCCGGGCCCCACCTGCGCCGATGGCCTCGCGCAGGCGGATCTTCCGTTCGCCGGAGAGGTCCGCGCCACCGCCGTGTACGGCCGCCAGGCGCAAGTCACCCTCGACGGCGACACATTCTTCCTGCGCTCTTCCCCCGACGGCTGGCTGGTCACGGCGGCGGGCTGCACCCCGCGCACCGACCGCCCCTACGACTGCGATGTGAAGGGGGATTGAGTCCGTCATGCGTGTGATGTTCGTGCTCTATCTGCTGGCCATCGCCGGTGGCCTGGTCTACTTCTCCGTGATGGGGGCGATGCACGGATGAGCCGGGCCACACGGTTCCTGCGCGACAACGGCATCTCGGTCGTCTTCGGCATCGGGTTCCTGCTCACACTGCTCGGTCAGGCGCTGGCCGGCCGCGCGGAGTTCAACGAGGAGCTGAAGGCGGAGGGAGCCTCGACGATCGGCTTGGGTGAATACCTCACCACCGCGCACTTCGCCGTCAACGTGACCGAGAACTGGCAGTCGGAATATCTGCAGTTCTTCCTCTTCATCCTCCTCACCGTCTGGCTCCTGCAGCGTGGATCGCCCGAGTCGAAGGAGCTGCACAAGGCCGGTACGGAGACCGACCGTGAGCAGCTGACGGGTGACCACGCCCGCCCCGACTCCCCGAAGTGGGCAGTGGTCGGGGGAGTGCGACAGGCCCTCTACTCCCGGTCTCTCGGCGCTCTGATGCTCCTGATCTTCCTCGGCGCCTGGTTCGCCCAGTCCGTGTCCGGTGCGGCCGCGGAGAGCGAGGAGCGCCTGCGCTCCCTCCAGGACCCCCTGCCCTGGTCCGAATACCTCGGGTCGCCCGATTTCTGGAGCCGCACGCTGCAGAACTGGCAGTCCGAACTGCTCGCCGTGGGATCCATGGCGATCTTCGCCGTCTTCCTACGTCAGCGCGGCTCGCCCGAGTCCAAGCCGGTCGGGGCGTCGCACGGTGACACCGACTTCGAAGGCTGAAGCGGGGCCCGGCACCCTGGGTCCGAGGCCTGTGTCCGACGATCCGCCGTGGGCGGGCCTCGCGGGATGCCCGGGTGCGAGGGATGCTGGAAGCGTGGCAGGACGGGCGGCCGCTCGGGGCGCGAGGAGATGAGCGACGTGTACGACATGCACATCGACACCGACGTCACCGTTCAGCTGAGCGACTGCAACCGGGAGGACGCCCAGGCCGTCTTCGATGTCCTCGACAGCGTCTACGAACTCGAGGACATGACCGCGCCCGGGCCCGCGGCGTCCACCGCCCCGACCCCCACCGTCTGGATGGCCACCTTCGACACGGCCGGCGGACGGCGGGAGGACGCGCGTCCCGTTCCGTTGAGCGCCATGGTCGGAGCGGTGCTGACCGGCGGCTACCACGCGGTCGACGAGGTGGAGAAGACCCTCGCCGCCAGCTTCGACATCCAGTCGCTGCAATCCGTCTCCGGCGACCAGGAGACCGAGGCCCGCCTCCTCCTGGCCTCCCGCTGAGGGCTTGACTCGCCGGCCGTCCCGGTCGGCGCCGCACACCCCGGGCGGAGCGGACGGGCGCCGCCCGGGGCACCCGTGTGCCCGGCCCCCGCATCTCCTGACTCTCCTGCACCAGGCACCACCCCCTATGCATGCCGTGTATACACCCTGTGTAGAGTGCTCGGCGAGCCACGTGGCACCGCCCCTGACCAGGCGGAAGTGGCTGACCGAAGCGGATGACATGGGGAGTGGGTTGCAGCATGTTCCGAAACAAGCCGGGCAGGCGCCGGGGGCCGGCCGTCGCGATTCTCGCGGCGGCCTCGCTGATTCTGGCGCTCGGCGGCTGCGGGGTCGACGCGGTGACACCGGGCGAAGCCCGGGGCGAGGTCGCCGACTCGGACGGCAAGGGGGGCGCCGGGGCGGCCGGCGCGGTCGACTGCGGCAAGGCGAAGTGCATCGCCCTGACCTTCGACGCGGGGCCGGGCAAGGACACCCCGCGCCTGCTCGACATACTCAAGGAGAAGAAGGTCCCCGCCACCTTCTTCCTGCTCGGCAAGAAGCACGTCGACCGGTATCCCCAGGTCGTCAAGCGGATCGCGGACGAGGGGCACGAGGTTGCCAACCACACCTGGACCCACCGCATACTGACCGACCTGGAGGCGGACCAGGTCCGCGACGAGCTGTCCCGCACCCAGGAGGCGATACAGCGGATCACCGGCCGCAAGCCCACTCTGATGCGGCCGCCGCAGGGCCGTACCGACGACATGGTCTCCGAGGTGAGCCGCGAGCTGGGGCTCGCGCAGATCCTGTGGAGCGTCACGGCCAAGGACTACGCCACCACCGATTCGGCGCTCATACATCAGCGCACGGTCGACGGTGCCGAGGGTGACGGCATCATCCTGCTGCACGACATCTACGACGGGACGGTTCCGGCCGTGCCCGGGATCATCGACGAGTTGAAGAGGCGCGGCTTCACCTTCGTGACCGTGCCCCAGCTCCTGGCGCCGGGCAAGGCCGAGCCGGGCACCGTCTACCGTCCGTAGACGGACACGAGACACGCGGTTAAAGCGGGGTGATACGCCTCACGCCGGGCATCCGGGATGAGGTGGAACAAGGGGCTGTGGTTTATCGTTCATCAATATGTGATTGCGAAGGGGCCCGGTCCCCAGGTCCCCCCTCTGAGGCGACCGCCCTTCGCTGATCACGGCGATCGGCCCCGGTTGGAATCCCCCGTCCAACCGGGGCTTCGTCGTGTCCGGCCGCCACGTGCCGGGCTTCGTCGTCCGGCCGCCACGTGCCGGGCTTCGTCGTGTCCGGCCGCGTCCCGTTCGATCGCCTCCGGCCTCCCCTACGCCTCTCTCCGCAGGCGCTCACAACGCCCCCGCGCAGCGCGCGCTCCGGCGCTTTCGACCCCTTCGGGTGACCTTCGCATGGCCCCGGCCCACCCCGGGCAGTGATCGTCACGGGGAGTGACGGTCACGCCGTCCGACCCCGCTGACCAGGCACTTCTCAGGGGGGGACCGTTCATGTTCCACAGGTCCGGGCATGCCCGCACCATGTTCGCGAGCACGGCCGCGGCGCTGCTCCTCGTGGGCTGCACCACCGTCGCGGCCGAGCCCTCGCTCCCTTCGGAACCCCAGGCGCAGGACGCCCTCCTCCGGACCGCGGAGCGCACTCTCGTCGAGCGCTGCCTCCATACCCAGGGCCTCACCCTGACCACCCGGCCCCGTACACCCGCCGCCGACAGCCGGCTCCAGGGGGCTCTCTTCGGCACCGGCCCCAGAGAGCTGTCCGTCACCGTCGCCACCGGGCAGACCGTCACGGCCCACAGCGACGGCTGCCTCGCCACCGCCCGCGGCACCCTCTACGGCGACCAGGGGCGCTGGTTCCGCGCCCAGGTGATCGTCGGCAACCTGCGCACCGAAGCCCAGGCCCGTATGAAGACCGACCCCGTTCACCGCGCCGCCCTGGACCGATGGACCCGGTGCGCCGCACCGCCCGGCCGCCCCCGCCCAGAGCGCCCCGACCCCGCCGTCGCCACCCGGTGCGAACGCGAGAGCGGTCTCGCCGCCGTGCGCGCCCGGCTGGAACCCGCCGAGCTGGCGATGGTGCGCGCCCTGCGCCAGGACCAGCTCACCACCTACCGGCAGCTGCGCACCCGCGCACTGCAGCGGGCGGCCGAACTCTCCGCCCGCACCACCGCACAGAAAGGCAACGACGCTTCATGAAGCGACTCCTCACCACCACCGCGGCGGCTCTCCTCACCCTCGCCGGCGGACTGGCCATGACGGCCCCGGCGCAGGCGGCCGACTGCCCGAGCGGCCACTTCTGCGTCTGGCAGGAGGCCAACTTCGGCGGCCAGCGGGCCAACTGGAGCGGCGACGACGGCTGGTGGGAGAGCTGGATCGCCGACACCGACTCCTCCTGGGCCAACCACGGCATCTCCGGCCCCGGCGTCAAGGACCACGTCCGCGTCTACGAGAACGCCTGGCAGGGCGGCGCCATGACGATCTGCCTGGCCCCCGGCCAGGAGGTCGGCTACCAGGGCGCCGCCAACGACCGGGGAGATTCCCACACCTGGGCGATGAGCTGCTGAACCGGCCCCGGACGGCCCGCTCCGCGCCCGTGTACGGGTGAGGCGGAGCGGGCCGTCCGCGCCCCACCCCCGTGCCAGTGGGGTGGGGCGGCGTTAGCGGGAGCGGTGCTTCAGGACGTGCGTGCCCGGAGCGCCGCCAGCGCGCGGTCCGCGTGCGCGCTCATCCGCAGCTCACTGCGGACGACCTCGACGATCCGGCGGTCCTCACCGATCACGAACGTGACCCGCTTGGTCGGTGCGAGCGAGAAGCCGCGCGTCACCCCGAACCGGTCACGTATCGCACCGTCCGGGTCGGACAGCAGCGGAAACCCGAGCGAGTGGCGGTCGGCGAACTCCTGCTGCCGCTCGGCCAGGTCGGCGCTGATGCCGACAGGCCGGGCCCCGACGGCCCGGAACTCGCCCGCCAGATCGCGGAAGTGGCAGGCCTCGGCCGTACAGCCCGGTGTGAAGGCGGCGGGATAGAAGAAGAGGACGACGGGGCCGTCGGAGAGTAGCCCGGTCAGCGAACGAGGCGCCCCTGTTTCGTCCGGAAGAGTGAAGTCCTCCACGATGTCGCCGACGTTCATCAGGCCCATCCCTTGTCCGCCACCGGCCGCTCCGGTTGCCGACCGGTGACCTTACCCCTGCCGTACGGACCGCCGCTGATCCAGGATCGCCAGCACGCGCTCGCCCCAGCGCAGGTTCTCCTCCTCGAAGGAACGGCCCCGCATCAGCGTGAGGTACGGACCGATCCGCTCGGCCTCACGCAGGTACGTCTCCTCGTCCCGGCCGTCCAGCAGCCACTCCCGCGCCTTGTCGTACCGAGCGAGCTTGCCCCGTGCCCACTCCATCCGCTCCTCGACGAAACCACGGACCGCGTCCGTGTCCCCTTCGTCGCACGCCTGCACCTGCACCATCAGCTCGTCGCGGATGGCCGTGGGACGGGGGGCCGTGGCCGTGTAGGCGACGAGATCCTCCCGGCCGGCATCGGTGAGCGTGAACATCCGCTTGTTGGGGCGGCGCTCCTGCTGCACGACACGGGCGGCGATCAGACCGGCCTCGGAGAGCCGGTCCAGCTCCCGGTAGAGCTGCTGCGGAGTCGCCGCCCAGAAGTTGGCGACAGACACGTCGAAGAGCTTGGCCAGGTCGTATCCGGATGCCTCGCCCTCCAGGAGAGCGGCGAGAACGGCGTGCTTGAGGGACATCCGGACACGCTAGCAGCGTGTTGAATAGCGTCTTCCACACCTATTCAACGGGTGACCGGCGCTCCTCGGCCTCGCGGGTCGGCAGGCGGGGTGCGGCCCTCGCCCGGTCCACCCGTGCGGTCGAGAGCGTGCGCGATCCGGAGCTCCGCGAAATCCTGGTACCAGGAGGCCGAGGGGCTGGTGACGGCGGCGCTGCGACCCGCCGGGGCCGGGCTTCGTTAGAGCGGTACGCCCACGAGCGCGTCCACCTGCCGCGCTCACCGACCCGACGTCAGCAAGGGGAGCACAACCCGATGGACACCAACGCCTTCGTCTACACCACCTACATCCGCACCACCCCCGACGAGCTCTGGCAGGCCCTGACCGACCCCTCCCTCACGCGCCGGTACTGGGGCGTGGCCTTCGATACGGAGTGGACCGCCGGGTCTCCGATGGTCTGGGACGAGGGCGGCCGCAAGACCGCCGACCCCGAGCAGACCGTCCTCGCCGCCGAGCCCGGCCGGCTCCTCTCGTACACCTGGCACACCTTCACGCCGGAGTGGGCGGAGGCGGTCGGGATCGGCGACGAGACGTACGCGAAGCTGGCCGAGGAGCGCCGTTCGAAGGTGACCTTCGCGATCGAACCGGCCGGGGACATCGTCAAGCTGACCGTGGTGCACGACGACCTGGAACCCGACGGCATGATCCGCGACCTGATCGCCGAGGGGTGGCCTGCCCTCCTCTCCAGCCTGAAGAGCCTTCTGGAAACGGGCGAGGAGCTGCCGGAGCCGCCGCGCTGAACCCGGCGGCACGCCCCGATGTGGCGCCCCGCCCCGCCGCCTCGCCGCCCCGCTACGCCGAATGCCCGCCACGGACGCGCGCGCGGGGCACCGCCCGGCGATACTGGCGCCCTGCCCGCAACCCCGCCCCCGGAGGGAGTCGTGTGATGCCGGACGTCACCAAGGTCGAGGTCGCGGACGGTGCCCTCTACGTGGAGACGGAGCCCGTCGGCCCCGACGTGGAGCTCGAAGGGCTCGCCGATCACGTGGCCGATCTCTCCGGGGTCACCCGCGCCCTGTCCTCCTTCGCGGGACAGCTCAGCGACTCCCTGCGGGCGGCGGCGCCCGACCGGGCGACCGTGGAGTTCGGCTGCCAGATCGGCGTGGAGCCGGGAGGGCTGACCGCGATCATCGTCAAGGGCAGCACCAGCGCCAACCTGCGGGTGACCCTGGAATGGACGAAGTCCCCCACCGAGCCCCCCGGATGAGCCCCCCAGCGTAATCGCCTACCGGTACTCCACCGTCAGCGTCACCGGAGCGTCCCTGCCGATGAAGAGGTACGCGGTGGAGGCGGGCGCCGACTCGAAACGCAGCCGCACCTGCGTGGTGCCGTTCCGGTCGAGGGCCGCGAGAGCCGCCGCCGAGAACTCCGTCGACGTGGCGCTCCCCGACGAGAACGCGCCGATCTGGGCCCCGCCCTCCGCCGTGGCCGCCGCCGACCAGTCCGACGCCTCGATCGAGCAGGCCCCGAAGCAGCCCGTGCGGACGTCCGCGAGGAGCCGGTTGCCCGCCGGCGAGGCCCATGGATCGCCGGAACCGCTGCTCCGGTTCACGGTCAGACGGGCCCCTACGATCTCCTTGCCCGGCGGGATCCGCGAGGTGTCGAAGGAGAGCAGCGTCCGGTTCACCCGGCCGTCGGTGCCCCGGCCGAGCGCGAGACCGTAGCTGGCCTCCAGCGTTCCCACCGTCGCCCCCGAACCGTCCGCCGCCGCCTTCACATAGCCGTCCTCGGCGTCCACGCTCTCCAGGGTGACGTGACCGGTCTCCGGCTGCGGCGTGGAGCCGCCGCGCAGCGCCCTGACCATCGCCATGACCGTCTCGATCTGCTTGCCGCCGTGCCGCGCGTAGGCGGAGTCACCGAGATAACCCCACCAGTTCCAGCACCCGTTGGGGTTCTCCAACGTGGCCGTCGCGGCGGCCTGCGGGTAGAGCACGATCATGTCGTTGGTGTCGGCGTACTCGTTGAGATACGCCTTGTCGACGAATCGCGTCCCGAAGCCCTGGTACCCGTACCCCTGCTTGCAGCCGTGCAGGGCCACCATGAGGGTGCAGGCGGCGCCGTCCGAGCACGACGTGGGCACGTACACGAAGCCCCGGTCGTCGAGGGAGTGTGCCGCCGCCGTGCCACCGGGGGCGTAGGCGTTCTGGTCGAACTGGATCAGCGCGCCGCCGGGGGAGGCGCTCGGGGCGTCGACGGAGCCCAGCAGATGGCCGAGGAGGTCCCGCTGCGCGTCGATCCCGCAGTGGTTGATCCACGGACTCTGCGTGACCGTACAGGAGTTGGGGCCGAGGGGGCTGATCCAGGCGTGCCCGGCCGCCGTGGAGCGGTCGTACCGGACCCGCGCGCCGAACCGGCCGTAGTAGTCCGCCAGCGCGTCGGCCACCGGCCGCTTCACCGTGGAGTCGTTCGAGCCGCTGAAGACGTACACCGGGTCGCCCGCCAGCTGGGCCACCGGGTCGATCAGCCCCCGCGCCGACCAGTCCCGGGTGGTCTGCTCCAGGGTCCCGAGCTGGAGGTCCTGCGTGGTGTTCATGCAGGCGTTGAGGGCGGTGGAGAGCGAGCTCTGGGCGCAGTCGTACGGGCCGGAGGCGAAGGCCGCCGAGCCGCTGAAGGTACCCGAGTACGCCACGTGGAGCTGCGTGGCCATGTAGCCGCCGGACGACACCCCCGAGGTGTAGACGGCATCGACGTTGTACGGCCGCAACTGGCCGGGCGCGGGCACGGGGGCGGCGGACGCGGCCGGCGTCGTGGTGGGGAGGAGGGCGGCGGCAACGGCGAACAGCAGCAGCGCCGCCGACCGGCGGACGGAGCGGGACGGTGGTCGCATGGAGTCTCCCGGGCGGCTCGTACGGACGGGGTGATGGCCGGGAGGGTAGGGGCGCGCAGGACCGGGCTCCTATGGTCCCGGCCGCCACAACCGGCGGGCGGTGCTATGGCGCCCCGTCATCTGGCATCCGCCGCGCCACGGCGCCGGGCCGCCTGCGACGATGACGCCATGAGCGAGGACGTGAGGGACGTACGGGACGACCTGCTGGCCGAGGCGATACGGCTGCGGGAGCAGGGCCGTCAGGAGGAGGCGAGGGCCCGGCTGGTGGAACTCGCCGCGCGGCACCCCGCCGACGCCGAGGTGGCCTACCAGACCGCCTGGGCCCACGACGTCCTCGGCCTGGAGGCCGAAGCGGTCCCCTTCTACGAACGGGCGCTCGCCATCACCGGCCCGGCCGCCCTGCCGGCCGAGGACCGCCGCGGGGCGCTCCTGGGCCTCGGCAGCACGTACCGCGTCCTCGGCCGCTACGAGCAGGCCGTCGCCACGCTCCGCCGCGGCACCGAGGAGTTCCCCGAAGACGGCGCACTGCGCACCTTCCTGGCGATGGCCCTGTTCAACACGGGCGAGCACCACGAGTCCACGCGGCTGCTGCTGAACCTGGTGGCGGCGACGAGCGACGACGCGCACGTACGGCGGTACCGTCGGGCCATCGAGTACTACGCGCGGGATCTGAACGAGACCGTGTAGCGGAGAGGGCCCCGACCGCCTCTTCACCGTCCGCGGTGGTTCACGACTTCCACCGCGGGCCGGCCGAGTCCAGCACGGTGAGGGTCCGCTCCTGCGCCACGTACACGCTGTCGCCGTGCGGGACCGGTCCGTGGAGCGGTCCCCCTGGAGCCGTGTGCTGCCAGACGACCTTGCCCGATCGGCCGTTCAGGGCGTAGACCGTGGCCTTGTCCGTACCGAAGAACAGCAGGCTCTCCTCGTCGCCTCCCCGTGCGAGCGAGGACACCCTTCCGGTGATCTGTCCGTCCGCGACGAACTTCCAGAGAGGGTCGTCGGGCCCCGCCGTCGCGTACACCGCTTCCCCGTACCGGAAGATCACCGTTCCGCCCTGGACGACCGGCGGATCCCGGTCGACGACGACGCTGTCGGCGTCGGAGGTGAACTCCCACCCGCTGACGTCCGAAGGATCGACCGGTTCGCACGCGACGCCGCGCCGCGTGTGGAAGTAGAGACACCCATCCGCCTCGATGGCCGCGGACGCCAAGCCGTCCGGCAGTTTGCGGAGACGGGAAGTCTTCCCGTCCGGTACGGACACGGTCCGGCGCCCCGGCCCGTCCCAGTCGCCGGCCAGGCTGTACAGGGCGACGGCGTCGCCCTCGTCCCATGCCAGTGAGCTGTCAGGGGGGTCGGTCTCCAGGAGCACGACGCCGGCGGCGTTCATGACCGTGACCTTGCCGAGGCTCCGGCCGTAACCGCTGGCGACCACGAAATGACCGCCGCCCACCTGGGGGAGCAGCCGGGCCGTGTCGCCATGGAACGTCCGCGTCCACAGCCGCTCGCCCGACTCCTGGCTGAGGCCGTGGAGGGTGGCGTCCCCGGTCAGGGCGAGGACGACGTCCTGGTCGCCCCGCCGGATCCGGTCCACGCCGACGGGCAGCACGATCGGAACCGCTTCGGACACCGTTCCCGCTCCCGCATAGGTGCGGAGATCGACGGCCCACTGCAGCGCGTGGGAGTTCTGGCTCACCAAGACGATCCTGCCGCGCGCGTCCCCGAAGGCCACGGTGCGCCGGCCGGGTGCGGGCGGGGTGACGATCTCGGCGTCGTGCGTGTACGACCAGGACGGCTCCCGAAGCGCCTTCCCGCCGCTTGCACCGCCTTCGCGGTCCTGTGCGCGGACCAGGGCCCAGGCGCCGCCGACCAGCGCGGAGCAGCCGACGATGCCGGTGCCCAACAGGGCGCGCCTGCTCATCCGCCGTACCGGCGGGGCGGCGCGGGGCGACGGGGCGGGGGAGACGGGCCGCGCCGGGTCGATGCGCGTCGGGGCCGGTTCGAGAGCCGGTCCAGGAGCCGGGTTCACCGAGTGCGCGGGATTCACCACCAGGGTCGCCGCGGCCGCCTGGAGCGCCCGCAGCCGCCCCCTCTGGCGTGTGATGTCCGCCGACACCGCCTCAGGAAGCCAGTTCCCACCCTCGGCCCCGTCCACGGCGGCCAGCTCCTCCGCGGAGGGCCGGTGCCGGGCATCCTTCGCCAGCATTCGGCGCACAGTCTCCACGAGTCCGGGAGGCAGGCCCGCCAGGTCCGGTTCCTCATGGACCAGGCGGTACAGAAGCTCATGGACGGCGCCGGTACCGAACGGCCCGCGTCCCGTCGCCGCGTACGCCACCACCGCGCCGAGCGAGAAGACGTCGCCCGCCGCCTCGACGGTCCGCCCCACCGCCTGTTCGGGCGGCATGTATCCGGGCGAGCCGATCACCATGCCCGTACCGGTCAGCGCCGTCTCGTCGGCCGCGCGCGCGATGCCGAAGTCGATCAGCAAGGGCCCTTCGGGGGCGAGCAGCACATTGGTCGGCTTGACGTCCCGGTGCACAAGCCCGGCCGAGTGCACTCTGACCAGGCCCCGCGCGAGCCCCCCGAGCAGGCGCCGTAAGGAGTCCTCGGGCAGCGGCCCGTGGACATCCACCGCGGCGCCGAGCGAAGGGCCGGGGACGTACTCGGTGGCCAGCCACGGCAGGTTCCCGCCGGTGTCGAAGTCGATCACCTTCACCATGCCGGGACCGCTCACCGCGCGACAGGCCCTTACCTCGCGGGCGAATCTCTGGCGGAAGCCGGGGGCGTTCGCCATGTCCGCCCGTACCGTCTTCAGTGCGACGGCCCGCCCCTCGACGGTGCGGGCGAGATACACCACCCCCATGCCTCCCTCGCCCAGACGCGCGAGCAACGGAAACGGACCGATTCTCGTGGGGTCCACCGCACGCAGAGCCTCCACAACACCCCCCCAGGTCTTGCCCCTCGCGCATCCCGGCCTACCGGGCCGCACCTCTACACGCATCCTGCCAGGACGACGGTGGAGTCGACCCATTCGGTCCAGTCGGCCGTTTGCGAGCGGTCTGGAAACGATCCGGGTTCCTCGGGCAGCTCCCCCCACGGCGAGCTGGTGCGTCTGTGATCAATAACCGGACGGACGCACCTGATCAGCTGAGCGACCCATCGAAGGAACACGCTTTACCCGGATTCGCCGGTGGCGCAGGCGTGGCACAGGCATCGGTCGGGGTGCGGACAGTGCGGCGCCGTCTCGGCGCGGTACTGGCGCGCGTACCGCTCCAGCGCCACGGAGACGTCCACCGCGTGGTCCGCGGCGAGTCCGCGTGCGCGTCCTGACTCACGCAACCGCTCCAAGACGCGCGGAGTATGGATGAGTTTCGGCCAGAAGCCGTAAAGGTGGCGCGTCGCCATGTCGATGACGATCCACCGGCTGGTGTGCCGCTCACGTCCGACCACCGTGACCCGATCGCCTCCCGGGCCCCAGTACGCGTCGGCCACGTAGACTTTCGCCCCGCCCTTGAAGCACTTCGTCCCCGGGCGCAGTTCCTGGCCGCCCACCCCGCATCGACGCCAGGCCACGACGTTGGCCGCCACCAACCAGACCGGCTCCTGCCGCGGAACATCTGCCTCGGTCACTCGCCCCGCCCTCCGCGCCGACGCCCTGCCTGATGCGAAGCAGCGATCGTAGACCGGACGGCCACAAGTGCCCCGTCGAGCCCGACTGTCTTCCTCGTCGGCGCTCGATGGCCAAAGAGACGGGACCTAGTCGTTGACGGCGGTCAGCAGGACGACCGCGTCCTCCAGGGCGGCCAGGCCGTGTCGCTCCTTGGGGATCATCTGCAGTTCGCCCGCCGAGAGTTCCTCCGACCGGTCGGCGGCCGTCAGCTTCACCCGCCCGCGCAGCACCTGCAGGCTCGCGGCGGGTGGCGCGTTGTGCTCGTCGAGCACCGTCCCCGACGTCATGGCGATGACGCTCTGCCGGAGCACTCCGTCATGGACCAGCAGTTGGGCGCTCCTGCCGTGCGCGTCGTCGCGCGCGTTGGCGAGATGCTCGTCGGCCAGGGCTGCGAGATCGTGCATCGTTTCTCCCTGCGGGGTGCGCGGGCTTTGCCTCCCAGCCTTGCGTGTGTCCCGGGGAACGCAACTCGGGGAACGACCGGGGCGCCCCGCTGACCGACGGTCAGGGTTCCGGCGAGATGGTCGTACGCCACCTGAGCGTGCAGCCGGGCGCCCGTGACCAGGGTGTCGTCGTCGGCGTAGAAACGCGGATGGTGGTTGGTGACCAGGCCGCGTCCGCCTGGTGCCGGGGTCAGCACCGTGCCCGCCGCCGGCATCGGGTCGACGCCCTGCCACGGTGTGGATCCGTGGACCTGCTCACCGGTGATCACGATCTTCACGAGGGTGGAGGCGCCGTACTGGTCGCCCACGCGGTAGCCCACGTACCCCTTCGGGTACCGCGGGGCACGGGCCGAGGCCCGGCGGGGGTCAGGCGCCGGCCGCCTCCGGCGTACCGCGCTCGATGATCGCCGCCGTGTCCAGACCCGGGGGCAGCGTGCCGAAGGCGACGCCCCAGTCGCCGTCCAGGCGCGAGGCGCAGAACGCGTCCGCCACCGCCGGGTGACCGTGGCGGACGAGGAGCGAGCCCTGCAGGACCAGCGCCATGTGCTCGACCAGACGGCGCGCGCGGTATTGCAGGGCGTCCGGGTCGCCGAGGTCGGCCAGCTCCTTGCGCAGTCGGGCCGTGGCCGCGTCGAGCCGGCGGTCGGCGCCGGCCGCACGGTCGACCTCGGCGAAGAACGCCTCGACGGCGTCCGGCTGCCGCCCCATCGCCCGCAGCACGTCGAGCGCGGCGACGTTGCCCGAGCCCTCCCAGATGGAGGGAAGCGGCGACTCGCGGTAGAGCCGGGGGAGTCCCGAGTCCTCCACGTAACCGTTGCCGCCCAGGCACTCCAGGGCCTCGGCCGCGTGCGCCGGAGCCCGCTTGCACACCCAGTACTTGGTCACCGCGAGGCCGATCCGGCGCAGCAGCTCCTCGTCCGCGTCACCCGCCGCCGCCCGGTCCACGGCCCCCGCCAGCCGCAGCCCCGCCATCGTCGCCGCCTCCGCCTCCACGGCCAGGTCGGCGAGGACGTTGGTCATCAGCGGCTGGTCGACAAGGCGCGCCCCGAACGCGCTGCGGTACGTGGCGTGGTGGACCGCCTGCACCAGCCCCTGGCGCATGCCGGACGCCGAACTGATCGCGCAGTCCAGACGGGTCATGTTCACCATCCGGATGATGGTGGCCACGCCCCGGCCCTCCTCGCCCACGAGTCGGCCGAGAGCACCCTCGTACTCGATCTCGGACGACGCGTTGGAACGGTTGCCGAGCTTGTCCTTGAGCCGCTGGAGCCGGATCGCGTTGCGCGAGCCGTCCGGCAGGACGCGCGGCACGAGGAAGCACGACAGACCGCCGGGGGCCTGCGCCAGGGTGAGGAACACGTCCGACATCGGCGCCGAGGTGAACCACTTGTGACCGGTCAGCGCGTAGCAGCCGTCCTCGCCCGCCGGTACGGCACGTGTGGTGTTCGCCCGGACGTCCGAGCCGCCCTGCTTCTCGGTCATCGACATCCCGGCGATGATCCCGCGCTTCGAGGTCGGCTCGCGCAGCCCGAAGTCGTAGAAGGGGGAGGTGAGAAGGGGCTCGTACACCGCGGCGAGATCGGGCTGCGCCCGCAGGGCGGGCACCGCCGCGTACGTCATCGACACCGGGCACAGATGGCCCGGGTCGGCCTGCCCCCAGACGAACACCTTCGCCGCGCGCGCCACGTGCGCCCCGGGGCGTTCGTCGCGCCAGGGCGCGCCGTGCAGCCCGTGCCGCACGGCGACCGTCATCAGCTCGTGCCAGTACGGGTGGAACTCCACCTCGTCGACACGGTGGCCGTAGCGGTCGTGCGTGTGCAGGACGGGAGAGTTCCGCTCGGCCGACCGGCCCCACTCCTGGGCCTGTTCACCACCGGCCCGCACACCCAGCTCGCGCACCTCCGCCTCGGCCCAGCCGGCGCCCTCCCGGCGCATCCCCTCCAGCAGGGCCGGGTCGGCCGACACGTCGTAGCCGGTGAGCGGCGGAACTTGGTTGGTGACCTCATGCGTGATCGGCATCGGGAACTCCCAGGGCTCGCAGGGTGAAGGTGACAAGGGCGGGTACGGTGTCCGGCCCGACCGTTCCCGCCGCCAGCGGGCCGACGAGCGCCTCCGCGCCCGCTCCCACGAGCGCCGAGGCCGTCAGCGCGGCGTCCTGGGGCGGGAGCCGGCCGCTGCGCACGCCCTCGGCGATCCGCTCGGCGAACACGTCGCGGAACGCCCGCCGGAAGACCAGCCGTTCGGCGTCCACCGCCGGGTCCACGGGCTCGGCGAGCAGCGCGTACGCCAGGCGCGGCGACTTCAGTGCGCGGTGCGCGAACGTCTCGATGACGGCGACGACCCGCTCGGCGGCGTCGGCGTGCCCGGGCCGGCCGGCCGCCTCGGACACGGCGGCGACCTCGCGCGAGACGACCGTCCGGAACACCTCGACGGCCAGCTCCGCCTTGCCGGCGAAGTGGCGGTAGACGCTGCCGGTGGCGATCCCCGCCCGCGCCGCCACGGCGGCCATGGTGCAGCCGGCGTAGCCGTGCTCGGCGAGCAGCCCGATGGCCGCGTCCACGACGGTGGCGCGCTGGGCGTCGAGGCGGGCCTGGACGGCGGGCGTGCGGCGGTAGGGCATGGAAGAAGTGAAGCAGTGATTCATTGCTTCAACAAGGGGTGGGGGCGCCCCAGCGCTTCGGGCGCGGGCGCGGGCGCGGGGGCGGGGGCGGTCGGTAGGTTCGCCCCATGACTCTTCAGCGGGCCGCCGTCCAGCATTCGTCCTCGACGTGGCGGCAGCCGGTGCCGCCCGTCGCGTCCGCGGCGCGCGTCGCGCTGGTGGGGCAGATCGCCGAGGCGATCCTGGCCCGGAGCCCCGGGCGCCTCCTCGTGGGCATCGACGGCCTCACGGCGGCGGGAAAGACCAGCTTCGGCCATGAAGTGGCCGAGCGGATCGCCGCCACGGGCCGGCCCGTCCTGCGTGCGACGCTCGACGACTTCAAGAGGCCGTGGAAGGACCGGCATCTCTACGACCGGGAGTCGGGGGAGGGGTACTACCGCAACGCCTACGACTACGACTCGGTCAGGAGGCTCCTGCTCGACCCGTGCCGCTCCTGCGAGGCGGAGTCCTGCTCCCTGTGCGCCATCGATCCGCTGACCCAGCTCGACCACTCGGCCCGGCGGTCCCCGCTCGCCCCGGACTCCGTGCTCGTCGTGGACGGCGTCTTCGCCTTCCGTCCGGAGATCGACGACTACTGGGACTACCGCGTGTGGCTCGACGTGGACGCCGAACTCTCCGTACGGCGCGGGGCGCTGCGCGACCAGGACTGGGCCGGCTCCGACGCGGAGTCCCTCCACCGTGACCGGTACCTGGTGGCGCAGCGGATCTATCTCGACGAGGTCGCCCCGCTCCCGAGGGTGGACGCCGTCGTCGACAACGCGGACTTCACCCGCCCCCGGCTGGTCCCGCGCCCCCGCACCCCGAGGCCGCCGGTCACCGGGCGGGACCCGTTCGACGCCCTGGTGATCCGTACCGACTACACGGACGACGGCGCCTGGCGGGCCGTCAGGGCGGCACTGGCCGAGGACCCCGAGTCGGCCGCGCACGTCGTCGACGATCCGGCGTGGGCCGGAGCCGGTGTGGACGAGGCGCTGGCGGCGGTGGCCGGCGACGACGAACTCAGTGTCGTGTTCCTCGCCGACCGGGCGACGATGACGTCCCCACACCGCGCGCTGCTCGCCGTGACCGCGCTCACGCGGGAGGAGTGCGACGACGACGAGGAGTACGCGCGGCTGACCGCGTTCGGCGCCCGCTTCCGTACGGCCCCGGCGGCCGTACACGGCATCCACGCCAACCTGTCGCTCGCCAACATGGGATTCGAGGAGTACGCGGGCGCGGCGCACGACGACCCGGACGGGATCTTCAGGACCTTCTGAAGCCGGACGGGGTCTTCGGACCTTATGAGGAGTGAGCCCGGGCCGTGGGGCGGCCCGGGCGCAGCGCAGCCGTCCTGGCGTCAGCCGACGAAGACCTCGGTGAGGGACCAGATCGCCAGGCCCGCCATGCACAGGCCGCCGATCCGCTGAACCGTCTTCAGGGGTACGCGCTTGGCGATGAAACGGCCCGCGACCAGGGCGAGGGCCGAGACGCTCATCAGAGCCGCGGCGGAGCCGATCGCGGTGGACCAGGTGCCTTCGGTGGCGGCGAGGTTGGCCGTGGTGATCTGCGTCAGATCACCCCACTCGCTGATGAACACGGCCATGAACGCGGTGGACCAGACGGGCCAGAAGCCGGTCACCGGCCCGCCGCCCGCCTCGTCCTCCCCTTCGTCGCCCCCGCCGCGCAGCAGCATGAAGGCGCCGAACGCGAAGAGCAGGGCCGAGATCAGCCGGACGATCCAGTCGGGCAGCAGGCCGATCAGGCTGCCGGCGCCGACGGCGATGGCGACGTGCACGACGAACGCCGTGGAGGTGCCGAACCAGACGTACAGCGGACGCATCCGCGTGCCCATGGCGAGCGACGCGAACATCGTCTTGTCGGGAAGTTCGGCGAGGAAGATCAGCCCGAAGGCGGTGAGGATCGCCAAGGGGTCGAGGTGCATACCGGGGCTCTCTGCTCGGTCCGGGCCCGGGATCCGCACGGCACCGCGGTGGGCGACGGGAAGAACCACTCGGCCCGGCATGACGGACCACGCCCACGGTGTGCGGGCGTGGCGAATGCCTGGCCGAAGGTCTCGCCCGTCCGCGCTTCCGCACGGACCCGGCCACCGGGAACCCGAGGGTTCCAGTGTGTCGACGACCGGTTCGCGGGGCTACTCCCCTTCGCTTCCGGAGAGTCTACCGGAGCCCTCCACCGCCGTGCGGCGCCGCTGACCCCGGCCAGGGCCCGACCCGGCCAGGGCCCGACCCGGCCCGGGCGGACACGCCAGGGTCGCGGCACCGTGGGGCCGGTGCCCCCTCTGCGTACGATCACGGAATGCCCTCTGGTGGTCACCGTCAGCCTCCCCTGTCCCGGACGCGCACACAGATCACCGTCGGCCGCGCACTGCCGTTCCTGGTCATCGTCCTGACGGTCGCCGCCGATCTGCTCACCCCCGACCGGGAGCGCTTCGACCGTCTCCTGGTCGCCGCCCCCGCCCTCGCCGCCATCACCTGGAGCGTCCGCGGCACCGTCCTCATCGGTGGCGTCGCCATGGTGCTGCGGGCGTTGCTCGGCGCCTCCAGGGGCGAGCCGCTCGCCCCCGACCTCCTCGCCAACGAGGTGGTGCTCGCCGCCTTCACCGCGGCCGCCGCCTGGGTCAGCCGGGTCCGGGCGCGCTACGAACGGGACCTTCGCGAGCTCACCGCCGTCGCCGAGGTCGTCCAGCGGGTCGTGCTGCGGCCGCTCCCGCCGCGGCTCGGCCCCGTGGAACTGCATCTGCTGTACGTCGCCGCGGCGGCCAAGGCCAGGATCGGCGGCGACTTCTACGAGGCCGTCCGGGTGCCCGGAGCCGTACGCCTGATGCTCGGTGACGTCCAGGGCAAGGGGCTCGGGGCCGTCGAGACCGCGTCCGTGCTCCTCGGCTCCTTCCGCGCCGCCGTCAACGACGCAGCCGACCTGACCGAACTCGCCGACCGGCTCGAAGAGGGCCTCGGCCGGTACGGCGCCTGGGACCCGGACACCGACGCCGCCGAGCGGTTCGCCACCGTCGTCCTCGTGGAGATCCCGGACGGCGAGGACGTCGTACGGCTCCTCAGCTGCGGGCACCCCGCCCCGCTGCTGCAGCGGGGCGCACGCGTGCGGCCGGTGGACTTCGCCGACCCCTCCCTGCCGGTCAACCTGGCGGGCCTCGTCGACGCGCGGCACCGCGTCGAGGTGGTGCCCTTCAAACCGGGGGACCGGCTGCTGCTCTTCACCGACGGCGTGAGCGAGAACCGCGACCGCGCCGGCGTCTTCTATCCACTGGAGGAGCGGATGCGCCGCTGGGCGGCCGAGCCGGCGGACCGGCTCCCCGCCCTGCTCCACTCCGACCTCGTCGCCTACGGGGCCGACGGCCTCGACGACGACGTGGCCGCGCTCCTCGTCGTACGCCTTCCGGAACCGGCCCCCGAGCCGCCCGGGCCGCCTGCCGGAACCCTGACCGGCGGCTGACGCCGGGCAGCAGGCCGTCCGGCTCGGACGGCGCGCCCGCCCGCTCAGCCGGACGCCGGAACCGACTCGTAGAGGACCGTGTGGAAGCGGCCTTCCGTCTCCCGGCCGGTGGGTTCCGCCCCCAGCGCTCGGACCGTCTCGATCGCGAACCGCTGCTCCCGCTCGTCGGTGAACAGCCGCTGCGGATAGGTCACCGACGGGTCCACGACGGTCCGCAGCCCGTACTCCGCCAGACACGCGGCGATCGGCGCGTAGTCCACCGTACGCAGCACGAACGCGCTCACCCGCAGCGGTCGCCGCGACCAGGGGAGCAGCGCGGCGAAAGTGCGCCGGGTGAGGTAGCTGCCGCCGCCGGTGAGGGTGATCAGACCGACCTCGGCCATGGCCGCGCGCAGCCGGGGGCTCGGAGGCTCGTCCCCTTCGAGGTTCTCCGCGAAGGCGTCGTCCAGGAGGCCGACCTCGCGTGCGTACCGCACGGCGTGGGCGGCGACGTCGAGCCCGAGGACCGGGGCGGCGTCCGGGCGGCGCCGGGCGGCGTAGAACGCCTTGTCCCGCTCGGCGAGCTCGGCGCCGGTCAGGTCCGCCACCTCCGGACCGGTGTAGCGCGCGTACAGCTCGGCCAGGGTGAGGTCGTGATTGAGGAGGGCGGCGTTGATCCCGTACGAACAGCACAGATCGAGCACCGTACCGCCGTCCCGCTCGGCCGCCGCGCGGCGGAAGGCGGCCTGGGCCCGCTGCGGGATCTCGTACTCCAGCGGCGCGAGACGCCGGAAGTACGCACGCGGATCGGGCTGGTCGTAGACGTCGTCGAACCGGGCCTTGCCACCGTTCGCGTCGCCGGAACCGGACACCTGCACGTGTCTCGCCTCCTGCCCTTGGCCGGGCCCCTCCCTCCCCTCCAGGATGGTCTCGTCCCACGCGCGCTTCAACGGCACACGGTGCTCCGACGGCGCACGGTGCTCCGACGGCGCACGGCGCTTCAACGGCACACGGCCGGCACGGCTAGCCGCCGAGGGCGTGCCCCGTCGTCGCGTCCACATGGTCCGGGATGTCGTCGTGGCGGTCGCCGACCGAGAGGGTGCCGGTCGGCTCGAAGAGCAGGATGGACGCGCCGGCCGGTGCGTACGGGCGGTGCTCCACGCCCTTCGGCACGGTGAAGACCGAACCCCGGGGGAGCGAGACCGTGCGCTCCGCCCCGTCCTCGCGCAGCGCGATGCGCAGTTCCCCGTCGAGGACGAGGAAGAACTCGTCGGTGTCGTCGTGGGCGTGCCAGACGTGCTCGCCCGCCACCTTGGCGACGCGTACGTCGTAGTCGTTCACGTGCGTGACGATCCGGGGGCTCCACAGCTCCTCGAAGGAGGACAGGGCCCGGTCGAGGGCGATGGGGACGTTCTTCGACTCACTGTTCAGCTCGCTCATGGGCACATCCTGGGCCGTGACCCCGAGCCGCCGCGAGTGCTAGAAAGAGCATATGCCGCAAGGATCCTCGCACGAGACGCACGAGACGCACGAGACGCACGAGACGCACGAGACACAGGGGACGAACGAGACGCAGGAGGATGGGGAGCGCCTCCACCGGGTCGTCGTCATCGTCGACGCGAACTCCAACCCCTTCGAACTCGGCTGTGCGACGGAGATCTTCGGTCTGCGCCGGCCCGAGATCGGCCGCGAGCTGTACGGGTTCCGGCTCTGCTCGCCCGAGCCGCGGACCCTCATGCGGGACGGGTTCTTCACCCTCACGGGCGTCGCGGGACTCGAAGCGGCCGACGAGGCGGACACCTTGATCGTCCCCAACCGCCCCGACGTCGAGGTCCCGCGCCGCCCCGCCGTGCTCGACGCCATCCGCCGCGCCCACGCCCGCGGCGCGCGCCTGGTCGGCTTCTGCAGCGGTGCCTTCACGCTGGCCGAGGCGGGGGTGCTCGACGGCCGCAGGGCGACCGCCCACTGGCAGTGGGCGGACTCCTTCCGCGCCCGCTTCCCGGCCGTACGGCTCGAACCCGACGTCCTCTTCGTCGACGACGGCGACATCCTCACCGCTGCGGGCAGCGCCGCCGCCCTCGATCTCGGCCTGCACGTCGTGCGCCGCGACCACGGCGCCGAGGTGGCCAACGCGGTGAGCCGACGGCTGGTGTTCGCGGCCCACCGGGACGGCGGACAGCGCCAGTTCGTCGAGCGCCCCGTTCCCGACCCGCCGGACGAGTCCCTCGCTCCGCTGCTGGCCTGGGCGCAGGAACGCCTCGGCTCTCCGCTCTCGGTGGCCGACCTCGCCGCCCGCGCCTCCGTCAGCCCGGCGACGCTCCACCGCCGCTTCCGGGCCCAGCTCGGCACCACGCCGCTGGCCTGGCTCACCGGCGAGCGAGTGGCTTTGGCCTGCCGTCTGATCGAACGAGGCGAGGCGCGCCTGGACGTCGTCGCCCGCACCAGCGGCCTCGGTACGGCGGCCAACCTCCGCGCCCTGATGCACCGGGAGACCGGACTCAGCCCGTCCGCCTACCGCCGCCGCTTCGGGCCCGCCACCGGCTGATCCGGAGCGTGGCCCAAGAGTTGACGACGGCTCAGGCCCGGTGACGACGGCTCAGGCCCGGTGAGGACGGCTCAAGAGCGGTACGCAAGCACGTTCACCGCGGCCCAGTCGGCGAGGGAACGGGCGCACCCGGCGACCGTCTCGCGCCAGGTCCGGCCCGCTCCCTCGCCCGCGTCGTCGCTGACGTGCTTGACGATGCGCAGCGGCACCCCGGCGACGGCCGCGGCCGACGCCAGGGCGTACCCCTCCATGTCGACAAGCGGCGCGCGGACCGCGAGCCGGGCCCGGGTGGCCTCGTCCGCGATGAACGCGTCACCGGTGGCCAGGACGACGTCCCCGCCGTCGGGCAGGGTCAGCGGCGCGCCGCAGGTCTCACCGGCCAGCTTGGCCAGCAGCTCGCCGTCGAGGTCGTGCTGCAGCACCGTGCCGACGATATGGGTGCCGGTCCAGCCGGGACGCAGCGCGCCGGCCGTGCCCAGGTTGACGACACCGGAGGGCCGAGGACCCCGGGCGAGCGCCGTGGCGAGCGCGGTCGCCGCGTTCACCTTGCCCATGCCGGTCAGCAGGATCGGCAGATCCGTGTCGAGGAACTGCGCCTCCTCCTTGACGGCCAGGACGAGCAGCGGTCGGTCGGCCGTGATCTCTCCGATGAGTTCCATGGGGGCAACGCTAGTTCAACGTCGCCCCCGCCCCTGCACCCGGGACCGCCCCGCCGCCCCTCCGGGCGCCTGACCGGTCAGTGGCCGACAGGACGCTGCCGGCACGTCGGGAAAGTGCCGCCCATGGATTCACGGAGTGTGACACCCTGCTGGCCCCGGTCGGGCGACGCGCGGGCGGGACGGTCCGCTGGTGCAAGGGAAGTGGACGCCGTTCGGAGCCGTCACGGCGGTGGAGGTGTCTTGTCGGAGGCAGCGGGGGCGCGGGCCCCCTGGTCGAGGAGCACGCTGCGGTGCTGGCCCGGCTGCGCACCCTGGAGGACGCGGCCGGACGGATCGGCACTGTCCTCGACGAGCGGGCCGTCTGCGAGGACCTCGCCGCCCTGCTCTGCCGGCACGGGTGCGAGGCCGTGGCCGTGGACGTCCGCCCGGAGGAGGGCGCGGCGCCGCGCCGTGCGGCCCTCGCCGGAACGGCCGAGCTGCTGGACGGCGCGGAGCCCGCGCTGCCGCTCCCCGGCGAGGACCATCGGCGCGCCGTCGCCTGGGAGAGCCGCGCGGGGGCCACGCCCGTGCACGGACTGTCCGTACCCCTGGTCTGGGAGGGGCTGGTCCACGGCGCGGTGATCGCCGTGCGCGCCGTGGGCGGTCCCTTCACCGCGCACGAGACGGACGCCGTCGCCCGCGCCGTGCGGCTCGCCGCCCTGCATCTCGGCCACGCCCGCCGCCTGGCCGCCACCGAGCAGACCGCCCTCCACCTGCAACAGGCCCTCGTGGCGGAGCCCGGCCGACCGCACCCCAACCTGCAGATCGCCGGACGCTATCTGCCGGTCGGACCCAGGACGCTGGTGGGCGGCGACTGGTTCGAGACGGTACGCCTCCACTTCGGCCGCAGCCTCCTGGTCGTCGGAGACGTGATGGGGCACGGTCTGGACGCCGCCGTGGACATGAACGCCTACCGTTCGGCGCTGCGGGAGGTGGCCTCGACCGACCTTCCGCCGCATCGCGTACTGCGCCGGCTCGACGCGTTCGCTGAGGAGGGCGAGCGCCGGCCCGCCACCTGCCTGCTCATCCAGGTCGACCCGGCGCGCGGCGCGGCGACCTTCGCGAGCGCCGGGCACCTCCCGCCCGTGGTCTTCGCCGCCGACGGCTCCGCCGAGCCGGTCGAACTCCATGTCGGCCCGCCCCTGGGCACCGGATTCGGCGGGTACGAGTCGGTGACCCGCACGGTCACCCCCACCGACACGCTCCTGCTCTTCACCGACGGCCTGGTCGAGCGGCGCGGCGAGGACATCGATGTCTCCCTGGCCCGGCTCGCCGCACTCCGCCTCCCGGCGGGGTCGGGCCCCGACGAGGTCGTGGAGGAGGTGCTGCGCCGCCTCGACGCCCGTAACGCGGAGGACGACGTCGCCGTCCTCGCCGCCCGGATCCGCGAACGACCCGCCCAGCCCCCGGCCTCCTGAGTCCCGTCCGTCGGCCCCGCCATGCCGTCAGCGTGACCGCAGCCGCACCGCAGGTCACACTCGCCCTCGCTCCCACCGCATGTTTCGAGCCTCGGCGGGATTCTTTCGGCAGGACGCTTGTGCGCGGCAGCCCGCCCCGGCACGCTCCTCGGTATGAACACAGCCAGGCACGCCAGTGAACGCCTGATGAGCTGGCCCTCGCTGATCGCCGACCCCGCCCTCTGCGGAGCCGAGACTGGTCTGCGGACCGCGACGCGCGAGATCGTCCACTTCCACGGGGAGAACGAGGCGGACGTCCACCTCAGCCGGGCGATGATCGCCAAGCTGAGGCCCGCCCTCCTCGGATCCAGCGCCGTACGGCTGCGCGCGGGATCCGGCTGGGTGACCGTCCGGCTGGAGATGGGATCGGACATCGACCTGCTGTCGACGCTGGTGAGCGCCGCCCTCCAGGCCTCCACCCGAGGCCCCGACCCCGTGGACACCGTGCCCGACGGCTGCACCCGCACCCGCCTCGCGTCCGGCCACCGTTGACGCCACCCTCCGCGTACCCCCGTTCGGCGGCATGCCGGAGGGGTCCCGCCCCTCGGCGGGTACTCCCCGTGGCATGCCCCCCACCTCCGGTGCGCCGCACGACGGTGCCCCCGCCGAACACGGTCACTGGTTCCACCGCCTTCACCAGCGGGTCCTGACCTCGGCCGTCGGACTCGCCTGGAGCCGGGGGCGGGAGATGGAGCTGATGCACCGCGCCATGGGCTTCGCGGCCCTCAGCCTCCTCACCCTCGTACCGCTGCTCATCGTCGTCGCCTCGGCCGACCTCGCCAGCGGCCAGGGCTTCGCCCGCTGGCTGATCCAGGGCCTCGGCGTCTCCGAGGTCTCCCAGGAAGAGGTCGAACGGATCTTCGGCAAGCCGGGGCAGGCGCTGCAACGGACCACCGCCTTCGGTCTCGCCGCCCTCGCCGCGTTCGGCGTGACCTTCGGCTCCGCCGTACAGACGGGATACGAACGCGTGTGGGACCTGCCCACCGCCCGCTGGCACACCATGTGGCGCCATGTGGTCTGGCTCGCCGTCCTGGTCGCCTCGCTCCTCCTCTTCGTCGGCACCTCGACACCGGCGCACACCTCCACCGCCGGGACCGTCCTGCTCGCCGCGGCCGACGTCACCGGAGCCTTCCTCTTCTTCTGGTGGTCACAGCGCTTCCTGCTCTGCGGCCGCATCCGCTGGCGCGCCCTGGCACCCGGGGCCGCCTGCACGGCCCTGGGGCTGCTCGGGCTGCGCGTCTTCTCCCAGTTCGTCTTCTCCCCCCTGATCGCCTCCAACGCGGTGACCTACGGAGAGTTCGGCACGGTCCTCGTGCTGCAGTCCTGGCTCGTCGGCGTCGGCTTCGTCGTCTACGGAGCCGCGCTGGTCGGCCGGATGATTCACGAGCACCAGGTCGTCCGCCGGCTCGACCGCGAGCCGTTCGACCTTCCCTGACACCGGCGACGGCGGCCGCTCACTGGTCCCGCCGGTGCACGGCCGTCACCGTCACCACCGCGGCCGCCACCGCCCACGAGCCGTACACCAGCCACGCTCCGGAGAGCGACCACGGGTACGCCACCTCGTACGGCCCGGCCGGCACGAGCCGCTGCCACGCGTGGTACGGCAGGCTGTGCGCGAGGACGGCCGACCAGCGCCGCTCGTCGCCGAGCACCGTCGGCAGCAGGAGCAGCACCACCACGTTCGCGACCATCGTCGCCGCGCTGTGCCGCAGGAGCGTACCGATCGCCATGCCGACCAGCCCCGCCACCGGGGCCAGCAGCGCCGACGCGGCCACCAGGCGCACGGCGCCCGGCTCACCGATCGACACCCCCGCGCCCCGCCCCGCCAGGACGGCCTGGGTCAGCCAGAACGAGGTGCCCGCCACGACCGCGCCGAAGAGTGCCAGGACCGCCGCGACGACGAGCACCTTCGCCGCCATCACCGAACGGCGGGCGGGAACCGCCGCGAACGTCGTACGGATCATGCCGGAGCTGTACTCCCCGACGACCGCCACGGCGCCCATCGCGCCCGCGCACAGCATCAGGACCATGGCCCCGTTGCCCGTGAACGCGTCCCACAGGCCCATCTTCGACCGGACGAAGTCGGCCTGGTGCACCGCGTCGAACTCCTGCCAGTAGCGGTAGTGGTCATAGGCCGTTCCGGCGTTGAACGCGACGACGGCCAGGGCGGAGAGCAGCAGGGACCAGCCGGTCGAGCGCAGCGACCGGAGCTTCAGCCACTCGGCCGCCACCAGATCACCGAAGCGGGCCCGCGGCTCGGGCGGCTGCGGTGCGCGCCGCGACGCCCCGGTCGGTGCGCGGTGCGGTGCGGGGGCGGTCATCGGGCCCCTCCTGCCGGGTACTCGACGCCGGCGGCGGTCAGTTCCATGAAGGCCTCCTCCAGAGACGCCGTCCGGGGGGTCAGCTGGTGCAGCGGGATACCGTGCCGCAGGGCGAGTTCGGCGATCAGCGGCGCGTCGAGCCCCGTCACCGTCAGCAGACCGCCCGCCTCCTCCCGCACCGCCGCGCCCTCGGCGAGAAGCACGGGAGCCAGCGCCGCCGCGTCGGCGGCGGCCACCGTCACGCTCGGCCGACTGCCCCGGGCCGAGAACTCCGCCAGGCTCTCCGCCGCGATCAGCCGGCCCCGGCCGACCACGACGAGCTCGTCGGCGGTGTGCTCCATCTCGGACATCAGATGGCTGGAGACGAAGACCGTACGGCCCTCGCCCGCAAGCCGCCGGAACAGACCCCGCACCCACTTCACGCCCTCCGGGTCGAGCCCGTTGAGCGGCTCGTCGAAGAGCAGCACCGGCGGATCGCCCAGCAGCGCGGCGGCGATCCCGAGACGTTGCCGCATCCCGAGCGAGAAGCCGCCGATCCTGCGCCGGGCCGCGCCCGCGAGACCGACCTCGTCGAGGACCTCGTCCACGCGGCTCCGCGGGACGCGGTTGCCGCGGGCGAGCACCGACAGGTGCGCGGCCGCCGTACGCCCGCCGTGCGCGTCGCCCGCGTCGAGCAGCGCCCCGACGTGCCGCAGTCCGCGGGGGCGCTCCCGGAACGGGCGCCCGCCGACGGTGACACCGCCGCCGGTCGGAGCGTGCAGGCCGAGGATCAGGCGGAGGGTGGTGCTCTTGCCGGCGCCGTTCGGTCCGAGGAACCCGGTGACCCGCCCGGGGCGCACGGTGAAGGTCAGCGCGTCGACCGCGGTGGTCCCGCCGTACCGCTTGGTGAGTTCATTGACTTCGATCATGCGGTCCACGGTGCCGTGGCAGCCCCCGGGTCGTCGTCGGTCCGGGGACGGCACTCGGCGGGGCTCGTTGTCGACCGGGGCTGTACAACCCTGGTCCGATGACCGGGCCGCCGCCCGGCCCTACGATCTGATCATGCATGCCGCCGCCTCCCTCCCCTGGCTCAAGCGCGTACCGTTCGGTGTCTGGCCGGTCGTCGCCTGGTGCGCCGGCACGGCGTTCACCTTCCTCACCCGGATGGAACTGCCCGGCCAGGACGGGCCCGCCGTACGGGCGGGGGTGTTCCTCCTCCGATGGGACGGCCTTGTCCTGCTGGCGCTCGCCACCGCCCTGGTGGTGGGCGGCAGCCTGCGACTGCGCGAACGGCCCCTGGCTGCCCTGGGGTTGCTTCTCTCCGCCGCCGCCCTGGGCACGCTCCCGCTCGGCGTCGGCGAGATCCCGCTGCCCCAGTTCCTGATGGTCGACGTGGCGTTGTACGTCATCGCCGCCACCCGGCCGCGCCGGACCGGCGTCATCGCCCTCGTCCTGGCCCTCGCCGTGCTCGCCGGCTATCTGACGACCCGTCTGGCCTTCGGCTGGAGCGTCGGTACGTCGGAGGAGCTGGCCGTGGCGCTGACGGCGGTCATCGCCTGGCTCATCGGCAACTCCGCGCACCAGGCGCGGGTGTACGCGGAGCGGACGCACGCGGAGGCCGCGGCGCGCGCGGTGAGCGACGAACGGCTGCGTATCGCCCGCGAGACGCACGACATGGTCGCCCACACCATCGGGGTCGTCGCCCTCCAGGCCGGCGCCGCCGTCCGGGTCATCGACACCAGGCCGGACGCGGCGCGGGAGGCCATGGCGGCGGTCGAGACCGCCGCCCGGGAGACGCTGTCGGGGCTGCGGCGGATGCTCGGCGCCCTGCGGCGGGACGGGGACGGAGCCGGGCAGGGGGGCGGCGGTGGTTCGCTGCACCCCGCGGCCGGGCTCGCGGACGTCGAGGCACTGGCCGCCGCCACGACGGCCGCCGGGGTCCGCGTCGACGTCGAATGGCACGGCGAGCGACGGCCGTTGCCCCCGGACATCGACCTCTCGGCCTTCCGGATCATCCAGGAGTCGGTCACCAACGTCGTCCGCCACTCGGGCGCCGGGTCCTGCCGGGTGACGGTCGACCAGCGGCAGGACGAACTGACCATCGAGGTCGTCGACGACGGGCGGAGCGGCACCCGGACGGGCAGCGGCGCCCCGGCCCCTTCCACGACCCTCCCCGCCACCGCTTCCGCTGCCGGCGGCGGTGCGCGTGCCGGTGCCCGTACCGATGGCGGACACGGCATCGTGGGCATGCGCGAGCGGGTCACCCTGCTGCGGGGCGAGTTCTCCGCGGCACCACGAGCCGAAGGCGGTTTCCGTGTCACCGCCCGCCTTCCCCTGCCGACAGGAGTCCGATGACCGACCACGCCGTACGCGTCGTCCTCACCGACGACCAGCCCCTGGTCCGCGCCGCCCTGCGGATGGTCATCGCCGAGGCACCCGGCCTCGACGTCGTCGGGGAGGCCGGGAACGGCGCCGAAGCGGTCGCGCTCGCCCGGAGCCTGAGCCCCGAGGTGATGGTGATGGACCTCCGCATGCCCGGCATGGACGGCATCGAGGCCACCCGGAGGATCATGGCGGACCCCGGCCCCACCCGGGTGCTCGTCCTGACCACCTTCGACGACGACGAGTACGTCTACGGCGCGCTGCGGGCCGGGGCCTCCGGCTTCCTCGTCAAGGACATGGGCCTGGACGACATCCTCGCCGCGATCCGCGTCGTCGCCGCCGGGGACGCCCTGATCGCGCCGAGCGTCACCCGCCGCCTGATCAAGGACTTCGCCGACCTCCCCGCGCCGGGTGCCCCGCGCGGGGACGGCCTCACCGCCATCACCGGACGCGAACGCGAGGTGCTCACCCTCATCGGCAGTGGTCTGTCCAACACCGAGATCGCCGAGCGCCTGGTCATCAGTGTCGCCACCGCCAAGACCTACGTCACCCGGCTGCTCTCCAAACTGGACGCCCGCGACCGGGTGCAGCTGGTGATCATCGCGTACGAGACGGGGCTGGTGGCCGTGGGCTCACCTCGCTGATCACACGATCCGGTGACGCGGTCGCGGGTCGGCCGAAGCCGCCGCGCGGACCGCTTGTATGGGAGTGATCCACCTGGTCCGTCCGTCGAGAGAGAGCCCCCCATGGCGAACCCTGCGAACCCCTGGCTGCCGCCCGCCGAGTACATCGCGACGCTGCCGAGAGCGACGGCGTACGCCTGCCTGTACTTCACCGACACCGAAGGCCGGCCCTTCCAGCTGCGCGCCACGTACCGGACCGAGTCGTGGCAGTGGCCCGGCGGGAACATGGACCCGGGGGAGACGCCGTGGGAGACGGCGGTGCGCGAATGCCACGAGGAGACCGGCATCGTCTTCCGGGGGGAACCGAAGCTGCTCGGCACCCACTTCGTCTCCGACCGGGGCGAGGAGTGGCCGGCCAACCACATCGGTTTCATCTTCGACGGCGGGGTCCTGACGCCCGCACAGATCGACGCGGTCGTTCTCGACCCCGACGAGCACAGCGAGTTCGCCGTCCGCACACTCGCCGAGTGGGAGCGGGAGATGACCCCCCGGAACTTCGCCCGCCTCGCCGAGATCGACCGGGCCCGCCGCCTGGGCACGACCGTGTACGTGGAGACCGGCGCCGACGTCTGAACCGCGCGGACGTCTGTACGTGCGGGGCCGGCCCGGGCCGGCCCCGTCGCGGGTGTCGCCGTTCAGGACGGGCAGCCGGCCGGACGGCTGACGTCGAGCACGAAGCGCTCGGGCGAGTGGAGCGTGAACGTCTTGTAGGCGGGCTTGGTGTCGAAGGCCGCTCCGATGGTCACCACACCCTCGAAGTCGCCGGTGAGGGCGACACCCTTGAGCGTGGGCAGATAGATCTTCACGAGCCGGGGTCCCTTGTACACGGACTGGCCGGACTCGTTGTGGGCGGCGGCGGGGGAGAGTTTGATCTCCAGGAAGTACTTCCCCGCGAGCGGGACCTTCGCGCCCGAGCCGTCGTACCGCAGTTCCTCGACCGGCTTCACGCTCACCGGGGGCATCGCGCCCCGGACGTCGATGACGAGCCGGTCGAAGGTGTCGTGTCCGCCCCAGCGGGCGTTGACCACCAGGGCGGTCGCGGCCCGGGACTGTTCGGTGGAGGCGCCGGCCGGGATAGTCGCGCCGATCCCGGCGGCCAGAAGGATGCCGGCGGCAGCGGCCGCCAGGCTGTGACGGTGAAGCATGACGTCCCCCATTTCTCCAGATACGGGGACATGGATGTCACTAGAGAAGACATCCGGCTAAATCATATGGTTCCGATGGAAATGAGATCGAATAAGACAGAATGGGGAGATTGCGTCTGATATGACTTCTGGGTGTGCTGGAGCGCGACGGCCGATCTCGTGGCGGGCACCGCCATCGCCGCCGTCGGCGTGGCCTGCCTGGCCGGTGTCCGACGCCCCGGCGACGTTCCCCTGGCCGCCCTGCCCCTGCTGCTCGGCGCACACCAGATCGTCGAGTCCGTCGTGTGGCGCGCGGGCGGCGGTAGCGGCCCGGCCACCCTCGCCTGGGCGGTGATCGCCCTGCCCCTGCTGGCGCTCTGGGTGCCGCTCGGGGTCCTGACCGCCGCCGCGCCCGCCCACCGCGGGCGTCTGGTGGTGCCGCTCGCCGCCGGAGCGCTCACCGCAGCCGTCCTCGCCCACCGCCTGGCCGGCGGCCGGCCCGTCACGGCCGAGGTCCGCGGCCGCACCCTCGGATACGTTCTCGACCTGCCGTACGCGTCTCCGTTGATCGCGGGCTATCTCGTGGCCACCGTCGGGGCGTTGCTGCTCGCCCGCGACCGATTGCTGCGGCTGCTCGGCGTCCTGACCGGGGCCGGAGCGGTCGTCTGCGTCCTGCTGTGGCGGACGGAGTTCGTCTCCACGTGGTGCGCGTTCGCCGCCGTGGCCTCGCTCCTTCTGTTCGCCTGGGTGCGAGGCCGTAACCCCAGGGCGCCTCGGCAGTTGACCAGGGCATGAAGAAGCGCAGCATGCTCGCCATCGCCTCCCTCGCCGCGGGCGTCGTCACGGCCCTCGTCAGCCCGCCGCCCCACGCGACCGCCGCGGACACCGGCGCGACCGGGCCCACCGGACTCCTCCAGAACGACACCGGCCTCGACACCCTGCTTGAGGAGACGGCCCCCGTCACGTCCGACGGCACCCTGGAGGCCCCCGGCGGCCTGCAGGCTCCCGGCATCCCGCAGGCCCCCGGCGGTCCGCAGGCCCCGAGCGTGCCCCAGGCCCCCGGCGCCGGCCCGCTGGCGTAGCGACGACCCCGGATCCCCGGATCCCCGGATCCCCGTACCCACGGCGGGGTACGGGGATCCGTCATGTGGCGGCAGCCCGTGCGCGCGCGGTCCCGGGAGAATGACAGGATGTCCCCATGAGCAACAACGTTTACTTCGACATCACCATCAACGACGAGCCGGCCGGCCGGATCGTCTTCAAGCTCTTCGACGACGTCGTCCCGAAGACGGCGCGGAACTTCCGTGAGCTCGCCACCGGCGAGCACGGCTTCGGCTACGCCGGCTCTCCGTTCCACCGCGTCATCCCGCAGTTCATGCTCCAGGGCGGCGACTTCACCAACGGCAACGGCACCGGCGGCAAGAGCATCTACGGCGAGAAGTTCGAGGACGAGAACTTCCAGCTCAAGCACGACCGTCCGTACCTGCTCTCGATGGCGAACGCCGGCCGCAACACCAACGGCTCCCAGTTCTTCATCACCACCATCGTGACCGACTGGCTCGACGGCAAGCACGTCGTCTTCGGCGAGGTCGTCGAGGGCCAGGACCTGGTCAAGAAGATCGAGTCCCTCGGCTCCCGCTCCGGTGCGACCAGCGCGAAGATCGCCGTGGCCGCCTCCGGCGTCGTCGAGGCCTGAGCGCCTTCCCTCGTACGCACACCGGCGCACCCCCGATGAGGGGGCCGCGCACGACCGCCCCTGCCGAGCACCGGCAGGGGCGGTCCTCGTTCACCGCGGCACGGGCGGTCCGCCGCCGTGGTGAGGATGCGCGCGACGCGGTGCCGCGTGTACGGTCACAGGACACGCCGAACCCGGGAGGTGAGCCCCACATGTACGACGACGACCAGCACCCTGTACGGGCCCTCCTCGGTACCGCGGCGGTCTGAGCCGCGCACAGGAGCGCCCGACGCCCGAGTACTCCTGAGCGAAGGAACCATGACTGTCACGCCTTTCCGGATCTCCGTGTCCGACGACGTCCTGCACGACCTGCGGCACCGGCTCACCCGCACGCTCTACACCGAACCGTCCGATCCCACCCCGTGGGCGGCAGGCACCGACCCCGGCCAACTGCGGGAGCTCGTCTCCTACTGGGCGGACGGCTTCGACTGGGCCAAGGCCGAGACGCGCCTCAACACCTATCCCCAGTACCTCGCCGACGTCGACGGGCGCCCCGTGCACTTCGTCCGTCTCCGCGGCCGGGCCGCCGAGGGCGCCCCGGCGCCGCTCCCGCTGATCCTGACCCACGGCTGGCCCAGCAGCTTCGTCGAGATGCTGCCCGTCGCCGAACTGCTCGCCGACCCGGCCGCGCACGGCGGTGACCCGGCCGACGCCTTCGACGTGATCGTCCCTTCGCTGCCCGGCTTCCTGTACTCGGCGCCGCCGGCCCGGCCCTTCACCCGCCGCGGGGTCGCCGAGACCTGGCACACGCTGATGACCGAGACCCTCGGCCACGACCGGTTCGGCGCCTTCGGCGGTGACATCGGCGGCGGGGTGACACAGTGGCTCGGCGCCCTCCACCCCCGTGACGTCGTCGGCGTGCACATCACGTCCGCCGTCGTCACCGGCGACTTCGAGGCGCAGCCGCCCACCCCCGAGGAGCGCGTCTACCTCGACGCGCTCGCCGCCTACGACGCCGGCGACCAGGGCTACAGCGAGATCATGTGCACCCGGCCGGACACCCTCGCCGCCGCCCTGCGGGACTCACCGGCCGGCCTACTCGCCTGGATCGTCGACAAGTACCGGGACTGGAGCGACTGCGGCGGGGACGTGGAGTCCCGCTGGGACAAGGACACGCTGCTGACCGTCGCCACCCTGTACTGGGCGACAGGCTGCATCGGCTCGTCGTTCCGGCAGTACTACCACTACGCCCTCAACCAGCCCGTCCCGCCGGTCGAGGTCCCGGCCGCCGTCACCCTGAGCCATGAGCCGGCGTACGCGGACTTCCCCCGCAGCCTCGCGGAGCGCACGTTCCGCGATCTGCGCCACTGGAGCACCCCGGGCCGCGGCGGCCACTTCATGGCCCACGAGGAACCCGAGCAGGTCGCCGCCGAACTGCGCGACTTCTTCCGCCCGTTGAGGTGAGCACGGGGCGCCGGGGTAGAGGTCCCGGACCGGTCCGGGACCTCTACCCCAGCTGGAACACGCTTCAGGAGGACTCCTCGCCGTAGCGGCGTTCGAACTTCGCGATCCGTCCCTCGGAATCCACGGTGCGGGCCTTGCCCGTGTAGAACGGGTGGCTCTCCGAGGAGATCTCGACGTCGACGACGGGGTACGTGTTGCCGTCGTCCCACTCGATCGTCTGCTCGCTCGTGGCCGTGGACCGGGTCAGGAACGCGAACCCGGCGGAGCGGTCGCGGAAGACCACGGGGCCGTACTCCGGCTGCTTGTCCTGCTGCACATGTCCTCCTCGGGGCGCCTGCTGCTCGCCCCAGCCTCGCCGGGTGCCGGCCCGCCGACCAGTGCCCGGGGCCGACCGGGTGACGCGCGGGGAGGGCCGTTCAGGGGTGCTCCGCCCAGCGGGCCGCGAGGAGCAGGGCGATGTCGTCCGGCCGGTCGGTGGCCCGTCGGGCGTCGCGGATCAGCCGGTCCGCGGTCTCCGCCAGCGGGATCGAGCCCGTGGCCGAGAACGCGCGACGCAGCTGCTCGATGCCCTCGTCGATGTCGCGGCCGGCCCGCTCCACGAGCCCGTCGGTGAACAGGGCGAGCGCCGCGCCGGGCTCCAGCCGGGCTTCGGTGACGGGGTACGACGCGTCGTCGTCGATGCCCAGGACAAGCCCGCCCGCGAGATCCAGCACCTCCGTCGTACCGTCCGGGCGGCGCAGCAACGGCTGCGGATGCCCGGCCCGTACGGCCTGGACGGCGCCGGTCTCCGGATCGAGCACGATGTAGCAGCAGCTGGCGAACTGCCCCGGGTCGAGGGCGATCAGCAGCCGGTTGGTGCCCCGCAGGACCTCCTGCGGAGGATGGCCGCCGATGGCGAACGCCCGCACCGCGCTGCGCAGTTGCCCCATCGTGGCGGCGGCGGCGACCCCATGGCCCTGCACGTCGCCGACCACCAGCGCCAGCAGCCCGTCCGGCGACTCGATCACGTCGTACCAGTCACCGCCCACGTCCATGCCCTGAGTACCGGGGAGATACCGCGCCACCGTGTCCACCCGGTCGAGCACCGGCAGCCGGTGGGGGAGGAGGGCGTCCTGCAGCCCGCGGGCCAGCGCCGACTCGGAGTCGTACCGGCGGGCCCGCTCCAGCGCTTGCGCGATCAGCCCGGCCAGGGCCGTCAGCACGGTGCGCTCCTCCGGGCTGAAGCCCCGCGGCCGGTCGAAGCCGAGGATGCACGAGCCGACGGGCCGGCCCGAGGCGATCAGCGGCAGAAAGGCCCGCGCTCCCGTGTGCGAGTCCAGCGGAATCCCCGGGTAGGCCGCGCCGAGCTGCTCCATCGACTCGTAGAACAGGGGCCGTCCGGTCGTGAGCGTCTCGACACCCGGCAGGCGGGCGTCGAGACCGATCCCGTCGAACGGCTCCAGGAACCCGGGCGGGAACCCGGTCTCCCAGGCCAGATAGAGATGGCGCTCGCTCAGCAGGTAGATCGCCAACTGGCGGCCGCCGAACGCCGGGAGCAGCTCGTCGGTGACCACCGCCGACACCTGGCGGGCCGTCACGGCCTCGGTGAGCGCGATGGCCAGCGCCACCGGCCGGTACAGCGCGGACGCCCGGTCCGCCGGTGAGCCGAATCCCATGTCCGGCTTGCTCATGGAGGCGGGCCGGTAGGCGGGGTCCTCCTCGGGCAGCAGCAGCAGCGTCACCCCGTCGTGGCCGGGGTAGAGCGAGACCGAGAGCCACTCCCGTTCCGCGGGGTGGGCCAGGAAGTGGACCGGTTCCTCCGCGAGCAGCGCCGCCCGGAGCTGTTCCTCGTGGGCGGGCCTGCCGAACCACGGGAAGACCTCCACCAGCGGCCGCCCGGCGAGCGCGGCGCGGGGCCGCCCCACGAGGTCCTCGGTGCGGTGGTTGACGTAGGTGATCCGCCCGAGACGGTCGATCGCGAGGACGGCCCGGGGGAGGCGGTCGGTGGGGTCGGAGCCGACGAGGCCGGTGCCGAGGTCGACGAGCGAGCCGGTCAGCCGCCCGCCGCGGCGCCCGCCGTCCGGTCCGCCGTCCGGTCCGTCGTCCGGATCGCGGTTCGGACCCTCGTCCGGTCCGTCGCGGGGGCGGACGCGGGGGGCGGCGCGGGCGGAGACCTCCAGCAGATGCAGTCCGCCGTCGGGGCCTCTGAGCCGGATCCTGCGGGCCACCGGCGCCCCCGACTCGGCCGCCCGGCGGGCTATCGTCCACAGCGCGTAGGTGTCCTCCGGCGCGAGGCGGGCCGTGAGAGCCTCGATGGTCCCGGGGAACGGCGCGTCGCCGCCGAGGATCGCCCGCAGGCCGTCGTCGGCGGTCACCCTTCCGGATTCGAGGTCCCAGTCGAAGTAGCCGATCCTTATCGGCGGCGTACCGGCCGACGGCAGCTGCACGCACACCGGCTCCCCGGGCCACTCGACCGTCGTGCCCTCCGCCGCCAGTTCCCCGAGCGCCTCCCCGAGCTGCCGAGCCTCCTGGAGCATCCGCCGGCGGTCCCGCGCGTCGACGGGGACCCCCGGGGCCCGCAGGACCACCAGTACGCCGAACCGTTCACGACCGCTGATCACCGGCGCGTAGTGGGAGGCGAAAGGGAACGGGAGACTCGCCACGAGCTGCGGGAACAGCCGCATCGCCTCGTCGACGTCGGACAGGTGCACCGGCTGGGACGAGCGGTACGCCTCGGCCACGGGGAAGGGGCGGTTCACATGCATCCGCCACCAGGGCCGGAACAGGGAGCCGGGCAGTCCGGCGAGGAGCGCGAGCCGCAGCAGACCGGGTGTCCCGGAGCGCAGATAGACGCCGCCCGCGTACCCGCCGAGCGCCTCGATCGTCCGCAGGGCGGCCTCGGCCAGCGTCAGCGGCAGCACGCCCAGAGGCTGCCCGCCGGCGTCCGCTCTCCGGGCCGAGTCCCCGGTGTCGGCCGACACCCCGGGGCGGGCCGCGCCGTGCGACGTCACACTGTCAGGATGCTCCCCGGCGCGGGGGCGCCGCATCTCGGGAATCTCGGGGTCTCCGGGACTCGGGCACCGGCGGCGAACGTGCCGTGAGGGAACATGGAGGGCGACAGCACGGAAGGCGGGGCCATGGACGTGAGCGTCATGACAGCGCTGGTCGCCGCGGCGGCGCTCGTGTGCCGGGCGGCCCTCCTGGAGTGGCGCGAACCGGGCGCCGGCAGGCGGATGGGCGCCTTCCTCACGGACCGGCGGGCCCTCGCGGCGGGGCTGGTCACGGCCGTCCTCCTCGGCGCCGCCGGGTGGTCCCGCGCCGGGATCGCCGCCGTGGCCTGGGCCGCTCTCGCCGGGGTCCTGGTGGCATCCCTGACGGCAGCCGGGAGGCGCGGGCCTGAGAACCGCGGCTTAAGGGGGCGCGGGCCCGAGAACGGCTGCTGACGGCGAGGGCTCGCGTGGGCTCAGGCGCCCGTGGCCTTGAGCTCGATCTCCACGAAGCTGAGGCTCGCCTCGCCGACGTTGACGACATCGTGTTCCGCGCCGGCCGGACGCGCGTAGGACTCACCCGCCACCAGCTGCGAGCGGGTCACCGAGCCGTCGGGGGCGTACGCGCCGATGGTGCCGTCGGTGACCGGGACGACGACGTAGTCGTACGCGTGCACATGGCGGCCCGTACGGGTCCCCGGCTCGAAGTCCCAGCGCGTGACCCTGACTCGCTCGTCGTCCCGCTGCACGGTCGCTCGGGCGGTGGGCGCCTGCGGCCCCTGAGTACCTTCTGGTCCTGAGATCGACATGGACGAGGAGTATCACGCATGAGCACCGACCACCGGATCGACCCTCCCCACTTCGGCGGCGAGCGGGAGACCCTGCGGGCCTTTCTCGACTACCACCGCGCCACGCTCGCCATGAAGTGCCGGGGGCTCACCGACGAGCAGCTGCGAGAGCGGTCGATGCCTCCCTCGACCCTCACGCTGCTCGGCCTCGTACGTCACATGGCGGAGGTGGAACGCGCCTGGTTCCGGCGGGTGTTCCAGGACGACAAGGCCCCGATGGTCTGGTCGGACGAGATCGACTTCCAGGCGGCCTACGAGGTCGGCTCCTCCACCAGGGCCGAGGCCTTCGCGGTCTGGGAGGCGGAGGTCGAGAACTCCCGGCGGGTCGAACAGGAGGCCGCGAGCCTGGACCTCGCCGGATACCAGCCCCGGTGGGGCACCGAGGTGTCGCTGCGGATGGTGATGGTGCACGTCCTGCTCGAGTACGGCCGCCACAACGGGCACGCCGACTTCCTGAGGGAGGGGGTCGACGGAACGGTCGGCGCCTGAACCCACCCGTGGTCACCGGCGGACGGCCACCCGGAGCGCGAGCGCCCGGCCGATGCACGACAGTGGTGGCGTGGACGTCGACGTGGACGCGGTCGCCTCGGAGCTGTACGGGCTGGTGCCGGCGGAATTCACCGCCGCCCGGAACAGCCACGTCGCCCGGGCCCGCGAGGCCGGTGACGGGGAGGCGGCCCGGCGGATCGCCGGGCTGCGGAAACCGACGCTCGGCGCCTGGGCCTCGACCCTTCTGGTACGGCACCGGCCCGAGGAGACCGAGCGGCTGCTCCACCTAGGGCACGCCCTGCGCGAGGCCCACCGCACCCTCGACGGAGCCCGGCTGAGGGAGCTCGGCCACCGGCAGCACGCCGTCCTGGCGGCGCTGGCCCGCCAGGCGAGCGACCTCGCCGCCGAGGCCGGACAGCCGGTGGGCGACGGCGTCGTGCGGGAGATCGAGGAGATCCTGCGCACGGTGCTCACCGACGAGCAGGTGGCCGGGCAGTGGGCCACCGGAGTCCTGGAAAGGGCGCCGGCGGCGAGCGTCGGCTTCATCGGACTCGAGCCGGAGCCGACCGCCGTACCCACCCCTCCGAAGCCCGGCGGCACCACCGCCCGGAAGGACCGACCCCAGGCGCTGGAGCAGGAGGAAGGGGAGAAGGAGGAGCAGGAGAGGAAGGAGCGGGAGAAGGAGGAGCGGGAGAAGCAGCGGAAGGAGGCGGTCGCGGCGGCTCGGCGCCGGGCGGAGCGTGCCGCCAGGGAGCTCCGGAAGGCGGAGGAGGCCCGGGACGGAGCCGGCCGGCGCCTGGCGCAGGCGGAGGACCGCCTCGCCGATCTGGAGCGCCGGCGCCGAGAGGCGGAGCGGTCACGGGACCAGGCACGCGAGGACGCCGAAGCGGCCGCACGACGCGCGGGCGAGGCCGAACGGGCGGCCACGGCCGCACGGGAGGCGCTGGAGCGCCTGGCGGGCTCCGGCTGACTGCGGTGGCCGGTCGGTGGCCGGTCGGTTGCCGGTCGGCGGCCGGGCGAGTGTCAGTGGTGGATGCGATGCTGCCGGGTATGGACGAGCTGATGAGAGGCCGCGTGTACGGCGCCGACCACGACGACCCCGACCCGGGGCCCAGGCCGGGGCACGACTACCGCGAGCTGGTGGCCGGTCCGTTGGACGGACTCCTCCTCGACGTCACCGGCTGGACGCCGGAGCAGCTCCGGGAGGGAGCCGCCCTGGCCACCGAGATAGGCACGTACGGGCCCGGCGGCCGCGCCCAGTACGGTCCGCGCGACGGCGACCCGCTGCGCTGGGACTGGGAAGGCGACATCCGCTGAACGCGGGGGCGGTCGGGTGGTCGGCGGTCGCCCCGGCGGGAACACCTCGTCCGTCCGTCTGGGGTGAATCGTTTTAGGCGCCCCGTTGATACGATCCAGTCCGCATTCGGGCGGCGGCGGTGGCAGGCGAAGGGGACGGGACGCTCCAGGTGAGGCGTACGGCAGGCGGCGGCGCGCAGGGTGCCGGGATCAAGGACGTGGCCCGGGAGGCGGGGGTCTCGGTCGGCACGGTCTCCAATGTGATCAACCGGCCCGACCGCGTCTCGGAGCGCACACGCCGCCATGTGCAGGACGTGATCGCGCGTCTCGGCTATGTGCGCAGTGAGTCGGCACGCCAGCTGAGGGCCGGGCGCAGCCGCATCCTCGCCCTCCTCGTGCTCGACATGGGCAACCCCTTCTTCGTCGACCTGGCCCGTGGTGCCGAGCGTTCGGCCCGCGCGGCCGGGCTCAGCGTCATGGTCTGCAACAGCGACCAGAGCCCGGAGGCCGAGGCCGAGTACCTCTCCCTCTTCGCCGAACAGCGCGTACACGGCGTCCTGGTCACGCCGGCCGACCCCAGCGGAGACAACCTCCGCGAGTTCCGGCGGCACGGCATTCCCTTCGTCCTGGTGGACCGGGTGGCCGGCGGCCCCTCCGAGTGCTCCGTCTCGGTGGACGACGTGGCGGGCGGCGCGCTGGCCGTCCGTCATCTGGTCACCCTCGGCCACTCCTCGATCGCCTACGTCAGCGGGCCGCCGCATCTCCTCCAGGTCCGGGACCGGCGAACCGGAGCGCTGAACGCCCTCGCGGAGGCCGGGCTGCCGCCGCACGCCCTGCACGAGATCGTCGCCGACCGGCTCGACGTGAACGCCGGCCGCGACGCGGGAGCGCGGCTCCTGGGGATGGCGGAGCGGCCCACCGCCGTCTTCTGCGCCAACGACCTGCTCGCGCTCGGCGTGCTGCAGTCGATGTACGCGGCCGGGGTCAGGGTCCCCGAGGACATCGCCCTCGTGGGCTACGACGACATCGAGTTCGCCGCAGCGGCGGCCGTTCCGCTGACCTCGGTCCGGCAGCCCGCCACGACCCTCGGCACCCTGGCCACCGAACTGCTCCTGGAGGAGGCCGGGGACACCGATGCCGTGCACCGGCACCGGCAAGTCGTGCTCCAGCCCGAGCTGGTGGTCCGCCGATCCACCCTCCACCCCCGCTGACCGTGGCCGGGGACCGGCCGGAACCGAAGTTCCGGCCGGCCCCCGGGGCTCGTCACGGATGAGGGTCCGTCACAGCGCGGCGCCTCACGGGCAGAGGTCCGTCACAGCGCGGGGTGGGCGTTCTTCATCAGCTCCTGGAACTGGGCCGAGAACCAGTGGCCCGAGACGGGAGCGTCCGGCAGTGCGCCCGACATGCTGTTGCCGTTCCGCGGGTTGCCCGTGTACGTCGGGTCGCACATCCGGTCGAAGCCCTTGCCCTCGTTGTTCGGGATCTCCTTGCTGGAACCGTCCGACTCGCCCGGAGGCTTCATCCAGACGTACGCGTCGATGCCCGCCGCCGGAGCCGCCTGGGGCCGTTCGCCGAGCCCCGCGCCCGCCTGGTTGCACCAGTTGCCGAGGTGGATGCGCCGGTCGTAACGGCCGCCGTTGACGTACGTGTCGACCGACGTCCGCGCGCCGGGCGCGCTGGGCCGGGCGGTGCCGCCCCAGCCGTTGCGGGAGGTGTCGATCAGCATGCCGAGACCGGAGTCGAAGCCGAGAGACACCAGCTTGGCGCGCATCGCCTGGGCGTACGACAGTTCGTCGACGTACCGGTTCCAGTCGACCCACTTCGACTGGCGCACGGAGACGCCGTTCACGCTGTCGTCGATGGTGAAGTGGTCCTCCTTCAGCGCGCTGTAGTTGGCGGTGTTGACGATGAAGCCGTGCACCTTGGAGACCGTGGAGCCCTCGGCGGTCGCGGCCTGCTTGAACAGCTCGGCGGAGGCGCCGAAGTTGTCGTCCCAGCCCAGCCAGCCGTGGTGGCCCGCGTCCACGTAGTTGTAGACGTTGGCGATCGAGCCCAGCTTGTTCAGCGCGTAACCGACGCCCTTGACGTAGTTGCCGTTGGCCTTCATGACATCGCAGTTGGCGGTGGCCGTGGGCCGTCCCGAGACGTTGGTGACCAGGTTCGGCAGCGAGTCGATCTCGACCGTGGTGACGATCCGCAGGCCCGCGTACTTCGGGTCGGCGAGAATCGCCGCGATCGGATCGATGTACTGGGTCTTGTACCGGCCGATCTCGGTCGGACCGAGCTCGCCGTTGGAGGCGAGGGCGGCGCAGTCGCGTCCCGGCAGGTTGTAGATCACCAGCTGGACGACGAGCTCGCCGGAGCCCTTCTGCGTCAGGGCCTCGTCGAGGTGGTCGCGCAGCCCCATGCCGCCGTTCACACCCCCGATGGCGGCGATGCGGTCGAGCCAGACGCCGGTGGGCTGGTTCGAGATCCTGGTGCCGCCGGGCTCGGCGGCGGCCTTCGCGGACCACTCCGGGTTCACGTACACCTTGGCGCCGGCGTACGGGTTGTCGGCCTTGCCGCCGGCCGGCGGCGGGGTGGTCGGAGGCGTCGTGGGCGGGGTGGTCGGCGGTGTCGTCGGCGGCTGGGTCGCGCCGTTGCAGGTCACGCCGTTGAGCGTGAAGGACGCGGGGAGGGCGTTCGTCCCGCTGTAGGAGCCGTTGAACCCGAAGGAGGTGGAACCGCCCGTCGTCAGGCTTCCGTTGTAGGAGAGGTTCCTGGCGGTCACGGCGGCGCCGGACTGGGTGATCGTGGCGTTCCAGCCCTGGGTGACCTTCTGGTCGCCGGCGTAGGTCCACTCCAGCGTCCAGGCGCTGAGCGGGTCACCGGTGTTGGTGACCACGACATTGGCTCCGAAGCCGGTGTTCCACTGGTTGGTGATCTGGTACTCCACCTTGCAGCCGGCGGCGGCGGCCCCGGCGGTGGACGTCATGACGGTGGCCGTCGCGCCCGTGGCGGTGATCAGGCCGAGGGCCGCCAGCAGGGCGGTGCGGCTCGTGGTGCGGCTCGTTGTGCGGCTCATTTGGGGGATGCCTTTCAGTTCAGGGCGCGCAGATGGTCGCGCAGCCCGATGCCGAATGCGGTGGGTGTGCCGTCGTACGAGGTGATCAGGGCCGGACCCGAGGAGCAGTTCCAGGTGTTCCACGTCCAGCCGAGATACGACAGTGAGCGGTCGTCGAACCACTTCATGACGCGGTCGATGAAGGCGTGACCGCAGGTGTTCTCGCCGATCTCGCCCGCGACCAGGGGGACCCTGGCGGCGACGGGAGCGAGGGTGCTGTCCCAACAGGCCTCGTTGGAGCAGGTGTTGAAGTTGTAGACGTGCCAGGCCGCGGCGAGATTGCCGGTGGGATCGGTGGGTGCGTGGGCGAGCCACTGGCTGAGATCGTTGGAGTACGCGATGCCGGGGACGAGGACCAGATTGCGGGCCCCGGTCGCGCGGACGGCGTCCAGCAGGTCCTGCATGCCGGCGACCTCGTAGCCGATGCCCGGGCAGGTGCCGCCGTCGCGCCAGCACGTCCATGCCTGCGCCGCGGTGGAGGTCGCCCGGTCCGGATAGGGCTCGTTGAAGAGGTCGAACACCACCCGGCGGTCGCTCTTGAAGGTGTCGGCGACCGACGTCCAGAAGGCCGGCGTGTACCGCGCGTTGGGCATCGGCTTCTGGCAGGAGGCGTGGATGTCCGAGCAGCCCGCCGAGTTGCCGGTGTACTGGCCGTGCGTCCAGTGGAGTTCGACGATCGGCGTCATACCGTGCGCGAGGACGCGGCCGACCAGGTCCTTGACGGCGTTGACGTAGTTCGCGCCCCGGTACTCGGGCTTGATGTTGGACAGGCCCAGCCAGCACTCCTCGTTGAGCGGGATACGGACGGTGTTGGCGTTCCAGTCCGCGATGGCACGTACCGAGGCGTCGTCGACCGGGCCGTCGAAGATGCCGTGGCCCTGTACACACATGAACTCGCCGCCGGAGCGGTTGACGCCGAGGAGCCGGCGGGTGGCGCCGTTCTGGTCGACGAGCCGGTTTCCGGCCACGCTCAGCTCGGGCGCGCCGCCGACCGGGTCCGGTGGATCGGTCGGATCGGTGGGCGTCGGCGTCGGTGTCGGTGTGGTCGGAGTCGGGGTCGGGGTGGGTGTCGGGGTCGGGCCGGGGCCCGGGGCGACGTCGCACGCGGCGCCGTTGAGCGTGAAGGCCGTGGGCGCGGTGTTCGTGCCCGACCAGGACGCGATGAAGCCGGCCGTGACGCTCGCGCCCGTGGCGAGCGAACCGTTCCAGCCCTCGTTGACGGCCGTGACCTTCGCCCCGGCCTGGGACCACTTCCCGCCCCAGCCCTGGCTGACGCGCTGACCGGCCGGGAAGTCGAAGCCGAGACTCCAGCCGCTCAGCGCCGTGCTGTTGTTGGTGACGGTGACGGACCCCTGGAAGCCGCCGGACCACTGGCCGACGACCGAGTACGCCACCGTGCACACCGGTGCGGCCGCTGCTCCGGAGGCCGTACCGACCACGGCGAAAGCGGTACCCGCCATGGTGAGCGCCGCTCCGGCGAGCAGCGCGGACAGACGTGGGGGATGTCGCATGAGCGACTCCTTGCAGCGAGGGCGCGTCTCTGACGACGCGCCGACTGACGGAATCGCTCCCACTGGTGGGCCCAGACCGTAGCGGCAACCGGCGCCAAGCAACAGAGGAGTCGAAGAAGTTCCTGGTCGAATGTGTTCGACTCTTCGGGCACCTTGACGCCCTCGCGTCCCGTCTGCACAGTGGGAGCGCTCCCACTGGTTCAGAGAATGTGCATTTCTCTCCGCACGCCCCCACCTCCCCGAGCCGCGAGGAGAACCATCCCCATGCCATTACGCCCGCCGCGCAGACGACGCGGCCTGCCCGCCGCGCTGGCCGCAGCCCTGTTCCTGCCCCTCGGAATGACCGCCGTCGGCACCACCGCCCACGCCGCGGCGGTGCAGTGCAGCGTGGACTACAAGACCAACGACTGGGGCTCCGGCTTCACCGCAGAGCTGACCCTCACCAACCGCGCCACCACCCCGCTGGACGGCTGGACCCTGACGTACGACCAGACCGGCGACCAGAAGCTGACCAACGGCTGGAACGGCACCTGGTCCCAGTCCGGCAGGACCGTCACCGTCACCAACGCCACCTGGAACAGGACCGTCGCCGCCGGAGCGGCCGTCACCACCGGCGCCCAGTTCGGCTACACCGGGACCAACGCCGCGCCCACCGCCTTCGCCGTCAACGGCACGCCGTGCGCCGGGGCCCACCAGCCACCGGTCGCCGTGCTCACCAGCCCGGCCGCCGGAGCGGTCTTCACCCAGGGCGACCCCGTCCCGCTGGCCGCCACCGCGGCCGCCGCCGACGGCGCGAGCGTCGGCAAGGTGGAGTTCTACAGCGACACCACCCTGCTCGGCACGGACACCACCGCGCCGTTCACCTTCAGCGCGACCGGCCTCGCCGCCGGCGCCCACTCGCTCTACGCCAAGGCGTACGACAGCATGGGCGCCTCCGCCGAGTCGGCCCCGGTGGGCATCACCGTCGCCGCCGGGGCGGCCCTCGTCGCCACGCCCGCCCAGCTCGGGGTCCGCCAGGGAACCACCGGCACCTTCGACCTGAAGCTCTCCACCCGGCCGGCGGGCGATGTCACCGTCGCCGTCACGCGCACCTCCGGCAACGCCAACCTCACCGTCAGCGCGGGCGGGAGCCTCACCTTCACCCCGGCGAACTGGAACACCGCCCAGAAGGTGACCGTCGCCGCCGCGGCCACCGGCACCGGCTCGGCCGTCTTCACCGCGACCGCCCCCGGCCATACCAAGTCCGAGGTCACCGTCGCCCAACTGGCCGCCGACTCCACCTACGACGCCCGCTTCCTCGACCTCCACGGGAAGATCACCAACCCGGCCAACGGCTACTTCTCGCCGGAGGGCATTCCGTACCACTCGGTCGAGACCCTGATCGTCGAGGCCCCCGACCACGGCCATCAGACGACCTCGGAGGCGTACAGCTATCTGATCTGGCTCCAGGCGATGTACGGCAAGATCACCGGCGACTGGACCAAGTTCAACGGCGCGTGGGACATCATGGAGAAGTACATGATCCCCACCCACGCCGACCAGCCCACGACCGGTACGTACAACGCCTCCAAGCCCGCCACCTACGCGCCCGAGCACGATCTGCCGTCGCAGTACCCGGCGCGTCTCGACTCCGGCGTCGCGGCCGGCTCCGACCCGATCGCCGGCGAGCTGAAGAGCACGTACGGCACGGACGACATCTACGGCATGCACTGGCTCCAGGACGTCGACAACGTCTACGGCTTCGGCAACGAGCCCGGGAAGTGCTCCGCGGGACCGACGGCGACCGGACCCTCGTACATCAACACCTTCCAGCGCGGACCGCAGGAGTCCGTCTGGGAGACCGTCACCCACCCCACCTGCGACGACTTCGGCTACGGCGGGAAGAACGGCTACCTCGACCTCTTCACCGGGGACGCCTCCTACGCCAAGCAGTGGAAGTTCACCAACGCCCCCGACGCCGACGCCCGCGCCGTCCAGGCCGCCTACTGGGCCGACATCTGGGCCAAGGAGCAGGGCAAGGGCGCCCAGGTCACGGCCACCGTCTCCAAGGCGGCCAAGATGGGCGACTACCTGCGCTACGCCATGTTCGACAAGTACTTCAAGAAGTCCGGGAACTGCGTCGGGCCGGCCGCCTGCCCCGCCGGCACCGGCAAGGACAGCGCGCACTACCTGATGTCCTGGTACTACGCCTGGGGCGGCGCGACCGACACCGCCGCCGGCTGGTCCTGGCGGATCGGCTCCAGCCACGCCCACGGCGGCTACCAGAACCCGCTCGCCGCCTACGCCCTGAGCGAGTACGCCCCGCTCAAGCCCAAGTCGGCCACCGGCGCGGCGGACTGGGCGACCAGCCTCGACCGTCAGCTGGAGTTCTATCGCTGGCTGCAGTCCTCCGAGGGCGCCATCGCGGGCGGCGCCACCAACAGCTGGCAGGGCCGCTACGCCACCCCGCCGGCCGGAACCCCCACCTTCCACGGCCTGTTCTACGACGAGAAGCCGGTCTACCACGACCCGGCCTCCAACCAGTGGTTCGGCTTCCAGGCCTGGTCGATGGAGCGGGTGGCGGAGTACTACCGGCAGACCGGTGACACGGCCGCCAAGACCGTCCTCGACAAGTGGGTCGCCTGGGCCCTGTCGAAGACCACGATCAACCCCGACGGCACCTACCGGATCCCCTCCACGCTCCGGTGGTCCGGCGCCCCCGACACCTGGAACGCCGCGAACCCCGGCGCCAACGCGGGCCTGCACGTCACCGTCACCGACTACACCGACGACGTCGGCGTGGCCGCCGCCTACGCCAAGACCCTGACCTACTACGCCGCCAGGTCCGGCCACGCGGAGGCCCAGCGGGTCGCCAAGGCGCTGCTCGACGGCATGTGGGCCCACCACCAGGACCCGCTGGGCATCGCCGTCCCCGAAACCCGCGCCGACTACAACCGCTTCGACGACCCCGTGTACGTGCCGAGCGGCTGGACCGGCACCATGCCGAACGGCGACCCGGTGAACTCCTCGTCCACCTTCTCCTCGATCCGCTCCTTCTACCAGGACGACCCGGCCTGGCCGAAGATCGAGGCCTATCTGGCGGGCGGCGCCGCGCCCGTCTTCACGTACCACCGGTTCTGGGCCCAGGCGGACATCGCCCTGGCCATGGGCTCGTACGCGGAGCTGCTCGAGTAGCAGCCGCCCCGCCAGGAGCCGGCTCCGCGTACGACAGGGCCGGACGGACCCGCTTCCCCGGGCCCGTCCGGCCCTTGCGCGTGGGAGTTCCTCCGCCTTACGGTCCTGTTCGAGAAAGCGAGTGCCGTTCGATATATCGAACGGCACTCGCGCTCTTGAATCCATTCAGCAGGGCCGCGGCCCCGCCCGGACGGAAAGGCGCCATGCGACGCGTCTGTTTTCTGCTCAAGGTCCGCGCCGATCGGCTGGACGAGTACCGCGCCCAACACCGGGCCGTCTGGCCCGAGATGCTCGACGCCCTGACCGCCGCCGGCTGGCGCAACTACTCCCTCTTCCTGCGGGAGGACGGACTCCTGGTCGGCTATCTGGAGACCGAGGATTTCGAGGCCGCCCGCGCCGCCATGGCGGCCACCGGGGTCAACACGCGCTGGCAGACGCGGATGGCGCCGTTCTTCGAGGCGCTCGACGGCGCTCCGGACGCCTCGATGGTGCCGCTGGCCGAGGTCTTCCACCTCGACTGAGCCGCTTCCGCGAGAAGCGCCTCGACGGATCCTGTCCGAACCGTTGACGTCCGGCCCGGCCGTCCTTACGTTGTGCCAGCAAGCGCTTTCTTGGAACGTTTCAATGCAGGAGGAACGGTGCGTACTCAAGGGACGGTCGACCGGCGGGGACTGCTCAAGCTCGCGGGTGGCTCACTGGCCGCTCTCGGCCTGACCGCCGCGGGATGTGGCAGCGGTGGCGGCTCCGGCGACGGGACCGTCACCATCCGGTACGCCTGGTGGGGTTCGGACGACCGTGCCAAGCGCATCAACCAGTCGATCGCGCTCTTCGAGAAGAAGTACCCGAAGATCAAGGTGAAGACCGACTTCCAGCCCTACCTCGACTTCTGGAAGAAGTTCAACACCCAGGCGTCGGGCGGCAATCCGCCGGACGTCTTCCAGAACGCGGTCGGTTTCCTGCGCAAGTACGACGAGAAGAACGTCCTGCTCGACCTGAGCGACCAGGTGAAGGCCGGGAACCTGCGCATGGACGGTTTCCGGGCCGGCCTGGAGAAGTTCGGCGAGATCGACGGCAGGCTGCTCGGCGTCCCCGTCGGCAGCAACTCCATGGCGCTCGTCATCGACCAGGCCGTCTTCGAGAAGGCCCGCGTCACTCCGCGCCCCGGCTGGACCTGGGACGAGTTCCATGCCGCCCTCGCCACGATCCGCGACACCCAGGGCCGGGCCGGCGACAGCGGCATGTACGGCGTGATGTACCTCTACGACCTCCATCTGCGCCAGCACGGCAAGGCGTTCTTCACCGACAAGGGCCTCGGCTTCACCGAGGCCGACCTCACCGACTGGTGGACCAAGGGGTACGCCGGGGTGAGGGCGGGCCTCTACTCCGACCCGAAGCGGGTGGCGCAGGTCAAGCCGAAGTCCGCCGTCGCCGCCGAGCTCGCCGCCTCCGAGTTCACCTGGGACAACTTCACCATTCGCTACACCTCGGAGGGCAAGAGCCGGTACGGCCTCGCGCCCATCCCGACGAGCGACGGCAAGCGGACCGGGCAGTACCTCGGCTCGCTGATGCTCAGCGGCTCCAAGCGCACCAAGCACCCCAAGGAAGTCGCCCAGTTCATCGACTTCATGGTCCACGACCCCGAGGTCGCCAAGGTGATGGGCTTCGACCGGGGTGTTCCGGCCACCATGGCGCAGTACGAGGCGTTCAAGCCCTCGGACCCGGTCGCCCAGCAGATCGCGGCGTACGAGAAGCAGCTCGTCGACACCCGCGTCCTGGAGACGATCACCCCGCACCCGGCCGGCGCCGATGTCTGCGAGGCGGCCTTCCTGCGCCTCGCGGAGGAGATGGCCCTCGGCAAGCGGTCGGTGGGAGACGCGGTGAAGCAGTACTTCACCGAGTGCGCGACGGCGCTCGGCTCCTGATGGGCCCCGCCGTGACACACGTCCCCTCGGCGTCGCCGGAGACGGAGCCCGCCAGGCCGCGCTCCGCCGCCGGAGCCGGCCCGGCCCCCGCCCCGCCGGGCGCGGGCCGCCGGGCGCGACGCGAGAACCTCGCCGGGTACGTCTTCATGTCCCCGTGGATCGCCGGCTTCCTGCTGCTGACCGCGGGACCGATGGTCGCCTCGCTCTACTTCGCCTTCACCGACTACAACCTCTTCGACGCTCCGCGGTGGATCGGCCTGCGGAACTTCACCGACATGTTCGCCGACCCCCGCTGGCGGACCTCGGTGGAGGTGACGAGCTGGTACGTGATCGTCGGTACGCCGCTGAAGCTGGCCGCCGCGCTCGGTGTGGCCCTGCTCCTCAACCAGAGCCGACGGGGCCAGGGCTTCTACCGGGCGGCGTTCTACGCTCCCTCGCTCATCGGCGCCAGCGTCTCCGTCGCCATCGTCTGGCGCGCCCTCTTCTCGGACGATGCCGTCGTCGACCGGACGCAGCAGCTGTTCGGCCTGGAGGCGGGCGGCTGGATCGGTGACCCGGACCGGATCGTCTACAGCCTGGTGGCGCTCACCGTCTGGCAGTTCGGCGCGCCGATGGTGATCTTCCTGGCCGGTCTCAAGCAGGTGCCGCGCGAGCTGTACGAGGCTGCGGAGATGGACGGCGCCGGCGCGTGGCGGAGGTTCTGGCACATCACGCTGCCGATGATCTCGCCGGTGCTCTTCTTCAACGTGCTCCTGGAGACCATCCACTCCTTCCAGATCTTCGGCTCCGCCTACATCCTCGGCGGCCAGGGCAACGCCTGCGGACCGGCCGACGCGACGCTCGTCTACACCTGCTACCTCTACATCCAGGGCTTCGAGAACAGCCGGATGGGCTTCGCCTCGGCGATGGCCTGGATGCTGCTGCTCGCCGTCGGCCTGGTGACGGCGGTGCTGTTCTGGTCCCAGCGGCGCTGGGTGCACTACGAGGAGGCCTCCCGATGACGATGACAGGCGTGTCGCGGAGTACGGGCTCGGTCGCCTGGCACGTGGGGGCGCTCGCCGTCCTCGCGGTCGTGCTCTATCCGGTGGTGTGGGTGATCGGCGGCTCGTTCAAGCCGAACGACGAGATCGTCGGCAGTCTGGAGCTGTTCCCGACCGATCCGATCGTGGAGAACTACAGCCGGCTCGCCGACGGCATCGCCGACATCCCGATCTCGACCTTCTTCACCAACTCCCTGCTGCTCGCCGTCGGTTCGGTGGTCGGCGTGCTGTTCTCCTGCTCGCTGGCGGCGTACGCCTTCGCCCGGATTGGTTTCGCCGGGCGCGGGCTCCTGTTCGCCGTGATGATCGGCACGCTGCTGCTGCCGTACCACGTGCTGCTCATCCCGCAGTACGTGCTGTTCCAGAAGCTCGAACTCATCAACACCTACACGCCGTTGCTGCTCGGCAAGTATCTGGCGACGGACGCCTTCTTCGTCTTCCTGATGATGCAGTTCATGCGGAACCTGCCGAAGGAGCTGGACGAGGCCGCGCGGCTGGACGGCTGCGGGCATCTGCGGATCTACTGGTCGATCGTGCTGCCGCTGTGCCGGCCGGCGTTGATCACCAGTGCGATCTTCACCTTCATCAACGCGTGGAACGACTTCATGGGGCCGCTGATCTACCTCAACGAGCCGGAGAAGTACACCGTCTCGCTCGGCCTGAAGATGTTCGTCGACCAGGACGGTGTGGCCAACTACGGCGGCATGATCGCCATGTCGCTGGTGGCGCTGCTGCCGGTGCTGCTCTTCTTCCTGGCCTTCCAGCGGTATCTGATCGACGGCATGGCCACCTCGGGACTCAAGGGCTGAGGGGGATGCTCAAGCCGCGGACTCTGGACCGGTTCGGCGTCTTCGCCGAGTGCCTTCTCGTGGGGGTGTGGATCGCGGTCGCGTCGCTGCCGCTGGTCACCCTCCCGGCGGCGCTGGCCGCCGGGGCGGCGCATCTGCGCCACTGGAACGGGGGAGAGGAGAGCGGGTGGCGGCGGTTCGCCGCCGACCTGCGGTCCGCGGCCCGGCGCGGCTGGCTCGTGGGTCTCGCCGGGTGGGCCGCCCTCGGCCTGGTGTGGCTGGATCTCGCGATCGTACGGACGGGACTTCCGGGCGGCCGCGTCGTGGGCGCGATCGGGGTGCTGGCGGCGATCGGTCTGGTCGTCACGGTCCTGCGGGCCTGTGCGGCCTGGCGGCCGGGAGCGTCGTGGCGGACGCTGCTGCCCGCCGCGGCCCGCCGCACCGTCCGCGACCCGGCCGGCTCCCTGCTGGTCGTCTGCGGCTTCGCCGTGATCGCCGCCTCCGCCTGGTTCGCGGCGCCCCTGGCCGCCCCGGCGCTCGGCATGCTCGTCGCCGCGACGCTTGCGATCGAACACCGCACCACGACGACGACAGCCTGATGCCGGGTCGGGGCCTCGCGGCCCCGTGCGCCGGCGGATCGGGGCGCGTCGCCCTCGCGTATGTCATGCACATGGAAAGGAAAGTGGATGTCCTCGATTCCCCGCAGGTCCCTCCTCAAGGCCGCCGCCGTCGCCGGGGCCGCCGCGCAGTTCAGCTGGGCGCTCGGGCGCGGCAGCGCCCAGGCCGTCCCCGGCGCCGGAACACCCGCCGCCGACCGGCCCGTCTCCGTCGGCTGGCTGGAGGGCGGTGGGCTCGGCGCCGCGCCCGGGTCCACGTTCGGCGTGCCGTGGCCCAAGGGCGTCCACCCCGCCGACCGCACCTTCGCGCTCACCACCGCCGACGGCGAGGAGGTCCCCGTACAGACATGGACCACCGCCCGCTGGCCCGACGGCTCACTGAAGTGGACCGCGCACGCCGTCGGCCCCGAGGCCGCCGGGGCCGAGCGGTACACCCTCGCCCCGGGCGCCCCCGCCGCCACCACCTCGCGGATCACCGTCACGGAAACCGGCCGCCGCATCACCATCGACACCGGCACGATCAGGGCGGTCGTCTCCCGCGACGGCGAGAAGCTCGTCGAGTCCGTGACCCGCGGAGCCACGAAGATCGCCACCGACGGGCGGCTCGTCCTGCTGCGCCAGAGCGACCTCGACGACGGCGACCAGGGCAACGCCAAGTGGGAGCGGTTCGACGGCGAGATCAGCGGCGCCACCGTCGAACAGCGCGGCCCCGTCCGCGCCGTGGTCCGGGTCGACGGCAAGCACCGCAAGGGCAGCCGCAGTTGGCTCCCGTTCAGCGTCCGCCTCTACTTCTACGCCGGCGCCGACTCCTTCCGGATGGTGCACACGATCACCTACGACGGCGACCAGGCCAAGGACTTCATCCGCGGCCTCGGTGTCCGCTTCACCGTCCCGATGCGCGACGCCGCCTACGACCGCCACATCCGCATCGCCGGCCAGGACGCGGGCTTCCTCACCGAAGCCGTCCAAGGCATCACGGGACTGCGCCGCGACCCCGGCGCCGCCGTCCGCAAGGCCCAGGTGAAGGGAGAGAAGCTGCCCGACCCGGCCACTTGGGATCAGCGGGTCACCACCCGGCTGCGGTACATCCCCACGTGGGGCGACTACACCCTCTCCCAGCTCTCCGCCGACGGCTTCACCGTGCGCAAGCGCACCAAGCCCGGCCACGGCTGGATCCCCGCCGGCGGCGGGCGCCGGGCGAACGGCTTCGGTTACGTCGGCGGACCGAGCGGCGGATTCTCCTTCGGACTGCGCGACTTCTGGCAGAAGCACCCCGCCCAGCTCGACATACGGGGCGCCGCCGGCGACGCCGCCGAAGTCACCCTCTGGCTCTGGTCACCCGAGGCCCAGCCCATGGACCTGCGCTTCTACCACGACGGCATGGGCCAGGACACCTTCCCCGAACAGCTCGAAGGCCTCAACATCACGTACGAGGACTACGAGCCCGGCTTCGGCACCCCGTACGGCATCGCCCGCACCAGCGAGCTGATGTTCTGGGCCAACGCCGCCACCCCCACGGCCGAGACGCTCGTCGCCCAGGCCGCCGCCGTCCGCACCCCGCCCCAGCTCGCCGCGAGCCCCGAGGACCTGAGCCGCGCCGGAGTGTTCGGCGGCCTCTTCGCCCCCGTCGACCGCTCCACGCCCGCCAAGGCGACGATCGAGGACCACCTCGACTACCTCTTCACCTACTACAAGGACCAGGCCGAACAGCGCCGCTGGTACGGCTTCTGGGACTACGGCGACATCATGCACACCTACGACGAGGACCGGCACCAGTGGCGGTACGACGTCGGCGGCTACGCCTGGGACAACTCGGAACTCTCGCCCGACCTGTGGCTCTGGTACGCCTATCTGCGCTCCGGCCGCTCCGACATCTTCCGCTTCGCCGAGGCGATGACCCGCCACACCGGCGAGGTCGACGTCTACCACCTCGGCGCCTGGGCCGGACTCGGCACCCGCCACGGCGTCCAGCACTTCGCCGACAGCGCCAAGCAGCAGCGCATCTCCACCGCCGTCTACCGCCGCCCCTACTACTACCTCACCGCCGACGAACGGGTCGGCGACCTGATGCACGCCCTCGTCGACTCCGACGAGACCTTCCTCGCGCTCGACCCCATCCGCAAGATCCGCACCGAGCCCTACACCCCGGACCGCCACGCCCTCTCCATCGGATTCGGCACCGACTGGAGCGGACTCGCCGCGGCCTGGCTCACCGAGTGGGAACGCGGCGGCCCCAAGGCCGCCAAGGCCGAGGCCAGGCTGCGCTCCACCATGGAGACCATCGCCGCCCAGCCCAACGGATTCGTCCAGGGCACCGGCCTGTACGACCTCGACACCGGCCGGTTCGCCATCGCCTCCCAGCCCGCCGTCGGCGTCTCGCACCTCTCCGCCATGTTCGGACTCGTCGAGATGTGCGCCGAGCTCATCGACCTCGTCGACATGCCGAAGTTCAAGGAGGCGTGGCTCGACTACTGCCGCTACTTCAGCGCCTCCAAGACGGAACAGGCGGCGCGCTACGGCAAGAACTTCGGCACGCTGCTCCTCTTCCAGGGCCACTCCCGCCAGGACGCCTACGCCGCCGCCCAGTTGAACGACGCCGCGCTCGCCAAGCGCGCCTGGGTGAAGTTCCACGCGAGCGACGGCTACACCTCGGCGATGGTCTGGGACAAGACCCCGGTCCAGGGCCCGGCCGCACTCGAACCCGGCTACGAACACCTCTGGATCAGCACCAACACCACCGCGCTGTACGGACTCGCCGCCATCCAGAACCTCGCCCTCGTCGGCGACAGCCTGCCCGAGTAGCGAAGAGAGGCAACGATGAGACGCACCGCCCTGCTCACGGCCGTCGCCACGGTCGCCGTCGCCCTGGCCGCCGCCCCGTCCCCCGCCCGCGCCGACGGCCCGTACGGCCCCGGCCTCGAACACTGCGACACCACCGGCACCGGCCCGGTCGTCTGCCACGTCGACGTCCCGCCCGGCACGTACGACGTCACGGTGACCCTCGGCGGCGACACCGCCGGCAGCACCTCCGTGACCGCCGAGACCCGCCGCGCGCTCCTGGCCGAGACGGCCACCGCGGCGGGGGAGCGTACGAAGCGCCAGGTCACCGTGCACGTACGCGACCCGGAGGGCGAGCCCACCGGGCCCGCCGGAAGCCCCGGCCTCGATCTGACCTTCGCCGGCGCCGCTCCCCGGCTCGCGGCCCTGCAGGTCACCCCGGCCCCCGCCGCGCCGCGGATCGTCCTGATCGGGGACTCAACCGTGTGCGACCAGCCGGGCGAGCCGTACGCCGGCTGGGGGCAGTACCTGCCCCGCCACCTGAAGCGCGGCATCGCGGTCGCCAACTACGCCGACTCCGGTGAGAGCACGGTCAGTTACCTGGCGAACCCGGCGCTCTTCCCGACCGTCCAGCCGCTCGTCCGCCGCGGTGACGCCGTCCTGATCCAGCTCGCCCACAACGACAAGCAGACCGACGCGGCGACCTACCGCGCCAACCTCACCACCCTGGTCCAGGGGGTACGGGCGCGGGGCGGCCGGCCCGTGCTGGTGACGCCGATCGTCCGCCGCTGGTTCAACGCCGACGGCACCTTGAACAACGGCACCGCCCTGCTGGTCAACGGCCTCGGCGTGGACCACCCGGCCGAGATCCGGCGTCTCGCGGCCGACCTCGGCACCCCTCTCGTCGACCTGACCGCGCTCACCAGGGCCAGGGTCGAGGAGCTGGGCCCCGAGGCGTCCAAGGCGCTCTATCTGACGACCGAGAAACGGGACAACACCCACACCTCGGCGCGCGGCGCCGACGAGTACGCGGCGCTCGTGCTCGGCGAGCTGCGCGACCGGGGAATCGTCCCGGAGCGGCTGATCCGCTGAGGCGGCGACGCGAACCAGCCCCGCCGGGGGCGCCCCGGTCACGAGGCGCCCCCGGCGAGGGCCTTTCTAGCGGCCCGCTCGGCGCTTGTTCCAGACGTCGAACCCGACCGCCGCCAGCAGCACCAGGCCCTTGATGACCTGCTGGTAGTCGGTGCCGATGCCGACCAGCGACATGCCGTTGTTCAGGACACCGAGGACCAGACCACCGATCACGGCGCCCATCACGGTGCCCACACCGCCGCTCATCGACGCGCCCCCGATGAACGCCGCCGCGATCGCCTCCAGTTCGAAGTTCAGACCCGCCTGGGGCGTGCCCGCGTTGAGCCGCGCCGCGTAGACACAGCCCGCGAGCGCCGCGAGAACGCCCATGTTGACGAAGACCAGGAACGTGACCTTCTTGTCCTTGACGCCGGAGAGCTTGGCCGCCGCCTTGTTGCCCCCGAGCGCGTACACATGGCGGCCGACGACCGCGTTGCGCATCACGTACCCCAGGCCGATCAGCAGCGCGCACATGACGAGCATGACGATCGGCACGCCGTGGAAGCTCGCGAGCGTCAGAGTGAAGGCCACCACCGCCGCCGTCATGGCCACGCACTTCAGCGCCCACAGGCCGGCGGGCAGCACCTCCAGCTCGTACGCCAGCTGGCGGTTGCGGTCACGCCACTCGCGCAGCAGCAGGAGGACGACGGTCAGCAGACCGAGCAGCAGGGTCGGGTTGTGGTACTGCGTGTAGGGGCCCATCTCGGGGATGAAGCCCTTGGCGATGTTCTGGAAACCCTCCGGGAACGGCGCCAGGGACCGGCCCTCCAGGAAGATCTGGGTGAGACCGCGGAAGAGCAGCATCCCGGCGAGCGTCACGATGAACGACGGGATGCCGAGGTACGCGATGAAATAGCCCTGCCAGGCGCCGGCGAGCGCGCCGACCAGCAGGCAGAGCACCAGCGCCAGGAACCAGGGCATGTCGTGCCGCACCATCAGCACGGCCGAGAGCGCCCCGACGAACGCGGCCAGGGACCCCACGGAGAGATCGATGTGACCGGCGATGATGACGATCATCATGCCCATGGCCAGGATGAGGATGTAGCTGTTCTGCTGGATCAGGTTGGAGACGTTGTTCGGCAGCAGCAGCGTGCCGTCCGTCCATATCTGGAACAGGACGACGAGGAAGGCGAGCGCGACCAGCATGCCGTACTGGCGCATGTTGGCCCGCACGGCCTGCAGGAGCAGCGCACCGGCCGACGGGGGCTCCGGCCGCGCCGTCTTCGGGTCCCGCGTGGAGGGGGTCGTGGTGGTCATGGCGGGCCTCAGCTCCTGCTCATGGTCATGTGGCGCATCAGTCTTTCCTGGGTGGCCTCGGCGCGGGCGACCTCACCGGTCAGCCGGCCCTCGGCCATCGTGTAGATCCGGTCGCACATCCCGAGGAGCTCCGGCAGCTCCGAGGAGATGAACAGCACGGCCTTGCCCTGTGCCGCCAGCCGGTCGATGACGGTGTAGATCTCGTACTTGGCGCCGACATCGATACCGCGCGTCGGCTCGTCGAGGATCAGCACCTTCGGGTCGGCGTGGATCCACTTGCTGAGCACGACCTTCTGCTGGTTGCCGCCGGAGAGCCGGCCCACCTGCTCGAAGACCGTCGGCGTCTTGATGTTCATGGAGGCGCGGTACCGCTCGGCGACCTGCCGCTCATGGTGCTCGTCGACCACGCCGCGGCGCCGCATCCCCGGCAGCGAGGCGAGGGAGACATTGCGGTGGATCGTGTCGATGAGATTGAGGCCGTACCGCTTGCGGTCCTCCGTCACATAGGCGAGCCCCGCCTCGATCGCGGCCGGAACGGTCCCGGTGGACGCCTCCTCCCCGTCGATCTCCACCGATCCGGCGACGTACCGCCCATAGGAGCGGCCGAAGACCGACATCGCCAGCTCCGTGCGGCCCGCGCCCATCAGACCGGCGATCCCGACGATCTCCCCCCGGCGGACGGTCAGGGACACGTCGTCGACGACGGTACGCCGCTGGTCCACCGGATGGCGGACGGTCCAGCCGCGCACGGCCAGGGCCACCCGGCCGGAGTCCCCGCCCTCGTAAGGGGTGCGTTCGGGGAAGCGGTGGTCGAGGTCGCGGCCGACCATGCCGCGGATGATCCGGTCCTCGGAGAGCTCCGGCGCCGCGTCCGGAGCCGGGCGGACGGAGAGGGACTCGACCGTGCGGCCGTCCCGCAGGACCGTCACCGCGTCGGCGATGCGCCGGATCTCGTTCAGCTTGTGCGAGATGACGACGGCGGCGACACCCTGGTCGCGCAGCTCCAGGATGAGGTCCAGGAGGGCCGCGCTGTCCTCGTCGTTGAGCGCCGCCGTCGGCTCGTCGAGGATGAGCAGCTTCACCTCCTTCGAGAGCGCCTTGGCGATCTCCACCAGCTGCTGCCCGCCCACGCCCAGGTCGGCGACCGGGGTGTGCGGGTTCTCGCGCAGCCCGACCCGGTCCAGGAGACGGCGGGCGCTGCGCAGCGTGTCGTTCCAGTCGACGATCCCCCGGCGGGCCTGTTCGTTGCCGAGGAAGATGTTCTCGGCGATGGACAGATGGGGGATGAGAGCCAGCTCCTGATGGATGATCACGATGCCGCGGCGTTCGCTCGCGCGGATGTCCTTGAACGCGACCGGCTCGCCCTCGAAGTGGATCTCGCCCTCGTAACTGCCGTGCGGGTGGACCCCGCTGAGCACCTTCATGAGGGTCGACTTCCCCGCTCCGTTCTCCCCGCAGAGCGCGTGGATCTCCCGGGGCCCGACCGTCAGGTGCACCTCGCTGAGCGCGGTGACACCGGGGAAGGTCTTGGTGATGCCGCGCATCTCCAGCACGGGCCGGGTCATGACAGCTGTCCCGCCGTGAAGTACCCCTCGCGTACGAGGAGTTGTGTGTTGGACTTGTCGATGCTGACCGGGTCGAGCAGGAAGGAGGGGACGATCTTCTTCCCGTTGTCGTAGTCCTTGACGTTGTTGACCTCGGGCTTCCTGCCGTCCAGTACGGCGTCGCCCATGGCCACCGCCCGGGCGGCCAGCTTCCGGGTGTCCTTGAAGACCGTCTGCGTCTGCTCGCCCCGGATGATGGACTTGACCGAGGCCAGCTCGGCGTCCTGCCCGGTGACGATCGGCAGCGGCCGGTCCGCCGTCCCGTAACCGGCGCTCTTCAGCGCGGAGATGATGCCGATGGAGATGCCGTCGTAGGGGGACAGGACCGCGTCGACGCTCTCGGCGCCGTAGTTCTTGCTTATCAGGTCGTCCATCCGCTTCTGCGCGGTGCCGCCGTCCCAGCGCAGCGTGGTCGCCTGGTTCATCCGCGTCTGCCCGCTGCGCACCACCAGCTGTCCGCTGGCGAGGTACGGCTGGAGCACCTTCATGGCGCCGTTCCAGAAGTAGCGCGTGTTGTTGTCGTCCGGCGAGCCCGCGAACAGTTCGATGTCGTAGGGCTTGCCGGAGCTCTTCGCGGGCGCCCCCAGCTTCAGCCGGTCGACGATGTACCGCGCCTCCAGCTCGCCGACGCGCTCGTTGTCGAAGGAGGCGTAGTAGTCGACGTGTTCCGTGCCCATGATGAGCCGGTCGTACGAGATCACGGGGATGCCCGCGTCGTGGGCGCGCTTGAGGACGTCGGTGAGCGCCGAGCCGTCGATGGCGGCGACCACAAGCAGCCGGCGGCCCTTGGTGATCATGTTCTCTATCTGGGCGATCTGGTTCTCGACCTTGTCGTCGCCGTACTGCAGGTCGGTCTCGTAGCCGGCCTGCCGGAACTGCTTCGCCATGTTCTCGCCGTCGGCGATCCACCGCTCCGACGCCTTGGTCGGCATGGCGAGGCCGATGGTGCCGCCCTTGCCGCTGTCGGGCTGGTAGCGGCTGCCGCCGCGGGCCTCCTGGCCGCAGGCGGTGAGGGCGAGGACGAGCAGGGAGGCGAGGGCGGCCGCCCGGAACGTGCGGGTGCGCATGGTCAGTTCCCTTCGGGGGCGGGGAAACGCCGGAGCTCGCCGGGCAGCCGGGAGCCCAGCGGGGACATACCGGCGCCGGCACCGTGCCGGGCCAGCAGATCGAGGACGAGCCGCCCGCGCCGGACCCGCTCGCGGGCGGTGGCGAGCGTGTGCTCGCGCAGATGGGCGCCGTACGGATAGATGCCGGCCGCCTTGCTGAGGCCGAACTTCAGATAGAGGGGCGCTCCCCGGCGGATCAGCTCCGCGGCCTCGTACATCCGGACGAAGCCGCCCAGGTCGTCGGGGGCCTCCACATAGAGGTCCAGGGGGGCACGGCTGGCCCGGCGGATCTCGGTGAGGTGCTCCAGGGTGAGGTCGGAGGGGACGTTGAGGGAGTCCGCGCCGAGGTGCTCGTAGACGGCGTACGAGGCCGGGTTGGCGGGGCCGGTCAGCGCGGACAACTTCAAGGTGGTGTCCGCGGGGAGCACGCCCGTCGTACGCATCCGGTGCAGCGTCCACAGCACCCCCTCGTCGGCGACGAGCAGACAGCGGACTCCCAGCTCCGTGGCGCGCAGGGCGTCCTCGACGCACCCGGCGAGCGCGTCATGGCCGCGGGCCCGCAACCCGGCGCCGCCGGAGTCGGTACGGGTGGCGGCGCCGGTGTCCCAGGTGCCGCGCGGACCCGTGAACAGGCAGAGCTCGATGGCCCGTTCGGCGCAGGCGTCCACCATCTCGGTGATCTCGGTGTCGGTGAGCATCCAGACCCCGCTGCCCTGGCTCACCCGGTGCACGGGTACGTCGAGCCGGGAGCTCTCCTCGAGGACGGTGGCCAGCGCCTCCGGCCCTTCGACGGAGGGGATCTCGGTGCGCCAGGTGCCCCCGTCGGGGAAGGAGTGCGGCGAGGCGTCGGCGGGGTCGACCGGTGGAACGGGGTGGCCGATGCGGGCGAGCGCGTCGGCGCCCGGACGGCGGGGCGGTAGCGGTGGGGCGGTCACGGATGTCCTTTGTTCGACAGGTCGGACACGGTCCGAGGCGGAGGGTGTGCGGCGGTGGCGCGCGGGTGCGGCGGTGCGCGGGTGCGGCGGTGGGGCGGGTGCGGCGTTGGGTGTACGGCGGTACGGGGCCGCCGGGGGCTTCCCGTACCGCCGTACGCTCGGGGTGCCGCGCTCAGGGGCGCAGCAGTACCTTGCCGGTCCCGGGGTCGCCGCCGCCGACGAGGGCGACGGCCTCCGCGAACCGTTCCAGCGGGAACTCGTGGGTGATCAGCGGGGCCGGATCGAGCAGTCCGAGGCCGAAGGCCCGTACGGCCTCGGCCCAGGCGGCGGAGGACGCCCCGAAGACGCTGCGCACCTCCAGCTGGCTGAGGGAGAGGTGCACGGGATCGATCCCGGTCGCGCCGGGGGTGAACATCCCGGTCAGAACCACCCGTCCGCCCCTGCGAGCCAGCAGGCAGGAGGCCGCCGCCGTGGACGGCGCTCCGGCCGTCTCCACGACCAGGTCGAAGCGGCCGGTCCCAGAGGCGGCCTCGTCCGGGGTCAGGGCCTCGTCCGCCCCGTGTGCGAGCGCCTGCTTCCCGCGCGCCGCCCGGGGATCGACCACGACCAGCTCGGCGGGGGAGGAGGCGGCGAGCAGCTGGACGGCGAGCAGTCCGAGGGTGCCGGCGCCGACGACGGCGATCCGCTCGCCGGGGCGGGGGCGCCCGGCCCGTACCGCGGCGGCGATCACGGCGGCGGGCTCCAGGAGCGAGGCGGCCCGGAGGTCCGCCTCGTCGTCCAGCAGGTGCAACAGGCGGACGGGGACGACCACATGGTCGGCGAAGGCGCCCGGCTCCGTGAAGCCGGTCTCCGCGTATCCGGCCGTGCACAGGCTGGTCTCCCCGCACCGGCACCGCTCGCACATCCCGCAGGACCGGAAGCCCTCGGCCACACAGCGGCGTCCCACCAGTGCCGGGTCGCCCCCCGGGCCGACCGCCTCCACCGTCCCGGACCACTCGTGGCCGGGGGTGACCGGGTAGCGGACATAGCCCGGGTCCCGGTGTCCGTCGTAGATCTCGCGGTCGCTCATGCAGATCCCGGCGGCGGCCACCCGTACGCGTACCTCACCCGGTCCGGGCTCCGGCGGCTCCCGTCGTACGAGGCGGTGTCCGCCCGGCGCGTCGACGACGATCGCGCGGCTCACTTCGGCTGCCTCCGTTCCCAGCCTTCGGCCCAGAGGTCGAAGCGGGCTTGTTGTTGGGGGTGTTCGGCTGCTGCGTCGGTGTCGAGTTCGATGCCGAGGCCGGGGGTGTG
>NZ_JBIWIU010000004.1:0-141965 GCF_044764755.1 Streptomyces sp. NPDC093600
CCTCTCGGGCTTTCCTCCGGGCTTTTCCCTTCGGTCTTTCGTGTTTCCAGCTTAGCAGATCCGTTTTCCGTTTCCGCCACCCGCTGGAGCGGGCTTGCCGTTCCGGGAATTCGCTTTTCGCGCTTTCCCTTGCGGCGGGGTCAAACACTACCAGGCTTTTCCGCTCCCCCTGACCACTCCCTCCGCAGCGCATGCAGAGGTGTAGACCACTGGGGTTAGGATCGGGCTCGATAGGTGCTGCCGACCCACGACTCAACGTCGCGTTGGGGTCAAGCAGAGGTACGACAGTACATCCCACCGTCAGTAGAGGCAAATCGTTTCCGGGTAGTCGCTAGGTCCGCCAACTGGTACGTATCGTGCGGAACTAGGACTTCTCATGACATACGCTTCTGAACAGTACGCCGTCCAGGACAGGTAGTGACGGCGCCACACCATCTCCGCCCCTGGGAGGCTTCCCATGACAACCGTGACGTCGCCACTTGCTGGACGCGCCATCGGTCTCGCTGCAGTACCCGACCCCGTCTTCTCCGGCGCCATGGTCGGTCCCGGTACCGCGATCGACCCCGAGCGTGAGGCCTCGGAGGCGGTGTCGCCGGTCGACGGCGTCATTGTCTCCCTGCACCCGCACGCGTTCGTCGTCGTCGACGGCGAAGGCCACGGTGTGCTGACCCACCTGGGGATCGACACCGTCCAGCTCAACGGGCAGGGCTTCGAGCTGCTTGTGAACAAGGGGGACACCGTGACGCGCGGACAGGCCGTCGTGCGCTGGAACCCGGCGGAGGTCGAGGCTGCCGGGAAGTCCCCCATCTGCCCCGTCGTGGCCCTGGAGGCCACGGTCGACTCCCTCTCCGACGTCGTCGAGGACGGCGAAGTGAAGGCCGGCGACCAGCTCTTCGGCTGGAAGTGACGTCGGGGCCGTCCTCTTGGCGGTCACGGTTCGACATTCATCGCGGCGGCCGGGTGCCGCCGCTCTATTCGGAGACGGGTGAGATGGAGACAACGCTGCGAGGCGTCGGCGTCAGCCACGGAGTGGCGATCGGCGAGGTCCGGCACATGGGAACGGCCGTTCTCGAGCCGCCGGCCAAGCAGATTCCCGCCGAGGAGGCGGAGCGCGAACAGGGGCGCGCCCGCCAGGCCGTGGAAGCCGTGGCTGCCGACCTGATTGCGCGCGGCAATCTGGCCGGAGGCGAGGCACAGCACGTGCTGGAGGCCCAGGCGATGATCGCCCAGGACCCGGAGCTGATCGCCGACGTCGACCGCCGGATCGCGGTCGGCAGCACGGCTGAGCGCGGTATCTACGACGCGTTCTCGCACTACCGCGAGCTGCTCGCGGGTGCCGGCGAGTACATGGCTGGGCGGGTGGCCGACCTCGACGACGTGCGGAACCGGATCGTCGCCCGGCTCCTGGGTGTGCCGATGCCGGGTGTGCCGGACAGTGACGAGCCGTACGTGCTGATCGCGCGGGACCTCGCTCCGGCCGACACGGCGCTGCTCGACCCGGCGCTGGTGCTCGGCTTCGTGACCGAGGAGGGCGGGCCGACCAGCCACAGCGCCATCCTGGCGCGGGCGCTGGGTGTGCCGGCCGTGGTGGCGCTCCCGGGTGCGGGTGAGATCGGTGAGGGCACGGTCATCGCGGTGGACGGTTCCACGGGCGAGATCTTCGTGAATCCGAGCGAGGACCGGAAGGCGCGGCTGACCGCGGCCGCCGCCGAGCGCAGGGCGGCGCTCGCCGCTTCCAGTGGTCCCGGCGCGACGTCGGACGGTCACAAGGTGCCGTTGCTGGCCAACGTCGGCGGTCCGGCGGATGTGCCGGCCGCGGTGGAGGCCGGGGCCGAGGGCGTCGGTCTGTTCCGTACGGAGTTCCTCTTCCTGGACGACAGTGAGAAGGCGCCGTCGGAGGAGAAGCAGATCGAGGCCTATCGCAAGGTGCTCGAGGCTTTCCCCGAGGGCCGGGTCGTGGTGCGGGTGCTGGACGCCGGTGCCGACAAGCCCCTCGACTTCCTGACGCCGGCGGACGAGCCGAACCCGGCTCTGGGTGTGCGGGGTCTGCGGACGCTGCTCGACCACCCGGAGGTGCTGCGTACGCAGCTGACGGCGCTGGCGAAGGCCGCCGAGGGGCTGCCGGTGTACCTCGAGGTCATGGCGCCGATGGTGGCGGACCGTACGGACGCGAAGGCCTTCGCCGACGCGTGTCGTGAGGCCGGGCTGCGGGCGAAGTTCGGCGCGATGGTGGAGATCCCCTCCGCCGCGCTGCGGGCGCGTTCGATCCTGCAGGAGGTGGAGTTCCTGTCGCTGGGCACCAACGACTTGGCGCAGTACACCTTCGCCGCCGACCGTCAGGTCGGTGCGGTCTCGCGGCTGCAGGACCCGTGGCAGCCGGCGCTGCTCGACCTGGTGGCGATGTCCGCCGAGGCGGCCAAGGCCGAGGGCAAGAGCTGTGGTGTCTGTGGCGAGGCCGCTTCGGATCCGCTGCTGGCCTGTGTGCTGACGGGTCTGGGTGTCACCTCTCTGTCGATGGGTGCCGCGTCCATTCCTTATGTGCGGGCGACGCTCGCGAAGTACACGCTGGCTCAGTGCGAGCGCGCGGCCGCGGCCGCGCGTGCGGCGGACACGGCCGACGAGGCCCGGCTGGCCGCGCAGGCGGTGCTGTCCGGGGAGTGATCCCGGCAGTCGTGCGTCGATCGAAGGGGCTCCCCGTCACATCGGTGGCGGGGAGCCCCTTCGGCGTCAGTGGGGGAACGGCCCGTCCTCGTCCTCGGGGGCGAGGGGGAAGCCGGCGCGGTAGTCGACGCCGGGCTCGGGGGCGATGGGCTCTCCCGTGCGGGCGTCGGTGCAGTAGGCGTTGAAGACCTCCGCCTCGGTGAGCGGGAGGAGGTTGCCGTGGGTGAGGCGCCAGCCGTGGAGCCGGTCGCGGGCGCCGCGGGTCGTGGTGCGCAGGACCACTCCGCCGGGGCTGTCGAGGGCGATGCCGGTGGCGAGGACGGTGACGAACTCGGCGCCCTCGGCTGTGTCGAGATGCGCCGGTCCTTGCTCGTCGCGGGTGGTGTGGAGCAGGGCGAGGAGCTGTTCGTCCGCGGCGGGGACGCTGCAGACGAGGTGGTGGGTGCCGGGGCCGGCCACTTCGAGGAGCCGCGTCAGCAGGCGTGCGGCCCGGTCGAACGCGGCTTGGCCGATGTCCTGGCCGCATTCGGCGCAGGGGCCGGTGTCGGCGAGGAGCATCGTGGCGTACTCCCAGGTCGCGCGGCGGACGGCGGTGTCGATCAAGGTGGGGACGAGCGTGGTCATGGGTTGGCCGGTGTAGGGGACGCGGGCGCCGGTGGCGGCCAGTTCGGCGGTGTAGCGGCTGCGGCTGGCGGGGTGGTCGGGGTCGAGCCCGGTCTCGTCGCAGTAGGCGGCGTACTCGTCGGGGTCGAAGAGGGCGACGGTGGTGTGGCCGCCCTGGGCGGCCAGGGTTTTGAGGAGGCCCTCGACCTGCCGGAGGTAGGCCGGGTGGTCGTCGAAGCGGAAGGTGGTGTACCGGCGCATGGCGGCGAAGTCGTCCTCGTCGGCGAGGAGTCCGACGGTGCTGGGTACTTCGCGGCGCAGTGCGCGGCGCATGGATGTGGTGGTGCCGGGTTGTGCCATGTCTCCCCCTGGGCGCTGTCGATCACTGCTCACTCACCGTAGCGGCGGGCACTGACAGTGACTCCTTGTCGAGGCGTCGGCGGACGAGGCGGCTCTGTGCGGCGCAGGTGGCGACGAGGGCGGCGCCGAGGATCGGCCAGGCCAGTGGGCCGGCGGAGATCACGCCGGTCAGGAGGAGCGGGCCGCCGAAGCGCTGGGTGGCCGGGGCGAGTCCGTGGACTCCGAGGTAGGCGCCTTGGGCGTCGTCGGGGGCGAGGGCGACGGAGAGTTCCCAGGAGGCGGTGGCGTGGAGGATCTCGGCGAAGGTGAGCGCGACGGCGGCGGCGACCAGTGCCGTGATGGCGAGGGTGCGGCCGGCGTAGGCGGAGGCGGCGAGGGCCAGGGTGCCGACGGCGAGGAGGCAGGCGAGCGGGACGAGGAGGCGGCGGGCCGCCTCGGTGGTGGCGCCGAAGCGGGCGAGGGGGACCTGGAAGAGGACGACGAGGACGCTGTTGAGGACGAGGAGCAGCGGGGCGAGTTCGACCGGGGCGTCGGTGGCGTGGACGATCCAGAGCGGCAGGGCGACCTGGAGGATCGTGTCGTCGAGGAACATGACCGCCTCGGTGGCGGTGAAGAGCAGGAAGGTGCGGTCGCGCCACGGGCCCGCGGGCTTGGCGCTCGGGGCGCCGGTGGCGGAGGTGGCCGCGACGCGGGAGGGGGCCGGGGGTTCGGTGCAGCGCAGGGTGAGGGCGGCCATCACGACGTACGAGACGACGTTGCCGACGAGCAGGAGCTGGAAGGCGGTGCTGGTGGCGACGGAGAGGGCGGCGGCGGCGCCGAGGCCGCCGACGGCCCAGCCGAGGTTTCCGGCGGTGCGGCTGATCGCCTGGTAGCGGACGCGTTCCGGGCCGGCGATGCGGGCGGCGTAGAGCTTGGTGAGGACGTTCGTGGCGCGGTCGGGGAGGGCTCCGACGGCCGAGTAGAGGACGAGCAGGGCGTAGTTGTCGGTGGTGAGGAGGGCGAGGAGGGAGGCGGCGCGCAGGAGTTGGCAGCCGATGAGGACGCGGGTGACGGGGAAGCGGTCGGCGAGGCGTCCGGCGAGGGGTGCGCCGGCGATGCCGACTCCGCCGGAGACGGCGACGAGGAGGCCGACCTGGCCGAGGCCGAGGCCGGAGACGTAGGTGAAGTAGAGGGCGATGGAGGTGGCCCACAGGCCGGTGCCGCATTTGTCGATGAAGCCGATGAGCAGCATGCGGCGGCCGTCGACACCTCCCGGGATGCGGTTCTTCAGCGATGCGCGGCTCACGCGGTCCCCCTTGACTCTGCTTTTGTATTGATACATAGTTCAGTACGTGGCAGCACAATATTCGATTGTCGGGGCGACGGCCAAGGGAATTGCCGCGTCCGTGGAACGGGGCGTGTCCGAGGGCGGGTTGGGGCCGGGGCACGCGCTGCCTCCGGTGCGGCGGCTGGCGGAGGAGCTGGGGGTCAGTCCGGGCACGGTCGCGACGGCGTACCGGGAGCTGCGGCAGCGGGGGGTCGTGGTCACGCGGGGGCGCGGGGGGACCGTGGTGGCGGAGGCGCCGTCCGTCGCCTCGCGGCGGCCGCCGCGCGTGCCGGAGGGGCTCGTGGACCTCGCGGGCGGCCACCCGGATCCCGCGTTCCTGCCCGAACTGCGACCTCCGGCGCGGGTGGCACCGGTCTACGGGTCCCATCGCGCGTCGCCGCGACTGGGCAGGCTGGAGGAGCTGACCCGGGCCTGGTTCGCGCGGGACGGGGTCCCGGCGGAGCATGTGACGTTCGCGCACGGAGCCCTGGACTGCGTCGCGCGGCTGCTGTCGACGGAGCTGCGGCCGGGTGACGCGGTGGCGGTCGAGGACCCCGGTTTCCATCATCTGCTGGACCTGGTACCGGCCTTGGGGCTGCGGATGGTGCCGGTCGCGGTCGACACGGAGGGGCTGGTGCCGGACGCCCTGCGGACGGCGCTGCGGTCGGGTGTACGGGCGGTGGTGTGCACGCCGCGCGGTCAGAACCCGACGGGCGCCTACGTCACGCGGCGGCGGCGGGACGAGCTGGTCGCGGTGCTCGGGGAGTTCCCGGAGGTCCTCGTCGTGGAGGACGACCACAACGCGGACATCTCGGGGGTGTCCGCGTACACGCTGGCGGCGGCCGGTCTGGAGCGGTGGGCTCAGGTGCGGACGGCGTCCAAGCATCTGGGGATCGACCTGCGGTGGGCGGGGGTCGCGTGCGACGCGGTGACCCTGGCACGGCACGACGGGCGGATGCTGATGACGTCCGGCTGGATCAGTCACGTCCTGCAGGAGACCGCGGCGCGGCTTCTCACGGACGAGGAGGTGCGGCGCCTGGTGGCGCGCGGCGAGACGGCGTACACGGCGCGGCGGGCGGCGCTGATCGAGGCGCTGGCGGGGCACGGCATCGCGGCGGTCGGGGCGAGCGGGCTCAATGTGTGGGTGCCGGTGCGGGACGAGTCGGCGGTGGTCAACGGGCTGCGGACGCGCGGATGGTGGGTCGCGGCCGGGGCGCGGTTCCGGATCAGGACGGGTACGGGCGTGCGGATCACGGCGGCGGTGCTGGGGGCGGAGGAGGCGGGGCGGCTCGCCGGGGACTTCGCGGCGGTGCTGGGGGAATCGCAGGCGACGTACGGGGGGTGAGGGGAGCGCCCCCGGGCCTCCCCCAGGCGACGCAGGGGGCCTCCCCCGGCCTCACCGCCCCGCGCCGCCTGCCCAGGGCCGCGACCTATGTCCGGCGGGTCGCGGCCAGCTTCTCGTAGAAGGAGAGCAGCGCGAGGTTGTCGACCGAGCCGGGGTTGACCGCCTTCGAGAGGGGGGTGCCCTGGAGGAGGCGTTTGATCGGGACCTCGATGCGCTTGCCCGTGAGGGTGTGCGGGATGCCGGGGACCTCGATGATGTCGTCCGGGACGTGGCGCGGGGAGAGTTCGGTGCGGATCGTCCGCCTGATTCGGGAGATCAGCGCCTCGTCCAGGGACGCGCCCTCCGCGAGGTGGACGAAGAGCGGCATCCAGTAACCGCCGTCGGGCTCTTCCAGGCCGATGACGAGGGATTCCCGGATCTCGGGGAGGCGTTCGACGGCCTCGTAGATGTCGGCCGAGCCCATCCGGACGCCCTGGCGGTTCAGGGTGGAGTCGGAGCGGCCGTGGATGACGACGGAGCCGCGGTCGGTGATCGTGATCCAGTCGCCGTGGCGCCAGACGCCCGGGAACATCTCGAAGTAGCTGTCGCGGTAGCGGCTGCCGTCGGGGTCGTTCCAGAAGCGGATCGGCATGGACGGCATGGGGTTGGTGACGACCAGCTCCCCGACCTCGCCGATCAGCGGCTTGCCCGACGGGTCCCAGGACTGCAGGTCCGTGCCCAGGCCGGCCGCCTGGAGTTCGCCGATGTGCACGGGCAGGGTCGGGGCGGCGCCCGCGAAACAGGAGCAGACGTCCGTGCCACCGCTGACGGAGGCGATCCACAGGTCCTCGCGGACCTCGTCGTGCAGCCAGCGGAAGCCGTCGGGCGGGAGCGGTGAGCCGGTGGTGGCGACGCACCTGACCGCCGAGAGGTCGAAGTCGCGGCCCGGGTGGACGTCCGCCTTCGCGCAGGCCATGACGTACGCGGCGGAGGTGCCGAACAGGGTGGCGCGGGTGCGTTCGGCGACCCGCCACTGGGCGGCGGTGTCGGGGTATCCCGGGCTGCCGTCGTAGATGACCACCGTGGTGCCGGTGAGCAGGCCGGAGACGAGGAAGTTCCACATCATCCAGCCGGTGGAGGTGTACCAGAAGAACACATCCCCGGGCCCGAGGTCGCAGTGGAGGCCCAGCTGCTTGAAGTGCTCGATCAGGATGCCGCCCTGGGACTGCACGATCGCCTTCGGCAGGCCCGTCGTGCCGGAGGAGTACAGGACCCACAGGGGGTGGTCGAACGGGACGTGCTCGAAGAGCGGGTCGGTGTCGCCCGAGGTGAGGGCCGACCACTCCAGGGCGCCCTCGGGCGCCTCCGTGCCGAGCAGCGGGATGTGGACGACCGCGCGGAGCGTGGGGAGTTCGGCGCGCAGTTCGGCGACGGTGTCGCGGCGATCGTGCTCCTTGCCGCCGTAGCGGTAGCCGTCCACCGTGAACAGGACCACCGGCTCCACCTGCTGGAAGCGGTCCAGGACGCTGCGCGCCCCGAAGTCCGGCGCGCAGGAGGTCCACACCGCGCCGACGGCGGCGGTCGCCAGCAGAGCGGTGACGGCCTGGGGGATGTTGGGCAGATAGCCGCTGACCCGGTCACCGGGCCGGACCCCCAGGGCGCGGAGCTCCGCCGCGAGCGAGCCGACCTGGCGGCGCAGTTCGCCCCAGCTGATCGGCCGTGGCTCATGTGTCTCGTCCACATGGAGCAGGGCCGGGTCATGGGGGCGCTCGGTGGCGGTGCGCAGGGCGTGCTCGGCGTAGTTGAGGGTGGCTCCGGGGAACCACTGGGCGCCCGGCATCGACCGGTCGCCGAGGACGCGCTCGTACGGCGTGGCGAACCGGATGTCGAACCACTCGGCGACCGCCTGCCAGAACGACTCCAGCTCCTCGACCGACCAGCGGTGCAGGGCCGGGTACCCACCCTCGGCCGGGGCTCCGTGGTGCTCGGCGGCCCAGGACTGGAAACGGGTGACCGCGGCGGCGGCGATACGTTCCTGGTCCGGCTGCCAGAGCGGCTCGGTGTGCGCTGATGTCATGGGGCGGCTCCCTGGGCGTACGCGGGGTCTGCGTGGGTCGCGCGCACGTGCGGGGTGTGCGCGTGACGCGGCTGACAGGGACGATGCCATGGGAGCGGCTTTCGCACCAGGTTTCGCCGCCCATGGTCCGGCAGCTGAATATGTGCTCCCACCACGGGTGAACGGCAGTTGAACGGAGCTCGCGCGCGGGTTGCCCGATGGCAGGGTGAGCGCCATGGACGGTCGTGAGCTGGTGCGTTCGATGAAGGTGTTCGGATCGGTGCAGGGGTTGCGGGCGGTGCGCGCTGCGTGGCGGCAGCGGCGGGCGGACGCGCGGGGGCTGCCGCCGAGGGGGAGGGAGCGGGCCCGGGTGCCGGGGCCGGTCGGCGAGGCGGTGCCCGCGCCGGGCGGTGGGACCGTCCACTTCGCCCGCTCGGCGCTGCGGATCAGTGTGTCGGCCGGGGGCACGGTGTTCTGGGGGTGGGACGGCGCCGAGCCGCTTCCCTCGTACGCGCTGGCGGGCGAGCCGCCCGAGCCGGACGCGCGGGCGGCGCTGGAGCCGGACACGGACGGCGGCTGGCGGGTGGTGTCGGAGCGGGTGACGGTCGCGGTGTCGCGGCACGGCGCCGTGGAGGTCCGGACGCCGGGCGGGGTGGTGCTGCGCCGGGACCTGCCGCCGCGGTGGTGGGAGCCGGTCGGAGGCGGGCCGGCGCGCTGGGTGCAGCGCAGTGAGGTGCCCGCGGACGCGCGGTTCTTCGGTCTCGGCGGCCGCTCGGGCGGGCCGCGCCTGCGGAACGGTTCGTACCGGCTGTGGAACACCGATCCGCACGGGAGCTTCTCCGCCGGCGACGATCCGCTGTACATCACCATGCCGGTGCAGTTCGTCGTCTCGGACGCCGGGACGCATCTGGCGTTCCACGACAACTCCTGGGACGGCAGGGTCACCCTCACCGAAGGTGAGGAGGGGGCGGGTTCCGGGCACGACCGGCCGGGGACCAGCGAGGTCCGCATGGACGGGGGGCCGTTGCGCTGCTGGGTGGTGGTCGGGACCCCCGCGCGCGTGCTCCACGGCTGGGCGGCCTTGACGGGCGCTCCGGCGCTGCCGCCCTCGTGGGCGCTGGGGCCGCAGCACGCGCGCTGGGGGTTCGGCAGCGAGCGGGAGGTGCGGCGGGTGGTGGACGGCTACCGCAAGCGGGATCTGCCGCTCTCCGTCCTGCATCTGGACATCGATCACTACGACCGGCACCAGGTGTTCACGGTGGACCGGGAGCGCTTTCCCGATCTGCCGGGGCTGGCCGCCGACCTGCGGGAGCAGGGGGTGCGGCTGGTGTCGATCGTGGACCCCGCCGTGAAGGCGGAGCCGGGGAACGCCGTGTACGACAGCGGGAGCGCCGCCGGGGCGTTCGTACGGGACGGGCGTGGCCAGGAGGTGCGCGGGCTGGTCTGGCCGGGCGAGTGCGCCTATCCGGACTTCACCGATCCGGCGGTACGGGAGTGGTGGGGCGGTCTGTACGAGGAGCGGCTCGCGCAGGGGTTCTCCGGCGTCTGGCACGACATGAACGAGCCGGTCTCCTTCGCCCCCTTCGGCGACCAGACGCTGCCGCGTTCGGCCCGGCACGCGCTGGAGGGCCGCGGCGGCGACCATCGCGAGGCGCACAACGTGTACGGCCTGACCATGGCCCGCGCCGGGTACGAGGGGCTGTGCCGGCTGCGGCCCGCGGAGCGGCCCTTCCTGTTCTCCCGTTCGGGGTGGGCGGGGATGCAGCGCTACGGCGGGACCTGGTCGGGGGACGTGTCGACCGGGTGGCCCGGTCTGCGGGCGTCGCTGTCGCTGGTTCTGGGGCTGGGGCTGTGCGGGGTGCCGTATTCGGGGCCCGATGTGGGCGGCTTCGACGGAGATCCGTCCCCGGAGCTGTTCCTGCGGTGGTTCCAGCTGGGGGCGTGGCTGCCGCTGTTCCGTACGCACGCGGCGATCGACGCGGGGCGGCGCGAGCCGTGGGAGTTCGGCCCGGAGGTTCTGGCGCACGCGCGCGTGGCCCTGGCCGAACGCGAGCGGTTGCGGCCGTACTTCGTCACCCTGGCGCGGCTCGCCCGGCTGACCGGGGCGCCGTACGTGCGGCCGGTGTGGTGGGGCGCGCCGGAGGACCGGGCGCTGCGCGACTGCGAGGACGCGTTCCTGCTCGGTGACGCGCTGCTGGTGGCACCGGTGCTGTCCGGGGGCACCGACCGGCGTGCGGTGCGGCTGCCGCGCGGTCGCTGGTACGACACGGCGACGGGGCGGGCGTACGAGGGGCCGGGGCAGGTGCTTGTGGACGCGCCGCTGTCCCGTGTCCCGGTGCTCGCGCGCGCGGGCGCGGTGATTCCGGTACGGGGCTGGGGCGACGAGCTGGAGCTGGAGGTCTGGGCGCCGGCGGTGGGGCGGACCGGTGGCGGTCTTGTCGTGCGGGACACCGGGGACGGCTGGGAGCCGGCCGAGATCGAGCGGTACGCGTCGCGGTGGGCGGACGGCCGGGTGGTGGTGGAGCGGGTGACGGACGACGGGGTGCGGGAAGTGGAGCTGCCGGTCCGGGTGCGGGGTGTCGACGGGTGAGCCGGGCCGCCCCGGAATCCGGGAGCGGCGGGAGCCTTCAGCCGTACATCCCCCCGAACCAGCGCCGTACCGCCTCCGTGTGGAGGGGGAAGGCCAGTTCCGCCGGAGCGTGCAGCAGGTGCCAGCCGCTCGTCTCGTCCGTCGGGGCGGAGGGCGGCAGGTCGGCGGCGGGGCGGGGCGGGAGGAGGCCGAAGAGGAGGAGGTGTCCGGCCGGTGAGCTGAGCGCGTCGGCGAGGCGCACCTCGGCCGCCGGCACATCGATCCGGGTCTCCTCGCGCAGCTCGCGGACGACGGCGTCACGCCAGTCCTCGGCGTGGTCGATGAAGCCGCCGGGCAGGGCGACGCAGCCTCGCCGGGGTTCGATCGTGCGGGTGATGACGACGAGTCCGGTGCCGGCGGCGTCGGTCGCCGGGAGGAGGGCGACGGCGACGGGCAGCGGATTGCGGTAGGCGACGGAGCCGCAGACGGAGCAGGTACGGGGCCAGAGGGCGGCCTCGCCGTAGGGGGCGCCGCAGGCGGAGCAGTGGGAGTCCTTCACGGCAGGACCGTATGCGATCACTCTTTCCCGCGCCCCGTGGAACCTGATAGACGGTGCACATGACAGGACTTGCTTCCGCTTTCCGTACCCTCGGCGCGCTGGCCGTGGCCGGTCTGTTCGCCGTCACCGCCGCCGTACCGTCGGCCGCCGTGCCGTCCGCAGCAGAACCGTTTGCCGCCGAACCGTCCGCGCGGGCCGCGCCGGAGCCGAAGGCTCCGAAGGAGTTCGTGGCGCTGAGCTCGGTGGACCGGACGATCATCCAGGAGATGCGCTACACCACGGAGCACAACTTCGTGGGCGAGCCGATCGACGGCTATCGGCAGCCGCTGTGCATCCTGACCCGTCCCGCCGCCGAGGCGCTGCACCGTGCGCAGGTGAAGCTCCTGACGCGGGGCTACTCGCTGAAGGTCTACGACTGCTACCGGCCGCAGCGGGCCGTCGACCACTTCGTGCGCTGGGCGAAGGATCTCGACGACGAGCGGATGAAGAAGGAGTTCTATCCGCTGGTCGAGAAGGACCGCCTGTTCGCGGACGGTTACATCGCGGAGAAGTCCGGGCACAGCCGCGGCTCGACGGTCGATGTGACGATCGTGAAGCTGCCCGCCGCGCCCACGCGGCCGTACGTGCCGGGCGAGCCGCTGGTGGAGTGCCACGCCCCGCGAGCCGAGCGCTTCCCCGACAACTCGGTGGACATGGGAACGGGGTTCGACTGCTTCGACACGCTCTCGCACACCGATGACGCCCGGATCCAGGGGGCCCAGCGGGCCAACCGGCAGCTGCTGAGGTCGACGCTGGCGGAGCAGGGGTTCGTGAACCTGCCCGAGGAGTGGTGGCACTTCACGTTCAAGCCGGAGCCGTATCCGGACACGTTCTTCGACTTCCCGGTGGCACGGCGGTCGGTGGCCGGGCGCTGAGACGGTTCGGCAGGGGCGGTCGGGGCCACCCCCGTGGGTCCCGGCCGCCCGTGCCGCCTGGAAGGACGCGGAAAGGGGCCGTACGGTTCTCAGCCGACGGGCACGGGGCGGATCGGGTACCCGCGGGAACGAAGCCCAGGTCGTGGCGGGTGCGGGGCGGATCAGGTCGTGGCGGGTGCGGGCGTGCGGTCCGCCGCCAGGACCAGGGCGTTCTCCACGACCGCCACCAGTACGTTCTTCACGGACTCCCGGTCGCGCGCGTCGCACATCAGGAGCTCCACCTCGGGGTCGAGGTCCAGCGCCCCGCGTACGCTCTCCGCCGGAAACCGCTGGGCGCCCTCGAAGCAATTGACCGCCACCGTGAACGGGATCCCGCGCCGCTCGAAGTAGTCGATCGCCGCGAAGCTGTCCTCCAGGCGCCGGGTGTCCGCGAGGACGATCGCCCCGAGCGCGCCCTGCGCCAGCTCGTCCCAGAGGAACCAGAAGCGGTCCTGGCCAGGTGTGCCGAAGAGGTAGAGGACCAGGTCCTCCCGCAGGGTGATGCGGCCGAAGTCCATGGCCACCGTGGTGGTGGACTTCGTCTCCACGCCGTGCACGTCGTCGACGGGCCGCCCCGCCTCGCTGAGGAACTCCTCGGTGCGCAGCGGCCGGATCTCGCTGACGGCGCCGACGAGGGTCGTCTTGCCGACCCCGAAGCCGCCCGCGACCAGGATCTTCAAGGTCACCGGTTCGACGAGCGGCTTCTTGCGGCTAGAGCGCCCGAAGGCCATTGATCACCTCGCGGAGAATGCTCACGTCCGGCAGCTCGGCCGGCGGAACGGGGCGGGTCACATGGACGAGTGCGTCCTCGACGAGATCGCCGACGAGGACACGTACGACACCGACCGGGAGATCGAGCCCGGCGGCGAGTTCGGCGATGGACTGGGGGGTCTCGGAGCAGAGTTCGACGATCTCCACGTGCTCCGGTGAGAGCGTCTGGTCGCGGCCTGGGTCGTCGGCCGCCGGCTCCGGCACCACCAGGGCGATCAGGTCGAGGCGGTGGCGGGTGGCGGCGCTGGTCCGGCCGCGGGTCATCGCGTACGGACGGACCACCGGCCCGGCTTCGTCGTCGAACCAGTGGTGGGGCCGTTCCGGCCCCTGGCCCTGGCCCGGGGCCCCGTCCTGGCCCTGGTCCGGGGCCCTTTCCTGGTCCTGCTGGTCTGTGTCACTCATACCGTCCCCCCAACTCGTTCTCAGGCGGACGAACCCGACCGAGGCGCCGTCGCGAGGTGGGCTCCGACCCGCTTGACCATCAGCGTCATCTCGTACGCGACCTGGCCGACATCGGATTCGGCGTCCGCGAGGACGGCCAGGCAGCTGCCGTCGCCGGCCGCCGTGACGAAGAGGAAGGCGTCCTCCAGTTCCACGACGGTCTGGCGGACCCTGCCCGCCTCGAAGTGGCGGCCGACGCCCTTGGCGAGGCTGTGGAAGCCGGAGGCGACGGCGGCGAGGTGTTCGCCGTCCTCGCGGGTCAGGTCGGCGGAGGCGCCGGTGGGGAGCCCGTCGCTGGAGAGCACCAGGGCCTTGCGGATGGATCCGACCCGCTGGACCAGCTCGTCGAGGAGCCAGTTGAGCTCGCCGTTTCCGGAGGTGCTGGGTGCTGCGGCGTTCGGTGCGGTCATCGACCGTCCCCCTCGGGTGTCGTTCCTGGTGCTGTCGTCTCGTCGTTCTGCCGTCGTCCGCGCTGCCATCCGCGCTGCATCGACGCCATGCGGCTGCGCACTTCGTCGGCGTCGCGCTCGAAGTCCGCGTCGGTCCGGCCGGTGGATGTCCGCGCCACCCACTCGTCCGTGCGTTCGCCCGTCTCGCGCAGCTGGGGCGCCAGACTCGCCTGGCGGACCCGTCGGGGCAGCCCGCCGAACGGCGCGGGGCCGTCGGCCCGTACTGAGTCCTCGGGCCGTACGGAGCCGTCGGGTCGTCGCACGGAGTCGTCCGTCGGTGCGGAGCCGTCGGGCGGTACGGGGACCAGCAGCGGCGGAGTGCCGCGTTCCGGCACGGGCGGAGTCCGCGGGGCCATGGCACCTCCGGCCTCCTGTGCGGACGCGGGATGGGCGCGGCCCGGCTCGTCGACGCGGCGGCCGTGGTCGACCACGAGCGTCGGGGGCTGGCGCCGGGGCAGCGGTACGGGGCCGGCACCCCGCGCCTCGTCACGCGTCCGGTCCTCACGCTTCCGGTCCTCGCGGGTCCGGCCGTCCCGTGTCCGGGCGGGTCCGCGACCGTGTGCCTTGCCGGGGCCATGGCTGGGGACCTGGTGGGCCGCCGGATCCGCGGCATGCTGGTGCTGATCGCCGTCGGGCGCGGGTGCGAGACCGCCGCGGCGCCGGGGGGCGCGCGGGCGGAAGAGGCCGCCGCGCTCGCTCTCGGTGTCCAGCAGGTCGGCGGACCGGTCGAGCAGGTCGTCGAAGCCGGCGGTGCCGAGCGGCGCTTCGAGCTCGACCGGGCCGTTGAGAGGGCCCTCGTGCACGCCGTCGAGGGAACCGCCCTGCGGCACCGTGGTGAGCGCGGCGCGCCGGGCCGGCAGCTCGGCGGGGTCGCCCGGGCCCGTCCCGTGCCCGGGGCCGCCCTTCTGGTCGAGGCTCTTGCGGTCCAGGCGGAAGCCCGCGCCCTGCGTCTCGGGAGCGTCGGTGAGCAGCGCGGCCGGGATGAAGACGACCGCGGTGGTCCCTCCGTACGGCGAGGGCTGGAGCGAGACCCGGACGTTCTGGCGCTGGGCGAGCCGGCTGACGACGAAGAGGCCGAGGCGGTCGGTGTCCGAGAGCTCGAACTCGGGGGTCTCGGCGAGGCGGAGGTTCGCGTCGAGCAGGGCGTCGGGGGTCATGCCGAGGCCGCGGTCGTGGATCTCAAGGGTGAAGCCGTTGGCGACGCGCTCGCCGAGGACCTGCACGGCGGTGTGCGGCGGCGAGAAGACGGTGGCGTTCTCGAGGAGTTCGGCGATGAGGTGCGTGAGGTCGGCGACGGCCGGGCCGCCCACGCCGAGGCGGGGCAGGCGCCGTACCTCGATCCGCTCGTAGTCCTCGACCTCGGCGACGGCGGCCCGTACGACGTCCATGAGCTGGACGGGCTTGCGCCACTGGCGGGAGGGGGCGGCGCCGGAGAGGATCACCAGGCCCTCCGCGTGGCGGCGCATACGCGTGGTCATGTGGTCGAGACGGAACAGGTCGGCGAGTTCCTCGGTGTCCTCGGTGCGCCGTTCCATGGTGTCGAGGAGGGTGAGCTGGCGGTGGAGCAACACCTGGTTGCGGCGGGCGAGGTTGACGAAGACCTCGGAGACACCGCGGCGCATGTCGGCCTGTTTGACGGCCGCTTCGACGGCGGCGCGCTGGAGGGTGTTGAGGGCCTGGCCGACCTGGCCGACCTCGTCCTCCTCGTACCGCAGGTGCGGCACCTCGGTCTCGACGTCGACGTGTTCACCGGCGGCGAGCCGGCGCATCACGCTGGGCAGGCGGACGCCGGAGACCTCCTGGGCCTCCTTGCGGAGTCGGCGCAGGTCGCGGACGAGGTCACGGCCGACCCGGACGGAGACGACGACGGAGACGAGCAGCGCAAGGAAGCCGACGACGCCGGCGATTCCCGCCTTGAGCAGGACGCTGTACGCGGCCGGCTGGACACGCTCCTGATAGCGGTCGCCAGCCTCGGTGTTCTCGCGGGCCAGGTCGTCCAGGACCGGACTGGCTCGTTCCGCCCAGCGTTCGGCGGTGATGGTGCGCGGGTTCTCGGTCGCGCCCGCGAGGACCAGGTCCTCCTCGGCGCGGCGCAGCGGCTCGGTGTCGGGGCTGCCCCAGTAGCGCTCGAACCGCTCGCGCTCGGCGGTCGGCAGGACTTCGAGGCTGACGTCGTAGAACTGCTTGCGGTTCGCGATGAGGTCGGAGATGGCACGGATCTCCGGGGCCGTGACGCGCTCGGCGATGAGCGCCGACATGACGAGGGCGTCCTCGCGGGAGAGGAGTTCACGAGCGCGGACGATGCCGACCAGGGCGCGTCCCTGCTTGTCCATCTCCACGTTCTCCAGGGCGTGGAGGGTCAGCAGGAAGCCGTAGCAGGGATCGACGAGCCGGTTGTAGAAGTCGAGGGCCTGCATCCGGCCGATGCTGCGGTTCTCCACGGAGCGGCGCAGCGAGTCGAGACCGTCGAGCGCCGCGAGCAGGGAGGTGAGCCGCTGGGAGGTGACGGGGCGCATCTCTTCGCGTACGCCGGAGTCGGCGGCGTTCTCGCGGATGCGGGCGATCTGCCGGTCGGTGGCCTCACGCTGCTCGCGGAGGGTGGTGAGCGCTTCGGAGGCGCGCGGGTCGGCGAGGTAGATCAGCGACTGGCGGCGTTCCTTCTGGATGACACGGACGGTGTCCTCCAGGGGGTAGCCGACCTTCTCGACGATGTAGCCGACGTCGAGGAGCTGGTCGGCCGCGCGGCCGGTGAGCGTCGTGGCGAAACCCCAGAGGCCGGTGAGGGAGAGGAGCGGCACGAGCAGCAACGCCACGATCTTCCGGCGGATGGACTTCCCGCGAAAGCGCATGGCCTCCCCCAGCTCGGCCCCCGCCCGGCGCGGAGGTCCTTCTTGTCGACGCGTCAACACACGGCGTCAACCTTCACATTCGACAAACGCTGCGCGAGCCTACTACTGCATCACAGCCAACTCGAAGGCGTGTCCGTGCGATTTTCAGCCTCCCGAGTGAGCGTTGATCATGAGTTGTCCTGGTATCGGGGAGTTGGCATTCGGGCGAGTGGTGGAGGACACCTGGCCGGAGGTCACCTCGTCACGCTGCGCGGATGGCTGGAATTTTTCGTTCCGGTGAAGCGGGAGGGGAAACCTTTTCCCCTTGGCGATCGTCATTCAGTAACGGGGGGTTGTGTCCGCGTAAAGCGGCTCAAGACGGGCAGCAGCCACCCTGGGAGACGTTCAGCGGTGGGGAGTGACAGGACCATGGAACATGAGGCGCGGTCATCGCGTCAGTTGTGGGTGGAGGACGAGAAGGGCCGGAGCCGGCTGCCCGATCCGGTGCGTACCGCCGCCGTACGAGCCGTGCTGCTCACGTCGGTGACGCTGATACAGGCGATGGTGGCCTTCTTCGCCGCCGTCAGCGGTTCGTGGCTCGCGTTTCCGATGCTGCTCACCTCGGTGGCCAGCACGGTCGTCGCGACCTGGAGTGTGCTCGATGTGTGGGTGACGCGTCAGGTGTGGCGGCAGCGGAACGGCGTGGTGTCGGAGCCGAGCAGTACGGCTCGTGAGCTGCGGCGCGAGCGGCGCCAGGCACAGGAGGCGGCGCAGGCGCCGGAGGTCGATCCGGGGCGCGGGCCCGCGGACATACGGCGGACGGAGACGGCGAGGCTGTCGGAAGCGGCCTGAGACGACGCGGTCCGGGATGACCGCGGTCTGGCGTGACGCATTCGGAACGGCGCGTGCGGAACGGCGCGTGCGGAACGGCCCGGTCCCCTTGGGGGGGCCGGGCCGTTCGTACGTCTCGCGCGGTGGGCGTTTCCGGCTAGGCCGGCTGGTCCGCTGTCGTCGGCCGCGGGTCCTCCGCGGGCGTGCGGCGGAACATCCTGGTCGCCGTGATCTCGCCGTGGATGGTCTCGCCCTCCGTGCTCTGCTGCGGCAGACCCGGCCGCAGGTGCTCCTCGACCCTGATGTACTTCAGCCCCGCCCGCAGGTCCGCGTCGTTGCGGAGCCGGATGACGAGCGGGAACTCCGCCAGTGCGGTGGTGTCGAAGAGACCGGTGGTGTAGAGCAGTTGGACGCCCAGCGCGTCCGACACGGCGCGCTGGAGCTCCAGGAGGTACGTGGCGTTGGCCCGGCCGATCGGATTGTCGAGGAACAGGGTGCCGGCGTGGCGGTGCTTGTCGCGGCCCCGGTCGTTGGAGCGCAGCGCGGCCATCGTGCAGTAGAGGGCGATGGCGGCGGTCAGCAGCTGGCCGCCGGAGAAGACGTCGCCCATCTGACCGACGGGAACGCGCTCGGCCCTGAGCACGGCGTCGGGCTTGAGGATCTCGACCGCGATGCCGCGCGGTTCGAGCGCCGCCTGCACCCCGCGCAGCAGCAGGGACATGCCGTCCCTGCGCAGGTCGGAGTTCTTCTTGACGGCGGCGCGGGTCGCCTCGTCGATGACCTCGCCGAGCCGCTCGGTGAGCGTGGCCTGGTCCGGCTCCTCGAAGCGGATGCGCAGGAACTCCTGGCCCGACCATTCGCCCAGCCCCTCGGGCAGCCGGGAGAGCCGCTGCGCGGAGCGGAGCGTGGCCAGCGCGGACTCCACCAGACCGCGCAGCCGGTCGACGATCGAGTCGCGGTTGCGCTCCAGCTGCTCCAGCTCGTCGGTGAGGACGCGCAGCCGGGGCGCGAACGCCTCGGCCCACTTCGCGGCGTGCTCGGGCAGCGCGGCCGCGGGCAGTTCGCGGATCTGCTGCCGGGCGGGGGTGCGGACCTGTTCGTAGCGGGAGGAGTTGGCGTGCCGGACGAGGATGTCGCTGGCCTCGCGGACGGAGGCGTCGGCCGCCGAGAGTTCGGCGACGCAGCCGCGCAGTGAGCGCCGGGCCTCGGCGGCGGTGTGCCGGGCCTCTTCGAGGGTGCCGGGGTACGGCTCGGTCTCCTGCCGCTCCTCCTCCGCGTGGTCGCGCAGCAGGTCGCGCAGGAGCGCCGCCGTCTCGTCGAAGCCGCCCGCCGCGTCCTCGGCGGCGCGGTGCGCCCGCAGCAGGCCGGCGTGCGCGGTGCGCGCGGCTTCCAGCGCGTCGGTAAGGGAGGCGAGTTCGGTGGTCGCGGAGCGGAGCAGGACCTGGGCGTGCTCGGCGTCGGCGGGGATCAGCTCCTCGGGAAGCTCGGTGTGCGACTCGCCGTCCTCGGGGGCCAGCCGCTCCGCCTCGCCGCGGAGCCGGCCGAGCTTCTCGCTCGCCTCCGAGGCCCGGGTCTCCAGCATCTGGACGAGGGACTCGGCGCGGGCCGCCGCGGCCTGACGGGAGGGCCCGTCGGCGCCGTCGGTGGACTCGAGGAGCTGCTCGGCGCGGGTACGGACCTTGTTCGTGAGCCGGTCGAGCTCGGCGAGTGCGGCGGACTCGTCGCTCTCGGCGCGGGCCTGTTCGGCGCGCAGGTCCGCGCCGACGCCGACCTTCTCGTACAGCTGCGACGCGGCGCGGTACGCCTCGCGGAGCGTGGGCAGCGCGGCGCGCGGGGCGTCGGCGTCCGGCTCCGGGAGCTGGTCGGGGGCACCGGCGATCTCGGCGCGCTCGGCCCGCAGGGCGCGGGCGGTGCGGTGGGCGTCATCGGCGGCGCGCTGGGCGGCGCGGCGGTCCTCGTCGGCGGCGCGGGCGCGCTCCAGACAGGTCTGGGCGCGGGCCTCGGACTCGGCGGCGTCGTCGGCCAGTTCGCGGAGCTTGGCCTGCCAGGCGGACCGTTCGCGCAGGCGGAAGGCGAGGCCGGCGAGCGCGTCGGCGACGCGGCGAGCGCGCTGAGCGGCCTCCTGGCGCTCGTCCCGCACGCGCGCGGCGTCGGCGGCCGCCTCGTCGGCCTCCGCGCGGGCCGTCCGGGCCTCGGCGAGCGTGGCGGCGGCCGCCTCCGCGGTCTCGCGCGCGGTGGCGGCGCCGGCGGCGAGTTCGGCGAGCATGCCGGGCGGGCAGTCGGCCCGCCAGGACCCGATCCGCGCGGCGAGCGAACGGTCCCCGGTGAGGCAGGCCGCGAGCGTACGGATCTCCTCGTCGCGCGCGGCGGCGCGGGCCCGCAGGGCGTGCCGTTCCTCGTCGGCGGCGTGCTCGTCGTGCATGGCCGGGTTCGGCGGTACGAGGAAGACTCCCGCGTCGTCGCCGGATTCCGGGCCGGGGACGGGGGCGAGCAGGGCGGCGGCCGTGCCGACCGCGACGGCGGAGCGGGGCAGCAGCGCGGCCGAGCCCAGCACCTCGCGGGCGCGGGCGTACGAGACGGGGTCGGTGATCACGACGCCGTCGACGAGTTCGGGGCGCGCGGCGAGGACGGCGGCGTGGTCGGCGGGGTCGACGGACTGGGCGAGGTAGCGCCAGCCGGGGAGGGCCGGGATGCCGTGCTCGCCGAGGTACTCGACGGTGGCGAGCACGTCGGGGCCGGGCGGCAGCAGCCCGCCGTCGCCGAGGGCCCCGAGGATGCGGGCGTCGTCGGCCGCGGCGGTCCGCAGGTCGAAGAGGTTGCGCTCGGCGGAGGCGATGGACTGCTCCAGCATCCGCCGCAGGTCGTCGGCGTACCGGTCGAACTCGGTGACGGTGAGGGGACCGTGGGGAGCGGCGACCGGGTCGGCGACGAGCCCGAAAGCGGCCCCGGCGGTATGGGCGCCGGGCGCCTCCGCCCCATCGGCTGCGGATCCCGGCCGCACCACGAGGTCACGGGCGGAGCCGGCACCGGCGCCGTCGTCGGCTTGGGCCTGGGGTGTGCCGGGCTCGGTGGCGCCGGGGGCGGTCGGGCCCGGGCCGGTCGGGGACTGGGACGGGAGCTGCGGGCCCGAGGAGCCGCCGGTGGTCCTGCCGTTCGCGCCCTCGCCGGCGCGCTGGCCCGGCACGGAGGAGCCCGTGCTCGGGAGGCTCAGGAGTTCGGCGAGGCGCTCGTCGGAGGCGAGGGCTTCGGCGGCGCGGCGTTCCGCGTCGTAGGCGTGCTCGGCGGCTTCGGCCGCGTCCGTGGCGCGGGCGGCCGCGAGTTCGGCGCGGGCCTCGGTGGCGGCGGCCTCGCGGGCGCGGTCGGCCGCCGCGCGGGCGGCGTCGCGGGCCGCGTCCCAGGCGGCGACCGTGGTCTTCTCGGCGTCGCTGGCGGCCAGGGCGGCGCGGGCCGGGTCGGCGTCGGGGGCCGAGTCGTCCAACCATCCCGCCCGTACCGCCTCGGCGGTCTCCTGTTCGACCTCGGCGAGGCGCTGGCGCAGGTGTCCGGCCTCGCTGCGGGCCCGCTGGGCGTCGGTCGCGGCGGCGGTGGCGTCCCTGTGGGCGGTCTCGCCGGCCTCCTGGAGAGCCGCGGAGCGTTCCTCCTCCTCCGCCGCGTGGCGCTCGCCCTCCTCGGCCGCGGCGGCCAGGGCCCGTACGAGATCTGCGGCGGCCTTGGCGCGGGCGGCCAGCGCCGGGGCCGCGTCCCGCTCGGCCTCGCGGATCGCCGCCGCCACGCGCGTGGAGCGGTCGCCCGCCGCGCGGTGCCGCAGGACGACCTCGGTGGCCTGCCAGGCGGAGTGGAGCGTGCGGGCCTCGGTGAGCTCCCGCCGCTGGGACGCGGCGCCCTTCTCGGCGACCGCCAGGGCCAGGGAGGCGTGGCGGTAGGCGAGTTCGGCGGCGATGAGGGAGCTGCGCCCGCGCGCGGCCTCCGCCTCGGAGACGGCGTGGGCGGCCGAGGTGACCTGCTGGGCGAGTTCGGCGGCGCGGCCGCGCTCCTCGGCGGCCCGGACGGACAGCCTGCGGGCGAGCGTGCGGGTGCGGCGCTCGGCCGCGGCATGGACGTCACGCGCGCGTGCACGGGTGTCGGCGGCCTCGACGATGCGGCCGAGGAGGTCGACGGAGCCCGCAGTGAAGTCGCGTTCGGCGGTGAGTTCGGCGCGCCGGCCGAGTTTGTTGCCGAAGCCGCTGACCAGGTCGGCGAGGCCGTCGGTGTCGCGGGTGTCGGTGACCGCCCGCAGCAGCAGGTCGGTGAAGTCGGAGTCCTTCTTGACCGCGAAGAGGCCGGCGGCCTCGCCCTCGTCGGCGTTCATCTCACGCTGGTAGCGGAAGAGTTCGGGGTCGAGTCCCAGGTCGCCGAGGTGCTCGTTCCAGCGGTCGTGGATCTCCTCCCAGTACACCTCCAGGTGGGGGTAGGTCCTGCCCGCCTCGGTGAGGGCGTCCCGGAAGCCCTTCATGGTGCGGCGGCGGCCGCGTGCGCCGGAGGCGCCCTCGGCGGGCGGGCGTACGGAGGTCGACTCGGCGACCGGCAGCGAGTCCAGGCTCATGCCGGGGCCGGGGCGGAACGAGTACCACGCCTCGGCGAACTTCCGGGGGTCGTTGGAGACCTGGCGGCCGCGCCATTCACTGGCCTTGCCGACGACGACGAGTTCGCCGGTGAGGGTGTGCTGCCATTCCAGGGCGACGTGACCGCAGTCGTCGGCGAGCAGGAACTTGCGCAGCACGCCCGAGCTGGCGCCGCCGAGGGTGTTGCGGTGGCCGGGGAGCATGACCGAGAAGATCAGCTTGAGGAGGACGGACTTGCCGCCGCCGTTCTCCAGGAAGAGGACGCCCGCGGGGGCGGGGCGGCGCGGCGGGCCGACCGGCTCCTCCTCGAAGAACTCCGCCTGGGTGGGGGCGGGCTGTGGCACGGGGGCGCCGACTCCGCGCAGGTCCAGGACGGTGTCGGCGTAACGCGCACCGGCGGGACCGATGGAGTAGAGGCGGACCCGGGACAACTCGTACATGGCGGCGGACTCTCGTCGACTGGTTCGGTGATGAGGCGGTCGTGACGGCGTTTTTGGCCGTGATGAGACGGTCGTGATGAGGCGGTCAGGCGTGGAAGGGCAGGCCGGCGTCGGCGGCGAGCTCCAGGTCGTCACCCTCCGGCGGCGGTACGAGGCTGGCGGAGCCGTCGCTGACGGGGACGACGCCGAGTTCGAGCAGCTCGGCCATGGCGGCGCTGCCGGCCATGTCGCGGACCTGGAGCTGGTAGCGGGCGGTGGTGCGGTAGGAGCCGCCCGCGTCGTCGCCGGTGCGCTGGAGGAAGCCGGAGTCGGTGAGGAAGGCGACGGCCTTGCCGACGATGCCGGTGGTGGAGCCGGCGAGCCGGCGGGCGTCCTTGGTGGCGCCGGTGGCGCTGCGGCGGGCGTAGATCCGCCAGGCGGCCTCCAGGCCGGGGGCGTCGGAGGCCGGGTCGGTGTTCACCCCCTGCTCCTCGGCGCGCTCTTCGAGGCGGCGGCAGGCCTGTCGTACGAAGGCGTCGACGCCGTTGACGGTGAGGCGGCCGATGTAGCCGTCGTCGGCCAGGTCCTCGGGGCGCGGGAAGGCCATGGCGGCTACGGCGAGGTGGGCGAGGCCGTGGAGGAAGCGGTCGGCTGAGTCGGTCGAGGCGCGGCGGGCGTAGTCGCCCATGCGGACGGCGAAGACGGAGTCCTCGCCGGCGGTGACGACCATGCCGGCGCGCGGGGAGACCTCCAGGACGACGAGTCCGAGGCCGGTGGCGACGGCGTCGGCGAGGCGTGCGAAGGCGGTGTCCTCGCGGTAGCGCCGGAGCAGCTCGGCGTACTCGGCGTCGCGGGCGGGCAGCAGCTTGGGCTGGAGCCCGAAGGAGACCAGCCGGGCGGCGTCGGCGGCGTCGGCCGGGGTGACGGCCGACGAAGCGGCGGTCTGCGAGGGCTCCGGCTCGCTCCACGCGTCGGCGTGCTCTGCGTGGTGTTCGCTCACGGCTGGGGCTCCTCGGTACGGGTGGTCGGTGATGCGTCGGGTCGGGGCAGCGGCAGGCGTACGGGCGTGACGCTCACGGCGGGCCGCCGCGCACGGGCCGCGGCGGCCGCCTCGTCCGTCAGCCGGATGGCCCGCACATAGGGCGCGGGGCTCCGCCGTACGGGCTCGGCGACGGGCACGGCACCCACGCGGGCCCGGCGGGGTGCCAGCGCCGTTGCCGTTGCCGTTGCCGTTGCCGGATCGTGAGCGGGTGCCTCGTCCGGGCCGGGCCGCGCGTCGGGGTCTGCGGGCGATTCGTCCGAGGTCACGGGCCCCGGGCCGGGCCGCGCGTCCGGAGCCGCGGGTGCCTCGTCCGAAGCCAGGGGCCCCTGCGTGGGCGATGCGGGAGCGGCGGTGGGTCCCGTGGGCAGCGCGACCGCCCCCGGAAGTGTTTCGTCCGACCGCGTGGGCAGTGCGGCGGGTGACGACGGCAGTGGTCCGTCGTGCGTCGGCGCGGGGTCGGTCATGATGCCTCCGAGCGGTCCGCCGCCATGCCCGCCGCGTCCAGCAGGGCCGTACCCACTATCAGGTCCGCGCCGCCGAACTCCTCGTCGTCGAGCGGAGTGCCGTCGTCGACGGCGAACAGCAGGCGCTCCTCGCCCTGGCGGTAGGCCGTGCCGACCGGGGGGCTCGCCGCGTGCACGGCGAGGAGGGCGACCAGGTACGGGAGGTCCGGGTCGCGGAGGCGGGCGTCGGCGAGGAGGCCGGAGAGGCGGCGCGGGGCGTCGTGTTCCAGGTCGAGAAGTTCCATCGCGCTCGCCAGCTGCTCCTCGCTGAACCGGCTGTCGTCGGGCGTGGCGATCAGGTCCGGCTCGGGCATCTCGGCGCCGAGGTGCTCTCGCTCGACGGGCGGGGTGAGCAGCATGTCGACGAGGTCGCCGACGCGCACCGACACGGGCGTGCGCAGTCCGGTGCCCTTGGCGAAGAAGGCGTCGGTGACCTTGGTCGCCTGCTCGACGGGAAGCGGCAGGAGCGGGGCGACGAGCTGGCCGTACAGGTCTATCCCGGTGTACGACGTCGGCGCGGCGAAGGCCTGCCGGTCCTGCTCGGCGCGGAACAGCGGCCCGGCCTCCAGGAGGCGGGACTGGAGCTGGGTGTGCCGGCGGATGCAGTCCTTGACGATGTCGACCAGTTCGGCGGCGCGGCGCTTGTGTTCCTGGTCCTCGGCCTCGTCACGGGCCTTGCGGATGTTGGTGAGGATCGCGTTCTCGTGGCGGTAGCGGTCAGCGACGTGGTCGAGCGCCTCGGCGATCATGTCGGGGACGGCGCTGAGCCAGTCGACGGCGCGGACGTTGCGCCGGGTCGCCTCCAGGGTCTTGCGGAGGGTCTCGGCGTACTGCACGGTGCGGTAGCGCGCCTGCTCGGCGGCGAGCTGGGCGTCGGCGAGCCTGCCCCGGCTGATCAGGACCTCCAGCTTCACCTCCGCGGCGATCTGGGCGCTGGTGACGTCGGTGTCGAGGGCGCCGACGAGGACGTTGACCGCTTCGTCGGTCGTACGGAGGTAGACGCTGCCGCCGGGGCCGGGGACCTCTTCGAGGAGTTTGAAGTCGTAGTCGCGGCGGGTGTAGACGCCGTCGGCGCCGAAGGTGCCGTACACGGCGCGGAAGCCGCGGTCGACGCTGCCGACGTTGATCAGGTTCTCCAGGACCCAGCGGGCGACGCGCTCGTGCTCGGCGGCGGGGCGGGTGGGTGCCTGGGCGGCGACGCGGGGCAGCAGCCGGGCGACGATCTGTTCGTGGTCGGCGCCGGTGTCGAAGTCCATGGTGAGTGTGACGAGGTCGATGGCGGCGAGGGCGACCTCGGCCATCGCGTAGATCGAGTACTCGCCGGCGAGGTTCGCCTTGCGCACGTCCAGGTCGTGCAGCGGGGCGGTGCACGCGAGCGCGCGGAGGCGCCGCGCGAGCCCTTCGTCGGCGGCCGGGCCCGGCGCGGGCCGCGGCCCCGCGCTGAGCTGGGGCGGAGCGAGGTCCGTCGAGGCAGGCGAAGTCACGGTGCACAGATTAGGTCCTCGCACTGACAACGGTCGAAACGGCGCAGATGCGACCGGCTTCGCCGCACCACCGCCGGGCCGTCGGTCGCCCGCACCACCGCCCGGCCGCCGACTCCCCCGTCGCAGACCGCCCGGCCGCCCCCGCTGCGGCGGCCCGCTCAGGCGTCGGTGACCGCCGGGTCGTCGACCGCCTTCGCGTAGACCTCGACGATCCGGGTGCGGGAGTCGTCGAGGTAGCGGGCGAGGAGCCGCTCGGCCGTGGTGCGTTCACCAGCCAGCAGCGCGTCCAGAATCTCCCGGTTTCGTACGAGATAGGGCTGGTGCAGTCCGCGCGCGTCGTCCACGACGTGGAAGGCCAGGCGGAGTTCGGCGAGCACCCCTCGCATCAGTTCGTCCGTGCGCGCGCTGCCCGCCATCGCGACCAGTTCGCGGTGGAAGTGGATGTTGGCCGTGGAGACGCCCGTCCAGTCCGCCGCGCGGGCCGCCCTCTCGCCCTCCTCGACGGCCGCCACCAGGCCGTCGAGGCCGAACGGCGGTTCGCCGAGGCTCCGTACGACGGCGCATTCGACCAGGCGCCGGGTGCGGTAGATGTCGGCGACGTCCTCGACGGCGAGCACCCGGACGAAGACGCCCCGATTGAGCTCGTGGACGAGCAGCCGTTCATGGGTGAGCAGCCGGAACGCCTCGCGCAGTGTGTTGCGGGACACACCGAGCGCGCCGCCGATGCTGTCCTCCGACAGCCGGGTGCCGGGCGGGAAGAAGCCCTCGGCGATCCGGGTCCGCAGGATGTCCGCGACCCGCTCCGCCGTACTCGTCCTGCTCAACAGGGCCCGGTCGTCCGCGAGTTCGTCGATTCCGCTCACCCTGCTCGTTCCCTCCGTCGCCCGCGCCCGAGTCGGCCGAGTCCATCGTAGAAGCAAGAACGAGCCAACACGCCTCTTGTCGGATCGTTGAACGATCCTCTACGTTGTTCGGCACCGCACAGCCATCCCGTACGTCCTCAGGCACGCTCCTCCCCCTCTGCGAGGTGCAGATGAGCACGACACAGACCCAGCAGCAGACCCAGGGCGAACGCCCCGACGACACGGGCGCGTTCGCCTGGCTGCGCGCCCTCGGGCCGCGCGGCCGGCGCGCCTTCGGCGGCGCTTTCGGCGGATACGCCCTCGATTCCTATGACTTCTTCACCCTGCCGCTGTCGATGGTGGCCATCGCCGCCTACTTCAGCCTCGACAAGGGCCAGACCGGTCTGCTGACCACGGTCACCCTCGTCGTCTCGGCGATCGGCGGCGCGCTCGCCGGCATCCTCGCCGACCGCATCGGGCGCGTGAAGGCGCTGATGATCACGGTCGTCACCTACGCGCTCTTCACCGTGCTGTGCGGCTTCGCGCCCAACTACGAGACGCTCCTCGTCTTCCGCGCCCTGCAGGGCCTCGGCTTCGGCGGCGAATGGGCGGTCGGCGCGATCCTGGTCGCCGAGTACGCCTCCGCCAAGCACCGGGGCCGTACCCTCGGCGCCGTCCAGAGCGCCTGGGCGGCCGGCTGGGCACTCGCCGTGATCGTCTACACGCTGGTCTTCCAGTTCGTCGACGCGGACACCGCCTGGCGGGTCATGTTCTGGACCGGCGCGCTGCCGGCGTTCCTGGTCGTCTACGTCCGGCGGAACGTCGAGGACGCCCCGCAGGCCGCCGAGGCGCGGCGCGCGAGCACCGAACGGGGCTCGTTCACCGCCATCTTCAAGCCGTCGCTGCTGCGCACCACGCTCTTCGCGGTGCTGCTGTCGACCGGTGTGCAGGGTGGTTACTACACCCTGGCGACCTGGGTCCCGACCTTCCTGAAGACCGAACGCGGACTGACCGTCGTCGGCACCGGCGGCTATCTGACCTTCCTGATCTCCGGCGCCTTCATCGGCTATCTGACCGGGGGTTACCTCACCGACCGGCTCGGCCGGAAGAAGAACATCGCCCTGTTCGCGGTGCTCTCCGCCGTCTGCATCGTGGCCTACACCAACATCCCCGCCGGGGCGAACACACTCATCCTCGTCCTCGGCTTCCCGCTCGGCTTCTGCATGTCGGCCATCTTCAGCGGCTTCGGCTCCTTCCTGGCGGAGCTGTACCCGACGGCGGTACGGGGCACCGGTCAGGGCTTCACGTACAACACGGGCCGCGCGGTGGGCGCCGTCTTCCCCACCCTGGTGGGCTTCCTCGCCGAGAGCTGGGGCGTCGGTGGCGCGCTGGTCTTCGGGGCCATCGGCTACGGGCTCGCCGTCCTGGCGCTGCTCGGGCTGCCGGAGACCCGGGGAAGGGAACTGGCATGAGCGGCCCGGCGATCGCCCCTCCGCACGCAGAACGCCGCACGCGCGCCGCCGCGCCGCCGTCTGACCCGTACCACCCGCACGACCAGGGACGGAAGGAACCGACACCATGACCTGGGCCTCGATCGACCTCAACGCCGACCTCGGAGAGGGCTTCGGCCGCTGGACGCTGACCGACGACGGGGCGCTGCTCTCGGTGGTCACCAGCGCCAATGTGGCTTGCGGGTTCCACGCCGGGGACGCGGTCACCATGCGGCGCGTCTGCGAGCTGGCGGCGGCGCGCGGGGTACGGATCGGGGCCCAGGTGTCCTACCGCGACCTGGCCGGCTTCGGACGGCGCTCGATGGACGTCCCGGCGGAGGAGCTGGCGGCCGAGATCGCGTACCAGATCGGCGCCTTGGCGGTCTTCGCGCGGGCGGCCGGGTCACGGGTGTCGTACGTCAAGCCGCACGGGGCGCTCTACAACCGGGTGGTCCGCGACGAGGAGCAGGCGCGGGCGGTCGTCGACGGGGTTCTGCTCGGGGGCGGCGGTGAGCGCCTTCCGGTGCTGGGGCTGCCGGGCTCGAAGCTGCACGAGGCGGCGGAGAAGGCGGGACTTCCGGTCGTCACGGAGTCCTTCGGGGACCGGGCGTACACGGCGGACGGCACCCTGCTGCCACGGGGACGGGAGGGTGCCGTCGTCACGGATCCGGCGGAGGTCGTGGAACGGTCGGTGTCCATGGCCCGGTTCGGCGTGGTGACCTCCCACTGCGGGCGGTCCGTCGCCGTACGGGCGCGGTCGCTCTGTCTCCACGGGGACACCCCGGGCGCGGTGGAGCTCGCCCGGCGGGTCCGTGCCGAGCTGGAGGCGGCCGGGGTTCGGGTGGAGGCGTTCGCATGAGAGCGCGCCGGGTGTTCCGGGTGGGCGAGCGGGCGCTGCTCGTCGAGCTCGCGAGCGGGGAGGCGACGGAGGCGTTCCACGCCGAGCTGCTGCGGCGCCGGGCGGGCGGTGCGCTGCCCCCCGTACGGGAGATCGTGCCGGCGGCGCGGACGGTGCTGCTCGACGGGGTCGACGCCCCGGACGCGCTGGCCCGGGAGCTGCGGGAGTGGACGATCCCGCAGCTCCACGCGCGCGTGGAGCGGGCCGTCGAGGTACCGGTCCGCTACGACGGTCCCGATCTGGCGGAGGTGGCCGCGCTGTGGGGCGTCTCCGTGGAGGCGGCCGTGCGGATCCACTCGGGCACCGGTTTCCGGGTCGCGTTCTGCGGTTTCGCGCCCGGGTTCGCCTATCTGACGGGCCTGGGCGGACAGTACGAGGTGCCGCGCCGGGCGACTCCGCGCACCGCGGTCCCGGCGGGCTCGGTCGCGCTCGCGGGGCCGTACACGGGCGTGTACCCGCGCTCCTCCCCCGGCGGCTGGCAGCTGATCGGCACCACGGACGCGGTGCTGTGGGACACCGCGCGGGAGCCCGCCGCACTGCTCACACCGGGCACGCGGGTCCGCTTCGTGGTGGACGGCCGATGACCGATCGTGCCTTCGCCGTCGTACGGGCAGGGGCGCTGACCACCGTGCAGGACCTGGGGCGGCCGGGCTACGCGCACCTCGGGGTGCCGCGCTCGGGGGCGATGGATCCGGGGGCGGCGCGGCTCGTGAACCGGCTGGTCGGCAATCCGGAGGGCGCTGGAGTGCTCGAGACCACGGTCGACGGGTGTGCGCTGCGGCCCCGGTGCGCGGTGACGGTGGCGGTGGGCGGCGCGCCATGCCCTGTCACGGTCGACGGCCGGCCGGTGGCCTGGGGTACGGCGGTACGGGTCGGGGCGGGGGCGCTGCTCCAGGTCGGCGCGGCCGTGAGCGGCCTGCGCGGCTATGTCGGCCTGGGTGGCGGCGTCGCCGTGGAGCCCGTTCTCGGCAGCCGCTCCACCGATCTGCTGTCCGGGCTCGGCTCGGCTCCGCTGGCGGACGGGGCGGTGCTGCCGCTGGGCCCGGAGCCGCCCGCGCGGTTTCCGGTCGACGTTCCTCCGTGGTCGGGCCCGGCGGACGAACTCGCACTGCGGGTCCGGCTCGGGCCGCGGCACGAATGGTTCTCCCCCGCGGCCCTGGAAACGTTCGCCACGCGCACGTACCGGGTCTCCCCGTCGAGCAATCGCATCGGCCTGCGCACCGAGGGCCCGCCCCTGGAGCGGTCCGTGACCGGCGAGCTGCCCAGTGAGGGCATGGTGCTGGGGGCGGTCCAGGTGCCTCCGGACGGGCGCCCGGTGGTGTTCCTGGCCGATCATCCGACGACCGGTGGCTACCCGGTGGTGGCGGTGGTACGGGAGGCCGATCTGGCCGCCGCGGCGCAGGCGGTGCCGGGGACGGTCGTACGGTTCGTGCCCGTCGGCTGAGGCCCCGGCATGCCGGGAACGGTCGTACGGTTCGTGCCCGTCGGCTGAGCTCCCGGGGTCCCGTCGCGTCTCAGCGTTCCATGGGCGCGCAGCCGCCTCCGGTGCGCGGCTCGGGGGTGTGCCGGTCGGGGGTTCCGTATCCCCCGCCGCCGGGGGTGCGCACGACGAGGACGTCGCCCGGTCCCACGTCGACCGCGTCGACCCCGCCGAGGCGCTCGACGGTGCCGTCGGCACGTTCGACCGTGTTCTCGCCGAGCGCGCCCGGTGCCCCGCCGGCCATGCCGTAGGGCGGCACCCGGCGGTGGCCGGTCAGCAGGGCCACGGTCATCGGCTCCAGGAAGCGGATCCGGCGTTCGGTGCCGTCGCCGCCCCGCCAGCGGCCGGCCCCGCCGCTCCCGCCGCGTACCGCGAAGGAGTCCACCCGTACCGGATAGCGCCATTCCAGGATCTCGGGATCGGTGAGCCGGGAGTTGGTCATATGGGTCTGGACGGCGTCGGCTCCGTCGAACCCCTCGCCCGCGCCGGACCCGCTCGCCACCGTCTCGTAGTACTGCACGCGCGCGTTGCCGAAGGTCACGTTGTTCATCGTCCCCGAGCCCTCGGCCTGGACGCCGAGGGCCGCGTACAGCGCGCCGGTGATCGCCTGGGAGGTCTCGACGTTGCCCGCGACGGTGGCGGCGGGGTAGGCGGGCGCGAGCATCGAGCCGGGCGGGACGCTGATCTCCAGGGGTTCCAGGCAGCCGCTGTTGAGGGGGATGTCGTCGTCGACGAGGGTCCGGAAGACGTACAGGACGGCGGCCATGACCACGGAGGTGGGCGCGTTGGTGTTGTCGGGCCGCTGCGGGGAGGTGCCGGTGAAGTCGAGGACGGCGGAGCGCCGTTCGCGGTCGACGCGCACCGCGACCTGGATGATCGCGCCGCTGTCCGTCTCGTAGCGGCAGAAGCCGTCGCGCAGGTGGGTGACGATCCGCCGGACGGACTCCTCGGCGTTGGCGCGTACGTGCCGCATGTACGCGTGGACGACGTCGAGGCCGAACTGGTCGACCGTCTTGCGTAGTTCCTCGATGCCCTTCTCGTTGGCGGCGATCTGGGCGCGCAGGTCGGCGAGGTTGGTGTCCGGGTCGCGCGAGGGGTGGCTCGCGCCGGTCAGCAGCGCCCGTGTCTCCGCCTCCCGCAGGCGTCCGCCCCGTACGAGAAGCCAGTTGTCGAGGAGGACGCCCTCCTCGTGGACGGTCCGGCTGAAGGCGGGCATCGAGCCGGGGGAGATGCCGCCGATCTCGGCGTGGTGACCTCGCGAGGCGACCAGGAAGCGGAGTTCGGACCCGGTGTCGTCGAAGACCGGTGTCACGACCGTGATGTCCGGGAGGTGGGTGCCGCCGTGGTACGGGTCGTTGACCGCGTAGACGTCGCCGGGGCGCAGCGAGTCGCCGCGCCTGCGCAGCACCTCCTTGATGGACTCGCCCATCGAACCGAGGTGGACGGGGATGTGGGGCGCGTTGGCGATGAGGTTGCCGTCGGCGTCGAAGAGCGCGCAGGAGAAGTCGAGGCGCTCCTTGATGTTGACGGAGTGGGCGGTGTTCTCCAGGCGTACGCCCATCTGCTCGGCGATCGCCATGAAGAGGCTGTTGAAGACCTCCAGGAGGACCGGGTCGGCCTCCGTGCCGACGGCGACGCGCGCGCGCCGGGGCAGCACGCGCGCGAGGACGAGGTGTCCGCCGTCCGCGGCGGTCGCCCGCCAGCCGGCGTCGACGACGGTGGTGGCGTCGGCCTCGGCCAGGATGGCGGGGCCGGTGACGGTGTCGCCGGGGCGCAGGTCCTCCCTTCGGTACAGCGGCGTGTCCGCGGCGCCGTCGCCGCTGTACATCCGTACCGTCGCCCGGGCCGCCGGCTCTCTGGCGCGGTCTCCTGCGTCGACGACCACCGGGCCATGGGGCCCGGCGAGACCCGCGGCCTCCACCGAGACCGCCTCGACGACCAGGGGCCGGTCCATGGTGAAGGCGTACCGCGCGCGGTGCATGGCGGTGAAGGCGGCGGTCATCTCCTCCGGGGAGGCGAGGTCGACGAGGAGGCTCGCGTCCGTGCCGGCGTAACGCAGCAGTACGCGCGCGTGGGTGGTGACGGCGGAGTCCGCGAGACCGTCCGCGCGCAGCTCCGCCCGGGTCGTGTCGGCGAGTTCGGCGCAGAGGGCGCGCACGCGCGCGTGCGTCTCCGGACCGTCGAGCTCCGCCTCGACGGAACGCTCCCGCATGGCGGTGGCGTCGGCGAGGCCGATGCCGTACGCGGAGAGGACACCGGCGAGGGGCGGTACGAGGACGGTGTCGATGCCCAGGGCGTCGGCGACGGCGCAGGCGTGCTGGCCGCCGGCGCCGCCGAAGCTGGTGAGGGCGTAGCGGGTGACGTCGTGCCCGCGCTGGACGGAGATCTTCTTGACCGCGTTGGCCATGTTGAGGACCGCGATCTCCAGGAAGCCGGCGGCGACCTGCTCGGGGGTGCGGCCGCCGCCGATCCGCCGGGCGAGGGCCGTGAACCGCTCCCGTACGGCGGCGGTGTCGAGCGGCTGGTCGCCGGTCTCGCCGAAGACGGCGGGGAAGTGGGCGGGCTGGACGCGGCCGAGCATGACGTTGGCGTCGGTGACGGTCAGGGGGCCGCCGCGGCGGTAGCAGGCCGGCCCGGGGACGGCGCCAGCGGAGTCGGGGCCGACGCGGTAGCGCCGTCCGTCGTAGTGGAGGACGGAGCCGCCGCCCGCGGCGACGGTGTGGATGCTCATCATCGGAGCCCGCATCCGCACGCCCGCGACCTGTGTACCGAGTTCACGCTCGAACTCGCCGGCGTAGTGCGACACATCGGTGGAGGTGCCGCCCATGTCGAAGCCGATGACCCGGTCGAAGCCCGCCTGCCCGGACGTGCGGGCCATGCCGACGACCCCGCCGGCCGGGCCGGACAGGACGGCGTCCTTGCCGCGGAAGTGGGCGGCTTCGCGCAGGCCCCCGTTGGACTGCATGAACATCAGCCGTACTCCGGCGAGTTCGCGGGCCACCTCGTCGACGTAGCGGCGCAGGATCGGGGAGAGGTAGGCGTCGACGACGGTGGTGTCGCCCCGGGGCACGAGTTTGACGAGGGGGCTGACCTCGTGGGAGCAGCTGACCTGCGGATAGCCGAGCGCCCGGGCGATGGCGGCGATCCGGGCCTCGTGGTCGGGGTGGCGGTAGCCGTGCATGAGGACGACGGCGACGGAGCGGTATCCGTCGCGGCGGGCCGCCGCCAGCGCCTCGGTGACGGCGTCCTCGTCGAGCGGCCTCACCACGTGCCCGTGGGCGTCCAGGCGCTCGGGTGCCTCGACGACCCGTTCGTGGACGGCCTCGGGGAGCACGATGTGGCGGTCGAAGAGCCGGGGCCGGTTCTGGTAGGCGATGCGCAGCGCGTCCCGGAAGCCCTCGGTGACGACGAGGACGGTCGGTTCGCCGCGTCGTTCCAGAAGGGCGTTGGTGGCGACGGTGGTGCCCATCTTGACGACGTCGATCTCGTCGGCGGGGACGGGGTCGTCGGGGCCGAGTCCGAGGAGGAGCCGGATTCCGGCTACGGCCGCGTCGTGGGGGCGGGCGGGGTCGTGGGAGAGGAGCTTGCGGGTGACGAGCCGGCCGTCGGGCCGCCGGCCGACGACATCGGTGAAGGTGCCGCCCCGGTCGATCCAGAACTCCCAGCGCCCGCTCATCTCCCCATTGTGGCCGCCGCACGGTCCAGGGACACCGCCGCGAAGGCGTCGGACAGGGCGTGTTCGGCCCGGCGGTCGAGACGGGCGGCGGTGCCCGCCGCCTTATGCCGCAGCTCCGTACCGGCCAGGTGCAGCAGCTGGGGCAGCAGGTCGTGGCAGCGGCGCACCACCCAGCCCGTGCCGGCCGTGGCCAGCCACAGCAGGGCGTCGGCGCGGCTGGGCGGCGCCTGATCGGGCTCCGTCGAGGGCGGCGCGCCGTGGGCGAGGCCCCGGTCGGCGAGGAGGGCGTGGAAACCAGCGGCGATCGCGCGGTGGCCGCGCTCGCCGGGGTGCAGTCGGTCGGCGCTCCACAGGGTGCGGTCGTCGGTCCACGCGCTGTCGGCGAGATGGAGATGGACGGCGCCGTAGCGGGCGGACACGGCGTGGACGAGGGCGTTGACGGCCTGCTGGCGCCGGGCGAGGGGGCGGGCGAGCGGCGCCGGGAGGCCGAGCATCCGGCCGGGGTCGGGCAGACAGGCCGTGAGGAGTACGGCTCCGAGTCCGGCCAGGTCCCCGCAGACCCGGTCGAGGCGGCGGGCGAACCGCTCGATGTCGAAGGTGTGTCGCAGGGTGTCGTTGACCCCGACGACGACGGACGCGAGGTCGGGCCGGAAGGCGGTCGCCGCGGCCGCCTGGGCCTCGGCGACGTCCCGGCTCAGCGCCCCGCTGACGGCGAAGTTGCGGAACTCCACCCGCCGGCCGGGCCCGCAGAGCCCGTCCGCGAGCAGTGCGGCCCATCCCCGCCACGCTCCGTCGACCCGGTCGCCGACGCCCTCGGAGAGGGAGTCACCGAGCGCGGCGAAGCGGAGCGGGGCGGGCGGAGGCGGGCTCGCGCGCGCGTGGCCGGGGTCGCAGGACGCTTCACCTGCCCGCCGGGGGCCCGGAAACGCCTCTACGCGGGCGTGCCCGGGCATCACCGGCAGCGGGTCGGCGCCGACCGGCACGGCCAGGGGTTGAACGATCCCGTGCGCCCGGAAGGCGGGCTGGCCGACGGCGGGCTCGGGAGCGGTCGGGGGTGCCGGGGGCGTCGGGTCGGGGAGGCGGTCGGGGCCAGGGGGAGCCGTGGTGGTCGGGGGCACCGGGGACCTGGAGTCGGGGAGGCGGTCGGGGCCGGGGCGAGCCGTGGTCGTCATGGGCGGGCACCCTGCGTCGGGATGCGGAGCAAGGCCGGGGGCGCGTCGTGGGCCTGGAGGAAAGCGGCGACCGAGCGGTCCCATGCGAAGAGTTCCGCACGCGCGCGTGCCGCGGCCCGGCGTTCGGGCTCGGGGCGAAAGAGCAGCTCACGGACGGCCGTGGCGAAGGCAGCCGGGTCGTCCGGCGCGCAGGCGCCCGCGTCGCCGAGGACCTCCGGCAGGGCGGAGGAGGCGCTGGCGACGACAGGCGTGCCGCAGGCGAGGGCCTCCAACGCCGAGAGGCCGAACGTTTCCGCGGGTCCGGGCGCCAGGCAGACGTCCGCGGCGGCCTGGAGGTCGGCGAGGGCCTCGCGGTCGGCGACATGTCCCAGGAACCGCACCGGCAGCCGTTCCTCCCGCGCCCTTCGCTCCAACGCGCCCCGCAGGGGCCCCTCACCGGCCACGACGAGCGCCGCCCGGACCCCGCGGCCGCGGAGTTCGGCGAGCGTATCGAGGGCTGTCCCCGGCCGCTTCTCCACGGAGAGCCGTGAGCACAGCAGCAACAGGACCCGCTCACCGTCCGCCTGCTTGGCCCGCAGGACGGTGCTGCGCCGACCCGGGCGGCAGCGCACCAGGTCCACGCCCAGCGGCGCCCGTACGACGTTGCGGGCCCCGATCCGTACGAACTCCCGCTCCGCCCACTCCGTGGTGCACACGATCCGCGAGTACGCCCACGCGCTGCGGCGGTTGAGCCGGTCCGCCGCGCGGGTGGCGGCCGCCTCCGGCACGCCCCAGGTGCGCAGCACGCCGTCCGCGGTCTCGTGGGAGACCATCACCGACGGCACCCTGGCTCGCCGGGCCCACTCCCCCGTCCAGCGCAGCGTCGTCCGGTCCGAGACCTCCAGCCGGTCGGGGGCGAGCGCGTCGAGGACGCGACGCAGCCGGCGCCGGTCGGCGAGCACGCGGTAGCCCCCGGTGCCGGGAAGCACGGGGCCGGGGAGGGTGATGATCCGCCCCTGGTCGGTGACCTGGTCGCTCGCGACGTCTCCGGGGACGACGAGAACGGGCTCGTGGCCGGCGGCGACGTAGCCACGGCCGAGCTGTTCGAGGGCGGTGCGCAGGCCGCCCGAAGTGGGCGTGACGAAGTTGGCGAGCCGGACGATGCGCAGCGTCGGCCCCGGACGGCCGCCCGGCGGGTCGGCTTCCGCCCCGCCGACGGCCACCGGGCCCGCCCGCAGGACGCCCGGAGCCGCCGTGCTCGTCACCCGTTCCCGAGCCGCCACGCCACCGGCCACGAGCCCGCCGGAGGCCGCGGCCGCCAGGGCGACCGCCCCGCCGCGCCCTGCGCCCGCCGTGCCCTCGTGCCTGTCGCCCCTGCGTCTGTCGCCCTGGTGCCTGTTCATGCTCATGCCGCCACCGCCGTCCGCTCGCGCAGGACCTCCCGGTAGTGGCCGATCAGCTCGTCGCCCACGGCCTCCCAGGTGCGGCCCTCCACCGCCGCGCGGCCTGCCGTCCCGTAGGAGGCGCGGAGGGTCGGGGCGGCCGCGAGCGAGGCGATCGCGTCGCGCATCGCGGTGGCCTCGCCCGGTGGGACGAGGAGCCCGGTCCGGCGGTGGTCGACGAGGTCGAGGGGGCCTCCGGCGGCCGGGGCGACGACGGGGACGCCGCTCGCCATCGCCTCCTGGACCGTCTGGCAGAAGGTCTCGTACGGCCCGGTGTGCGCGAACACGTCGAGCGAGGCGAAGATCCGCGCCAGGTCGGAGCCCGTACGGCGGCCGAGGAACATTGCTCCGGGCAGCGCCGCCCGCAGACCGGGCTCGCTTGGCCCGTCGCCGACGACCACCACCCGTACGCCCGGCAGTCCGCACACCCCGGCGAGCAGCTCGACGCGCTTCTCGGGAGCGAGCCGCCCGACGTAGCCGACCAGCAGTTCGCCACCGGGAGCGAGTTCGCGGCGCAGGGCCTCATCGCGCAGGACGGGCCGGAAGCGGTCCGTGTCGACGCCCCGCCGCCAGAGCCGTACGCGTCCGACGCCATGGGTCTCCAGGTCGCGGACGGCGGCGCTGGACGGCGCGAGGGTACGGTCGGCGGCACCGTGGACGGCCCGCAGCCGGCGCCAGGCGGCGCCCTCGCCCGCGCCGACGTAGGTGCGGGCATAGCCCGCGAGGTCGGTCTGGTAGACGGCGACGGCGGGCAGGCCGAGCCGGGTCGCGGCGGTCATACCGCGCACCCCGAGTACGAACGGGCTCGCCAGGTGCACGATGTCGGCCCGGTGCGCGGCGATCGTGTGGGCCACCCGGCGGCTGGGCAGGGCGACGCGGACCTGGGGGTAGCCGGGCAGCGGCAGGGACGGAACGCGGACCACCGGGCAGGGCAGCTCGTCGCCGGCCGGTGCGGTGGCCGGCCCGCACTCGACCGCTCCGGGCGTCGCGCCCGCCGCGGACGGACCGGAACCCGGCACCGCGGGCGCTATGACGAGCGGGTCATGACCGCGCCGGACGAGATGGCGGGCGGTCTGCTGGGCGCAGTGCGCCACTCCGTTGACATCGGGAGGGAAGGATTCGGTGACGATGACGACACGCATACCCGTGTTGTCGTCCCGCCCGGCGTGTCCCTGCCAACGTGGATCTGGACGCGCGGGGAACGTCCCATGAGCGTTTGCCCCGGCCTTCCTCCCTCAGCCGGGGCGCCCGTCCCCCGGGGCGGGGCCACATCGACGGGGCTTTCCCCGCCGCAGGCCGCGCCGCCCCGGGGGCGAGGGCGTCAGACCTGCAGGTCCGGCCCTATGCGGTTGCGTACGGCCGTCTGGACCTCGGCCTCCTCGGCCGGGTCGGCGGCCAGGCGCCGCAATCGCTCGGCCACCCGTACGTCGCCGGTCTCGGCGTGCAGCGCCGCGATCTCGCGCGTGGTCTCCTCGCAGTCCCAGAGGCATTCCACGGCGAAGCCGGTCGGATAGGTCGGGTCGGTGGCCGCGAGGGCGCGGGCCGTGCGGCCGCGCAGCTGGGAGGAGGCCGTCTCCCGGTAGACGTGGCGCAGCACGGGGGCCGCGCAGGCGATGCCGAGGCGTCCGGCGCCGTCGACGAGGGTGTAGAGGGCGGTGGCGTCGGGGCCCTCGGCCCGGACGGTCTCGCGGAGGGCGCCGAGGACGAGGGGGGCGTCCTGGGCCCCGCCCCGGCAGGCGAGGAGGCCGGCGGCCGCGGCGCCGAGCGCGTCGGGCCGGTGGACCCAGCCGCGGGCGCGGTCCACGGCGGCGGGGCCGCACATCCGCTCGAAGGCCGTGACGGCGGCTTCGGAGACGGTACGGGAGCCACCGCCGGCGGCGGCCTCGATGAGGTCGAGGACGGCGGGGTCCATGGCCTCGGCGAGGTAGTGCAGCGCGGCGCAGCGCGCGCCGTCGGGACCGCTGCGGGCGGCCTCGACGATGGCCGGCCGGTCCTCGGGTCCGGCGACGGCGGTCAGACAGCGGGCGGCCGGTCCGTGCAGGACGGCGCCGCGCTCCAGGCCCTCCTGGGCCCAGTCGAAGACCGCCTGGACGCTCCAGCCGGGTCGCGGCCCGCTCGGACGCATCTGGCGCTGCCAGCGGTCGAAGGAGCCCTGTTCCCGGGCGGCCCTGATCCGGCTGCCGACGGCGTCGCGCGGGTCCTCGGCCCACAGCCGCCACGGCCGGGGCTCGAAGGCGTCCCGTACGGTGCTCGCCAGTTCGGCGTCGCCCTCCGGGGTGGCCGGGAAGCGGGCGAGTACCGGCACGGCGAGCGCGCGCAGTCCGGCGTCGTCGTCGCGCAGGGCGAGCTCGTCGAGCGCCCACGCCCAGTTGGCGCCGGTCGCGGCGTACCGCCGGAGCAGCACGAGGGCGTCCTGACGGCCGTACGAGGCGAGGTGTCCGAGGACGGCGAGCGCGAGCCCGGTCCTGTTCTCCTCGGTGTCGAAGTGGTCCTCGGCCCCGAAGAGGTGGCTCTCGATCTCCTCGAGCCCGCCGTGCAGGTCGAGGTACAGGCGTGCGTAGTAGAGGGAGCGGTTCTCGACCTGCCAGTCGTGGCGGGGGTCGTGGAGAACGCAGTGGTTCAGGGCCGCGAGGGCCTCGGCGCGCGGCGCGGCGAGGGCGTGCAGGGTGCCGTCGCCGCGGCCCCTCTGCAGCAGGCCGAGCAGCGTGCCGCTCGGCGCTATGACTGGATCGAACATGGAGGATGCCTCACATCAAGCTGTCGACGAACCCGGGGGGACCGGGTACTGGTGATCGCCTAGGCCGCGCAGCAACATGGAGGGCCGCCAGTCGTCCTTCGCTTGGTGTTGACCATCTTCCTCTGCCTCTCGTCGGTGGCCCCCTGCGGGCCCGACGTCATGATGACCCAGCCATTTCGCCACCGCGACCACATTTACGACACCGCACTCACCTGGGGTTCGGCGTGCGTTGCCCGCCGCTTCACAAGGAGCCGAACAGTTCCAGGAGTTCGGCCTTCCCAAACATCCGCGCGGTGTCCACAGCGGACGGAGTGCCTGCTTCCGGATTTGCCCCGCCGGCGAGCAGGGCGCGGATCACGGCCTCCTCGCCCTTGAAGACCGCGCCGGCGAGCGGGGTCTGTCCCCGGTCGTTGGCGCGGTCCGCGTCGGCGCCGCGGTCGAGCAGGGCGGTCACCGCGTCGGCGTGACCGTGGTAGGCGGCGAGCATGACGAGGGAGTCGCCCTTGTCGTTGGTGAGGTTCGCCGGAACGCCCGCGTCGACGTAGGCGGCCAGCGTCTCGGCGTCCCCGGTGCGGGCCAGGTCGAAGACCTTGCCCGCCAGCTCGATGACCTCGGGGTCCGGAGTCTCGCTCATCGACGTGTACGCCTTTCCGTTCGTTCTTCTCGTTCTTCGGTTCCGCTCGTGGACCGCACCCGTACCGCCGTTGACCTGCACACGGCAGGCGCGGCCGTACGAGTGAATCGACAGGGTACTGCCCGTGCCGCGACATGGAGCGGGCCGTCCGAGGCAAGGATCACCGCAGCTCGGCCCGGCGCGAGGCCCGCCCCGGCTCGCACGCTCCGCGCGTCGGCCGACGGCGAGCCTGCCACCTCCGCCAGTCAAGTGAAATCGCCCGCTTTTCACCCATATGCACCTTTAATCGTATAGATACTTCCTGTGAACTTGGAAGGACTCATGGTGACTGTCCCCTCAACCAGGAGAACTCCTCATGATCCTGTCCATCTCAGGCGTGGTCCTGCTCGGCATCATCTGCTTCCTGTTCTTCAAGAAGGACGGCCTCAAGGCATCCCACGCCCTCGTCTGCTCGCTCTTCGGGTTCTACCTCGCGGGCACCGCCATCGCCCCCAGCATCACCGCGGGCGGCCAGAGTCTCGCCAGCCTCCTGGGCGGGATCAAGTTCTGACGCCCCTCAGCCCCTTCCACAACTCCAGGAGTACGACGTGGCCCGGCGACCACTCCCCCGCATTCTGAGCAGCGGCAGCGCCCAGATCGCTCGCAGTCGAGAGATGGCGCGCACGGCCGCCGACAGCGCCACCGATGTGCTACATCCGCTGATCACCATCACCCGTGGTCTGCGGAGGCTGGCCGCGACCGCGCGCGCCAGGTGGGCCGCCACTCCCAAGGAGCGGCGCGGTCCCACGCTGTTCCTGGTCGCGGCCTGCGTTCTCGTCGTCGCCCTCCTGCCGTACGGGCCGCTCCTCGCGCTCGTCTCGGTGATGGCGGCGGCCGCGTGGAAGGGGCGTGAGCGTCCGGTCGTGAGGACCGGGCCCGACGAGGCGGAGACCGAGCGGCTCAAGGGCCTGTACGAGGCGCTGGTGCCGTACTTCTCCGTCCCCGAGGACCCGGCCCCGCTCTTCGCCCACGGCGGCGACTGGAGCGGCGCCTTCGACGACCACGCCTTCGACGACGGCGGGCGCCTCACCCGCCTGCGGATCAAGTACCCCGCCTACTTCACCGACGGGGAGCCCGCCGCACGCGCCCGGATCGAGCAGCTGCTGCGCGCCAAGTCGGGGCGCGGGCGCGAGTACCTCTTCGACTGGGACGAGGAGGGCAACCAGCTCGTCATGAGCGTGCTGCCCGCCCTGCCCACCACGATCGCCGCCCAGCGTTTCGTCACCGTGCCCGGCGAGACGGTCCTCGGCTTCACCGACGCGGGCGCCGTGCAGCGGACCGTGCCGGTGCTCACCGCCGACGGCCCGGCCGACGCGCCCCCGGTGGTCTGGCGCACCGGGCCCCGCTCGACGGAGCCCCATCTGCTGGCCGTCGGCCAGCCCGGCAGCGGCACGACCTCCCTGCTGCGCTCCATCGCCCTGCAGGCCCTGCCGCACGGCGATGTGCTGATCATCGAGGGCGGCGGCACCGGCGAGTACGCCTGTCTGACCGGCCGCGCCGGGGTCCTGGCCGTCGAGTGCGGCCTCGCCGGGGCTCTGGCCAGCCTGGAGTGGGCCGCGCACGAGACGGAGCGGCGGCTGATCGCGGCGAACCGGGCCCGCCAGGCGGGCCATCCGGCCCCCGACGACACCCGGCGGCCGCTGTGGATCCTCCTCGACCGGCCGAGCATCCTCGGGCACCTGGCGGCGGCCGACGGCCGCACCGACCCGCAGGACCTGCTCCAGGTGCCGCTCAGGCACGGACGGGCCGCCCAGGTCACGGTCGTGGTGATCGAGCAGTTCGACAGCGTGGACGCCCTGAACGAGGCGGTACGGACGCACACCCGCGCCCGGGTCGTGCTCGGCCCCGCCTCCTCGGAGCAGATCGAGTCCGTCCTCGGCGTCGCGCCGCACACCACCCCGATCCCGGTCGTCCCACCGGGCCGCGGCTACGCCCGCCTCGGTACGGGCCCGGTGCTGCGGCTCCAGGTGCCGGCGACACCCGACCCGTACGACGACGCGACGAGCGAGGCGCACCGCCAGGCCGTCCTGGAGCTGCTCCCGGAGCGCCAGACCGCCACGGCGGCGGCGGTCGAGGCCGTCCCGGGCTCCGCACCGGACCCGGAGCCGGCGCCCGTCCACGCCCCGCAGCCGACCGCCGTCCACGCCCCGGACCCCGGCCCCGCGCCACGCCGCGCCCCCGACGCGGGGCCGGCACCGCGCCACGCGCCGGTGCCGGCGGAGGGCTGAGCGGACCTACAGCCGGAGGGCCGGTGCGGACGATGGTCCGCACCGGCCCTCCGTACGCCCGACGACACGGCGCCCGACGACACGGCGCCCGACCCGTCCCGACGCCCGACCCGACGCCCGTCCCACGTGACGCCGCCCCCCTGACCCGCCCTGCCGCTCCCCTACGCCACGAACGTCCTCGGCGGCTCCGCCCCCGTCGCCGCCCCCGCGCCCGATTCCACCAGGCGTGCCGCGGCCGCGAGACGGGAGGCCGCCTCCTCCGCGACGGGGCCGCCGACCGTGAACGGCAGGCGGACGTAGCCCTCGAAGGCGCCGTCCACGCCGAACCGGGGGCCCGAGGGCACCCGTACGCCGACCCGCTCGCCCGCCTCCGCCAGGCGCGAGCCCGACAGACCGCCCGTGCGGACCCAGAGCGTCAGGCCGCCGCGCGGGACATCGAACTCCCAGGTCGGCAGGGCGGCCCGGACCGCGGCGACGAGGGCGTCGCGGTTCTCCCGGGCCTGTTCGCGGCGGATGGTGACGGCCTGCTCCCAGCCGCCGGTCCGCATCAGCCAGTCGACGCCGAGCTGTTCGAGGACCGGGGTGCCGAGGTCGGCGTAGGCCCGGGCCGCGACCAGCGAGCGGATGACGTCGGGCGCGGCCCGCACCCACCCGATGCGCATGCCGGCCCAGAACGCCTTGCTGGCCGAGCCGACCGTGAGGACCGTCGAGCCTGCCGGGTCGAAGGCGCAGACCGGCCGGGGCATCACCAGGTCGTCCTCCAGGTACAGCTCGGACATGGTCTCGTCGACCACGAGGACCGTGCCGGCCGAGCGGGCCGCGTCCACCAGCTGTCGCCGCTGGTCCTCGTCGGCCAGGGCGCCCGTCGGGTTGTGGAAGTCCGCCACGACGTACGCCAGCCGCGGAGCGGCGTCGCGCAGCACCTGACGCCACAGGTTCAGGTCCCATCCGGCCAGGCCCTCGGCCATGGCGACCGGCACCAGTCGGGCTCCCGCCGCGCGCATGAGCTGGAGGATGTTGGCGTAGGACGGCGACTCGACGGCGATCCGCTCGCCGCGCCCGGCGAAGAGGTGGCAGATGGCGTCGATGGCGCCCATCGCGCCCGTCGTCACCATGATCTGCTCGGGCATGGTCGGGATGCCCCGCTCGGTGTACCGGTCGGCGAGCATCTGCCGCAGCGCCGGCAGCCCCGCGGGGTAGTCCCCGTGCGTGTGGGCGTACGGCGCCAGCTCCTCCAGGGCTCCCTGGACGCTGCGCGTGAGCCACGGCTCGGGCGCGGGCAGCGCCGCGCAGCCGAGGTCGATCATCGAGCCGAGGGACTCGGGCGGCAGCGGTTCGAGCCCGCGGGCGGGCAGCGGGTTCCCGGCGGGTACGGCGGTCCAGCTGCCGGCGCCGCGCCGCGACTCCAGGAACCCCTCGGCGCGCAGCGCCTCGTACGCCGCCGCCACCGTCGTACGGCTCACGGTCAGCGCCAGTGCCAGCTCCCGCTCGGCGGGCAGCCGCGCGGCGACCGGGACCCGGCCCTCCAGCACGAGGAGGCGGATGCCGTCGGCCAGCGCGCGGTAGGCGGGCGGCTTGCGGGTCCCCGGCCCGGCGGGACGGGGCTGCTGCGCCTGAAGCTGACGGGCCAACTGGGCCGGCCCGACCGCCGAAGTCCACTGAGCCATGGAAACCAGTCCACCTTCCTCGAATTGGCCATGGTTGGTCTGCGATCCCCCGCCACAGAGTGTCATGAGTCAGTCCACTACCACCACAGGGGGCACTCGCTTGTCCATCACGACCTTCACCACGGGCCTGCGCGGCCGGCACCTCACCCGCCGGCTCGCGCAGTTGTACGCCGGGCTGGCGCTGTACGGGATCAGCTCGGCGCTCCTGGTGCGCGGCGGGCTCGGCCTGGAGCCCTGGGGGGTGCTTCACCAAGGTCTGGCCGAGCGGACCGGGCTGACCATCGGTGTGGTGTCGATCGTCGTCGGCGCGGTCGTGCTGCTGCTGTGGATCCCGATCCGGCAGAGGCCTGGCCTGGGCACCGTCTCGAACGTCTTCGTGATCGGGGTGGCGATGGACGGCACCCTGGCGCTCGTCCCCGACGTCCACGGCCTGGCGGGCCAGATCCCGCTGATGATCGTCGGCATCGTCCTCAACGGCATGGCGACGGGGCTCTACATCGCCGCCCGCTTCGGCCCCGGTCCGCGTGACGGACTGATGACCGGTCTGCACCGGCTCACCGGCCGGTCGATCCGCCTGGTGCGTACGGCGCTGGAGGTCGCCGTCGTCTCCTCCGGTTTCGTGCTCGGCGGCTCGGTCGGGGTCGGCACGGTCCTGTACGCGCTGTCCATCGGCCCCCTCGCCCAGTTCTTCCTGCGCCGGTTCGCCATTCCCGAGGTGAGCGCGCGCAGCACCGTGGTCGCCTCCGGGTCACCGGAGCAGGCCATACTGCCCCGGTGACTCGCGTACGCCACCCCTATCTCGACCACCCGTCGCCCATCCCGTTCGCCCACCGCGGCGGCTCGGCCGGCGGCCTGGAGAACACCGCGGCCGCCTTCCGACGGGCCGCGGCGGCCGGTTACCGCTACTTCGAGACCGATGTGCACACCACCGCGGACGGGGCGCTGGTCGCCTTCCACGACGCGACGCTCGACCGGGTCACGGACGCGACCGGCCGGATCCGGGATCTGCCGTGGGACGCGGTCCGGGAGGCGCGGGTGGCCGGCAAGGAGCCGCTCCCGCTCTTCGAGGAGCTCCTCGAGGAGTTCCCCGAGGCCCGCTGGAACGTGGACCTGAAGGCGGAGTCGTCGCTGGCGCCGCTGGTCGGTCTGATCGAGCGGACGGGCGCCTGGGACCGGGTCTGCGTGGGCTCCTTCACCGAGGCGCGGGTGGCCAGGGCGCAGCGCCTGGCGGGGCCGCGGCTGGCCACCTCGTACGGCGTGAAGGGCGTGCTCGGGCTGTGGCTGCGGTCCTTCGGCATACCGGCGGCGCTGCGCGCGGGCGCGGTCGCCGCCCAGGTGCCGGAGAGCCAGGGAGGGATCCCCGTGGTGGACCGGCGTTTCGTCCGGGAGGCGCACGCGCGCGGTCTGCAGGTGCACGTCTGGACCGTCAACGATCCGGAGCGGATGAACTCTCTCCTCGACCTGGGGGTGGATGGCATCATGACCGATCATCTGGAGACGCTGCGCGCGGTGCTCACCGACCGGGGGGTGTGGGTCTGAGCGCGCGTCCCGCCACGGGGACGAACGAGGGGGCGCGGCCTTGACCGCCAACACCGCCGAGCCGGAGGAGCACACCGCCGATCCCGCCGACCGCAGACGCGAGCAACGCGGCTGGTATTTCTACGACTTCGCCTGCTCGGTCTACTCGACCAGCGTGCTGACCGTGTTCCTCGGCCCCTATCTGACGTCGGTCGCCAAGGCGGCGGCGGACGCGGAGGGGTTCGTCCACCCGCTGGGGATCCCGGTGCGGGCGGGCTCGCTGTTCGCCTACGCCGTCTCGGCCTCGATCGTGGTGGCGGTGTGCGTGATGCCGCTGGTGGGCGCGGCCGCGGACCGTACGGGGCGGAAGAAGCCGCTGCTCGCCGTCGCGGCGTATCTGGGCGCGGCGGCCACCACGGGCATGTTCTTCCTGGACGGCGACCGGTATCTGCTCGGCGCGTTCCTGCTGATCGTCGCGAACGCCTCGCTCGCCGTCTCGATGGTGCTCTACAACGCCTATCTCCCGCAGATCGCCGAGCCGGACGAGCGGGACGCGGTCTCCTCGCGGGGCTGGGCCTTCGGCTATACGTCGGGGGCCCTGGTGCTGGTCCTCAACCTGGTCCTGTACTCGGGGCACGACTCCTTCGGCGTGTCGGAGGGGACGGCGGTACGGATCTGTCTGGCGTCGGCGGGTGTGTGGTGGGGCGCCTTCACCCTCGTACCGCTGCGCAGGCTCCGGGACCGCCGGGTGCGGGAGACAGGCGGTGAGGGGGCCGTCGGCGGTGGCTGGCGGCAACTCATGGCAACGCTCAGGGACATGCGGCGCCATCCGCTGACGCTCTCCTTCCTGCTGGCGTATCTCGTCTACAACGACGGGGTGCAGACGGTGATCTCGCAGGCGTCGATCTACGGCTCGGAGGAGCTGGGCCTGGAGCAGACGACGCTGATCACCGCGGTGCTCCTGGTGCAGGTGCTCGCCGTCGCGGGCGCTCTCGGGATGGGGCGGATGGCGCGTTCGTACGGCGCCAAGCGGACGATCCTGGTGTCCCTGGCCGTCTGGACGCTGATCCTGGCGGCCGGGTACTTCCTGCCGGCCGGCGCGCCGGTGGCGTTCTTCTGTCTGGCGGCGGCGATCGGTCTCGTCCTCGGCGGCAGCCAGGCGCTGTCTCGCTCGCTCTTCTCCCATCTGGTGCCGCGTGGCAAGGAGGCGGAGTACTTTTCGGCCTACGAGATGAGCGACCGGGGTCTGAGCTGGCTGGGGCCACTGGTGTTCGGTCTCGCGTATCAGCTGACCGGCAGTTACCGCGATGCCATCATCTCCCTGGTGATCTTCTTCGCGGTAGGTTTCGTCCTGCTCGCGCGGGTACCGGTACGGCGTGCCGTGGCCGCCGCGGGCAACCCGGTTCCGGAGCGGATTTAGACGCGGAAGTGAAAGGCCGGTAGTGTACGCCTTTGGCCTGCCAGGCGGACCGTTACTGCGTGCTGCTTTAGTGAAGGCGCTGGGTGACATCTGCTGCCAGATGTGACAAACCGGGCACTGGTGGGTAGAACAAGGGGCGGCACGACGGGCGACGCATGACCCGGAACGGGAATCTTTACCGCCGACCGGACGTTGACCGGATGACGACGACAGCGACACCTGTCCTGTGGGCGACAAGCCCGGGAGGCACGATTCATGAGTGAGCGAGCTCTTCGCGGCACGCGCCTCGTGGTGACCAGCTACGAGACCGACCGCGGCATCGATCTGGCCCCGCGCCAGGCCGTGGAGTACGCATGCGAGAAGGGCCATCGTTTTGAGATGCCCTTCTCGGTGGAAGCGGAAATTCCGCCGGAGTGGGAGTGCAAGGTCTGCGGAAGCCAGGCACTTCTGGTGGACGGGGACGGCCCCGAGGAGAAGAAGGGCAAGCCGGCGCGTACGCACTGGGACATGCTGATGGAGCGGCGCACGCGTGAGGAGCTGGAGGAGGTGCTGGCCGAGAGGCTGGCGGTCCTGCGTTCCGGCGCCATGAACATCGCCGTCCATCCGCGAGACAGCCGCAAGTCCGCATAGGCGGACGGCGCGGTCCGAAGCAACGCCGCGGGGCCCGGTACACGATCTGTGTACCGGGCCCCGCGGCGTTCTCGTGCCCGCCCTCGGAGGGTCTCGGGCCGTCAGGTCTCGGACAGGTCGTCAGGGTCTCGCGTTCGTCAGGCTCTCAGGGCGTCAGCGGAGGGCGGGGGTCGTCGGCCCGCCGGGCGTCGCCCCCAGGGGCGTCCTCGCGGACGACCTCACCCTGGACCACCTTGCCGTCCGGGCGGTGCATACGGGCCTGCTGAAAGGCGTCCTGGAGGCTTCCGGTGGGGGCGGCGGCCATCCGGCGCTCCACGGCCTTCTCGGCGTACCGTCCGAGCAGCGAGCGGACCGGCGGGACGAGCAGCAGCAGACCGGCCACGTCGGAGACGAGCCCCGGCAGCATCAGCAGCAGACCGCCCAGCATCAGGAAGCCGTTGCGGTCCTGCGCGCCGACCCGGTCGGCGGCCGTGGGGGGCTGACCGGTGCGGGCCGCCGCCTGGGCCCGCTCGAAGGTCTCGGTGAGGTTTTTGAAGGCACGCCGGCCCGCCCGCTTGATCACCACGGCGCCGAGGACGGCGCCGCCGACCAGCAGGCCGAGGACGGTCAGTCCGCCGGCCGCTCCGGCCACCATCGTGAGCAGCCAGATCTCCAGGACCAGCCACAGGGCGAGGGCCAGTGGGAGGAACGTGCGCGCGCGGGAGCGCTTGGGGGCGAGAGGGGGCGGTGCGCCTGTCGTCATGGTCCCCAGTGTGCCTGGCGCCCCGCAGGAACGTCGTAAAGGACGGATCAGCTCGCGGACTTGCGGCCGAGCAGCTTGCCGACCTTGTGCGCGCGGGCCGTCAGGCCCCAGCCGGTGACGCGCCACAGCGCCTCGATGAGAATGTCCTTGCTCATCTTGGAGTCGCCGACCTCGCGCTCCACGAAGGTGATGGGCACCTCGACGACATGGAATCCGGCGGCGACGGCACGGCGGGCCAGGTCGACCTGGAAGCAGTAGCCGGCCGAGGCGACGTCGTCGAGGCCCAGGCCCTCCAGGGTCTCCTTGCGGAAGGCGCGGTAGCCGCCGGTGACGTCCCGGATGGGGACGTCGAGCAGGACGCGGGAGTAGAGGCTGCCGCCCCGGGAGATGAACTCGCGGGACTTGGGCCAGTTCACGATCCGGCCGCCGGGCACCCAGCGGGAGCCGAGCACCAGGTCGGCCCCCTTGAGCGCGGTCAGCAGCCGGGGCAGCTCCTCGGGCTGGTGGGAGCCGTCGGCGTCCATCTCGACGAGGACGCCGTAGCCGTTCTCGACGCCCCAGCGGAAACCGGCGAGGTAGGCGGCGCCGAGGCCCTCCTTGCCCTTGCGGTGCAGGACATGGACGTGGTCGTCCTCCGCGGCGAGCTCGTCCGCGAACTTGCCCGTGCCGTCGGGGCTGTTGTCGTCGGCCACGAGGACGTGCGCCTCCGGTACGGCTTCCCGTACCCGCGAGACGATCGGCTTGATGTTCTCCGCCTCGTTGTAGGTCGGAATGATCACCAAGGCTCTGCCGAGCGGGCCGTAACGCCTCTGGCCACCGTCGTTCACTGCTGCCCCTTCGGATACATACGTAAGCTCCCACCATAGCGAGCCCCGGTCAGGGGTCTGCGGCGACCGGACTCGTCGGGGCGGGGACGTCACGCAACGCCACCACGGAAGCGCGCTGCGGATCGGGGCCCGGTGTCCTTCGGGCCGACCTGGGGCCCGCTGGGTGCGGGTCGACCGAGAGCCGTTGTCTACTGAACGTCCGGGCCCCACCCGGATCCCACCCTCCGCCGGAAAAAACCTTCCCTCGCCCCCGAGGCGCGGGCGCTGAACCTGGCTCGCGGTGCTGGTGAACCAGGTGCGGCACACCATCCCCTGACCCAGCGGCGTTCGACGACTGCGTGGAGGTTCGAAACCCGTCGGATGTCCTGTGGTGGACTCGCCGAACCTACCGGCCGGTGGCGGTTGGCTGTCAATACTCCTTTGACCTGCGGTAATGACCTATACCGCCAGGTCAGCGGGGACGATCCGCAGGTCGTGGAGGAGCGGAAGGATCATCGATCGGTGGTACGGAATGTCCCTGCGTCACTCGTTCGGCCGCTCGAAGACCGTGTGCCCCAGGACCACCGTCCGCAGGCAGACGGGGAGCTCGCCGCCGGGGGTCAGATCGGGCAGTCCGGGCGTGCCGGAGCGCGGGTCGGTCGACCAGCGGGCCACCCGGTCGTCGGGGGCCTGGACCACGAGTTCGCCGGTGCGCCAGACCGCGTAGTCGGCCGGAGCGCCGGGCACGAGGGTGCCGGCGTCGTCGCGGCCGACGGCCCGCCAGCCGCCCCGGGTGTGGGCGGTGAAGGCGGCACGGACGGAGATCCGGTGCTCGGGCGTGCGGTGGAAGGCGGCGGCCCGGACGGTGCCCCAGGGGTCCAGCGGGGTGACCGGGCTGTCCGAGCCGAAGGCCAGCGGCACCCCGGAACGGAGCAGGGCCGCGTACGGGTTGAGGGTGCGGGCCCGTTCGGCGCCGAGGCGTTCGGCGTACATGCCCCGCTCGCCGCCCCAGGCCGCGTCGAAGGCGGGCTGCACCGAGGCGGTGAGGCCGAGTTCGGCGAAGGCGGCGATCGTCTCGGGCGTGAGCATCTCGGCGTGCTCGACGCGGTGCCGGGCCGCGCGGATCCGGCCGAGGCCGAGCTTCTCGGACGCGGCCCGTACGCCGTCGACGACGGCGGTCAGGGCGGCGTCGCCGATGGCGTGGAAGCCGGCCTGGAGCCCGGCCTCGGTACACGCGACGACATGGGCGGCGATCGTGGCGGCGTCCAGGTGGGCGACCCCGGTGCGGGCGTCGGCCAGGTCGGCGTAGGGGTCGTGGAGGCAGGCGGTGTGGGAGCCGAGGGAGCCGTCGGCGAACAGGTCGCCGGCCGCGCCGACGGCGCCGATGGCGCGGGCCCGCTCGATGTCGAGATCGGCCCAGTAGCCGACGACGCGCGGACCCGGCTCCGCACGGGCGAGGTCGAGCAGTCCGGTGAAGTCGTCCTCGGAGGAGATCTCGGGGCCGCCGCACTCGTGGAGGGTGCCGATGCCGAGGGAGGCGGCGCGGGCGCGGGCGGCGCGCTGGGCCTCGGTGCGCTGCCCGGAGGAGACGGCGGCGTAGGCGGCGGCACGGACGGCGTGGTGCGCGTCGCCGGTCAGCGGTTCGTCCGCGCGGAAGCCGGTGAGGGCGCGGACGCCGGGCACGAGGTCGAGCAGCGCGGTGGTGACGACGGCCGAGTGGACGTCGATACGGGTGAGGTAGAGGGGGCGGCCGCCGGCGAGTTCGTCCAGCTCCTCGCGGCGCGGCGCACGGCGCTCGGGCCAGCGGGCGGCGTCCCAGCCGTGGCCGATGAGGATCCGGTCGTGGGGGCGGGCCGCGGCGTGGGCGCGGATCATCTCCGCCGCCTCGGCGAGCGAGGCGGCGGCGGAGAGGTCGAGGCCGGTCAGCGCGAGACCGGTGGCGGTGGTGTGCACATGGGCGTCGACGAACGCGGGGGTGACCAGGGCGCCTTCGAGGTCGATCACCTCGTCGACGCCGGAGGCGAAGGCGTCGGCCGCGCCCTCCGAGCCCACCCAGGCGACGTGCCCGCGCTCGACCACCATGGCGGTGGCGAAGGGGTCGGCGGGGCTGTGCACTTCTCCACCGCGCAGCAGCACGGTGCGGTGTTCTGTCTTCGACAGGCTCTCGTCCATGGTGACCAGGTTAGATACGTGGCGGCCTGGCCTCGTACGGGGTGGACAGGACGACCGTCGTGCGGCTGGAGACGCCGGCCTGGGAGCGGATGCGGGTGAGCAGGTGCTCCAGCTCCAGGGGGGTGGCGACGCGCACCTTGAGGATGTAGTTCTCCTCGCCCGCGACGCTGTGGCAGGCCTCGATCTCGGGGATGTCGGCGAGCCGGTCGGGGGTGTCGTCGGGGGCGCTGGGGTCGAAGGGTTTCACCGAGATGAAAGCGGTCAGCGGCAGACCGACGGCCTCCGGGTCGACGACGGCGGCATAGCCGCGGATGACCCCGCGCTGCTCCAGGCGGCGGACGCGCTGATGTACGGCCGAGGTGGACAGGCCCGTGGCCTTGCCCAGGTCGGTGTAGCTCATCCGCCCGTCCCCGACGAGCAACTCCACGATCTGACGATCCAGCTCCTCCATGCGGTCAACCTATTGCCCCGGGAGGTCATCGGCACAGTCGGCCGCCGCCGGTATGCGTGGCTATGGCCGTCCGCGCGGCACCTGCGCCGGGCATGTGACGAACGCCACAGGTTTGCGGAGCGGCTTGGGTCGTGCCTCACGATTATGCGGTGGGCCGTATGGGAATTGCTTCTTGTGGTCGAGGCCACACGCACTTGGTCGACCCACCCGAGGGGGAGATTCTCCATGCAGGAGCCTGTTGATTCGGTCGAGACGCCCGACGAGCTCGACGCGTACGACACCTTTGAGATGTACCGGGTCATCTGCCCGGACTGTGTGCAGCCGATCGCGCTGCTCGCGGACGAGGACGAGCTGCCGGAGCACGCGCTCTGCCCGACTCCGTGGAACCCGTTCGTCCTGACGGTCTGCCCCGGCACCGGTCGCGCCGCGTCCGAGGCGCGCCCCGCCGACGAGACCCTGGAGGTCCTGGAGCAGGACACCGCGCTGCTGCTGACGCTCCCTCAGGGGCTCGACTGGCGGACGCAGCCCTTCTCGCACGTCGGCGGTCCGGGCTCGCGTCCGATCAAGGTGCCGCAGATGCGGCGCGCGGCCTGAGACCGCGCCAGAAGAGTTGACGGCACGTCAGGCGTTCCCGCGAGGCCGGAGCCGGGCACGGTCGGCCTCGTCCGGGAAAACCGGGTAACTCCCGAACTGCCGCTCGAATCGGTCCGGCGGTGACCCCCGCCGGGCGCGTCGCGTTGGGCCGGACATGACGTCCACGTACACCGCCCCGAGCACCTACGGAAGACGGCGGCTCGCCGAGCCCCGCCTTGAAGAATCGGTTCCGCGCGCGGCTCCGCACGTGGTTACCCACCCGGTTCCTCACCTCACCGACCCGCCGATCTACCAGGCGCTGCTCCGCCAGTGGGCCAGCCACGGCCGGACCCTGCCGGGCCGCAACGACCAGGAGTGGAACCGGCTGGCCGCCGCACCGGTCTGGGCCGACCGCACGGTGCGTATGAGCGGTGTCAGCGGGACTCTGGTCCGACAAGGTGACGGGCGATGACCATCCGCTGGATCTGATTGGTCCCCTCGACGATCTGCAGCATCTTCGCCTCCCGCATGTAGCGCTCCACCGGGAAGTCCGCGGTGTAGCCGTAGCCGCCGAGGACCTGGACCGCGTCCGTGGTGATCGCCATCGCCGCGTCCGTGCAGAACAGCTTCGCCATCGCGGCCTGCCGTCCGAACGGCCGGCCCTCGTCGCGCAGCCGGGCCGCCTCCAGATACAGCGCCCGGCCCGCCTCGATCCGGGTCGCCATGTCGGCGAGCAGGAACCGCAGCCCCTGGAAGTCGGCGATCGGCCGGCCGAACTGCCGCCGCTCCCGGGCGTACGCGACGGCCTCGTCGAGCGCGGCCTGGGCGAGCCCCACCGCACAGGCCGCGATCCCGAGCCGGCCGGAGTCCAGGGCGGACAGCGCGATGGCGAACCCCTGCCCCTCCTCGCCGATCCGGCGCGCGTCGGGGATCCGCACCCCGTCGAAGTGCAGCTGGGCGGTGGGCGAGCCCTTCATGCCCATCTTCCGCTCGGGCGCCGCGGCGCTCAGCCCCTCGGCGTCCCCGGGCACGAGGAACGCCGTGATGCCCTTGGGCCCCTCGCCTCCGGTGCGGGCCATGACCGTGCAGAAGTCGGCGATCCCGCCATGGGTGATCCACGCCTTGGTGCCGGTCAGCACCCACGCGTCGCCGTCCCGGACCGCCTTCGTCCGCAGCGAGGCCGCGTCGGATCCGGAGGCCGGTTCCGAGAGGCAGTAGGCGCCGAGGAGGCCGCCGCCGAGCATGGCGGGCAGATGGGCGGCGCGCTGCTCCTTCGTACCGAATCCGGCGAGGGCGTGGCAGGACAGGGTGTGGACGCTGACGCCGAGGCCGACGGTGAGCCGGGCGGCGGCGAGTTCTTCGAGGACCTGGAGGTAGACGGCGTAGGGCTGGGCGCCGCCGCCGTACTCGGAGTCGTAGGGAAGGCCGAGCAGGCCGGAGGCCGAGAGCAGCGAGAAGAGCTCGCGGGGGAAGTGGCCCGCGTCCTCCTCCTCGGCGGCGTGGGGCGCGATCTCCCGCTCGGCGATGTCACGGACAAGGGCGAGCAGATCCTCGGCCTCCTCCGTGAGCAGCCTGCGGTCCACCGTCTGCGGGGCGCGGTCGGGCATGGCGGCGCACTCCTCCCTGTCGGGGGCGGCGGCGCGGGCCGGGGGTAGGGCGACGCACCGCCGTCGGTCGGTCTGCGCCGATGCTCCCCCGGGCGGATCACGCGAGGGGGCGCCCGGCGCCCGTGGCGGAGGGAGTATGCCCATTCGGCGGGTCCCGGTCACCCCGCGGCTTCCCGTGGCCGTCGGCCCCCTCAGGCGCCGTCGCCGGCCCGGGCCGCCGGGCATGAGGAGGCCGTCACATCAGCCCGACCTGCGTGACGAACATGGCGAGCACGACGACCAGGGTCCAGCCCAGGAGGTGCTCGAGCAGCTGGGGTCCGTTGTCCTCGGGGCCGCCGGTACGGGCGCGGGCGCGGGCGGCGGAGTGGGTGGTGGCGGTCATGGCCACCACGGTGCCAGCCACGGCGGCCCCGGGGTAGAGACGTTCCTCACGCCCCCCGGGACCGCGGGCGCCGGTCACCGGATGCCGACCGCCGCCAATGCCTTGCGCTGCGCGGGTGTGGGGCGGTCGGGGAAGTAGAGGTAACAGACCCCTCCTGTGCCGGAGACCACTTTGCCGCTGGCGTTGTAGCGCTTGGTGCGGAGCCAGATGTTCTCCCATTCGCGCCGCTTGTAGACGCGGCGCACGGCCTCGTTGCTCGGCGAGGCCGGGTCGTTGGCGATCACGTCGCCGTTCGCGGTGAAGCCGATGACGGTCATGAGGTGGCCGGCGGTGCCGTAGCCGGCTCCGGTCAGTTCCTCCTTGCGGAAGGACTGCGAGGTGATGGCCGGGATGCCCGCTCTGATCAGGGTCTCCAGATCGGTGAGCGAGCGCAGCCGGGTGACCACGGCGTTCATGTCCGGGTAGGTGGCGGCGTAGGCGGCGTTGAAGGGCCAGTTGCCGCACCCCTCGTACTGGTGGTCGAAGGTGAACCGGGCCGCGTGGCAGACCTGGGGGTCGGCGAAGGCCGGGTTCACCCAGGCGAGGTCCTCGGCGCTCGGGCGGCGCCCCCAGTACTCGATGATCATCTGCGAGGAGGTCGGGCTGCACCATGCCTCGCCGCCGTTGTCGTACTCCGGGTACTGGCCGACGTGGGTGTTCTGCGAGTAGCGCGGGACGGCCAGTTCGCGGGCGAGCCCGGGCACGGAGGCGGGGACGGTGAACCGGTCCGGGATGTCGGACGCCATCGCGCCGAGCCGCCACACCGTCGGGGTGGCGGTGGTGCCAGGGGTCCGGTGGAGCGTCAGCCTGAGCTGGTAGGAGGCCAGGCGCAGTCCGCTCGCGGCGTCGTCGACGGCGAAGGTGTCGGTCCAGACGGTGCTGCGGCCGTCGCTCTGGTCGTCGACCGAGGTGCGCCGGATGTCGCCGTCCCCGTCGCCGGAGGCCCAGCGGCCCATCACGAACCAGGGGGTGGCCGTGGCGTCGTCGTACGTGCCGCGCAGCTCGATCTGGATCCAGGTGCCGGGCGGGGTGTCGGCGTTCCAGGAGGTGATGACCTCGGTGGCGGGGACGGTGGAGATGTGAACCGGTGAGGTCCAGCTCGCGTACTCCCAGGCGGAGGTCGTGCCGGTGTGCGGGTCGGTGTAGTCGGTGCGCCCGGCGGGGGTCGCGATCACCAGGCCGGGGCGGTGGCCCGCGACGGCGCGGGTGCCCGCGGCGCTGCCGGAGCGCCAGTCGGTGTACGAGGTCCAGAAACGGTTGTCCACGAGGGCGGACGCGGGGACGTGGGCCGTGTCCGGGGTGTCGCGGACCAGGGCGGTCGCCGGTGCCGCGGAGGCCGCGGCCGTACCGGCGGCGGCCGCGAGGGCGGCGGCGAGGACGGTTCTGCGCGGGGTGGAGCTGGTCATGGGCGGTGACCCCCAGTCGAGAACGGTGGTGGCGAACGGACGGGGCCGCGGGTGCGCGGCCGGGTGGTGCCGTGCGGGGTGGAACGCGGGGACCACTATCGCGGCTCGCGAAGCGCCTCTGCCAGCGATTCGCCCCGCGTCGGCCGACCAATATTGGTCGAGACCGGTGACGGGAGCAGGCGCTTGACCTGCGGACACGACGCAGGCGTCGCGCACCGGGCGAGGCTTTCCGGTCACGATCTAGGCTGACGGCATGCACTCCCTCGACCTCGCCGCCTCCGCGCTGCGCCGCCTGCCCCCGTCCTGTGGGCCGGTGCGGCTGATCGCGGTCGACGGGCACGCGGGTTCCGGCAAGTCGACCTTCGCCGGCCGGCTGGCCGCGCGGCTGGCGGCGCCGGTCCTGCGCCTGGACGACCTCGCCACGCACGAGGAGCTCTTCGCCTGGACGGAACGGATGCGGGACCAGGTGATCGAGCCGCTCTCGCGGGGCGAGGCCGCGGTGTATCACCCGTACGACTGGAATCTGCGGGCCTTCGGTCCGCCGCGCGCACTGCCCCCGGCGCCGGTCGTCCTCATCGAGGGTGTCGGGGCGGGCAGGCGCGCGTTGCGGCCGTATCTCGCCGCGCTGCTGTGGATGGACCGCGGGGCGCAGGAGTCCTGGTCGCGAGGGAGGCACCGGGACGGACCGGCCCTGTCGGCCTTCTGGGACGGCTGGACGGTGGCGGAGACTCGCCATTTCGAGGAGGACCCTTCGCGGCCCTTCGCCGACACCTTGGTACGGGAGTGTCAGGAGGGCTACGAATGGCTTCCTGGGCCTTCAGTGACAGCAGGCCCGAACCAGATCATCACGTACCGTGACGGCGCTCGGCCGGTGAACTGAGTAACCGGAAACCGGCTTCCGCAAGTGCCTCAACTCGGCTTGACCCAAGGGGCGTACAGGTCTTACGTTCTCAATGTGCGGCTTTTCGGAGCCGCCGCGGACACGAAGCCCCCGGTTGTTCCCCCGTGATCGGGGGCTTCGTTCTGCCCTGATCATCCCGTTCTCCGGCCAGCCGTCAAGGCCCTGTGCTCACCCAGGGTCACCGCCGCCGGATCATGCGCTTCTCCTACGTCGTGTCCCCTCTGCGCAGGTACGATGCCCCTCGGTGCGGTCAAATCCCGTCCGCGAGAAGGCGGTTGTGTACGGCTTCCGGCGGGCGTCCGCCCGCCGGGACGGCAACGGGGGCACGTGTTGTGGGGGACCCGATGGACATCGGCACTCAGGGCGGACAGGCCCCGGCCGAGCTCGCCTGGCTGCGGGGAGTCGACGCCTACACGATGGGCGCCTATCCGCAGGCGGAGGAAGAGTTCCGGACGGCGGTACGCATCGATCCCGGGATGGCGGACGGCTGGCTCGGGCTGCACGCGCTGCGGGTGGACACCACGACGGCGCTGCTGCGGATGTACCGCAACCGCGACCGGTTCGGCGAACAGCGGGCCCGCCACCGCCGCACCCTGAACTCCTGGTACTGGCTCGGCTGGTGGGTGCAGCCCGTCCTGGAGACCCCGCGGGACCTGCTCCTGGCCCACGCCTCGCACTGGCTGGACGGGCGCCATGTGCCCGAGCTGGACCGGGCGCTCGCGGGCCTTCCCCCCGTCGACACCGATCCCCAGGTGCGCTTCCTGCACGCCTGCCGGTCGTATCTGGTCAAGGACTGGGACCAGTTGGTCCGGCACACCGAGACGCTGGTGGACGATCCGCTGCTCGGGATCGAAGCGGGGCTCTTCGGCGGGATGGCCCGGGTCCGTCTGGAGATGTACAGCCAGGCCGAACCGCTGCTCTCGGCGGCCCTGATGCGCTGCCGCAGCGAGCAGCCGCAGCGCAAGGAGCTGCGCTACTGGCTGGCCAGGGCGCACGAGGGAACCGGTCGCAGCGCCGCCGCGCTGCCGCTCTACCGGGCCGTGCACCGCATCGATCCGGCGTTCATGGACACGGCCGCCCGCCTGGCGGCGATCACCGAGTACGACGGTTTCGAGGGCGCGGAGGACCCCGCCGGGCTGGCCTCGGTGACCCTCGGCGGCCTCGGCCAGGACGCGGTCGGCGGTACCCAGGGCGATCCCGAGAGCCCGGTGGCCGACGGGGTGCGGCTGGACACGGAGCCCCCGCCGCCCACCGCTTCCGCGGCTCCCACAGCTCCCGCCGGACCGCCCGAGCCGCCCGACGTCGTACGGCAGAAGGCGTCGCTCCCGCCCCAGCCGACGCCCCCGCGCTTCCCGGCCAGCCCGACCGACCCGGCCCTGCTCGCCGAGGCGCTCGCCGAGCTGGAGCGCATGGTCGGGATGGAGCCGGTGAAGCGGCAGGTCAAGGCGTTGTCCGCGCAGCTGGAGATGGCGCGGCTGCGGGCCGGGCAGGGTCTGCCCGTACAGCCGCCGAAACGTCACTTTGTCTTCTCCGGTCCCTCGGGCACCGGGAAGACCACCGTCGCCCGGATTCTGGGCCGGGTCTTCTACGCCCTCGGCCTGCTCGGCGGCGATCATCTCGTGGAGGCCCAGCGGGCGGATCTCGTCGGGGAGTTCCTCGGACAGACCGCGGTCAAGGCGAACGAGCTGATCGACTCGGCGGTCGGCGGGGTCCTCTTCGTCGACGAGGCGTACTCGCTCTCCAACACGGGCTACAGCAAGGGCGACGCGTACGGCGACGAGGCCCTGCAGGTGCTGCTGAAGCGGGCGGAGGACAACCGGGACCACCTGGTCGTGATCCTGGCCGGCTACCCCGAGGGCATGGACCGGCTGCTGGCCACCAACCCCGGGCTCTCCTCCCGCTTCACGACCCGCGTGGACTTCCCCTCGTACCGCCCCCGGGAACTCACCGCGATCGGCGAGGTCCTGGCGGCGGCGAACGGGGACGCCTGGGACGAGGAGGCGCTGGACGAGCTGCGCTCGATCAGCGGCCATGTCGTCGACCAGGGCTGGATCGACGAGCTGGGCAACGGCCGCTTCCTGCGGACCCTGTACGAGAAGTCCTGCGCCTACCGCGACCTCCGCCTCTCCGGCTACCCCGGCACCCCGACCCGCGAGGACCTGGCCACGCTCAGGCTCGCGGACCTGATGCAGGCGTACGGCGAGGTCCTCTCGGGCCGCGGCCCCTCGGCCCGGGGCTCCCAGGAGCCACCGGGCCTCTGACCCGGCCGGGGGCCGGCCGGCACCCCGGACCCCCGCCCCGGACCGCCGGCTTGGCCGGCCGGCACCCCCGGACCCGCCCGGTCACCCCGCCACCACCCCGGACCCGCCGGGACAGCCGGCCAGCACCCCGTGTCGGCCGGCCGGCACCACCGGACCCGCCCGGTCACCCCGCCAGCACCCCCGTCGGCCGCTCCGGGCGGGGGTCCCCGACCGGCCGGGCCGCGGGTGCCCGGTACGCCAGGTCGGCGGATGCGGGCGCGGGCGCGCGGTGGGACGGGTCGCGGACCTCGCCCACCAGCTTCTCCAGGACGTCCTCCAGGGCGACCAGGCCGAGGACGCGGCCCGAGCCGTCCGCCACCTGGGCGAGGTGGGTGGCCGCGCGGCGCATCACGGTCAGGGCGTCGTCGAGCGGCAGCTCGGCGCGGAGCGTCGCCATGGGGCGCCAGATGTGCTGCGGCACCGCCCGCTCGCGCTCCTCCAGGTCCAGGACGTCCTTGACGTGCACGAACCCCAGGTACGTCCCGCTCCCCTCGGCGCACACCGGGAACCGCGAGTAGCCGGTGCGGACGGTCAGCTCCTCGATCTCGCGCGGGGTGACGTCCGGGGTGACGGTCACCAGCGCCGCCGGGCCCATGAGCACGTCCGTCACCGGGCGGCTGCCCAGTTCGAGGGCGTCCTCCAGGCGCTCCTGCTCGGCCGGGTCGAGCAGTCCGGCCTGCCCCGCGTCCTCCACCAGGCGTCCGAGCTGGACGCGGGTGAAGACGGCCTCGACCTCGTCCTTGGGCTCCACCTCGAAGGCGCGCAGGATCAGCCGGGAGCAGGCGCCCAGCGCGGTGGTCACCGGCCGGCAGATCCGGGCGAAGCCGACCAGGGCGGGGCCGAGCCAGAGCGCCGTCCGCTCGGGCGCCGCCATCGCGAGGTTCTTGGGCACCATCTCGCCGATGACGAGATGCAGGAAGACGACCGCGGCGAGCGCCACGACGTACCCGAGCGGATGGATCAGGCCCTCCGGCACCCGTACGGCGTGGAAGACCGGTTCGAGGAGTCGGGCCACCGTCGGCTCGGCGACCGCGCCGAGCGTCAACGAGCAGACGGTGATGCCGAACTGTGCCGCCGCCATCATCTGCGGCAGGTTCTCCAGGCCGTACAGCACCTGGCGGGCCCGGGCGCCGCCGAGCGGCTCGATCTGGCTGCGGCGTACCGAGACGAGCGCGAACTCGGCGCCGACGAAGAAGCCGTTGGCCACCACGAGAAGGACGGCGAACAGCAGCGGGAGCAGGCTCATCGGACCGCCTCCGGCACCAGGGGCAGCGCGGCCGTGCGCACGATCCGAACGCGCGCGGCGCGATAGCGGTCCACCTGCCGTACGGAGAGCCGCCAGCCGGGCAGTTCGGCCCGGTCCCCGGGCGCCGGGATGCGGCCCAGGAGGTCGGCGACGAGCCCGGCGACCGTCTCGTACGGGCCGTCGGGCACGTCGACTCCTATCCGGTGCAGGGTGTGCACCCGGCAGGATCCGTCGGCGTCCCAGGCGGGGCTGCCGTCCTCGGCGGTGACGGCGGCCAGCTCGGGCCGCTCGTCGGCGGCGGTGTCGTGCTCGTCGCGGACCTCGCCGACGAGTTCCTCCACGATGTCCTCCAGGGTGACGACCCCGGCCGTGCCGCCGTACTCGTCGACGACGACGGCGATCGGCTGCTCGCGGCGCAGCCGCTCCAGGAGCGCCTGGGCCGGCAGCGTCTCGGGGACGAGCAGCGGCGGGACGACGATCCGGCCGACGGGGGTGCGCGGCCGCACGTGCGGGGGCACGGCGAGCGCATCCTTGAGATGGACCATGCCGACGATCTCGTCGATGCGTTCGCGGTACACCGGGAAACGGGAAAGGCCCGTCGCCCGGGTGAGGTTGAGGACGTCGGCCGCGGTGGCGTCGGTCTGCAGGGCGCTCACCTTCACCCGAGGGGTCATGACGTGCTGTGCGGTGAGCCCGCCCAGTGTCAGGGTGCGGACGAACAGATCGGCCGTGTCCTGTTCCAGCGCGCCCGCCCGGGCCGAATGCCGGGCCAGGGCGACCAGCTCACCGGGGGTGCGGACGGAGTCCAGCTCCTCGGTGGGCTCCACGCCCAGGAGCCGGACCAGCCGGTTGGCGACCCGGTTGAGCAGGGCGATCACCGGCCGGAAGAGGGACGAGAAGAGGTGCTGCGGGCCGGCGACGAACCGGGCCACCTGGAGCGGCCGGGAGACCGCCCAGTTCTTGGGCACGAGTTCGCCTACCACCATCTGGACGGCGGAGGCGAGCAGCATCCCGATCACGACCGCCACCCCGGAAACGATGCCCTCGGGCAGTCCGGTCCAGGTCAGCGGCGGGCCGAGGAGCCGGGCGAGCGCGGGCTCGGCGAGCATGCCGACGACGAGCGAGGTGAGGGTGATGCCGAGCTGGGTGCCGGAGAGCTGGAAGGACAGCTCGCGCAGCGCCTTGACGACTCTGCGGGCGCGTCGGTCGCCGTCGGCCGCGGCGCGTTCGGCGTCGGCGCGTTCCACGGTGACGAGGCCGAACTCGGCCGCCACGAAGAAGCCGTTGGCGAGGATCAGGAGAAAGGCCGCGGTGAGCAGCAGGAGGGGGATGATCATGCCGCCGCCTCCGTGGAGGGGGCGGCGCGGGTACTACCGGACGATCCGTCCATTGCCGGAGGGAGTCACTCCTCGGGTCGCAGGGTGGGGCCCCGCGGGCCGCGGTCGCGGCCCCGCACATGCGAGGCGGTGGTGCCGCTCGGCACCACCGCCTCCAGAGTAATCACGCCGACCGGGCCCGGGGCAGGGGGTCGGCCCCGTATGGGCGACCCTCGGATGTGGTGGGCGGGCGTACGTTCGGGTCAGCCGGCCTCAGGACCGGTGCCGCGCGCCTCGGCGAGGGCGCGCAGGGCGCGGGCGTCGCGGATGGCCTGCTGCTTGGCGATTCCGGGCTGGATGCCGAGCGCGGGCATGCTGGTGCCGTCGCTCAGGTCGAGGAAGACCCAGGGGTCGCCCGGCCGCAGGTTGACCCGCAGGATCTCGGCCCATGCCAGTCGGCGTGTCCGGGTGATGTTGACGACGGTGACGCCGTCGTCGTCGGCGACGACCTTGGGGCGGCTGAGCAGCGCGAGGACGCCGAGGAAGAGGGCCGCGGTGAAGACGAAGCTGGCCCGTTCTCCCGGGCCGAGGTTCTCCAGCATCAGCGCGACGGCCGTGATGACGCCGAACATCACCGTCCCCACGGTCAGCAGGACCGCGCGGGTGCGGCCCGGCCGGAAGGTGACCGGGAGGGTGGGCGTCGGTGACTCGGCCATCGTGGTTCCTTCGTGCCTCATGCCTCGTGCCTCATGCCTCGTGCCTCGCCTCGGCCGTCGTCGTCAGAGACGGCAGGCGTGGATGGCCGTCGTCAGGATGGCGCGGGCACCCAGTTCGTACAGGTCGTCCATGATCCGCTGCGCCTCCTTGGCCGGGACCATGGCCCGGACCGCGACCCAGCCCTCGTTGTGCAGGGGGGAGATCGTCGGCGACTCCAGGCCCGGGGTGAGCGCGACCGCCTGCTCCAGGTGCTCGGCGCGGCAGTCGTAGTCCATCATCACGTACGAGCGGGCGACGAGGACACCCTGGAGGCGGCGGAGGAACTGCTGCACCTGGGGGTGGTCGGCCTCGGCGCCGTTGCGCCGGATGACGACGGCCTCGGACTTGAGGATGGGCTCGCCGACGACTTCCAGGCCGGCGTTGCGCAGGCTGGTGCCGGTCTCGACGACGTCCGCGATGATCTGGGCGACGCCCAGCTGGATCGCGGTCTCGACCGCACCGTCCAGGTGGACGACGGAGGCGTCGATGCCCTGGTCGGCGAGGTGCTTGGCGACGATTCCCTCGTACGAGGTCGCGATGGTCATGCCGCCGAAGTCCTCGGGGCCGTTCGCGGTGCCGGGGCGGGTGGCGTAGCGGAACGTCGAGCGGCCGAAGTTCAGCGGGAGGATCTCCTCCGCGTTGGCTCCGGAGTCCAGCAGCAGGTCCCGGCCGGTGATGCCGATGTCCAGCTTGCCGGAGGCGACGTAGATCGCGATGTCCTTCGGCCGCAGGTAGAAGAACTCGACCTCGTTGTCGGGGTCGATGACGACGAGTTCCTTGGACTCCTTGCGCTGGCGGTAGCCGGCCTCATGGAGCATCTCCGACGCAGGTCCGGAGAGGGAACCCTTGTTGGGGACGGCGATGCGCAGCATGGGGTGGGCTTCCTTTGCGTGGGAGTGTCAGGGGTGAGCGGGCCGGGCTCAGAGGTGGGCGTAGACGTCGTCGAGCGAGATCCCGCGGGCGACCATCATCACCTGGACGTGGTACAGCAGCTGCGAGATCTCCTCGGCGGCGGCTTCCTTGCCCTCGTACTCGGCGGCCATCCAGACCTCGGCGGCCTCTTCGACGACCTTCTTGCCGATGGCATGGACTCCCTTGTCCACCAGTTCCGCGGTGCGGGAGGTGGCCGGGTCGCCGTTCTCGGCCTTGAGCTTGAGCTCGGCGAAGAGCTCTTCGAAGGTTTTGTTCGCCATGATGTCCTAAGAGTACGGGGTAAGGGTCACGTACTTAGCGCCAGGGTTCGCTGACCGTGCGCAGTGTGGTCGCGGTGGCGACGGCGGCGGTGACCGCCTCGTGGCCCTTGTCCTCGCTGGATCCTTCGAGGCCGGCCCGGTCGAGGGCCTGCTCCTCGTTGTCGACGGTCAGGACGCCGAATCCGACGGGTACGCCGGTGTCGATCGAGACCTGGGTGAGGCCGTGGGTGACGCCCTGGCACACGTACTCGAAGTGCGGCGTTCCGCCGCGGATGACGACGCCGAGGGCGACGATGGCATCGTAGCCGCGACCGGCGAGTACCTTCGCCACCACCGGCAGCTCGAAGCTGCCGGGGACGCGCAGCAGCGTCGGCTCGTCGATGCCGAGCTCGTGCAGGGCGCGCAGGGCGCCGTCGACGAGTCCGTCCATGATCTTCTCGTGCCACTGCGCCGCGACGACCGCGACCCTGAGGTCGCCGCAGTTCTTCACGCTGAGGACGGGTGCGCCCTTGCCGCTCATGTCTCTCCTTGTTCGCCTTGCTCGCCTTGCTGTACGAGGTGACTTACTGGTTGCCGCAGGTGGAGGCGGGGGCGCCGTCCAGCCAGGGCAGGTCGTGCCCCATCCGGTCCCGCTTGGTGCGCAGGTAGTGGAGGTTGTGCTCGCCCGCCTGGACCGGCATGGGCTCGCGGCCCTCGACCCGCAGGCCGTACCGGGTGAGGGCGGCGGTCTTCTCGGGGTTGTTGGTCATCAGCCGCAGGCTGCGGACGCCGAGGTCGACGAGGATCTGCGCCCCGGCGGCGTAGTCGCGGGCGTCGGCCGGCAGGCCGAGCTCCAGGTTGGCGTCGAGGGTGTCCCGGCCGCGTTCCTGGAGTTCGTACGCGCGCAGCTTGGAGAGCAGGCCGATGCCGCGGCCCTCGTGTCCGCGCAGATAGACCACGACGCCGCGGCCGTCCTCGGTGATCCGGTCCATGGAGGCCTGCAGCTGGGGGCCGCAGTCGCAGCGCAGCGAGTGGAAGATGTCGCCGGTCAGGCACTCGGAGTGGACCCGGACCAGGACGTCCTCGCCGTCGCCGATCTCGCCGTGGACGAGGGCGACGTGCTCGACGCCGTCGACGATGGAGCGGTAGCCGTACGCGGTGAACTCGCCGTGCGCGGTGGGCAGCTGGACCTCGGCCTCGCGGCGGACCGTCGGCTCGGCGGAGCGGCGGTAGGCGACGAGGTCCTCGATCGAGATGATCGTGAGGCCGTGCTTGCGGGCGAACGGGACGAGCTCGGGCAGCCGCAGCATCACGCCGTCCTCGCCGGCGATCTCGACGATCGCGCCGGCCGGCCGCAGGCCCGCGAGGCGGGCGAGGTCGACGGCGGCCTCGGTGTGGCCGTTGCGGACGAGGACGCCGCCGGCCCTGGCGCGCAGCGGGAAGATGTGGCCGGGGCGGACGAAGTCGGACGGCTCGTACGTGCCGCTCGCCAGCATCTGGAGGGTGGTGGCGCGGTCGGCGGCGGAGATGCCGGTGGTCACGCCGTGGGCGGGGGCCGCGTCGACGGAGACGGTGAAGGCCGTGCGCATCGACTCGGTGTTGTGCTCGACCATCTGCGGGAGCTGGAGGCGCTGGAGCTCCTCGTCCTCCATGGGGGCGCAGATCAGGCCGCGGCACTCGGTCATCATGAAGGCGACGATCTCGGGGGTGGCCTTCTCGGCGGCGATGACGAGGTCGCCCTCGTTCTCGCGGTCCTCGTCGTCGACGACGACGACGGGCCGGCCGGCGGCGATGTCGCGGATGGCCTGCTCGACGGGGTCGAGGGAGAGGTCGGCGGCGTCCCACAGGTGCAGCGAGCTCATGTGAGGGCTCCTTCCAGAGCGGGAGCCTTACGCGTCCGGAGCCACCAGTCGCGCATGCCCCAGATGACGAGGGCGAAGTAGATGACGTAGACCAGGCCGGAGAAGGCGAGGCCGCTGGAGAAGGCGAGGGGTACGCCGACCAGGTCGACGAGGAGCCAGGCGAACCAGAACTCGACCAGGCCGCGGGCCTGGGCGACCATCGCCACGAGCGTGCCGACGAAGATGTACGCGTCGGCCCACGGGCTCCAGGAGAGCGACGGGTAGAGGGTGAACAGGCCGCCGACCGCGAGGGTGCCGAGGACGGCGCCGGTGAGAAGGAGGCCGCGCTCCTTCCAGCTGGCGAAGCGGACGGCGATGGAGCCGTCCTGGGCCTGCCGCCGGCCGCGGTTCCACTGCCACCAGCCCCAGGCGGCGACGGCGGTGACCAGGAGCTGCTTGCCGACACCGCCGCTGAGGTGGGCGGAGGCGTAGGCGCCGACGAGGACGACGCCGGAGAGCAGCTGCGCGGGCCAGGTGAGGATGGAGCGGCGCCAGCCGAGCGCGAGGGCGATCAGGCCGATCGTGTTGCCGATCATGTCGGACCACATGATGTGCTGACCGAAGGCGCTGAAGGCCTCGGAGTTGAGCCAGCTCACTTCGCGTTCTCCTCGGCTTCCGCGCCGAGCAGTCGCTCGACGTACTTGGCGATGACGTCGACCTCGAGGTTGACCGGGTCGCCGGGGCGCTTGACGCCGAGCGTGGTCAGGGCGAGGGTCGTCGGGATGAGGCTGACGGTGAACCAGTCGGCGGCGGCCTCCACGACGGTGAGGCTGACGCCGTCGACCGTGATCGAGCCCTTCTCGACGACGTACCGGGAGAGGTGGGCCGGCAGGGCGACCTTGACGATCTCCCAGTGCTCGGACGGCGTGCGGTCCAGGACCGTGCCGGTGCCGTCGACGTGGCCCTGGACGATGTGTCCGCCGAGGCGGTCACCGACGGCCATGGGCCGCTCCAGGTTGACCCGGGAGCCGACGTCGAGCGCGCCGAGCGAGGAGCGCTTGAGCGTCTCGGCCATCACGTCGGCGGTGAACTCGCCGTCGCCGGACTCGACGACCGTGAGGCAGACACCGTTGACGGCGATGGAGTCGCCGTGCTTGGCGCCTTCCGTGACCAGGGGGCCGCGCAGACGGAAGCGGGAGGCGTCCGCCAGCTTCTCGACGGCGGTGACCTCACCCAGTTCTTCGACGATTCCGGTGAACACGCTCAGGCTCCCTTGAGGGTGGCAGTGATACGAAGGTCGGGGCCGACGGGGACGGTCTCGCTGACATCGAGCCGCAACGCGTCGGTGATGGTGGTGATTCCGGCGTCGGCGAGGGCGTTCGGTCCCGCGCCGAGGAGGACCGGGGCGAGATAGCCGACGACCTGGTCGACGGCGCCCGCGCGGACGAAGGCGCCGGCCAGCGTCGGCCCGCCTTCGAGGAGGACGGAGCGGACGCCCTGCTGGTGGAGGGCCGCGAGGAGTTCGGGGATGTCGAGGCCGCCGCCGGGTGCGCGGGAGAGCCGCCAGGTCTCGGGGAAGTGCATGGTCTCCTCCGGGAGCACGTCCTCGGCCACGGCGATCACGGTGCGGGCGGCGTCGTCGAGGACCCGGGCGCCCGGCTTGACGGCGCTCGCCTCGGTGTCGACGACGACCCGCAGGGGCTGGACGGCCCCTTCGAAGCCCCGTACCGCCAGATGGGGGTCGTCGGCGCGGGCGGTGCCGGAACCGACCACGACGGCGTCGGCCTCGGCGCGCAGCCGGTGGACGTCGGCCCGGGACTCGGCGGAGGTGATCCAGCGGGAGCTGCCGTCGGCGGCGGCGATCCGGCCGTCGAGGGTGGCGGCGTACTTCCACCGTACGAAGGGCCGGCCGAGGCGTACGGAGGTGAGCCAGGCGATGTTGCCCGCCTCCGCCTCGTCGGCCAGGAGGCCCCGGGAGACCTCCACGCCGGCTGCTCGCAGCGTGTCCGCACCGCCTGTGGCCTGCGGGTTCGGGTCACCGACCGCGTAGACGACCCGGCTGATCCCGGCCTCGACGAGGGCCTGGGCGCAGGGGCCGGTGCGACCGGTGTGGTTGCAGGGTTCGAGGGTGACATAGGCGGTGCCGCCGCGGGCGAGGACGCCGGCCGCGCGCAGGGCGTGGATCTCGGCGTGCGGTCCGCCGGCGCGCTGGTGGAAGCCCTCGCCGACCTGGTGTCCCGAGGCGTCGAGGATGACGCAGCCGACGACCGGGTTGGGGCTGGTGGAGCCGAGACCTCGGGCGGCGAGCGCGACCGCTCGGCGCATGGCGGTGATGTCGGCCTGCGGGGCCACCGGGTCCTCCTGCCTCTTCGGGCACGGACTCCGGGGCTGTCGATGACGACAGAGAGCGGGTACGACGCTTCGCAAAGGGACGCCGAGGCCGGATACACCGGTGGCCGTCGGGCGCCGGAGGTCCGGCGGCGGCGACCAGCGGAATACGGCCGGCGCGCCCGTGAAGGGTCGCCCGCCGCGCACTGCCTCCCATCCGGACTTTCACCGTCGGTCCAGGAATCTCACCTGGTCAACCGGCCGCTGGCTGCGGACGGGTCGCGGACTATACCGCCGGTTCGGAATTACACCGACCCCGGAGTGCGCTGCTGCTGATACAGGGCCAGTGTGCCACGGACGCTCATGGGCCATGCGGGTGAGGCCCTGTGGGCTGGCTCACAGGGCTGTGGCGGCACCACCGAAACCCTCCAGTTGGTACAGACCTATTGACGCACTGGTCTAGTCCTCTTAATCTCCGTGTCACCTCCGAGGTACGGCTCGCCGGTGTGCGCACTCCACGGGCCCAACACGACCCACCCCTTTGTTCGTTGTGTTCTGTCCTACCTCCCAGGAGGAACCGATCGTGTTGTCCCCCACGAAGACGAGAGCCTCGCTGCTCGCGTCCGGTGCGGCCGTCGCCGGGCTGCTGATCAGCACGCTCTCCGGCGGTGTCTCGCATGCCGCCGACAACGAGAGCTGCCGGCCGGACGGTCTGTACAAGACCCCCGGCGTGGACGTCCCGTACTGCTCGGTCTACGACGCCGAGGGCCGCGAGAAGATGGGCGCGGACCACCAGCGCCGGGTCATCGGCTACTTCACCGGTTGGCGGACCGGCAAGAACGGCGAGCCCGCCTACCTCGCCCACGACATCCCCTGGGACAAGATCACCCACATCAACTACGCCTTCGGGCACGTCGGTTCGGACAACAAGCTGTCGGTGGGCACGGACGGGCCGAACAACGCGGCCACCGGGATGACCTGGCCAGGGGTCGCCGGCGCGGAGATGGACCCGGCCTTCGCCTACAAGGGCCACTTCAACCTGCTCAACAAGTTCAAGAAGCAGCACCCGGACGTCAAGACGCTGATCTCCGTCGGCGGCTGGGCGGAGACCGGCGGCTACTTCGACGACAACGGGACCCGCGTGAACTCCGGCGGCTTCTACTCGATGGCGACCAACGCCGACGGTTCGGTCAACCACGCCGGGATCGACACGTTCGCGGACTCGGCCGTCGCCTTCATCAAGAAGTACGGCTTCAACGGCGTCGACATCGACTACGAGTACCCGACGACGATGAAGGACGCGGGCAACCCGCTCGACTGGCAGCTCTCCAACGCCCGCCGCGCGGGCCTGGTCAAGGGCTACGACGCGCTGATGAAGTCGCTGCGCGAGAAGCTCGACCGGGCCGGCGCCGCCGACGGCAGGCACTACCTGCTGACCGTCGCCGCGCCTTCCTCCGGCTATCTGCTGCGCGGCATGGAGACGTACCAGATGCAGCGGTACCTGGACTACGTCAACATCATGTCCTACGACCTGCACGGCGCCTGGAACGAGTACGTCGGCCCCAACGCCTCGCTCTTCGACGACGGCAAGGACGCCGAGCTGGCCGCCGCCAACGTCTACGGCAGTTCCCAGTACGGCGGCATCGGCTACCTCAACACCGACTGGGCGTACCACTACTTCCGCGGCTCCATGCCGGCGGGCCGGATCAACATCGGCCTGCCCTACTACACCCGCGGCCACAAGAACGTGCAGGGGGGCACCGACGGACTGTGGGGCAAGGCGGCCGCGACCACCTGCCCGGCCGGCTCGGGGCTGACCAAGTGCGGTGACGGCGCGGTCGGCATCGACAACCTGTGGCACGACAAGGACACCAATGGCGCCGAGTCCCCGGCCGGCTCCAACCCCATGTGGCACGCCAAGAACCTGGAGAAGGGGATCGTCGGCGACTACGTCACCCGGTACGGATTCCCGGCGGGCACCACGCTGACCGGCACCTACGCCCGTAAGTACGACTCCACGCTGGTCGCGCCGTGGCTGTGGAACGCGCAAAAGAAGGTCTTCCTCTCCACGGAGGACGAGCAGTCGGTGGCCGCCAAGTCGGACTACGTCGTCGACCGCGGCATCGGCGGCACCATGGTCTGGGAGATGGCGGGCGACTACGACTGGAACGCCGCCAAGGGCCAGTACGAGATGGGTGACACGCTCACCTCGCTGATGTACGACAAGTTCAAGGCGGCCGCCCCCTATGGCGCGAAGAAGTCGAACGCGACGCTGCCGACGAAGGCCGTGAACGTCGGCGTCGAGTTCACCGAGTTCAAGCTGGGCGACTCCAACTACCCGATCACCCCCAAGATCAAGATCACCAACCGCACCGCGGCCACGCTGCCGGGCGGTACGGAGTTCCAGTTCGACTACGCGACGGCCGCGCCGGGCAACGCCTCCGACCAGTCCGGCTTCGGTACGAAGGTGATCAGCAGCGACCACACGGGCAGCAACGTGGGCGGGCTGAAGGGCGACTTCCACCGGGTGTCCCTGAAGCTGCCGGCCTGGCAGTCGCTGGCCCCGGGCGCGAGCGTCGACCTGGCGTTCAACTACTACCTGCCGGTCTCCACGCCGTCGAACTGGACGGTGAACATCGCAGGTACGACGTACGCGCTCGCCGGTGACCTGGCGCGGGGGACGACGGTGGTGGAGCCGGGCGGATCGACCCCGACGCCCACGCCCACCCCCACGCCCACGCCCACGCCCACCAACCCGACGCCGACACCGACGCCGACCCCGACGAACCCGGGCGGCAGCTGCACCGCGCCGGCGTACGTGGCCGGCACGGTCTACAACGGCGGCTCGCTCGTCTCCCACAAGGGCCGCACCTGGAAGGCCCAGTGGTGGACCCAGAACGAGGAGCCGGGCACGACCGGCGAGTGGGGCGTCTGGCGGGACCAGGGCGCCTGCTGACCCTCTCCGCGAAAGAACGCCCGGCGGCGGTTCACGGCCCTTGCCGCCGCCGGGTCCCCGGCCCGTCGTCACGGGTCCCGGCCTCCTCCGGCAGGCCGGGCCCGTGGCGGCGGGCCGTCTCGACGCGGCGGTCGATGTCACATTCGGAGGACGCCGTGCGTTCATACCCTCGACAGCGTGCACACACCACGAGGGGACGAAGCAGCGATGACCACGATTGTGGTGACCGGCGGTACGGGGACACTCGGCCGGCTCGTCGTCGAACGGCTGACGGCCGACGGGCACGACGTACGGGTGCTGAGCCGGCACTCCCGGCCGTACGCCGTCGATCTGCGGGCCGGCGGGCCCGGCCTCGACACCGCCCTGGACGGTGTCGACACCGTCGTCCACTGCGCCACGGCGCCACGCGGCGACGAGGACGCGGCCCGCCGGCTGATCGCCGCGGCGCGGCGGGCCGGGATCGGGCACCTGGTCTACATCTCGATCGTCGGCGTGGACCGCGTCCCGCTGGGCTACTACAGAACGAAGCTGGCCGTGGAGCGGCTCGTGGAGGAGTCCGGGCTCGGCTGGACGGTGCTGCGGACGACGCAGTTCCACGATCTGATCCTCTCGCTCGTGCGGGGAGCGGCGCGGCTGCCGGTGATGCCGGTGCCGTCGGGAATCTCCTCCCAGCCGATCGAGGCCGCCGAGGCCGCCGACCGCCTGGCCGAGCTGGCGACCGCGGCTCCGGCCGGGCGGGTCCCGGACATGGGCGGCCCGGAGGCGCTGTCGTTCGGGGAGTTCGCCGAGCTGTATCTGCGGGCCTCGGGGCGGCGGCGGCTCCGGGTGCCGCTCCCGCTTCCGGGCCGCGTGGCGCGGGCGCTGCGCGAGGGCGGCAACCTCACGCCGGAGCGGGCGGTGGGGAAGGGCACCTTCGCCGAGTTCCTCGCGAGGACGGAGCACGCGCGGCCGAGCGCCCGGTAAGCCCCGCTCCCCCGCGCCCCGCGACGTACGGGCCGGCTCGGAGCACGCCGTAAAGCCCGCTCCCCCGCGACGTACGGGCGGCCTCGGTCTCGGTCGGTCAGGCGCCGGCCGGAAAGAGGGCGTCCTGGGCGGCGTCGCGGGCGGCCAGGAGAGCACCCTGGAGGACCGCCGCGTCCCCGAGGGCGGTGGCGCGGACCTCCGTCCGCAGGGGCGACAGGGCCGTGAGCCGCTTCTCCACGCGGGCCGCCAGGGCGGCGCCGCCCGCGTGGCCGGTCTCGCCGCCGAGGACGACGCACCCCGGGTCCAGGACCGAGACGACGGCGGCGGCGCCGACGGCGAGGCGGTCCGCGAGGGCATCCAGGAAGGGGCCGTCGCCCGGGGCGAGGGCCGTACGGGGCTCCAGGCCGTGCCGGACGGCCAGTGCGTCGACGGCCGTGACGCAGACCAGCTCGTGGAAGCCGCCCGCGCAGTCGGTCGCCGAGGGCAGCCCGGAGGTGCCGGGGACCGGCAGGAAGCCGATCTCCCCCGCGCCGCCCGAGGCCCCGCGGCGCAGCCTGCCGTCCAGGACGACGGCCGCGCCGACCCCCTGGCCGAGCCAGAGCAGGACGAAGGTGTCGCGGTCCCGCACGGCGCCCAGGCGTTGCTCGGCGACGGCCGCCAGATTGGTCTCGTTCTCCACCAGCACGGTCGCGGGAAGCCGTTCCTGCAGCGCCGGGACGAGCCGCCGGTGCCAGGCCGGCAGCCCGGAGGAGTCGTGCAGTTCCCCGGTCGCCGGGTCGATGAGGCCGGGCGCGCCGATGCCGACGCTGTGCAGCGCGCCGACGCCCGCCTCCTTCGCCGTGCGTTCCAGGAGGGCGACCGCCCGCTCGACGGCGGGCTCCGTGCCCGTGCCCTCCCCGATCGGCACGGTCGCCTCGGCGAGCGTGGTGCCGAGCAGGTCGGCGACGACGACGGAGACGGACCGGGTCCGCACGTCGAGGGCGGCGAGATGGGCGCGGTCGGCGACGATCCCGTACAGCTTGGCGTTCGGGCCGCGCCGCTGCGCACCGGACTCCCCCACGACCCGGACGAGTCCGGAGCCCTGGAGCCGTTCGACGAGGTCGGCGACGGTCGGCCGGGAGAGTCCGGTCAGCGTCTTGAGCTGAGTCGCCGTCAGCGGCCCCTCGTCCTGGAGCAGTCGCAGGGCGAGCCGGTCGTTGATGGCCCGGGCGGTGCTCGGAGATGCGGGCATGCCGGGATCCTCTCAGACTTCTGGTAGCGCCCACTATTTATCAGGCAGGGTTCCTGATAGTTTACGGCGGCACCAGCAGCGGAGCGAGAGTGACAGCCGGGGAGGGCCCATGGCGGGCGAGACCGTCTTCAGTACCGAGCGCCTGCGGCGGGCCCGTTTCGCCGTCGCCGCCGTCTTCTGCGTCCACGGCGCGGTCACCGGCAGTTTCGCCACCCGCATCCCGTGGATCCAGGACCACGCGGGCGTCGGCGCCGGTCAGCTGGGCCTCGCCCTCGCCTTCCCCGCCATCGGCGCCTCGCTCGCGATGCCCGTGGCCGGCGCGATCAGCCACCGCTTCGGCGCCCGCCCCGCGCTGCGCGGACTACTCGCCCTGTGGACGCTCTCCCTGACCCTGCCCTCGCTCGCCCCGAACATCTACGGGCTGTGCGCGGCGCTCTTCGTCTTCGGCGCCACGGCCGGCATGTCCGACGTGGCGATGAACGCCCTCGGTGTCGAGGTCGAGAACCGGCTCGGCAAGTCGATCATGTCCAGTCTGCACGGCATGTGGAGCGCGGGCGCGCTCATCGGCTCGGCCGCGGGCACCGTCGCCGCCCATCTCGGCGGGGACGCCCGGCTCCACCATCTGATCGCCGCCCTCGTCCTGACCGCCCTCGGCCTCGCCCTCTGCCAGGGCGTGCCCGATCTGCGGAGCACTCCCGACCAGGAACCGCCGCCGCGCTTCTCCCTGCCTCCGAAGTCCGCGCTCGTCATCGGAGCGATCGGGTTCTGCGGGGTCTTCGCCGAGGGCGCCAGCCTGGACTGGTCGGCGGTCTATCTGAGGGACGAGCTGGGCTCGTCGGCCGGCGTCGCGGCCGCCTCGACCACCGCCTTCGCGCTGACCATGGCCGTCGCCCGGCTGGTCGGCGACCGGGTGGTGGACCGGTTCGGCGCCGTACGGACGGTACGGGTCGGCGGCGTCGCGGCCACCCTCGGCGGGCTGCTCGTGGTGTTCGCTCCGCACGCGGCCCTCGCCATGGCCGGTTTCGGTCTGATCGGCTTGGGGGTCGCGGTCGTCGTCCCGCTCGCCTTCGCTGCGGCCGGCCGCAGCGGTCCCAACCCCAGCCAGGCCATCGCGGGCGTCGCCACCATCACGTACACCTCGGGTCTGATCGCCCCTTCGGCGATCGGCGGGATCGCCGACGCGACCTCGCTGATGTTCTCCTTCGGCCTGGTCACTCTGCTGACCTTCGGCCTGGTGCTCTTCGCCGGGGTGCTCCGGCCGGGCGCCCGGGCCACGACCGCCCCGGCCGCGAGCGACAGCCCGGCGGCGAGCACGGGCAAGGTCTCGTAGACCTCTCGCCGGACGCCGGTGACCAGCGGCGGATTACCATGTGGCTGATCTTTTTCGGCTGATGTCTCGCGCGGCGAACCGGCCACCGGAACCGGAGAACTGGAGCGACCCATGAACCTCGGCGTGCGCTGGACCCTGCACGGCGACGGGAGGACACCCGCTCCAGGAGCCGTGGTCCGGCCCGACGAGCGCCTCTCCTGGCCGCGTACGGCCGGACTCGGCGCCCAGCACGTGGTGGCCATGTTCGGCGCGTCCTTCGTCGCCCCGGTCCTCATGGGACTCGATCCGAACCTCGCGATCATGATGTCCGGCGTGGCGACGGTAATCTTCCTCCTCGCCACCCGGGGCACGGTCCCCAGCTACCTCGGCTGCTCGCTCTCCTTCGTCGGAGTCGCCGCCGCCATCCGCGCCTCCGGAGGCAGCAGCGCCACCGTCACCGGCGCGGTCCTGGTCGTCGGCGCGGCGCTGTTCCTGGCGGGTCTGGCCGTACGGAAGTTCGGCGCGCGGATCATCCACGCGGCGATGCCCCCGATCGTCACCGGCGCCGTCGTCATGCTGATCGGCTTCAATCTCGCCCCGGTCACCGCCGCCACCTACTGGCCGCAGGACCAGTGGACGGCGCTGCTCGTGATGCTGTTCACCGGGCTCGCCGTCGTCTGCCTGCGCGGCTTCTGGTCGCGCATCGCGATCTTCCTCGGCCTGATCTTCGGCTACGCCGTCTCCTGGGTCTTCGACCTGGTCTTCGGCAAGATCCACTCCATGTCCCCGGGCGGCCAGGTCACCGACCACTGGCGGCTCGACCTCTCCGGTGTCGCCAAGGCCGACTGGATCGGCCTGCCGTCGTTCCACGGCCCCAGCTTCGAATGGTCGGCGATCCTGGTCGCGCTGCCCGTCGTGATCGCCCTGATCGCCGAGAACGCCGGCCACGTCAAGGCCGTCGGCGAGATGACCGGCGACCCGCTGGACGACAAGCTCGGCACCGCGATCGCCGCGGACGGCGCCGCGTCGATGCTCTCCACCGCCGTGGGAGGCCCGCCCAACACCACGTACTCCGAGAACATCGGCGTCATGGCCGCCACCCGCGTCTACTCCACCGCCGCCTACTGGGCCGCGGCCGGCTTCGCGCTGCTCTTCGGCCTCTGCCCCAAGTTCGGCGCGGTCGTCGCGGCGATCCCGGGCGGTGTGCTCGGCGGCATCACGGTGATCCTCTACGGCATGATCGGCCTGCTCGGCGCGCAGATCTGGATCAACGCCAAGGTCGATCTGCGCAACCCGCTCAACCTCGTGCCGGCTGCGGCGGGCATCATCATCGGGGTCGGCGGGGTGAAGCTCACCTTCACCGACACCTTCGAGCTCGGCGGGATCGCCCTCGGCACCCTCGTCGTGATCACCGGCTACCACGTGCTGCGGGCCTTCGCCCCGGCGCACATGAAGGGCCAGGAGCCCCTGCTGGACTCCGGCACCAGCTCGTACGAGAGCACCCCCGACGAGAAGCCCGCCACCAAGGCGTAGGGCCTCCCGCTCGGATCATGCCGGGCTTACGGGGCCGGGCGCCTCGGCCCAGCCGCGTTCGCCCGTTCTGGGGAAGCCGGGCCCGGGGAGTTCCCACCGGGCCCGGCTGCTGGAACGCTGCCCTCATGGCGCAGACCCAGCAGATCGGCAGCCCCCGGCTCGACGGCGAGCGGATCGGTGACGAACAGATCGGGACCGAGGGGATCGGGCCCTTCACGGCGGTCGACCCGGTGGTGGACCGGATGCGGGCCATCCGGTCGGCCTGGCATCCCACCGACGGTGTCGCCGTCTTCAACCGCGTCTATCTGACGGTGACGGAGGAGATCGGCCACGCCATCGCGGCGGGCACCTTCGCGGACCGGCGTGCCGCCGCGACCCTCGACGTCCGCTTCGCCGAGCGCTATCTCTCGGTGGTCGACGCCGTCGCCGGGGGAAGGCCGGCCCCGGCCTGCTGGCGGCCGCTCTTCAGCTACCGGCGCCATCCCGGCGTACGGCCGCTGCAGTTCGCGCTGGCCGGCATCAACGCGCACATCGGCCACGACCTGGCGCTCGCCGTGGTCGACACGTGCCAGGCGCTGGACTGCGCGCCGAAGGAGCTGGAGGACGAGTTCGACCGCGTCGGCGACATCCTCGTCCTGCTGGAGGAGCGCATCCGGGAGGAAGTGATGCCGGGCCCGGACCTCCTGGAGGTCACGGACCCGCTGACGCATCTGCTCGGCTGCTGGAGCCTGGACCGGGCCCGCGACGGGGCCTGGCTCGCCGCCCGCTCGCTGTGGCAGCTGCGGGGGCTGCCCGACCTGGCCGAGGAGTTCTCCGAACGCCTCGACCGGTCGGTGGGTCTGGTGGGGCGGATGCTGCTGACGCCGCTCGCACCGTGCGGCTGACCGCTCTCGCGGCCGCTCGCGCACCGATGCTGTCCGCCCCACTCCCCCAACGGGACCGGCCCCCGGGAAGTTCCACGGGGGCCGGTCTGTGTGCGTACGGAGTCAGTCCTCCGGGAGCTCCACCGGGGCGATCTCGTCGTACACGTCGCCAGGGCCGGGGTTGGTGGCGTCGGTGGCGCCGCCGAAGTGGTGCATCACGCCCCACACCGCGTTGAGGGCGGTCTGGACGGCGCCCTCGGCCCAGCCGGCCGTCCAGGAGATGTCGTCACCCGCGAGGAAGATGCCCCGCTTGTCCTCCGGCAGCCGGTCCTGCATGAAGTGCGTGAACAGACGGCGCTGGTAGCGGTAGTGGCCCGGCAGGTTCGCCTTGAAGGCGCCCATGAAGTAGGGCTCGTTCTCCCAGGAGACCGTCACCGGGTTGCCGATGATGTGCTTCCGGATGTCGACCTTGGGGTAGATCTCGCCGAGCGACTTCAGCATGACCTCCATCCGCTCGTTCGCGGACAGCGGCAGCCACTTCAGGCTGTCGTCGCACCAGGTGTACGAGAGGCAGATGACGGCCGGCTTGTCCGGGCCGTCGTCCAGGAGGTACGTGCCGCGGGTCATCCGGTCGGTCAGCGTCATCGACATGACGTCCCGCCCGGTCTCCTCGTCCTTGTCCAGCCAGAAGGGCCGGTCCACCGGGACGAAGAGCTTGGAGCTCTCCATGTAGTGGGTGCGCTCGATCGCCGTCCAGTGATCGATCGGGAAGAGCGAGTCGTCACAGGCGATCTTGGACAGCAGCATCCAGGACTGCGCGGTGAAGATCGCCGCCGGGTACGTACGGATGTCGCCGGATGCGTCCGTGACGGTGATCCGGTTGCCCGCGGTGCGGTTCAGCCGGGTCACGGCCGGCTTCGGGGCGCCGCCGTGGAGCGAGGAGAGGGAGGTGCCCTGCGCCCAGTGGACGATCTTCTCCGGCTCGCGCTCCCACAGGCGCAGCGGCAGCTGCTGGGAGCCGCCCACGATGCCGCGGTGGTGGTCGTCGGCCTCGGTGTAGACGACCCGGAGGATCTCCAGGATGGAGTTGGGGAAGTCGGTGTCCCAGCCGCCGGTGCCGAAGCCGACCTGGCCGAAGATCTCGCGGTGCCGGAAGGACTTGAACGCCTCCGACTCGCACAGGAAGCCGTAGAAGGTCTGGTTGTCGAGCTTCTCGACGAGCTTGGCCCAGATCTCGCGGATGCGCGGGACGTCGCGCTCGCGCATGGCCTGGTTCATGTCGGAGAAGTCGGCGCCCTCGTCCAGGCACTTGTTCCAGGCCGCGGCGACGTCGCGGTAGACCTGCGGCAGGTCGTCGACGGTCTCGGCGTAGTGCGACTCGCCCTTGAGGTCGACGACGGTCGACGGGGTCGACTCGGCGAGCGGGTTCGGGAAGGGCCGCGTCTCCAGACCCACCAGGTCGATGTAGTGCTGGAACGCGGTGGAGGACGGCGGGAAGCGCATCGCGCCCATCTCGGCGGTCAGCCCGTCGGTGCCGGTGCCCTCGAAGCCGACGGTGCGCAGCCGGCCGCCGATCTGGTCGGCCTCGTAGACGACGGGCTTGAGGCCCATCTTCATCAGCTCGTAGGCGGCGATGATGCCGGAGAGCCCGCCGCCGATGACGGCGACCTCGGTGCCGTGCTCGGTCGCGGGTATCTGGCCGAGCCCGGCCGGGTGGGCCAGGTAGTCGTCGTAGGCGTACGGGAAGTCCGGACCGAACATGGTGATCGGCGGCTGGGCGTCGGTGTGCTGGACGGCGGTGGGCACCGTGGACGTCATGGGGTACGGACTCCTTGCACGGAAAAGACTGGGGAGGGGCGGTGAGGGGGACGGCTCAGACGAGGGAGCCGTAGAGGCCGGGGCGGCGGTCGCGGAGGTACGGGTTGTTCTCGCGGGAGGCCGCCAGGAAGTCGGGGTCGACGTCGCCGACCACCAGGTCCTCGCCCCGGCCGGCGCGGGCCCGGGCGGTGCCGTCGGGGCCGGCGAGCGTGGAGAGGCCGACGAACTCGAACTCGCCCTCGGGGCCCGTCCGGTTCACGTACGCCACGTACATCTGGTTCTCGAAGGCGCGCACCGGGACGACGGACTCGGCGACGAACTGGAAGGGGTGCATCTGCGCGGTCGGGACGACGAGGAGGTCGGTGCCGGCCAGGGCGTGCGAGCGGACGTTCTCCGGGAACTCCACGTCGTAGCAGATCATGATGCCGAGCCGGACGCCGTCGAGCTCCGCCTGTGTGACGGTGTCCTCGCCGGGGGTGAACCACTTCTGCTCGAAGCAGCCGAAGAGGTGGGTCTTCCGGTAGTTCGCCAGGCGGCTGCCGTCGGCGCCGATGACCTGGGCGCTGTTGTACAGGACCCCGTGCCGCTCGGTGTCGCGCTCCGGGTAGCCGTACGCGATGGCCAGGCCGTGGCGGACGGCGAGCGCGGCGATCGCCTGCGCGGAGGGGCCGTCGGCGGGCTCGGCGAGCCGGGGGACGTCCTCGCCGATCGCGTACCCGGTGAGGAAGAGCTCGGGGGCGATCAGGAGGCGGGCGCCGGTGGCCGCGGCGCGGGCGGCGGCCGCGTCGAGGACGGCGAGATTGGCGGCTACGTCACCGGGCTGTCCGGAGCTCTGGAGCAGGGCGGTGCGCAGCGGCGGCATCGGCAGACCTCGCGTGAAAAAGGGTGGAAGGAAGACGTCAAAACCGTACGGTTCCGCACCGGCCGCGGACAAGGCGCGACCGTTGCGGACCAACCGTCGAACCGTTGCGCGATCGCCGGGCGCCACGGCGATTCGTTGCGCGGCTCCGTCCCGGCGGCGCCGTGCCGGGGGCGTGACGAAGCGAAAGGTGGGGAGGTGCGGGCCATGGGCCCGCGCCGCCCCACCTGAACCGAACGGGAGGCCCTACGCCGGCGAGCCGGAGGAGAAGCGCCGCAGGAGCGGCGAGAGCACCAGCACGGACTTGGTGCGCTCCACGAACGGCTCGCCCGCGATCCGCTCCAGGACGCGCTCGAAGTGACGCATGTCGGACGCGAAGACCTGGACGACCGCGTCCGCGTCACCGGTGACGGTCGACGCGGACACCACCTCGGGATACCGCTCCAGACCTCGCCGGATGTCGTTCGGGGAGGTGTTGTGACGGCAGTAGATCTCGACGAACCCCTCGGTCTCCCAGCCGAGCGCCGCCGGGTCCACCCGTACGGTGAAGCCGGTGATGGCGCCCTCGGCGCGGAGCCGGTCCACGCGCCGCTTGACGGCGGGCGCGGAGAGTCCGACGAGCGAGCCGATGTCGGCGTAGGAGCGACGGGCATCCTCCGCGAGGGCGTGGACGATGCGTTCGTCGAGGTCGTTGAGTCGCACTACGGGTGGATCACTTCTCTGCGGAGGCCAGTCGGGAGCGGCGCATGCCGTACAGGAAGTAGAACACGAGGCCGACCGCCATCCACGCACCGAAGTACGCCCAGGTGATCAGGTCGAGGCTGTACATGCTGTATCCGCAGAAGACGAAGCCCAGCACGGGGAAGAGCGGACCGAAGGGCACCTTGAAGGAGCGGTCCATGTCGGGGCGGCGGTAGCGGAGCACCACGACGGCGATGTTGACCAGGGCGAAGGCGAAGAGCGTGCCGATGCTGGTCGCGTTCACCAGCTCGCCGAGCGGGACGGCCGCGGCGAGGATGCCGCAGAAGAGCGAGACGATCACGGTGTTGGCGCGGGGGGTGCCGGTCTTCGGGTTCACCTTGCCGAAGACCTTGGGCACCAGGCGGTCGCGGGACATCGCGAAGAGGATGCGGGTCTGGCCGTAGAGCACGGTGAGGACGACGCTGGCGATGGAGATCACCGCGCCGGCCGCGAGCAGGGTGCCCCAGAAGCTCTGTCCGGTGACATCGTTCATGATCGCGGCGAGAGTGGCGTCGGTGCCGGCGAACTTCTTCCAGTCCCAGGCGCCGACGGCGACCGCGGCGACGAGCACGTACAGCGCGGTGACGATCACCAGGGAGAGCATGATCGCCCGGGGCAGGTCGCGCTTGGGGTTCTTGGCCTCCTCGCCCGCGGTGGAGGCGGCGTCGAAGCCGATGTACGAGAAGAAGAGGATGGCGCCGGCGGCGCCGATGCTCCCGACGCCCAGCGGCATGAAGTCCGCGTAGTTGCCGGACGTGAAGCCCATGAAGCCGACCGCGCAGAACAGCGCGAGCGAGGCGATCTTGACGAACACCATGATCGTGTTGGCGCGGGCGGACTCCTTGGCGCCGCCCAGGAGGAAGATCATCGCCAGCATCACGACGATCAGGGCGGGCAGGTTGAAGATGCCGCCGTCGCCGGGGGGCGCGGTGAGCACCGTGGGCAGGGTCACGCCGAGGGTGCCGTCGAGGAGCTCGTTGAGGTAGTCACCCCAGCCGACGGCCACGGCGGCGACGGAGACGCCGTACTCCAGGAGCAGACACCAGCCGCAGATCCAGGCGACGACTTCACCCATCGTTGCGTACGCATACGAGTAGGAGGATCCGGCGACGGGGATCGTGCCGGCCAGCTCCGCGTACGAGAGGGCGGAGAAGAGCGCCGTGAGGCCCGCGAAGACGAAGGCGACGGTGACGGCGGGGCCGGCCAGCGGAACGGCCTCGCCGAGCACGACGAAGATGCCGGTACCGAGCGTGGCACCGATGCTGATCATGGTCAGCTGCCACATCGAGAGCGTGCGGCGAAGACTGCCGCCCTCACCCTGTCCACCCTCCGCGACCAGCTGTTCCACCGGCTTGCGTCGGGTGAGGGCGGAGAGCACCGAGCTCTTGGGGACGGTCGGCTCGGTGGCCGGGGGGGCTGTGCCTTGATCCAGCACTGCGGGGGCTCCTTGATCGCTGCCTGTCGGGACGCGACGACCGCGGCGGCACGCGAGCTGGGGGAAGGAACCCGCGAGGGATGGGGGACCGCCGAGCAGGCGGTCGCCGCCACTCCTGGTACGAGGCTTGAGCCTAAGCCTTCACGCTTCGCGTCCGTAATGCAGGGTTGTTGCGCACCTATGGTTGATCATTGCGCTGTTGGGGCACGGACGGGGAAACATTGCGCCTCACCGCATGAATCGACACATCGGGGGTGTGAAGCGCCTACGGCGTGGCATGGACTTCTCATGCCGGACGACCCCCTGCGCGAGCCCTCGGCCCCGCCCCGATCGGAGGAGACGGCGGCGCCCTGGCTCGATCCGGAACCCTTTCTGCGCGGTACGGCGTGGCTCGACGGGGGGCGTGCGGTACGCGCCGATCCCGCCGACCTCGACCGGCTGCCCTGGGACATCGCCGAGCGGGCGGCCCTGCCGATCGGGGTGCGGATCGAGTTCACGGCCACGCCGGGCACGCGCGCGGTCGACCTGCGCTACCGCGCGGCCCTGCCCGGGTCCCTGCCGCACTGCTTCGCGCTGTGGCAGCACGGGCGGTGCGTGAGCGAGGTCATGACGGACCCGGCCGAGGAGGCGACGGTCCGCCTGCCCCTGCCGCCGGGCGGCGGCTCGTTCGCCGTCCACCCGCCCGACAGCCGGGGGCCGGTCGTCCTGGGCCTGCGAGCGCTCGACGGCGCGCTTGCGCCCGCCCCGCGGCGACCGCGCTGGCTGGTGCACGGCGATTCGATCACCGAGGGCTGGTGGTCGACCAGGCCGGCCCACTCCTGGCCGGCGACGGCGGGACGGATGCTCGGTCTCGACACGGTCAACCTCGGGTTCGCGGGCGGAGCGCGCGGCGAGCTGTCCCTCGCCGAGCAGCTCGCGACCCTGCCGGGCGAGCTCGTCACCCTGGCCTTCGGCACCAACTGCTGGGGAGCCGTGCCGAGTTCGGCCCCGCTCCTCTACGAGACGACGCGGGCGTTCGTCGCGCTGGTGCGCCGAGGGCACCCGGACACACCGCTGCTGGTCCTCTCCCCCGTTCTGCGCCCGGCGGCCGAGACGACGCCCAACGCGCTGGGAGCCACGCTGGCGGAGCTCCGTACCGCGATGGAGGAGGCGGTCCGCGACCTCGTCTCGGCCGGGGACCCCCGGCTGGCGCTGCTGAGCGGGCTGCCGCTGCTCGCCCCGGAGGACCTCCCCGACGGCCTCCACCCCGACGACCGCGGCCACGCCCGGCTGGCGGCGGCGGTGGCGGGGGCGCTGCGGGAGGCCGGCTTCGTGGGCCGGTCCGCCGGTCGCACCGCCTGACGCCGTCCCCTGGCGCCCGTACGGGAACGGCGAGGCTTTCCGGACACGACAGAGGGCCCCCGGGACACGTGTCCCGGGGGCCCTCTTGGTTACGGTGTTCAGCTCCAGCTGGCGTGCAGCGGCTTGCCCTCGGCGTAACCGGCGGCGCTCTGGATGCCGACGACGGCCTTCTCCTCGAACTCGGCGAGCGAGCCCGCACCGGCGTAGGTGCAGGAGGAGCGGACGCCCGCGATGATCGAGTCGATCAGGTCCTCGACGCCCGGGCGGGCCGGGTCGATGAACATCCGGGAGGTGGAGATGCCCTCCTCGAACAGCGCCTTGCGGGCGCGGTCGTAGGCCGACTCCTCGCTCGTACGGTTGCGCACGGCGCGGGCGGACGCCATGCCGAAGGACTCCTTGTAGTACCGGCCCTGGGCGTCCTGGTGGAGGTCGCCCGGGGACTCGTACGTCCCGGCGAACCAGGAGCCGATCATCACGTTGGACGCGCCGGCGGCGAGCGCCATGGCGACGTCACGCGGGTGGCGGACACCGCCGTCGGCCCAGACGTGCTTGCCGTACTTCTTCGCCTCGGCGGCGCACTCCAGGACGGCGGAGAACTGCGGGCGACCCACACCGGTCATCATGCGGGTGGTGCACATCGCGCCGGGGCCGACACCGACCTTGATGATGTCCGCGCCGGCCTCGATGAGGTCGCGGACGCCCTCGGCGGCGACGATGTTGCCGGCGACGATCGGGACGTGCGGGTCGAGACCGCGGACGGCCTTGATCGCGGCGATCATCGACTCCTGGTGGCCGTGCGCGGTGTCGACGACGAGGGTGTCCACACCGGCGTCGAGGAGCTGCTTGGCCTTGCCCGCCACATCGCCGTTGATGCCGACGGCGGCGGCGATGCGCAGCTTGCCGTCGGCGTCGGTGGCCGGGGTGTACAGGGTGGCGCGCAGGGCGCCCTTGCGGGTGAGGATGCCGGCCAGGCGTCCGTCCTTGTCGACGGCCGGGGCGTAGCGGCGGTTGGCGTGGTCGAGCGTGTTGAACGCGTCGCGCGGCTCGATGTCGGCGTCGAGGAGCAGCAGGTCCTTCGACATGACCTCGGACAGCTGCGTGAAGCGGTCCACTCCCGACAGGTCGGCGTCGGTGACGACACCGACCGGACGGCCGTCCTCGTCGACGACGACACCGGCGTCGTGCGCCCGCTTGGGCAGCAGCGACAGGGCGTCGGCGACGGTCTGGTGCGGAGCCAGGACGATGGGGGTGTCGAGTACGTGGTGGCGGCTCTTGACCCAGGAGATGACGTCGGTGACGACCTCGATCGGAATGTCCTGGGGGATGACGACGAGCCCGCCGCGGCGGGCGACGGTCTCGGCCATGCGGCGGCCGGCGATCGCGGTCATGTTCGCGACGACCAGCGGGATCGTCGTACCGGAGCCGTCCGGCGAGGTGAGGTCCACGGCCTGGCGGGAGCCGACGGCCGAGCGGCTCGGCACCATGAACACATCGTCGTACGTCAGGTCGTACGGCGGCTTGACGTCATTGAGGAAACGCACGTGCTGAATCCCAGTCGATCGGAGTGGCCCCTAGGCATTTCAGCCAGGGGAAAAAGCACGTAGTTCATTGTCCCACGCCGGTACGGATACCAGACCCGGGCGATTCATCCGAGGCTTGCGGCATCGCTCTTGTCGGATCCTCCGAGCGCGAGGAGGACGGCGAGGCCGGAGGGGCGGGTGTCGACCGCAGCGGCGAAGACCTCCTGGGCGGTCTCCCACTCGCAGGGGTGGGCCGCGGCGTAGGCCTGCCAGCCGGTGACGACCACGGTGAGGGGTTCGGGGAGATCGGAGAGGCAGTCGGCGAGGGCGTCCCAGTTCCGCCCGAACCAGCCGGGCAGCCGGAGGGCGGACGCGCAGCGGTCCATGAAGGCGGCCTTGTCCATGGCGCCGCGCAGATCGAGGACGAGGGCGCCGGGGAACGCGTCGGCGGGCTTCATCGGGCACGACCTCCCGGATGGTCTCGTAGGGTCGTCGGGGTACGGCCGGGGACCTCGGCGCGGACGCGGTCCGGGTCCGGAGCGGCCGTCGTCCCGGTCCGGAAGCCGTGCCGCCGGGTCGGACACCGTCCCGGTCGGACGCCGTCCCGGTCAGACGCCGTCCGGGTCCGCGCGGTCCAGGGCCGGGCGGGTGCCGGGGGCCGCCTCGGTGAGGAGGTAGTCCGCCGCGGCGCGGTCCGTCACGAGGCTGGTGACGAGACCCGACCGCAGGACCGCGCCGATCGCCGCCGCCTTGCGCTGCCCGCCCGCGATGGCCACGACCTCGGGGATCCGGCGCAGCCGGTCGGCCTCGACCGTGATGCAGCGCTCGCCCAGGTCCCGCCCGACCCGGCGGCCCTCGGCGTCGAAGAGGTGCGCGGACATCTCGGCGGCGACGCCGAGGGAGGCGTAGTGGGCCCGCTCCTCGTCCGTGAGCATGTCGTGCACGGTGGAGATGCCCGGCTCCCAGGAGCCGATGGACACACAGGCGACCGTGACCTTGTCGAAGTAGTCGAAGGCGCGGGCGATCCCGGTCTGGTTGCGGAGCGCGGCCGCCGTGGCCGGGTCCGGGAGGAGCATCGGGGCGTAGATGGGGTGTGCCTCGCCGCCGGAGACCTGGGCGGCACGGCGTACCGCCTCCACCGAGCCGCGCTCGGCGGTCCCGGCGTCGTACACCCCGGTGAGCTGGACGACCGTACACGGCGGCAGCCGGTCGAGCGCGGCGGCCATGTGGATGGTCGAGCGGCCCCAGGCCAGGCCCAGGACGTCGCCCTCGTTGACCAGCTCGCCGAGCAGATCGGCCGCGACCTCGCCGAGGTTCTCCGGGTCGGGCGATTCGTCCTCGCCCTCCGCGGGGGACTCGACGACGACGGCGTGGCGGAGCCCGAAGCGGGCGCGGAGCGCGTCGGAGCGCTCGGCGTCCAGCTCGGCGGGTACGCGGATCTCGATGCGTACGAGGTCGCGTTCGAGGGCGGTCTCCAGGACCCGGGCCACCTTGAAGCGGCTCACGCCGAACTCCTCGGCGATCTGGATCTTGGACTTGCCTTCGAGATAGAAGCGGCGGGCCATGGCCGCCGCCTGCACCAGCTCCGCGGGTCCCATCCGCAGGGCTGACCGTCCCGCCGAGATACCCGCCACCGCGATCTCCTCACTGCTGCTGTTCACGTACCGCTGCTCACGTCACTGCTGTTCACACTCTGGACTCGCGGTTCATCCTGTCAGATCCCACGGTCCTTGATCAGTCCTGTCGGCCCGCCTTCGGGCCGCGTTCATCTCCCGGAGGCTCAGTGGCCACACGCCCACGCCGCGTTCGCGGTCGCGGCGTCGGCCTTGGCCCGCAGGGCGCGCACGGCCCCGGCCGGGTCGCTCGCGCCGTAGACGGCGGAACCGGCCACGAAGACGTCGGCTCCGGCCTCGGCGCAGCGCTCGATCGTCGACTCCGCGACACCGCCGTCGACCTGGAGCCACAGCTCCAGGCCGTGCTTGGAGATCAGCTCACGGGTGCGCCGGATCTTGGGCAGCATGATGTCGAGGAAGGCCTGGCCGCCGAAGCCGGGCTCGACCGTCATGATCAGCAGCATGTCGAGCTCGGGGAGCAGGTCCTCGTAGGGCTCGATGGGCGTCGCCGGCTTCAGCGCCATCGACGCCCGCGCGCCCTTGGCCCGGATCTCCCGCGCCAGCCGGACGGGCGCGGCCGCCGCCTCCACGTGGAAGGTGACGGAGCCGGCGCCGGCCTCCACGTACTGCGGGGCCCAGCGGTCGGGGTCCTCGATCATGAGGTGGCAGTCCAGCGGCGTGTCCGTGGCCCGGCTGAGGGACTCGACGATCGGCACGCCGAGGGTCAGGTTGGGCACGAAGTGGTTGTCCATCACGTCGACGTGGAGCCAGTCGGCGCCCTCGACGGCCTTCGCCTCCTCGGCGAGGCGAGCGAAGTCCGCGGACAGGATGCTGGGATTGATCTGCGCCATGTGCCAAGCCTGCCATGTTCTTGGGCGGTTCTTTGCCGCGGACCGGTTTCGGACCGGGTTCGGTCCCACATCGGTCCGACTTCGGCACCGATCGCGGTCCCCGAGACCGCCACAGGCCAGGCATACCCGGCTTTTCGCCGCCACGGGGACCGCCTCCGGAAGCGGTCCCCGTGGCGGCCGCCGCCTCCGGAGGCGCGCCCTCCGTCAGGCCGTGCGGCGCAGAAGCGCCAGATACATCGCGTCGGTGCCGTGGAGGTGCGGCCAGAGCTGGACGTCCGGGCCGTCGCCGAGGGCGGGGACGTCCGGCATGAGGGGGCGGGCGTCGATCCACTCGGCTTCGACCGCCGGGCCGCCCCGCCCCTTGAGGACGTCCTCGACGACGACGCGGGTCTCGGCGAGGTGCGGCGAGCAGGTCGCGTAGCCGACGACCCCGCCGACGCGGACGGCCTGCAGCGCCTCGCGCAGCAGCCCGCGCTGGAGCGGGGCGAAGCCGTCGAGGTCGGCCGGGCGGCGGCGCCAGCGGGCCTCGGGGCGGCGGCGCAGGGCGCCGAGACCCGAGCAGGGAACGTCCATCAGGACGCGGTCGAAGGATCCGGGGCGCCACGGCGGGCGGGTGCCGTCGGCGGCGATGACCTGGTACGGGCCGGGGTTCCCGGCCAGCGCGCGCTCGACGAGGCGGGCGCGGTGCGGCTGCTTCTCGGAGGCGAGCAGCGCGGCGCCGCGCTCCGCCGCGAGTGCGCCGAGCAGCGCGGCCTTGCCGCCGGGTCCGGCGCACCCGTCGAGCCAGCGCTCGTCGCGGCCCTCCAGGGGCGCCTGGGCGAGCGCGATGGCGACCAACTGGCTGCCCTCGTCCTGGACGCCCGCCCGTCCCTCGCGGACCGCCTCGATGGCGCCGGGCTCGCCGCCCTCGGCCAGCCGTACGGCATACGGCGACCAGCGGCCCGGCAGCACCGAGTCCTCGCCCAGGACCTCGACCAGCTCACGGGCCGTGGACCGGCCCGGCCGGGCCACCAGCGTGACCTCGGGCCGCTCGTTGTCGGCCTCCAGCAGGTCCTCGATGCCGGCCCGCCCGCCGCCGAGCGCGTCCCACAGCGCGGAGACCACCCAGCGGGGGTGCGAGTGGACGACCGCGAGGTGCTCCTCGGCGTCCTTCTCGTACGGCGGGGCGACCCGCTCCACCCAGGTGTCGAAGTCGTCCTGCGAGATCTTCCGCAGAACGGCGTTCACGAACTTGGCCCGGCCGTCCCCGAGCACGACCCGCGCCAGTTCCACGGTCGCCGAGACGGCGGCGTGGGTGGGGATGCGCGTACCGAGCAGCTGATGCGCCCCGAGCAGGATCACGTCGAGGACCGGCGGGTCGACCTCGCGCAGCGGCCGGTCGATGCACGCGGCGACGATCGCGTCGTACGTCCCCTGCCGCCGCAGCGTCCCGTAGACCAGCTCGGTGGCCAGCGCCGCGTCCCTGGCCTCGAACTTCTCGGGCCCCTCCTTCTCCCGCGCCTTCTTCAGCAGCGGCGGCAGCACGAGGTTCGCGTACGCGTCGCGCTCGTCGACGGCCCTGAGCGCCTCGAAGGCCAGGATCCGGACGGGATCCTTCTTGGGGCGCCGGTACGGCTTGGAGGGACGGCGACGTGCCTGCTCGCTCAAAAGGTGCTCCGCTGACGAAGTGAGAGGTCCAACCCCCTCAGCCTACGTCCGCCCCGCCGAGCCACCCACCGCCCCCCTCGGCCGGCGTCGCTACGCGCCGACCCTCTCCCCGTGGGCGATCCGCACCCCGCGCGCCCAGTCGGCGGCCTTCATCGGCTTCTTGCCCTGGGGCTGGACCCAGACCAGTTCGACGGCGTACGAGCCGGTGCCGACGAACACGTTGTTCTTGCCGGCCGCGAGCTCGCCGGGGGCGAGGTCGGTGCGGTCGGGGACCGGGTGCGCCTGGATCAGCTTGAGGCGCTCGCCCCGGAAGACGGTCCAGGCGCCGGGGGCCGGGGTGCAGGCGCGCACGACGCGGTCCACGCGGAGCGCGGGGGCGGTGAAGTCCACGCGCGCGTCCTCGACCTGGAGCTTGGGCGCGAGGGTGACGCCCTCTGCGGGCTGGGGAACGGCCTTCAGCGTGCCGTCCTCGATGCCGTCCATCGTCGCGGCGAGCAGCCCGGCGCCCGCGAAGGCGAGCCGGGTGAGCAGATCGCCGCTGGTGTCGGTCGGCCGGACGTCCTCGGTGATGACGCCGTAGACGGGGCCGGAGTCGAGCCCCTCCTCGATCTGGAAGGTCGACGCGCCCGTCACCTCGTCCCCGGCCATCACCGCGTGCTGTACGGGCGCGGCGCCACGCCAGGCCGGAAGCAGCGAGAAGTGCAGGTTGACCCAGCCGTGCGCCGGGATGTCCAGGGCGACGCGGGGCAGGAGGGCGCCGTAGGCCACCACCGGGCAGCAGTCCGGGGCGATCTCGCGCAGCCGTGCGAGGAACTCCTCGTCCCGTGGCTTCGCCGGCTTGAGCACCTCGATACCGGCCTCCTCCGCGCGCTGGGCGACCGGGCTGGCGACCAGGCGCCGGCCACGCCCGGCGGGGGCGTCCGGGCGGGTGACGACGGCGGCCACCTCGTGCCGCCCGGAGGCGAGCAGGGCGTCCAGGGCGGGTACGGCGACCTCGGGGGTGCCTGCGAAGACGAGCTTCATCGGGGGCTGACTGCCTGTCTGTCGGGGCTGTTGGCGGGCAGCGCCCCAGTCTAGGGGCCGGGACAGGAGGGGGCGTACGTGAGGACGAGCGCCCCACGCATATGCGTGTACGCCCCCGCAGCGTGACCCCGAGCACGGGTGACGCGTTGGTCAAGAGAGATTGACCGAAACGGGCCGCCCCCTCGTCGTGGCCCGCCCCTATTCCACGCCGGTTCGAGAGGCTTTCACATGGCCGACCACGCAACCCACGACGCCCAAGCCCGGGCAAGTCTGCATCTGTTGGTGCGGGACATCGAGCGGGTCCGGCGGCAGGTGGACGCACTGCGCACGCTCACGGCCCAGTTGGGCAATGTCTACCGCCCGCGCCGCTCCGGCCCGTCGACGGGCTTCGTCGTCTACGGACGGGCGCCCGCCCCGACCGTCCGGCTCGCCCAGGAGCTGCGGGACAGCGTCGAGACCCTGGTGACGGCGGCGGTCGACTTCGACCGCTCGCTCGGTTTCTCGTGGGACGCGGTGGGCTCGGCGCTCGGGGTCACGAAACAGGCCGTCCACCGCCGTTACGGCGCCCGGCGCGCGCCCCAGCAGGCGGGCGTCGTGGAGCAGGACCGGGCGCCGGAGCCGGGCCCGACCCGGACGATCCCGGTGGTCCCGTCGGCCCGCACGATGCCCCCGCAGCCCACGCCCGCCACCGCCTCCCTCCGCGAGGACCCCCGCCCGTCGGCCCTTCCGGGCCCGCGCAACGGCTGACGCTCCCCGCTCCTCCGGCCGCCCAGCCCCGCCCCGGGGCCGGGCGGCCGAGCCGCGTCCGGGGCTCCGACCGATCGCCGGTTCAGCCGATGTCCGGTGGATCCACGCGTACCCGCACCGGGTCGCCGCCGCCCCGGGCCAGACGGGCCGCCCGCGCCTTCTTCAGCGCGGCAGCGAGCGCCGCCCCGTTGCCCGGCGGGACGCGGATCAGCGCGCGTTCCCACTGCTCCCCCGGTGGCGGGTCGCCCGGACGGCGCGGACCGCCCGCCCGGGCGACCGGCAGGGGCACCGGGCCCAGGATCTCGGCGTCCCCGGGCAGTTCGGCGGCCGCCAGGAAGGCCTGGACGGCCTCCGGCGGCCCCGAGACCGCCGCCATCCGGGACACCGGCGGAAAGCCCAGCTCCGCCCGCTCCGCCAGCTCCCGCTGCGCGTGGCCCACGGGGTCCCACCGCACGAGCGCCTGCACCGGCCGCAGCGTCGGCTCGGCCACCACGACGACGACGCCGCCCGTCCCGTCCGCCCCCTGCCCCCGTACGAGCGAGGCGGCGTCGATCCAGCGCCGCAGGGCCTCCTCGCCCGCCCGCAGATCGGGCCGGCCGAGCATGGCCCAGCCGTCCAGGAGCAGCGCGGCCGCGTACCCGCCGTCCGCGACGGGCTCGGCCCCGGGCGTGGACACGACGAGCGCGGGCCTCCCCGGCACACGGTCCAGGACGTGGTCGCGGCCCGATGTGCGTACCGGCACGGCGGGGAACGCCCGGCCGAGCTCCTCCGCCGTCCGCCGCGCTCCCACCACCTGGGCGCGCAGCCGGGTGGAACCGCACTCCACGCAGTGCCAGTCTGCGGCGCCACGCCCGCACCAGCCGCAGGTCAACTCCCGCTGTTCGGGCGCCTCCAGAGGTCCGGCGCAGTGCCTGCAGCGCGCCGGGGTCCGGCACCGCTCGCACGCCAGCCTCGGCACATAGCCCCGGCGCGGGACCTGGACGAGGACCGGGCCGGTCTTCAACCCCTCGCGTACCGTCTGCCAGGCCAGTGAGGGCAGGCGGGCGGCGCGCGCGGCCTCGTCGCGGGCGAGGTCGGTGTCGCCCACGGTCCGTACGAGCGGGGCGGCGGCCCTGACCTGGTCCCGGCGGGCCAGCAGCGGCTGGGCCCAGCCGGACTCCACGAGCTGGGCGGCCTCGACCGTGCAGCTCGTACTGCCCAGGAGGAAGCCGCACCGGTCGTGCGCGGCGCGCAGCAGCAGGACGTCCCGCGCGTGGGGCTGGGGGGCGTGCGGCTCGCTGTGGCTGCCGTCGCCGTCGTCCCAGATGACCACCAGGCCCAGGTCGCGTACCGGAGCGAACATCGCGGCCCGGGTGCCCACCACCGCCCGCACCGAGCCCCGCCGTACCGCGAGCCACTGGGCGTACCGCTTCTCCGGGCCGGTCTCCGCCGTCAGCACCGCGTGCCGTCCCTCGCCGAGCACCCGGCCCAGCGCCTCGTCGACCCGGCTCGCCGCCCGGCCGTCGGGCACGACGACGAGGGCGCCGCGCCCGGAGGCGAGCGTGGCGCACACGGCCCGGGCCAGCTCGTCCGCCCAGTGCGGCCCCGGCAGCGCGTTCCAGACCGCGCGGGGCGCCCCGCCCCGGGCGAGGGACTCCAGGAACGCCGGTCCCCGTTCGTACCGCCCCCAGGTGCCGGGCTCCGGCGCCTCCGGCGGCGGCAGCGGTTCCGGCGAGGCCTTGCCCTCCGCCCGGGCGCTGCGCGGCGGGACCGCCAGCTGGAGGACGTCCGCCAGGCTCCCGGCGTACCGGTCGGCGACCGCGCGGGCCAGGGCGAGCAGCTCGGCGCTCAGGACCGGCTCGGGCGAGACGACGTCGGCGAGCGCGGCGAGGGCTCCCTTGTAGTCCGACTCGGCCCGCCGCTCGACGAGGAACCCGTCGATCAGCCGCCCTCCCTCGCGCCGCCCGTCCCGGACCTGGTGCGCCCCGGCCCCGAACCGCACGCGCACCCGCACGCCCGGCTGTGCGACGGCGTCCAGCTCCTCCGGCACGGCGTAGTCGAAGAACTGGTCGAGGTGCAGCACTCCCTTGTTGACCACCACCCGTGCCACGGGCAGCTCCTTGGCCAGTGCGGCGCCCCGCCAGGTCCGCGGCTTGGCCCGTGGCACCTTCGCCTTGCGCACGGTCTCCCGGATGAGCGCGAGCTGCTCGGGCGGCTCACCGGCCGCCTCGTCGGGCTTCTCGTTCTCGCTGCTCACAGCCACATACCTACCAGACCGCACCGACAGCGGGACATGCGGAAGCCCGGCTCCCCCGAGGGGTGCCGGGCTTCCTGGCAGTGCTGGGGTCGCTCAGAGACCCGCGGCCTCGCGCAGGGCGTCGACGCGGTCGGTGCGCTCCCAGGTGAAGTCGGGGAGCTCGCGGCCGAAGTGGCCGTAGGCCGCCGTCTGGGAGTAGATCGGGCGCAGCAGGTCGAGGTCGCGGATGATCGCGGCCGGGCGGAGGTCGAAGACCTCGCCGATGGCGTGCTCGATCTTCTCGGGCTCGACGGTGTGGGTGCCGAAGGTCTCGACGAAGAGGCCGACGGGCTCCGCCTTGCCGATGGCGTAGGCGACCTGGACCTCGCAGCGCGAGGCGAGGCCGGCGGCCACGACGTTCTTGGCGACCCAGCGCATGGCGTAGGCGGCCGAGCGGTCGACCTTGGACGGGTCCTTGCCGGAGAAGGCGCCGCCGCCGTGGCGGGCCATGCCGCCGTAGGTGTCGATGATGATCTTGCGGCCGGTGAGGCCGGCGTCGCCCATCGGGCCGCCGATCTCGAAGCGTCCGGTCGGGTTGACCAGGAGGCGGTAGCCGTCGGTGTCCAGCTTGATGCCGTCGTCCAGGAGCTGCTTGAGGACGTGCTCGACGACGAACTCGCGGATGTCGGGCGCGAGCAGCGACTCGAGGTCGATGTCCGAGGCGTGCTGCGAGGAGACCACGACGGTGTCGAGACGGACGGCCTTGTCGCCGTCGTACTCGATGGTGACCTGGGTCTTGCCGTCGGGACGCAGGTACGGGATGGTCCCGTTCTTGCGGACCTCGGTCAGGCGCCGGGAGAGCCGGTGCGCGACGTGGATCGGGAGCGGCATCAGCTCGGGGGTCTCGTCCGTGGCGTAGCCGAACATCAGGCCCTGGTCGCCGGCGCCCTGCTTGTCCAGCTCGTCGTCATCGCCCTCGACGCGGTTCTCGTACGCCGTGTCGACGCCCTGTGCGATGTCCGGGGACTGCGACCCGATGGAGACCGAGACGCCGCAGGAGGCGCCGTCGAAGCCCTTCTTCGAGGAGTCGTACCCGATCTCGAGGATCTTGTTCCGCACCAGGGTGGGGATGTCGGCCCACGCCTTCGTGGTCACCTCGCCGGCGACGTGTACGAGACCGGTGGTGATCAGCGTCTCGACGGCGACGCGGGAGGTGGGGTCCTCCCGGAGGAGCGCGTCGAGAATGGTGTCGCTGATCTGGTCAGCGATCTTGTCGGGGTGACCCTCGGTCACGGACTCCGAGGTGAAGAGACGACGGGACACAACGCTCCCTGTGGTTGCAGCGGCTGCTGGCTCAATGCATGTGCGGACCGGCAGGGGGCTGCGCCCCGCGACGTTCCGCGACCAGTCTATCGGTCATGGTCCCGCATGGGACCGGGTGTCTCGCAAGGTGGGAGCCGGATCATACGAGAAAATCGGCCCTCAACCAGCGGGAACACCGCTCCGGTGCGCCCGAGTGGCCCGCTTTCGCGGAGTTTCGCTCCGCCATCGCGGTGATGTCCGGGCGGACCGGGGATTTCCGGAATCCTACCCGGACACGGACCGCAGTCGCGGTGCGACGAGGTCCCAGACCGTCTCGGCGAGGGCTTCCTTCGGCCCGTACGGTACGGGCGTCTCGGCGCCGTCGGCCGCGAGCACCACGGCCTCGTTCTCCTCGGAGCCGAAGGTCTTGCGCTCCCCCACCTCGTTGACCACCAGCAGGTCGCAGCCCTTGCGGCGCAGCTTCTCGCGGCCGTGGGCGAGGACGTCGTCGGTCTCGGCGGCGAATCCGACGACGACCTGGCCCGGTACGGCGCGGTCGGCGGAGATCTCGGCGAGGATGTCGGGGTTGCGGACGAGCTCGACGGTCGGGGCGCCGCCGTCGTCCGCCTTCTTGATCTTGCCGGTGGCGTAGACCGCCGGGCGGAAGTCGGCGACCGCGGCGGCCATCACGACCGCGTCGGCGTCGGCGGCGGCCTTGAGGACCGCCTCGCGCAGCTGGACGGCGGTGCCGACGTGCACGACGTCGACGCCCGCCGGGTCGGGGATGCCGGTGTTGGCCTCGACGAGGGTGACCCGGGCGCCGCGGGCGGCGGCGGCCTTGGCGAGGGCGTAGCCCTGCTTGCCGGAGGAGCGGTTGCCCAGGTAGCGGACGGGGTCGAGGGGCTCGCGCGTGCCGCCGGCGCTGACGACGACATGGCGGCCGGCGAGGTCGGGCGCGGCGGTGCCGCGGGCCAGGACCCTCCGGCAGACCTCGAAGATCTCGGCGGCCTCGGGCAGCCGCCCCTTGCCGGTGTCGACGCCGGTCAGCCGGCCGACGGCGGGTTCGATGACGACGGCGCCGCGGCGGCGCAGCGTGGCCACGTTCTCCTGGGTGGCGGGGTGCTCCCACATCTCGGTGTGCATCGCCGGGGCGAAGACGACCGGGCAGCGGGCGGTGAGCAGCGTGTTCGTGAGCAGGTCGTCGGCGAGGCCGTGGGCGGCCTTGGCCAGCATGTCGGCGGTGGCGGGGGCCACGACGACGAGATCGGCGGCCTGCCCGATCCGTACGTGCGGGACCTCGTGGACGGACTCCCACACCTCGGTGGAGACGGGGTGGCCGGAGAGCGCGGACCAGGTGGCCGCGCCGACGAAGTGGAGGGCGGAGTCGGTCGGGACGACCCGTACGTCATGACCGGACTCGGTCAGCCGCCGGAGCAGCTCGCACGCCTTGTAGGCGGCGATGCCGCCGCTCACCCCCAGGACGACCTTCGGCTCTGCCACTGCTGCTCCCCGCACTCGGATGCGTACGACTCCATGAGACACCACAGGCCCGGCGGATGTTCCGCCGGGCCTGTGGTGACGAGCGTCACGCGCTCGGATACGTGCTTACTGCGCCGGGCCCTCGATGGCCTCGGAGGTCAGCAGACCCGCGTTGATCTCACGCAGGGCGATCGAGAGCGGCTTCTCGTGGACGTGGGTGTCCACCAGCGGACCGACGTACTCGAGCAGGCCCTCGCCGAGCTGCGAGTAGTACGCGTTGATCTGACGCGCTCGCTTGGCCGCGTAGATCACGAGGCTGTACTTCGAGTCGGTGGCCTCGAGCAGCTCGTCGATCGGCGGGTTGATGATGCCCTCGGGCGCGGTGATGGAAGAGGACACGCTCTAGCCTTCCGAAGAAACTTCTGGGTGAGCTGATCGGGATGATCAGATCCAGGTGATCAGGAATAGATCAGACAACGTTCATCAAGGCTAGCAGCTCACGCGCCACGTCCTCGACGGAGGTGTTGACCAGGGTGGTGTCGAACTCCCGCTCGGCGGCCAGTTCGATCTTGGCGGCCTGGAGGCGCCGCTCGATGACCTCGGGCGACTCGGTGCCGCGGCCGGTGAGCCGGCGGACCAGCTCCTCCCAGCTCGGCGGGGCCAGGAAGACCAGCTGGGAGTCGGGCATCGACTCCTTGACCTGCCGGGCGCCCTGGAGGTCGATCTCCAGGAGGACGGGCTCGCCCGCCTCCAGCCGGTCCAGGACCGCGCGCCGGGGGGTGCCGTAGCGGTTGCCCGCGAACTCGGCCCACTCGAGGAGCTCACCGTTGGCGACCAGCTTGTCGAACTCGTCGTCCGTGACGAAGAAGTACTGGACGCCGTGCTTCTCGCCGGGCCGCGGCTTTCGTGTCGTGGCCGACACCGAGAGCCATACCTCGGGGTGGACCTTGCGCATATGAGCGACGACCGTGCTCTTGCCGACCCCTGAGGGGCCGGAGAGCACGGTCAGTCGCGGACGAACCTCTGCTGCCATGCAGCGATTATTCCAGCTTTACGGGTATGCCAGGGACGGCGGTCCCCGGCTCAGGCGCCGGTGCTGCCGAACTCGCGCTCCAGGGAAGCGATCTGGTTGGAACCGAGACCACGCACCCGGCGGCTTTCGGAGATGCCGAGCCGCTCCATGATCTGCTTGGCGCGGACCTTGCCCACGCCCGGCAGCGACTCCAGCAGGGCGGAGACCTTCATCTTCCCGATGACGTCGTTCTCCTGGCCCTGCTTGATGACCTCGTGGAGGGAGGCGCCGGAGTGCTTGAGTCGATTCTTGACCTCGGCCCGCTCCCGGCGAGCCGCGGCGGCCTTTTCGAGCGCGGCTGCGCGCTGTTCGGGGGTAAGGGGCGGAAGAGCCACGCCTACGTCACCTCGGATGTCGAACTGTCGGATACGGACCGGTGAGGAACCTGTCGCCCCACACCAGTGGAGCAGCGATCAACGCAAGCCTCCGTTGAACGCTGACTCTGCCCCGGAGACTAGCGGCCTATGCCTCTCCAGTCAGCGAGAACGGAGGAAAAGTCCTGGTCAGCATCGACCGACCAGGACTTTTCCGGCATATCGACCGGGTTTTCGGCCAAGTTCGGCGTCTCCGGGCCAGAAGGCTCCGACCTGCGGATTGGTCAGATGTGCGGTGCCGCGGCGACGGCCTCGCGGATTTCGTCCGCCCACCGCCGCGCCGAGGCACGCAGCGCGGAGGCGTCCGGCCCGTGCCGCAGCACGGCCCGGCTGACGTTCGGGACGACGTTGCGGACCGCCGTGCCGAAGACGGCCGGGAGGTCGGCCGGGGTCGCGCCCTGGGCGCCGAGGCCGGGGGCCAGCAGGGGGCCGTTGATGTCGAGATCGAAGGAGGAGAGGTCGCCCAGGGTGGCGCCGACGACCGCGCCGAAGGAGCCCATGGGGGTCTCTCCCGCGTTCTCCGCGGCGAGGTGGGCCAGCATGGTGGCGCCGATCGTGCGACCGGCCGGGTCGTCGGGGCGGACCGCGCGCTGGACCTCGGCGCCCTCCGGGTTGGAGGTGAGGGCCAGGACGAAGAGGCCGGCACCGCTCTCCCTGGCCAGGTCGACGGCCGGCTTCAGCGAGCCGTAGCCCAGGTACGGGGAGACGGTCAGCGCGTCCGAGAAGAGCGGGGCGTCCGCGCGCAGGAAGGTCTCGGCGTAGGCGGCCATGGTCGAGCCGATGTCGCCGCGCTTGGCGTCCATGACGACGAGGGTCCCGGCGGCGCGGGCGTCCGCCACGGTCCGCTCCAGGACCGCGATCCCCTTGGAGCCGAAGCGCTCGAAGAAGGCGGCCTGCGGCTTGAAGACGGCGACCTGGTCGGCCAGCGCCTCGACGACCGTACGGGAGAACCGCTCCAGGCCCGTGACGTCGTCGCTCAGGCCCCACGACGAGAGCAGGGCGGCGTGCGGGTCGATGCCGACGCAGAGGGGGCCGCGCTCGTCCATGGCGGTGCGCAGGCGGGTACCGAACGCGCGGGGCCGCCCGGAGGGCGTCGTCGAGGGGCGGTGGTCGGGCGACGGGAGTGCGGTCACGAGGCGGCCTTTCGGGTGTCGGCGCCGACGGCCTCGGCGAGGGTGGCGTACGGGGAGGCCGCGAGGCGCGCGGCGAGGCCCTTGTGGATCGCGCGGGCGTAGAACGGGCCCTCGTAGATGAAGGCGCTGTATCCCTGGATCAGCGTGGCTCCGGCGAGGATCCGCTGCCAGGCGTCCTGGGCGTTCTCGATGCCGCCGACGCCCACCAGGACCAGACGGTCGCCCACGCGCGCGTAGAGGCGGCGCAGGACCTCCAGGGACCGCTGCTTGACGGGCGCGCCGGACAGACCGCCGGTCTCCTTGATCAGCGCGGGGTCGGACTTCAGGCCCAGGCCCTCGCGGGCGATGGTCGTGTTGGTGGCGATGATGCCGTCGAGGCCCAGCTCAAGGGCGAGGTCGGCGACGGCGTCGATGTCGTCGTCGGCGAGATCGGGGGCGATCTTGACCAGGAGCGGGACGCGCCGGTCGGTGACCGTGCGGTCGGCCGCTTCCCGTACCGCCGTGAGCAGCGGGCGCAGCGACTCCGTGGCCTGCAGGTTGCGCAGGCCGGGGGTGTTGGGCGAGGAGACGTTCACGACGAGGTAGTCGGCGTGCGCGGCGAGGCGCTCGGTCGACTTGACGTAGTCGGCGGCGGCCTCGGCCTCGGGGACGGTCTTCGTCTTGCCGATGTTGACGCCGACGACGGTCCGGAAGACCGGTACGCGCGCGTGGAGGCGGGCGGCGACGGCGGCGGAGCCGTCGTTGTTGAAGCCCATGCGGTTGATCAGGGCGCGGTCGGGGACCAGCCGGAAGAGCCGCTTCCTGGGGTTGCCCGGCTGGGCCTCGCCGGTGACGGTGCCGATCTCGACGTGGTCGAAGCCGAGCATCGACATGCCGTCGATGGCGACGGCGTTCTTGTCGAAGCCGGCGGCGAGGCCGAAGGGGCCGTGCATGCGCAGGCCCAGGGCCTCGGTGCGCAGCTCCTTGTGGCGGGGAGCGAGGACGGCGGCGACGAAGGTGCGCAGCACGGGGACGCGGGCGGCCAGGCGGATCCAGCGGAAGGCCAGGTGGTGGGCGTCCTCGGGGTCCATGCGCTTGAAGACGAGGTGGAAGAAGAACTTGTACATGGGAGGTGTCCTCAGCAAGAGGGGGACACCGTTTCCGGTGTCCCCCTTGTGGGCTGCTAGTCGCGGGCCGCGGTCAGGTGTTCCGCGTGTTCCTGGAGCGAGCGGACGCCCACACCGCCGTGGCCGAGCGCCTCGATGCCCTGGACGGCGGCGGCGAGCGCCTGGACCGTCGTCAGGCACGGGACGCCACGGGCGACGGCCGCGGTGCGGATCTCGTAGCCGTCGAGGCGGCCGCCGGTGCCGTACGGGGTGTTGACGATGAGGTCGACCTCGCCCTCGTGGATGAGGCGGACGATGGTCTTCTCGCCGCCCGGGCCCTCGCCCTCGGACTGCTTGCGCACGACGGTGGCGTTGATGCCGTTGCGCTTGAGGACCTCGGCCGTGCCGGAGGTGGCGAGCAGCTCGAAGCCGTGGGCGACGAGTTCGCGGGCCGGGAAGATCATCGATCGCTTGTCGCGGTTGGCGACGGAGATGAACGCGCGGCCCTTGGTGGGCAGCGGGCCGTAGGCGCCGGCCTGCGACTTGGCGTACGCCGTGCCGAAGACCGCGTCGATGCCCATCACCTCACCGGTGGAGCGCATCTCCGGGCCGAGGACGGTGTCCACCCCGCGGCCGTGGACGTCGCGGAAGCGCGACCACGGCATCACGGCCTCCTTGACGGAGATCGGCGCGTCGAGCGGCAGGGTGCCGCCGTCGCCGTTCTTCGGCAGCAGGCCCTCCTCGCGCAGTTCGGCGATGGTGGCGCCCAGCGAGATGCGGGCGGCGGCCTTCGCCAGCGGCACGGCGGTCGCCTTCGAGGTGAAGGGGACGGTCCGGGAGGCGCGCGGGTTGGCCTCCAGGACGTACAGGATGTCGCCGGCGAGCGCGAACTGGATGTTGATCAGGCCGCGGACGCCGACGCCCTTGGCGATGCCCTCGGTGGAGGCGCGCAGCCGCTTGATGTCGAAGCCGCCGAGGGTGATCGGGGGCAGGGCGCAGGCCGAGTCGCCGGAGTGGATGCCGGCCTCCTCGATGTGCTCCATGACGCCGCCGAGGTAGAGCTCGTGACCGTCGTAGAGCGCGTCGACGTCGATCTCGATGGCGTCGTCGAGGAAGCGGTCGACCAGGACCGGCCGGGTGGGGCTGATCTCGGTGGACTCGGCGATGTACGTCTCGAGGCGGGCCTCGTCGTACACGATCTCCATGCCGCGGCCGCCGAGCACGTACGACGGGCGTACGAGGACGGGGTAGCCGATCTCGTCGGCGATGGCCTTGGCGCCCGCGAAGGTGGTGGCGGTGCCGTGCTTGGGGGCCGGCAGGCCCGCCTCGGCGAGCACGCGGCCGAAGGCGCCGCGGTCCTCGGCGGCGTGGATGGCCTCCGGGGAGGTGCCGACGACCGGCACGCCGTTGTCCTTGAGCGCCTGGGCGAGACCCAGCGGGGTCTGGCCGCCGAGCTGGACGACGACGCCGGCGATGGGCCCGGCGAGCGACTCGGCGTGGACGATCTCCAGCACGTCCTCGAGCGTCAGCGGCTCGAAGTACAGGCGGTCGGAGGTGTCGTAGTCGGTCGAGACGGTCTCGGGGTTGCAGTTGACCATCACGGTCTCGTAGCCCGCGTCGCTGAGCGCGAAGGAGGCGTGGACGCAGGAGTAGTCGAACTCGATGCCCTGGCCGATGCGGTTCGGGCCGGAGCCGAGGATGATCACGGCGGGCTTCTCGCGCGGGGCGACCTCGCTCTCCTCGTCGTACGAGGAGTAGAAGTACGGGGTCTTGGCGGCGAACTCGGCGGCGCAGGTGTCGACGGTCTTGTAGACCGGGCGGACGCCGAGGGCGTGCCTGACCTCGCGGACGACGTCCTCGCGCAGGCCGCGGAGCTCGGCGATCTGGACGTCGGAGAAGCCGTGGCGCTTGGCGTGGGCGAGCAGGTCCGGGTCGAGCCGCTCGGCGGCGGCCAGCTCGTCGGCGATCTCCTTGATGAGGAAGAGCTGGTCGACGAACCAGGGGTCGATCTTCGTGGCGTCGAAGACCTCCTCGGGGGTGGCGCCGGCGCGGATGGCCTGCATGACGGTGTTGATCCGGCCGTCCGTGGGGCGGGCGGCCTCCCGCAGCAGCTCGTCCTTGTCGCCGGGCTCGCCGACGAAGGTGAACTGGCTGCCCTTCTTCTCCAGGGAGCGCAGGGCCTTCTGGAGCGCCTCGGTGAAGTTGCGGCCGATGGCCATGGCCTCGCCGACCGACTTCATGGTCGTGGTCAGCGTGGAGTCGGCGGAGGGGAACTTCTCGAACGCGAAGCGCGGCGCCTTGACGACGACGTAGTCGAGCGTGGGCTCGAAGGACGCCGGGGTCTTCTCCGTGATGTCGTTGGGGATCTCGTCCAGCGTGTAGCCGACGGCGAGACGGGCCGCGATCTTCGCGATGGGGAAGCCGGTCGCCTTGGAGGCGAGCGCGGAGGAGCGCGAGACGCGCGGGTTCATCTCGATGACGATGATCCGGCCGTCGTCCGGGTTGACCGCGAACTGGATGTTGCAGCCGCCGGTGTCGACGCCGACCTCGCGGATGATCGCGATGCCGATGTCGCGCAGCCGCTGGTACTCGCGGTCGGTGAGGGTCATCGCCGGGGCGACGGTGATCGAGTCACCGGTGTGGACGCCCATCGGGTCGAAGTTCTCGATGGAGCAGACGACCACGACGTTGTCGTTCTTGTCGCGCATCAGCTCCAGCTCGTACTCCTTCCAGCCGAGGATGGACTCCTCCAGGAGCACCTCGGTGGTCGGCGAGAGGGTCAGGCCCTGGCCGGCGATGCGGCGCAGCTCCTCCTCGTCGTGGGCGAAGCCGGAGCCGGCGCCGCCCATGGTGAAGGAGGGGCGGACGACGACGGGGTAGCCGCCGAGCGTCTCGACGCCCTTGAGGACGTCGTCCATGGAGTGGCAGATGACCGAGCGGGCGGACTCGCCGTAACCGATCTTGGCCTTGACGGCCTCGACGACGCCCTTGAAGAGGTCGCGGTCCTCGCCCTTGTGGATGGCCTCGACGTTGGCTCCGATGAGCTCGACGCCGTACTTCTCCAGGACGCCCTGCTCGTGCATGGAGATCGCGGTGTTGAGCGCGGTCTGGCCGCCGAGGGTGGGCAGGAGGGCGTCGGGGCGCTCCTTGGCGATGATCTTCTCGACGAACTCGGGGGTGATCGGCTCGACGTAGGTGGCGTCGGCGATCTCCGGGTCGGTCATGATCGTGGCCGGGTTGGAGTTGACCAGGATCACCCGCAGGCCCTCGGCCTTGAGGATGCGGCAGGCCTGGGTGCCGGAGTAGTCGAACTCGGCGGCCTGACCGATGACGATCGGGCCGGAGCCGATGACCAGGACGGACTGGATATCGGTGCGCTTAGGCACGCTCGGCCTCCATCAGGGATACGAAGCGGTCGAAGAGGTACGCGGCGTCGTGCGGGCCCGCGGCCGCCTCGGGGTGGTACTGGACGCTGAAGGCCGGCTGGTCGAGCAGCTGGAGGCCTTCGACGACCTGGTCGTTCAGGCATACGTGGGAGACCTCGGCGCGCCCGTAGGGGGTGTCCGAGACCTTGTCGAGCGGAGCGTCGACGGCGAAGCCGTGGTTGTGCGCGGTGACCTCGACCTTGCCGGTCGTACGGTCCTGCACGGGCTGGTTGATGCCGCGGTGGCCGTACTTCAGCTTGTAGGTGCCGAAGCCGAGGGCGCGCCCGAGGATCTGGTTGCCGAAGCAGATGCCGAAGAGCGGGGTCTTGCGCTCCAGGACGCCCTGCATGACGGCGACGGGGCCGTCGGCGGTGGCCGGGTCGCCCGGGCCGTTGGAGAAGAACACGCCGTCGGGCCGGACGGCGTACACGTCCTCGACGGTGGCGGTGGCGGGCAGGACGTGCACCTCGATGCCGCGTTCGGCCATCCGGTGCGGGGTCATGCCCTTGATGCCGAGGTCGACGGCGGCGACGGTGAACTTCTTCTCGCCGATGGCCGGGACGACGTACGTCTCGTGGGTGGCGACCTCGGCGGCGAGGTTCGCGCCCTTCATCTGCGGGGCTTCCTGGACCTTCGCGAGCAGGACGGCGTCGTCCATCACGGCGTCGCCGGAGAAGATGCCGACGCGCATGGCGCCGCGCTCGCGCAGGTGGCGGGTGAGGGCGCGGGTGTCGATGCCGGAGATGCCGACGACGCCCTGGTTCTCCAGCTCCTCGTCGAGCGAGCGGCGGGAGCGCCAGTTGGAGGAGACGCGGGCGGGGTCTCGGACGACGTAACCGGCGACCCAGATCTTCTTGGACTCGGGGTCCTCGTCGTTGACGCCGGTGTTGCCGACGTGCGGGGCGGTCATCACGACGACCTGGCGGTGGTACGACGGGTCGGTGAGGGTCTCCTGGTAGCCGGTCATGCCGGTGGAGAACACGGCCTCGCCGAAGGTCTCCCCCACGGCCCCGTAGGCGCGGCCGCGGAAGATGCGGCCGTCCTCCAGGACGAGTACGGCGGGAGCTGCCTTGTGCCCCTGCGAGCGGGCCCCCTGGCTGGAGGTCGTCATCGTGCGGTGCCTTCCGTCGTGCGTGTGTGGTTCATGGAGTTGATGGCCTCGACCCAGGCGGTGTGCTCGGCCGCGCGGTCGGAGCGGAAGCCGGAGTCGAGCAGCCGGTCGCCGTGCGTCCAGGTGACGACGAGCAACCCGCCCTCGGCGAGGACCTTGCCGGCGATGCCCTTGTCGAGGCGGGCCTCGCGCAGGGCGTCGGCCGGGATGAGGAAGTCGTTCGCCCCGGGGCGTACGACCTCGATCCCCGCCTCGGTGAGCGTGAGCTCGACACGGCTGCGGGTGCCGAGACCGTGGGCGACGATCCGGTCGAGCCACTGCCCGGCGGTGGTGGACCCGTGGTAGCGCCCGCTCAGAGTCAGTTTCGCCTCGCCCGGCGTCTCCGGCACTCCCGGGAGCTCGGGCAGGTCGGACTGGAGGCTGCCGCGCCACTTCCATCCCTGGCGCATCAGCCAGTAGACGAAGGCGACGAAGAGGGTCAGGCCGACCAGCCAGCCGATGCGTCCGGCCCAGTTGGTGACCTCCGCCGATTTCTCCCCGGCGGCCAGGATGATCAGAGATGTCACGCCAGCTTCCCGTCCACGAGCGTCGCCCGGCCCCGCAGGAAGGTGTGGGTGACGCGTCCCGGCAGCTCGCGGCCCTCGTAGGGGGTGTTGCGGCTGCGGGAGGCGAAGCCCGCGGGGTCCACGGCTCCACGGTATGCCGGATCGACCAGGGTCAGGTTGGCGGGCTCACCAGCCGAGACGGGGCGGCCGTGGCCCTCGGCCCGCCCGATCCGGGCGGGCGCGAAGGACATCCGGTCGGCGACGCCGGCCCAGTCGAGCAGTCCGGTCTCGACCATCGTCTGCTGGACGACGGAGAGCGCGGTCTCCAGGCCCACCATGCCCATGGCGGCCGCGGCCCACTCGCAGTCCTTGTCCTCGTGCGGGTGGGGGGCGTGGTCGGTGGCGACGATGTCGATCGTGCCGTCGGCCAGGGCCTCGCGCAGGGCGAGGACGTCGCGCTCGGTGCGCAGCGGCGGGTTGACCTTGTAGACCGGGTTGTAGGTGCGGACCAGCTCGTCGGTCAGGAGCAGGTGGTGCGGGGTGACCTCGGCGGTGACGTCGATGCCGCGGGACTTGGCCCAGCGGACGATCTCGACCGAGCCGGCCGTGGAGAGGTGGCAGATGTGGACGCGGGAGCCGACGTGCTCGGCGAGCAGGACGTCGCGCGCGATGATCGACTCCTCGGCGACGGCCGGCCAGCCGCCGAGACCGAGCTCGGCGGAGACGACGCCCTCGTTCATCTGGGCGCCCTCGGTGAGGCGGGGCTCCTGGGCGTGCTGGGCGACGACTCCGCCGAAGGCCTTCACGTACTCCAGGGCGCGGCGCATGATCACGGCGTCGTCGACGCACTTGCCGTCGTCGGAGAAGACGGTGACGCCTGCGGCGGAGTCGTGCATGGCGCCGAGCTCGGCGAGCTTCTTGCCCTCCAGGCCGACGGTGACGGCGCCGATGGGCTGCACGTCGCAGTAGCCGGACTCCTTGCCGAGTCGGTAGACCTGCTCGACGACGCCGGCGGTGTCGGCGACGGGGAAGGTGTTGGCCATCGCGAAGACGGCGGTGTAGCCGCCGGAGGCGGCGGCGCGGGTGCCGGTGAGCACGGTCTCGGAGTCCTCGCGGCCGGGCTCGCGCAGATGGGTGTGGAGGTCGACCAGGCCGGGCAGCAGGATCCGGCCCTCCGCCTCGACGACGGTGGCGTCGTCGGCCGACAGGCCCGTGCCCACGGCGGCGATGGTCTCGCCGTCGACGAGGACGTCCTGGGCCTCGCCGCCGAGCACCTTGGCACCTCGGATAAGGATCTTGCTCATGGTTACTTGCTCTCCTCGGTGGCGGAGGTGTGCGGGGTGACGGCGGGCTCGTTGCCGCCCAGAAGCAGGTAGAGGACGGCCATCCGGATGGAGACGCCGTTGGCGACCTGCTCGACGACCGTGCACCGGTCGGAGTCGGCGACCTCGGCGGTGATCTCCATGCCGCGGACCATGGGGCCGGGGTGCATCACGATGGCGTGCTCGGGCATCTTGGCCATCCGGTCGCCGTCGAGGCCGTACCGCCGCGAGTACTCGCGCTCGGTCGGGAAGAAGGCGGCGTTCATCCGCTCGCGCTGCACACGGAGCATCATCACCGCGTCGGACTTCGGCAGCACGCTGTCGAGGTCGTAGCTGATGTCGCAGGGCCATGCCTCCACGCCGACCGGTACGAGGGTGGGCGGGGCGACCAGGGTGACCTCGGCGCCGAGGGTGTGCAGCAGGTCGACGTTGGAGCGGGCGACCCGGCTGTGCAGGACGTCGCCGACGAGCGTGATGCGCTTGCCCGCGAGGTCCTGGCCGAGACCGGCGTCGCGGCCGACGAGGCGGCGGCGCATGGTGAAGGCGTCCAGCAGGGCCTGGGTGGGGTGCTGGTGGGTGCCGTCGCCGGCGTTGATGACGGGGGCGTCGATCCAGCCGGAGGTGGCGAGGCGGTAGGGGGCGCCGGAGGCGCTGTGCCGGATGACGACGGCGTCGACGCCCATCGCCTCCAGGGTCTGCGCGGTGTCCTTGAGGGACTCGCCCTTGGAGACGCTGGATCCCTTGGCCGCGAAGTTGATGACGTCGGCGGAGAGGCGCTTCTCGGCGGCCTCGAAGGAGATCCGGGTGCGGGTGGAGTCCTCGAAGAAGAGGTTGCAGATCGTGCGGCCGCGCAGCGCGGGCAGCTTCTTGATCGGCCGGTCGGCCACCCGGGCCATCTCCTCGGCGGTGTCGAGGATGAGGACGGCGTCGTCGCGGGTGAGGTCGGCGGCCGAGATGAGGTGACGCATCATCGGGGGTTTCGCTCCGTGTGGTGGCGAGGTGAGGGCGTGCGGGCACGCAGGGGTGTGCCCTGGACCCGTCGGGGTGCCGTTCCGGCTGGGGCCCGGCTAGGCGATGGGCTTGCCGCCGAGCAGCACGGTGTCGCGACCGTCCTCCTCGGCGAGCTGGACCTTGACCGTCTCCCGCAGCGACGTGGGGAGGTTCTTGCCGACGTAGTCGGCGCGGATCGGGAGTTCGCGGTGGCCGCGGTCGACGAGGACCGCGAGCTGGACGGCGCGGGGGCGGCCGATGTCGCCGAGCGCGTCGAGCGCGGCGCGGATGGTGCGGCCGGAGAAGAGGACGTCGTCGACGAGGACGACCAGGCGGCCGTCGATGCCGTCGGCGGGGATGTCGGTGCGGCCGATCGCCCGGGCGGGCTTCATCCGCAGGTCGTCCCGGTACATGGTGATGTCGAGGGAGCCGACCGGGATGGTGCGTCCGGTGATCTCGGCGAGCTTGTCGGCCAGTCGGCGGGCGAGGAAGACGCCACGCGTGGGAATGCCGAGGAGGACCACGTCGTCGGCGCCCTTCGCGCGTTCGACGATCTCGTGGGCGATGCGGGTCAGAACCCGCGCGATGTCCGGGCCCTCGAGGACGGGGCGCGCGGCATCGGTGTGCTGCTGTGTGTCCATATGAAAACGGACCTCCTTCTCCGCCTCACGGGACGGCTCTTAAAGGACGTCGGAACTGCGCCTTCGACTGTAGCAGGGGCGGGCGGGTGTCCCGCTCACACCCCTCCCGCCACTCCGGGCGCCGTCCCCCGGGAGGGGGCGGTATGGACCATTCGGCTTGACGGAGCCAAGTAACGCTGCGTAACCTCACAGTGAGTTACCAGCCACGCGGCGGAGCCGCACGTTGTCACAGCGTCCGGGGAGCTATATGTCCAGCGAATACGCAAAGCAGCTCGGGGCCAAGCTCCGCGCCATCCGCACCCAGCAGGGCCTTTCCCTCCACGGTGTGGAAGAGAAGTCCCAGGGCCGCTGGAAGGCCGTCGTGGTCGGCTCGTACGAGCGCGGCGACCGCGCGGTGACGGTGCAGCGCCTCGCCGAGCTGGCGGACTTCTACGGCGTCCCGGTGCAGGAGCTCCTGCCCGGTACGACCCCTGGCGGCGCCGCCGAGCCGCCGCCGAAGCTGGTCCTGGACCTGGAGCGCCTGGCCCACGTCCCGCAGGAGAAGGCCGGCCCGCTGCAGCGCTACGCCGCGACGATCCAGTCGCAGCGCGGTGACTACAACGGCAAGGTGCTGTCGATCCGCCAGGACGACCTCCGTACCCTCGCCGTGATCTACGACCAGTCGCCGTCGGTGCTGACCGAGCAGCTCATCAGCTGGGGCGTCCTGGACGCGGACGCGCGCCGCGCGGTCGCCCACGAGGACAGCTGATCCTCATCCGCTGAGAGCTCAGCAGAAACGTTGCCGCCGGGGCGGCGGAAGACCTGCGGGTCTTCCGCCGCCCCGGCGGTCTTTTCGTCCGCCGCCGCCCGCGTACGCCGAAGGGGCCCGCAGCACCAGGTGCTGCGGGCCCCTTCGACTGCCGGGGGTGCCTGGGTCAGGCGTCCCGGCGCAGGCGAGGCTTCAGGTCCTTGAAGCGGCCCAGGAGGCCGTTGACGAAGGTCGGGGACTCGTCGGTGGAGAACTCCTTGGCGAGCTGCACCGCCTCGTCGATCGCGACCGCGTCCGGCGTCTCGTCCAGCCAGATCAGTTCGTACGCGCCGAGGCGCACGATGTTCCGGTCGGCGACCGGCATCCGGTCGAGGTCCCAGTCCACCGCGTAGGTGGCGATGAGGTCGTCGATACGGTCCACGTGGTCCGCGTACCCCTCGACCAGCTGCATCGTGAACTCGTTGACCGCGGGCTGCCGGTCGTCGGAGCGAGCGTGCCGTACCCAGTCCGCGAGGACCTGCTGCACGGACGCGCCGCGCTGGTCGGCCTCGAAGAGGATCTGGAAGGCGCGCTTACGGGCGTTGCTGCGGGCAGCCACGGTTAGCTGTTCACCCGGCCGAGGTAGTCGCTCGTGCGGGTGTCGACCTTGATCTTCTCACCGGTGGTGATGAAGAGCGGGACCTGGATCTCGTGGCCGGTCTCCAGCGTGGCGGGCTTGGTGCCGCCGGTGGAGCGGTCGCCCTGGACGCCCGGGTCGGTGTGCTGGATGGTCAGCTCGACGGCGGCGGGGAGCTCGACGTAGAGCACCGAGCCCTCGTGCTGCGCGACGGAGGCGGTGAAGCCCTCGACCAGGAAGTTGGCGGCGTCGCCGACGGCCTTGCGGTCGACGTGCAGCTGGTCGTACGTCTGCATGTCCATGAAGACGAAGTAGTCGCCGTCCATGTACGAGAACTGCATGTCGCGGCGGTCGATGGTGGCCGTCTCGACCTTCACACCGGCGTTGAAGGTCTTGTCGACGACCTTGCCGGAGAGCACGTTCTTGAGCTTGGTGCGCACGAAGGCCGGGCCCTTGCCGGGCTTGACGTGCTGGAACTCGACGACGGACCAGAGCTGGTCCCCGTCGAGCTTGAGCACCATGCCGTTCTTGAGGTCGTTCGTGGAAGCCACGGTTGCGGAATCTCCTGGACTGACGTGGGACCAGAGAGGAGTACGCGCCCTACAGCGCGAGCAGCTCCTTGGTCGTAATGGTGAGTAGCTCGGGTCCGCCGTCCGCCTCCTGGCGCACGACGAGCGTGTCATCGATCCGGACCCCGCCCCGGCCCGGGAGGTGGACCCCCGGTTCGACGGTGACCGGCACACAAGCGTCCAGTTTACCCATGGCCGAGGGTGCGAGCTGCGGGTCCTCGTCGATTTCGAGGCCGACACCGTGTCCGATGAGCGGCGGAACGGCTTCCGAGTGGCCCGCGGCGTCCAGGATGTGACGGGCGGCGTGGTCCACGTCGCGGTACGCCGCGCCGGGCACGAGGGACTCCCGCCCGGCCCGCTGAGCGGCGAAGACGAGGTCGTAGAGCTCGATCTGCCAGTCCGCGGGGGTCGTGCCGATGACGAAGGTGCGGCCGATCTCGCAGCGGTAGCCGCGGTACTCGGCGCCGAGGCAGACGGAGAGGAAATCGCCCTCCTCGACCCGGCGGTCGGAGGGCCGGTGGCCTCTGCGGCCGGAGTTCGGGCCGGTGGCGACGGAGGTCGGGAACGCGGCGCCGTCGGCGCCGTGGTCGACGAGCCGCCGCTCCAGTTCCAGGGCGAGGTGGCGCTCGGTCCGGCCGACCAGGATGGATTCGAGGAGTTCGCCGAGGGCCTGGTCGGCGATCTCCGCGGCGATCCGCAGACAGGCGATCTCGTCCTCGTCCTTGACGATCCGCAGCTGTTCCACGGCCCCGCGGAGGTCGGCGAGCCGGAGCCGGGGCGCGATCGACCCCATGGCCCGGTGCCGGGCGACCGTCAGGTGGTGCTCCTCGACGGCGAGGGCGTCCGCGCCCGCCTTGTGGGCGAAGTCGACGGCCGCGACGGCGGGATCGCCGCTGCCGGCGGGCAGGACGGCCTGCCGGAGCAGTTCGTCGAGCCGTCCGTCGGCCGGATCGCCGCCGGGCGGTACGGGACAGAGCAGCACGTCTTCGTCCGGACCGACGAGGAGGACGGCTCCTGGGGGTGAAGCGCCCGCGAGATAGCGGACGTTGGCGGGGCGGGAGACCATGGCCGCCGGGCTGCCCGCTGCCGCGCACCGGTCGCGCAGCCGCACACGGCGGTCCGCATACACCTGTGACATGTTCCGAGCCTACGAGGGGCTGGGCGCCCCGGCCCGCTCAGCGCGGCCGACCGGGCCATCGCCGGACGGATCCGGCCAGGTCGCGGGGGCCGGAGCGCTGGCCAGGGGGCCGTACGGGCGGGCTGGCCACCAGCCGGCCCAGCGACCGGAAGGCGGGCTACCAGGACGGCGGGCTGGCGATGGAGCGGGCCAGGACCTCGTCGAGGACGCGGGCGGTGGTCTCCACGTCGTACTTGGAGTTGTCGATGATCGGCAGGCCGGAGCCGTACCAGCCCGCCATCCGGCCGTGGATGGAGGCGACCTCCTCGTCCGACAGGCGCCGGTTCCCGCTGCGTTCGGCGTTGCGCTCCAGGACGATCTCCAGGCCCGGCAGGAGGACCACCGGGAGCAGGCCGGGGCCGACGTGCCGTTTCCAGCCGCCGAGGCCGACGACGGGGCGGTCCGGGAAGACGGCGTCGTCGAGGATGCAGGAGATGCCGTTGGCGAGGAAGTTGCGGGCGGCGAAGCCACAGGTGCGGCGGGCGAGGCGGTACTGGGCCTCGGAGTGCTCGTTCCAGCCCGACTGGGGGTCGGCGAAGCCGGAGCAGACCCATTCGCGGACGTCGTCGAGGCTGATGTGCGCCGTGGGGACGCGACGGCGCTGTGCCCAGTGACGGGCGACGGTCGTCTTGCCCGCGCCGGCCGGGCCGATGAGCAGGACGGCGAGGGTCGCGGTGCCGGTGCCGGCCTCGGCGGGCGGCGCGGCGGGTATGCCGACCGGCGGCAGCTGGACGTGCGCGGTGGTGTCCCGTGGCGGGCCGGGGTGGGCGGGGGTCTGCTGGGGCGGGTGCGGCGGTCCGGGGTGCGGCGGCATCCCTCCGGCGGCCCAGCCCGGTGCGGGCGGGGACGGCGGCGGTCCCTGGGGGGCCGGGTGGTGCACCTGTGGCGCCGGATGCGGGGCCACCCCCGGATGGGACGGCGCGGGGTGGGCGTGGGGCGCCGACGGGTGGTGCGGCGGGGAGTGCGGGGACTGCGCCTGGTGTCCGCCCTGGGCCGCTGCCCATCCCGAGCGCTCGGGCGGTGGCAACGGAGCCCCCACTGCGTGCTGCATCCGGTGCCACTCCGTCTCGTACGGCCGATACTTCCGGGAACGTTACCGCCCCCGGCCCCCTCAAGGGGAACGGCCGGGGGCGGTCCGCAGTGCCCTCAGGCGGGGCCGTTCACTCTCAGCCGGTCAGTTCCTCGGCCAGCGCGCGCAGCGCCAGCCGGTACGAGCCGATCCCGAACCCGGCGATCGTCCCCGTCGCGACGGCGGCGACGACCGAGGTGTGCCGGAATTCCTCCCTGGTGTACGGATTCGAGATGTGCACCTCGATCAGCGGGGCGGTCCGCTGGGCGGCCGCGTCGCGCATTCCGTACGAGTAGTGCGTGAACGCACCGGGGTTGAGAACGACCGGAATCGATCCGTCCGCGGCCTCGTGCAGCCAGCGGATCATCTCGCCCTCGTCGTTGGTCTCCCGGACCTCCACGTCGAAGCCCAGCTCGGCGCCGAGCGTCCGGCAGGACTCCGCCAGGCCCTTGTAGGACGTGGCGCCGTAGATGTCGGGTTCGCGGGAGCCGAGCCGGCCGAGGTTCGGGCCGTTCAGCACCAGAACGGGGCTGAGGTCGCTCACGCGGACACCTCGCCGTAGGCCGCGACGAGCACCGCCGGGTCGGGGCCCTCGAGGACGGTCGGCTTGCCGAGGCCGTCGAGGACGATGAAGCGCAGCATGTCGCCGCGGGACTTCTTGTCGACCTTCATGGTCTCGAGCAGCTTGGGCCACTGGTCGCCGCGGTAGGTCAGCGGCAGGCCGACCGATTCCAGGACCGTGCGGTGCCGGTCGGCGGTGGCGTCGTCGAGCCGGCCGGCGAGCCGGCCGAGTTCGGCGGCGAAGACCATGCCGACGGAGACGGCGGCGCCGTGCCGCCACTTGTACCGCTCGTTCTTCTCGATGGCGTGGGCCAGGGTGTGGCCGTAGTTGAGGATCTCCCGCCGACCGGACTCCTTGAGGTCGCCGGAGACGACCTCCGCCTTCACCCGGATCGAGCGGACGATCAGCTCGGCGGTGTGCGGTCCCGCGGGTGTCCGGGCCGCCTGCGGGTCCTCCTCCACCAGGTCGAGGATGACGGGGTCGGCGATGAAGCCGGCCTTGATGATCTCCGCGAGCCCGCTCACGTAGTCGTTGACCGGCAGCGAGTCCAGCGCGGCCAGGTCGCAGAGCACTCCGGCGGGCGGGTGGAAGGCGCCGACGAGGTTCTTGCCCTCGGCGGTGTTGATGCCGGTCTTGCCGCCGACGGCCGCGTCCACCATGGCGAGCACGGTCGTCGGGACGGCGATCCAGCGCACGCCCCGCAGCCAGGTCGCCGCCACGAACCCGGCGAGGTCGGTGGTGGCGCCGCCGCCCACGCCGACGATGACGTCGGTGCGGGTGAAGCCGGTCTGGCCGAGCGCCTTCCAGCAGTACGCCGCGACCTCGGCGGTCTTGGCCTCCTCGGCGTTCGGCACCTGGATGGCGACGGCCTCGAAGCCCTGGCCGGCGAGGTCGGCGCGCAGGGCCTCGCCCGTCTCGGCGAGGGCTTCGGGGTGGATCACGGCCACGCGCTTGGCGCGGTTGCCGATCAGGGTGGGCAGCTCGGCGAGCAGCTGCCGTCCCACCAGCACCTCATACGGATCCGTGCCCGCCGAGCCGTCGACCTGGATACGGGTCACTTCCTGGTCCGTCATACGTCCTTCTTCAGCTCCAGAGCGTCGAGGACCGCGCTCGCGACCTCTTCGGGGGTGCGGTCGTCCGTGGCGACGACGACGCGTGCGACTTCGGTGTAGAGAGGGCGGCGCGCCTCCATCAGCTCGCGCCACTGGCGGCGCGGGTTGACGGCGAGCAGCGGCCGCGCGGTGTTGAGGCCGACGCGGCGGACCGCCTCGTCGACGTCCATCGAGAGATAGACGACGGGCAGCCCGCTGAGCAGCTCGCGGGTGGAGGCGTCGAGGATGGCGCCGCCGCCGAGCGCGAGGACTCCCTCGTGCTCGGTGACCGCGGTCCGTACGGCGTCGCGTTCCAGGGCGCGGAAGTGGTCCTCGCCGTCCTCGATGAAGATGTCCGAGATCTCCCGGCCCTGGGCGGCGACGATGTCGGCGTCGGTGTCCCGGTAGGGCGCGCCGAGCAGCTCGGCCAGGAGCGCGCCCACCGTGGACTTGCCGGAGCCCATCGGTCCGACCAGGACGACCTTCGGTCCGGTCACCGGATCTGGAGGTTGTCGAGGTAGGAGCGGACGTTGCGGCGGGTCTCCGGGACGCTGTCGCCGCCGAACTTCTCCACCACCGCGTCCGCCAGGACCAGCGCGACCATCGCCTCCGCGACGATCCCGGCCGCCGGCACCGCGCACACGTCGGAGCGCTGGTGGTGGGCCTGCGCGGCCTCGCCCGTGACGACGTCGACGGTGGCCAGCGCACGCGGCACGGTCGCGATCGGCTTCATCGCCGCCCGCACCCGCAGCAGTTCACCGGTGGTCAGACCACCCTCCGTACCGCCCGAGCGGCCGGACGTGCGCTTGATGCCCTCAGGGGTCGAGACGATCTCGTCGTGCGCCTTCGAACCGGGCACACGCGCCAGCTCGAAGCCGTCACCGACCTCGACCCCCTTGATCGCCTGGATCCCCATCAGCGCCGCCGCCAGCCGGGCGTCGAGCCGCCGGTCCCAGTGCACATGCGAACCCAGCCCCACCGGCACCCCGTACGCGAGGACCTCCACGACACCACCGAGGGTGTCACCGTCCTTGTGGGCCTGGTCGATCTCCGCGACCATCGCCTTCGACGCGTCCGCGTCCAGACAGCGCACCGGGTCGGCGTCCAGCTTCGCCACATCGCCCGGGACCGGATACACGCCGTACGGCGCCTTCGCGCCGGCCAGCTCCACCACATGGGAGACGATCTCGATACCCGCCGCCTCCTTGAGGAACGAACGGGCCACGGCGCCGAGAGCCACCCGGGCCGCCGTCTCCCGGGCGCTGGCGCGCTCCAGGATCGGCCGGGCCTCGTCGAAACCGTACTTCTGCATACCGGCCAGGTCCGCATGGCCCGGACGGGGCCGGGTCAACGGCGCGTTGCGGCCCGTCTCCTTCAGCTCGGCGGGGTCGACCGGATCGGCCGACATCACCTTCTCCCACTTCGGCCACTCCGTATTGCCCACCATGACGGCGATCGGCGAGCCCAGCGAGAGACCGTGCCGGACACCGCCGAGGAACGTGATCTCGTCCTGCTCGAACTTCATCCGCGCACCGCGCCCATAGCCCAGACGCCGCCGCGCCAGGTGGTCCGCCACCAGCTCGGTGGTGACCGGGACACCGGCGGGAAGACCCTCCAGCGTCGCGACCAGCGCGGGTCCGTGGGACTCCCCAGCGGTCAGCCAACGCAACCTGCTCAACGATGCTCCTCATGCTCGCGCCTGGAACTGCTGTGGCGCGACCGGGTGCGCGGCCCGAGCCCGCCGTATCCGATCCTCCCACGTCCGGGGCGCGAACCTGCCCGCCGGTCCAGGTATCGGACGCACCCTGTCAGGTCGGATCGGAAACGGACGTCCGAGCCGACCGCTCAGCGCTCGTCGAGCGCCCGCTCGCCCGCGGCCCGCATCGCCGCCAGGGGCGCAGGAGACCGCCCCGTCATCTGCTCGACCTGAAGGACCGCCTGGTGGACGAGGAGGTCGAGGCCGCCGAGCACCTTGCCGCCGCGGTCCGACCATGCGGCGGCGAGCGGCGTCGGCCAGGGGTGGTACAGCACGTCGAAGAGGGTTCCCGGGGCGTCCGGGACGGCCGGTGCCAGGTCGTCCGTGGTGCCGGCCGGCGTGGTGGCGATGACCAGCGGCGACGCGAACGCCTCCGCCGCGCTCCCCCAGTCGGCCGTACGCACGTCGACGCCGAGCCGTTCGCCCCAGCCCCGCATCTCCTCGGCCCGCGCCTCGCTCCGTACGTACGCGGTGACCGGCCCGCCGCAGATCCGGGCGAGTGCGGCCAGGGCCGAGGAGGCGGTGGCGCCCGCGCCGAGGATCGCCGCGGACTCCACCTTCTCGACGCCCCGCTCGCGCAGAGCCGCGATCATGCCGGGGATGTCCGTGTTGTCGCCGACGCGGCGGCCGTCCTCCCTGAGGACGACGGTGTTGACGGCCTCGACGGAGGCGGCCGTGTCACTGATCTCGTCGAGCAGCGGGATGATCGCCCGCTTCAGCGGCATGGTCAGCGAGAGCCCCGCCCAGGAGCCGTCCAGGCCGGCGACGAAGCCGGGGAGCCCGGCCTCGTCCACCTCGAACCGGTCGTACGACCAGTTCTCCAGGCCGAGCGCGGTGTACGCCGCCCGGTGGAGCACCGGGGAGAGCGAGTGGGCGATGGGCGAGCCGAGGACGGCCGCCCGCCGCGTTGCGGACATCAGCTGCTCCCGGAGGCGTTGAACTTCTCGACGAGCTTGTCGTGCTCGGCGAGCGTCTTGGCGAATTCGGTCTTGCTCATGCCGTCGGTGGCGACGAAGTACATCCAGCCCGCCTTCGTCGGATTCAGAGCGGCCACCAGCGCCTCGGCTCCCGGGTTGCCGATGGGTCCGGGCGTCAGACCCGGCCGCTTGTACGTGTTGTACGGGTCCGGGTTGCTGTTGATCTCGTCGCGGCCGATCTTGATCTTGCTCTGGCCCATCAGATAGTTGTACGACGAGTCGAACTGGAGGAGCTGGTACGTCTCCTTGTTCTCCGGGCTGAGCCGGTTGTAGATGACCTCGGCCATCTTGGTGAAGTCGTCGTGCGTCTTGCCCTCGGCCTGGACGAGGCTCGCGACCGTGACGAGCTCCCACGGGCCCTTGAGTCCGAGCTCCCTGGACTTGGTCTCCAGGTCGAGCTTGCCGTACTCCTGGTTGGCGCGGGCGACCATCTTGCGCAGGACGTCCTCGGGCTTGTTGCCCTTGGCGACGGGGTAGCTCGCAGGGAAGAGGAAGCCTTCCAGCGGGTCCTTGACGTTCGCGTGGTTCTTGGCCCAGTCGGGCAGCCCGAGGTCGTCCGCCTTGGCCTTGGCGATGTCCTTGGTGGTGCCCGCCTCGAGGTCGAGTCGCTTGTCGAGCTGGTCGTAGACCCAGCTGTTCCGCTTGCCCTCGGGGATGACGAAGTTGGCCTGGCTGGCCGGGCTGAGCAGGAGCGAGACGGCGCTCTCCGCCGACATCTCCTTCTTCAGCGTGTAGACGCCGGCCTGGATCGACAGCCCCTTGGGGTTCTTCTGCTGTGCCGACACGAAGGCGTCGACGCTCTTGACGACACCGGCCTTCTTGAGGATGTTGCCGATCTCGTAGCCGCCGGCGGCCTTGGGGATCTCGACCTGGACCGAGCCGCTGCCGTCGCCGACGTAGTCGGGTGCGGCGCCGAACTGGCCCTGCCAGAACTGGTAGCCGAAGTAGCCGATCCCGCCGACGCCGCCGACGAGGACGAGGGCGACGACGAGGCAGGCCACGCCGTTCTTGCTCTTCCTGCCCTTGCCGCCTCGGCCCTTGCCCTTGCTCCGGCGGTCGCGGCCGGCTCGGGACGAGCGGTTGCCGGCCGGCTCCTCGTCGCCGTCGGGGTCGTCCTCACCGGTGAAGAAGGGGTGCCGCTCCTCCTCCGGCTCCTCCGCCTCCCAGTCGGTCACCGGCTCCGGCGGCTCCTGGCGCCGGCCCGGCGGCTGCGGCGGGGGGTAGGCCTCGGGGGTGCCGTAGAGATCGGGGTTCTGGCCGCCGTACGGATCGGCGGGAGCGGTGCCGTACGGCATCGCCGCCTGGCCCGTCTCCCAGTTCGCGTCGTACTGCTGTGCGGGATACCCGGGCGTGTCGTACTCCTGCGCCTGCGCGGCGTGCGTCTGATCGGCATACTGCTGATCGACATACCGCTGGTCGTTGTACTGCTGCTCGCTGTACTGCTGAGGAGCCTGGGACTGCTGGTACCGGGCGTCGTAGCCCTGCTCCTGGCCGCCGTGCCCGCCGTGCCCCTGACCGTACGGGTCCTGGTGGCCGTACTGCGTCTGCTGCGGGTACTGCTGCTGACCTTCCCACCCCTGGTCCCCGTAGAGAGGGTCCGTGGGGTGCCACGGTTCGGAGCCGGGGCTCCGGCCATACTCAGTCATCGATCCCCAAACAGCCGCGAGGCATCCGGAACGGTCCGCCTCTACGTAGTGCGGCAGCTGTTCGAACACCGCCGCATCGCGCGGAACGTTACCGTATCGCGATCAGATGACCACTTCGACGCCCTCGCCGGGCGGATTACCTGATACCCGTTCGGACTCAAGAGCGTTCTGAAGGATGATCACAGCGGCGGCCTGATCGATGACGGACCGGCCCTTCTTGGATGTCACGCCCGAGGCCCGCAGCCCCTGAGTCGCCGTCACGGTCGTCATCCGCTCGTCGACCAGGCGCACCGGCAGGGGAGCGATCCCCCGCGCCAGCTCCTGGGCGAAGCGGCGGACCTTGGCCGCGGCCGGCCCCTCGCGCCCGGAGAGGGAGCGAGGCAGGCCGACCACGATCTCGATCGGTTCGTACTCCTCGACGATCTGGCGCAGCCGCCGGTGGGCGGCCGGGACGTCGCGTCCCGGCACGGTCTCCACCGGCGTGGCGAGGACCCCGTCGGGGTCGCACGAGGCGACCCCGATCCGGGCGTCCCCGACATCGATCGCGAGACGACGGCCGCGTCGCATCAGGCGGTTTCCCCGACCATGCGCTCGACGGCGTCGATGGCGTCACCGACGGCCTGCGGGTTCTGACCGCCGCCCTGGGCGACGTCCGGCTTGCCGCCACCGCCGCCGCCGAGGGTCTTGGCGGCCGTACGGACCAGCTCGCCGGCCTTGAGGCCGCGCTCGCGGGCGGCCTCGTTGGTGGCGATGACCGTCAGCGGGCGGCCGTTGGCCGTGGTGAACAGGGCCACGACGGCCGGGCGGTCGCCCGGGATGCGGCCGCGGACGTCGAGGACCAGCTTGCGCAGGTCGTCGGCGGAGGTGCCGTCGGGGACCTGGCCGGTGACCAGGGCGACGCCCCGGACGTCCTTGGCCCCGGCGACGAGACCGGCGGCGGCCTGCAGGACCTTCTCCGCGCGGAACTTCTCGATCTCCTTCTCGGCGTCCTTCAGCTTGCCGAGCATGGCGGAGATCTTCTCGGGCAGCTCCTCGGGACGGCCCTTGACCAGCTCCTGCAGCTGGGCGACGACCGTGTGCTCCTTGGCGAGGAAGTTGTACGCGTCGACGCCGACGAGGGCCTCGACACGGCGCACACCACTGCCGATCGACGACTCGCCGAGCAGCTTCACCAGGCCGAGCTGGGAGGTGTTGCGGACGTGCGTACCGCCGCACAGCTCCTTGGAGAAGTCGCCGATGGTCACCACGCGGACCCGCTCGCCGTACTTCTCGCCGAACTCGGCGATGGCGCCCTGCCGCTTGGCCTCGTCGATGGACATGACCTCGGCGTGCACGTCGAGTTCCCGGGCGAGGACCTCGTTGATCTTCTGCTCGACATCGGTCAGCACCGTGCCGGGCACGGCGTTCGGCGAACCGAAGTCGAAGCGGAAGCGGCCCGGGGAGTTCTCCGAACCGGCCTGGGCGGCCGTCGGGCCGAGGGCGTCGCGCAGCGCCTGGTGCGTGAGGTGCGTGGCGCTGTGGGCGCGGGCGATGGCGCGGCGGCGGCGGACGTCGATGGTGGCGTAGGCCGTGGAGCCGACGGTCACCTCGCCGACCTGGACCGAGCCCTTGTGCACGGAGACACCGGGCACCGGCTGCTGGACGTCGCGGACCTCGATGACGGCGCCGCTGTGGAGCCGGATCCGGCCGGTGTCGGCCTGCTGGCCGCCGCCCTCGGCGTAGAACGGGGTGCGGTCGAGGACGACCTCGACCTCGTCGCCCTCGGTGGCGGCGGGCGAGGACACGCCGTTGACCAGCAGTCCGACGACCGTGGTCTCGCCCTCGGTGTTGGTGTAGCCGGTGAACTCCGTGGCGCCGTTGCTATCGGCGATCGCACGGTAGGCCGTCATGTCGGCGTGGCCGGTCTTCTTGGCCTTGGCGTCGGCCTTGGCGCGCTCGCGCTGCTCCTGCATCAGACGGCGGAACCCGGCCTCGTCCACCGACAGGCCCTGCTCGGCGGCCATCTCCAGGGTGAGGTCGATCGGGAAGCCCCAGGTGTCGTGGAGCAGGAACGCCTTGTCGCCGGGCAGGACCTTGCCGCCGGCGGCCTTGGTCTCGGTGACGGCGGTGTCGAGGATGTTGGTGCCGCCCTTGAGGGCCTTGAGGAAGGCGGCCTCCTCGGCGAGGGCGACGGTCTCGATCCGCTTGCGGTCGGTGACCAGCTCCGGGTACTGCTCGCCCATGGTGTCGATCACGACGTCGACGAGGTCCTTGACGACCGGACCGGTGGCGCCGAGCAGACGCATGTTACGGACGGCGCGGCGCATGATGCGGCGCAGCACATAGCCGCGGCCCTCGTTGCCGGGGGTGACGCCGTCACCGATCAGCATCACGGACGTACGCATGTGGTCGGCCACCACGCGCAGCGAGACGTCGCTGTCGTGGGTCTTGCCGTAGGCGACGCCGGTGAGCTCGGTGGCCTTGTCGATGACGACCTTGAGGGTGTCGGTCTCGTACATGTTCTGTACGCCCTGGAGGATCATCGCCAGGCGCTCGAGGCCGAGACCGGTGTCGATGTTCTTCGAGGGGAGGTCGCCGAGGATCTCGAAGTCGTCCTTGCCGGTGCCCTGGCCGCGCTCGTACTGCATGAAGACCAGGTTCCAGATCTCCACGTACCGCTCGTCGTTGACGGCCGGGCCGCCCTCGACGCCGAACTCGGGGCCCCGGTCGTAGTTGATCTCGGAACAGGGGCCGCACGGGCCGGGGACGCCCATGGACCAGAAGTTGTCCTTCTTGCCCAGGCGCTGGATGCGCTCGGCCGGGACACCGACGACATCGCGCCAGATGGCCTCGGCTTCATCATCGTCCTGGTAGACGGTGATCCAGAGCTTCTCGGGCGCCAGGCCGTAGCCGCCGTGCTCGACGGAGCTGGTCAGCAGCTCCCAGGCGAGCTTGATGGCGCCTTCCTTGAAGTAGTCGCCGAAGGAGAAGTTGCCGCACATCTGGAAGAAGGTGCCGTGGCGGGTGGTCTTGCCGACCTCTTCGATGTCCGGCGTGCGCACGCACTTCTGCACGCTGGCGGCGCGCGGGAACGGCGGCTTGACCTCCCCCAGGAAGTAGGGCTTGAACGGCACCATGCCGGCGGGGACGAGGAGCAGAGTCGGGTCGTCCGCGATGAGCGACGCCGAAGGGACGACGGTGTGACCGCGCTCCTCGAAGAAGCTCAGCCAGCGGCGGCGGATTTCAGCCGACTCCATTAGTGGTCCTCATTCCGGTTGTACGTGATCGTGGGGTACGGATACGTGTTCTTGGGCGTCTTCCCGGGCCTCCGGGACGCCGGTGCGGTGGGGTCGAGCGCGGCCCTGCGGCGCGCCCCGGGGAGCTCCCGGTCGGCGGCGGCCCCGTCGGGCGCCTCGATGCCGAGGGCCTCGCCGAGCTCGGCCTCCCGCTGGACCATGCCCGCCCTGACGTCGAGGGCGAAGTCCTTGAGCCGGTGACCGGTCTCGATCGCCTTGTTCGCCGCCTGCGCGGCGAGGCTCTCCGGAGTGAGCTGCTTGAGCTTCCGGTTGACCTTGGTGGTGGCCCACACGCCGGCTGCGGCGCCCGCGGTGAACCAGAACGTACGGCGGAACATCGCGGCTCAGCCCTTCTGCTTCCGGCGCCTCGCCGACGGCACGGTGCGGCCGACGATCACGGTACGGCGTGAGGCCCCCCGGCCCGCCGGGGCCGCCTCCTCGCGGCCGCGGCCGAGCGCCTTGCGCACGCCGTAACCGAAGGCGGCGACCTTCACCAGCGGACCGCCGAAGGTGGAGGCGACGGTGGTGGAGAGCGCCGAGGCGTTGGAGGTGACCTCCTGGACGTCCGAGGCGATCGCGTCGACCCGATCGAGCTGGGTCTGTGCCGACCGCACGGTCGCCGAGGCGTCGGCGAGCAGCGGGACGGCCTGCTCGGTCACGTCCGCGACGAGCTTGGTGGTCGCCTTGAGCGTCTGCGCCAGTCTCGCCAGCACCACGGCGAGGAAGGAGACGAGAATCGCCCAGAACACGGCCACCAGAAGCCCGGCAACCTCTCCACCGGTCACTCCGCACCGCTCTCTGCTGTCGTTGGGGCCTTGCGAAAAGTCGTCCTCCGACCCTATCGCGCCCGCGGTCTTTCCCCGTACCGCATTACGGGCCGGGGCGGGACCCCGAGCGGTCCGATTGTACGGAGTGCGGCCGGATGGGTACCCTCCGTGTCCCATGCGAAGGAGCAATCTCCCGTCGGAGTTGAACCGGTTCGTCGGACGGGCCGGCGAGCGGGACGAACTGGCCCGGCTCCTCGAGGAGTTCCGCCTTGTGACGGTCGTCGGGGTCGGCGGGGTCGGCAAGACGCGGCTGGCGCTGCGGACCGCGGCGGAGGCGGAGGCGGAGGCGGAGGCGGGGAAACGGTACGCCGACGGCGTGTGGCTGGCGGAGCTCTCGGCGCTGCGGGACCCGGCGCTGGTGGCCCACGCGCTGGTCGAGGCGCTGGGCCTGACCGACCATACGCCGCGCGCACCGCGCCAGGCCCTGATCGAGCACCTGGCGGAGCGCCGGCTGCTGCTGGTCGTGGACGGTTTCGAGCACCTGGTGGAGGAGTGCGCGCCCCTCGTACGGGAGTTGCTGCTGCACTCCCCCGGTCTGACCGTCCTCGCGGTGGGCCGCCGTCCGCTGCGGGTGGACGGGGAGGCGGTCTTCACGCTGGCTCCGATGGGCGACGAGGACGCGGTGGCGCTCTTCGGGGAACGGGTCGCGGGGGCGGGGTCTCCGGGTGATTCCGGCGATTGCGCCGCCGTGCGGGAGTTGTGCCGGCGCCTCGACGGGATTCCGCTGGCTCTGGAACTGGCGGCCGCCCGGATGCCGCTGCTCACGGTGGAGCAGGTGCTGCGCCGGCTCGACGACCGCTTCCGGCTGCTCACGGGCGGGGCGCGCGGGGCGCTGCCACGACATCAGACCCTGCGTACGGCGATCGGCTGGAGCCATGAGCTGTGCACGCCCGAGGAGCGGCTGCTGTGGGCGCGGCTGTCGGTCTTCGCGGGGCCGTTCGACCTGGACGCGGTGGAGTACGTCTGCGGTGGCCCCGACCTTCCCCCCGAGCGGGTGCTCGATGTGCTGGGCGGTCTGCTCGCCCAGTCGCTCCTCTCGCGTGAGGACGGCCCTGCGGGGCCGCGGTACCGGATGCTGGACACGGTCGCCGCGTACGGGGCGGAGTGGCTGGCGGCGCTGGAGGACACCGAGCGGATGCGCCGGCGGCACCGCGACTGGTACATGGGTCTGGCCACCTGGTGCGAGCTGGAGTGGTTCGGTCCGCGTCAGGCCGAGGTCGCGGCGGACATGGAGGCGGCGCTGCCGCATCTGCGGGCGGCCTTCGAGCTCTGTCTGGAGCAGCCGGACGAGGCCCGTCTCGCTCGGCATCTGGCGGGGACGCTCTGGTTCTACTGGGTGGGGTGCGGGCGCCTGTCGGAGGGCCGGCACTGGCTGGACCGGGCGCTTGCGCTCGGTCCGGAGCAGGAGGGCGGGCACGAGCACGCCCGGTTGAAGGCGCTGTGGGTGCTCGGCTATGTGGCGATCCTGCAGGGCGACGGCACGGCGGCGGTGGCGGCGCTGCACGAGTGCGGCGAGCGGGCCCGCTTCGCGGGCAACGCGATCGCGGAGGCGTACGCGACGCACCGGATGGGCTGTCTGGCGCTGCTCTCGGACGATCTGGTCCGGGCGGAGGAGCTGTTCGGCCGGGCTCTGGAGGCGTACCGGGAGCTGGGTGAGCTGAACAGCAACGTGCTGATGAGCCAGGTCGAGCTGGCGCTGGCCCGGGTCTTCCAGGGGGATCTGGAGGGCGCGGTCGCGTTGTGCGCCGAGGTGCGGGAGATCTGCGAGGAGCGCGGGGAGCTCTGGACGCGGGCGTACGCGCTCTATGTGCTGGCGTACGCGGCGTGGACCCGGGGCGCTCATGGCGAGGCGCGTGAGCTGCTCGGCGAGTGCATCACCATCGACCACCGGTTCCACGACCTGGTGGGGCTCGTCCTGGCGATCGAGCTGCTCGCGCTGGTGACGGCGAGCGAGGGCGATCCGGCGGAGGCGGCGGTGCTGCAGGGCGCGACCCTGCCGGTGTGGGACTCGGTGGGGCTGCGGCTGTTCGGATCGAGCATGTTCGGCGGGCCGCGGGAGCTGTGCGAACGGCAGGCGGGCGAGCTGCTCGGCGCGGAGCGCTACGCCGCGTCGGTACGGGAGGGGCGGGGGCTCTCGCTGGAGGAGACCGTGGCGCGGGCGCTCGCCGAGCGACGGGATCCGGCCACCGGACCCGCGGGCGCGGAGTCCTCGCCCGCACGGAGCCGGGCCGTCCCGGGGACGCGGAAGCCCGCCGGCTCCCCCACCGGTAAGGGCGGGGAAGCGGCGGGCTGAGAACCGCGGAGTGTGCGGTACTACTCCTCCGGCCGGGGCCGGAAGGGGCCCTGGATCAGCGGGCGTAGTACTCGACGACCAGCTGCTCGTCGCAGATGACCGGGATTTCCTTGCGGTTCGGGTCGCGGTCGAGGCGGAAGGCCAGGGCCTTCAGGTTGACCTGCAGGTAGCGCGGGGTCTCACCGTCGGGGGCGAAGCCACCCTCGCGGGCCACCTGGAACAGCGGCTTCTCGCGGGAGCGCTCGCGGACCATCACGACGTCGTCGGGACGGACACGGAACGACGGCTTGTCGACCTTGCCACCGTTGACCTGGATGTGACCGTGGACGACCATCTGGCGGGCCTGGTAGATGGTGCGGGCGATGCCCGAACGCAGGACCAGGGCGTCGAGGCGACGCTCGAGCTCGACGACCAGCGCCTCGCCCGTCTTGCCTTCGGCCTTCTTGGCGCGGTCGTAGGCGCGCGCCATCTGGCGCTCGCTGATGTCGTACTGAGCGCGCAGGCGCTGCTTCTCGAGCAGACGGACCTTGTAGTCCGAGTTCTGCTTGCGGCCACGGCCGTGCTCGCCCGGCGGGTAGGGGCGGGCTTCGAAGTACTTGACGGCCTTCGGCGTCAGCGCGATACCGAGCGCGCGAGACTTCTTGACCTTGGGACGCGACTGGTTAGGCACGTTCTCCAGACCTCCGTTGTAGGTTAGGTTAGGCTCACCTTACTCAAGGAGATCGCATGTCTCGCCCTGGGAACACCACGCGCATCACAGACAGCAGCACAATGAACGACGCTTCCGCCGCTTCCGCGGAGGGCATCGATGTGACGGAGGTCCGATCAGCTCATGGTCAGCCGCGTCCCAGCGGGCTTGAAATCGCGCGGATGCCGTCAGCAGCCGAGCGCACACGAACTCTCGTACAGAGTACATGCTCCGCGGTGCTGCTGATTCCGGGGGCCGAGCACCTACGCCCCGAGCAGCTCACGCCCGAGGCCAGGGCCGTCGGTCCGGACGGCGAGGTCTTCCTGCTCCTCCCCGCCGACGCCCCGCCCGTACGGGCCGCGACGCACGCCCAGGACGACGAGCTGCCGGTGGTGCTCGAACTCACCGACGTCGCTCCGGTCTCCGTCCCGCACCGCATCCGCGGCCGCGCCTGGGTCTCGGGCTGGCTCACCTGCGTGCCCGGCGTCGCCGAGCCCGGCCGGATGATGCTGCGCCTGGAGGTCGGCGAGGCCCGCGTCGACGATCTGTGGGGCACCGCCCGCGTCGAGCCGAAGGATTTCGCCGCCGCGACCCCCGATCCCCTGCACACCCACGAGACCGAGCTGCTCCAGCATCTGCACGCGGCCCACGGCGAACACGTCCGCGCGCTGGGCGGGCTGCTCGGCGAGCGCTCGGCCGTCGTGGCGCCGATGCGGGACGTCGCCCCGCTGGCCCTGGACCGCTTCGGGCTGCGGATCCGCTTCAGCTCGGGGCCGCAGCGCTGCTTCGACGCGCGCTTCGACTTCCCCGAGCCCGTACGGGACGTCAGCGGGCTGCGGCGCGAGATGCACCGGCTCTTCGACGCGGCCCGCGACTGACGTCACCCACCGCTCACCCGCCGTCGCCCCGCAGGCGCTCGCGCACCTTCTCCACCACGTCGGCGTACCGCGCCTCGGCGCCGTACCGGGTCGGTTCGTAGTAGCGCTTGCCGTGGACCGCGTCCGGGGCGTACTGCTGGGCCGCGATCCCTCCGGGGACGTCGTGCGGATAGACGTACCCCTGGGCGTGGCCCAGTTTGGCCGCTCCCTTGTAGTGCCCGTCCCGCAGGTGCGCGGGGACCGGGCCCGCCAGGCCGTTGCGGACGTCCGCCTGCGCGGCGAAGATCGCGGTGGTCGCCGCGTTCGACTTCGGGGCCAGGGCGAGGGCGATCGTGGCGTGGGACAGGGTCAGCGCGGCCTCGGGAAAACCGATCATGGCGACGGCCTGGGCGGCCGCCACGGCCGTCGGCAGGGCCGTCGGGTCGGCGAGGCCGATGTCCTCGCTGGCCGAGATCATCAGGCGCCGGGCGATGAACCGGGGGTCCTCACCCGCCTCGATCATCCGCGCCAGATAGTGCAGCGCCGCGTCCACGTCCGAGCCGCGGATCGACTTGATCAGCGCGCTGGCCACGTCGTAGTGCTGGTCGCCGTCCCGGTCGTACTTCACCGCCGCGCGGTCGACGGTCTCCTCGACCGTCTGCAGGGTGATCTCCGGCTCGCCCTTGGCGAGGGCGGCGCCGGCCGCCGCCTCCAGGGCCGTCAGGGCCCGGCGCGCGTCACCGCCGGCGATGCGCAGCAGATGCGCCTCGGCGTCCTTGGGCAGCGTCACCGCCCCGCCGAGCCCCCGGTCCTCGGTCAGCGCCCGCTCCAGCAGATCGCGCAGATCGTCGTCGGTGAGCGGTTCGAGGGTGAGCAGCAGCGAGCGGGAGAGCAGCGGGGAGATGATCGAGAAGTACGGGTTCTCCGTCGTCGCCGCGATCAGCGTCACCCAGCGGTTCTCCACGGCGGGCAGCAGCGAGTCCTGCTGGGCCTTGGAGAAGCGGTGGATCTCGTCGAGGAAGAGGACGGTCTCCTTGCCGTAGCCGCCGGCCGCGCGCCGGGCGCCGTCGATGACCGCCCGGACCTCCTTGACGCCCGCGGTGATCGCGGAGAGCTCCACGAAGCGCTTGTTGGTCGCCTTGGAGACGACGTACGCGAGGGTCGTCTTGCCGATGCCGGGCGGGCCCCAGAGGATCACCGACGAGGCGCCGGCCGGTCCCCCGTCGCCCTCCCCGACGAGCCGGCGCAGCGGCGACCCCGGCTTGAGCAGATGCCGCTGGCCGAGGACCTCGTCGAGGGTGCGCGGGCGCATCCGGACGGCCAGCGGGCTGCTGGACGGGTCCTTCGCCTGGCGTTCTTCGGCGGCTGCGGTAAAGAGGTCGGGCTCCACGTCATGAAGCCTAGGTCACGGCACTGACAGCGCGGCCGGGCCGGTGGCCGTCAGCTGGTCCAGAAGTCCCACCAGCGCGTCAGGATCAGCATCCCGATGATCCCGATGTGCAGCACCGGCAGCACCCAGGTGAACTCGTCGAAGAAGGTCCGCAGGCCGCCGGGGGCGCGGATGACGCCCCGGCGCACGTTGTGCGAGGTGACGTACCAGAACATGACGATGGTCGCGACCCACGCCAGGCAGCACCACAGGCACAGCGAGTTGATCTCGTACAGCGACTGGTACATCAGCCAGGTGCAGAAACCGACGCCGAACAGCGTGCCCGCGTTCAGGCCGAGCCAGTACGAGCGGCGGTGGCGGGCGCCGCCGAGGAGGCCGACGCCGATCGCGATCACCATGGCGTAGGTGACGAGGCCGAGCATGGGGTTGGGGAAGCCGAAGACCGACGCCTGCTCGCTCTTCATGATGTTGCCGCACGAGACGATCGGGTTGAGGCTGCAGCCCGGGGTGAAGCCCGGGTCCTCCAGGAGCTTGAACTTGTCGATCGTGATGACCCAGGAGGCGAGCAGCCCGGCCGCTCCGGTGATCACCAGCATCCAGGCGAAGGCCCGGCTCGCGCCGATCGTGCCGCCGTCGCGCTCCACCGCTGCTGTCGTCATATCGCCGTTTCCGTCGTTCGCTGGGCTCTGGGCACGATCATTCTGCCGTACGAGGACCCGTACACGCCGTTCGATGGACATAAGAACGAGAGCCCGTACGCGCCGAGGCCCGGACCGCTTCCCCGCGGTCCGGGCCCTCGTCGCGTGCGGGACGCGGATCAGGCCAGCTTCGCCCGGATCTCCGCGATCACCTTGTCGAGGGCGACCGGCTCCTGCTCACCGGACTCCATGTCCTTGAGCTGGACGACGCCCTCGGCGAGGTCCCGCTCGCCGGCGACGACGGCGAACCGGGCGCCGGAACGGTTGGCGTTCTTCATGTGGCTCTTCAGGCCCTTGGCGCCGTACCCGAAGTCGGTCGCGACGCCGGCCTTGCGCAGGTCGGTGACGAGCCCGAACAGGACACGGCGCGCCTCCTCGCCCAGCGGGACCGCGAAGACGCTGGTCGCCGGAGGGATGTCGAGCTCGATGCCCTCGGCCTCCAGGGCCAGGACGGTGCGGTCCACGCCGAGCGCCCAGCCGACCGACGGGAGCGCCGGGCCGCCGATCATCTCGGACAGTCCGTCGTAGCGGCCGCCGCCGCCCACCGCGGACTGCGAGCCGAGGCCGTCGTGGACGAACTCGAACGTGGTCCGCGTGTAGTAGTCGAGGCCGCGCACCAGCTTCTCGTCGTCCTCGAAGGCCACACCCGCCGCCGTGAGCAGTTCGCGCACCTCGGAGTGGTACGCCTTGCACGCGTCGCACAGGTGGTCGCGGAGCGCCGGCGCGCCCACGAGCTGCTTCTGGACGTCGGCCCGCTTGTCGTCGAGGACACGCAGCGGGTTGATCTCGATGCGGCGGCGGGTCTCCTCGTCGAGGTCGAGGCCGCGCAGGAAGCCCTGGAGCGCCTCGCGGTAGGCGGGTCGGCACTCCTTGTCGCCGAGCGAGTTCAGCAGGATGCGGAAGTTCCGCAGGCCAAGGGAGCGGTACGCCTGGTCGGCCAGGATGATCAGCTCGGCGTCGAGGGCGGGGTCCTCGGCACCGATGGCCTCGGCGCCGACCTGGGAGAAGTGGCGGTAGCGGCCCTTCTGCGGGCGCTCGTAGCGGTAGTACGAGCCGGAGTACCAGAGCTTCACCGGGAGGCCGCCGGCCTTGTGCATGTTGGCCTCGAGGGCGGCGCGGAGCACGGAGGCGGTGCCCTCGGGGCGCAGCGCCAGATTGGCACCGCCCTTGGTGGTGAGGGTGTACATCTCCTTGGTCACGATGTCGGTGGACTCACCGACGCCGCGGGCGAACAGGTCGACGTCCTCGAAGCCGGGCGTCTCGACATAGCCGTAGCCGGACTTCCGCAGCGGGCCGGAGATGGCGTCGCGTACGGCCAGATACGTGGCGGAGTACGGCGGGATGAGGTCGAACGTGCCCTTGGGGGCCTTGAAGGTGCTCACGTGGATCTCGTCACATTCCTCGTCGGGGAGCCTTCGTGCTCCCGAGGCCGGAGGCCACGTCCCGCAGATACGGGTTGGTGGCGCGCTCCTGGCCGATGGTCGTCTGGGGACCGTGTCCCGACAGCACCACGGTCGAGTTGTCGAGCGGCAGGCACACGCGGGCCAGCGATTCGAGCATCTCGTCCATGTCGCCACCGGGCAGGTCGGTGCGTCCGATGGAGCCGGCGAAGAGCAGATCCCCGGAGAAGAACACGGAGGGGATCTCCGTGGTCTCGGGCATCCGGAAGGTCACCGACCCCTTGGTATGACCGGGCGCGTGCGCGACGGAGAACTCGAGTCCCGCCAGCTTCAGCGCGGCGCCGTCGGTGAGCTCGTGCACGTCGTCCGGCTCCCCCACGGTGAGCTCGCCCATGAGCGGCATCCCGATGGAGCGGCCGAGGGCCTTCTCCGGGTCGCTCATCATGTACCGGTCGGCGGGGTGGATCCACGCGGGTACGTCATGCGCGCCGCAGACCGGGACGACGGAGGCGACGTGGTCGATGTGGCCATGCGTGAGGACCACGGCGACGGGCTTGAGCCGATGCTTCTTGAGCGTCTCCTCGACACCCTGGGCGGCCTGGTGGCCCGGGTCGATGATGACGCACTCCTCGCCTGCGGCGGGGGCGACCAGATAGCAGTTGGTCCCCCAGGCCCCGGCGGGGAACCCGGCAATCAGCACGATCGTCCTTAAATGTCGTCCGGCACAGGGGTGCGACGGGGCGGAAGTGGCAGATCAGAGCCTACCGGCGCTGCGTATTCCACAGCCAACCCGTATACGGTACGGGCACATCCGGCCAGGACTGGAACAGACGACCTACAAGGAGCAGACCCGGTGGTCAGCAGCGATCAGCGGCGGCGGCAGCTCGCCAGAGAGAAGTACCTGCGGCAGCAGCAGCGACGGCGGGAACAGCAGAAGGCGAAGCGGCGCAACACCGTCATCGCGGCGGCTCTGGCCGTGGTGCTGGCCGCCGGCGGCGCGGTGTACGCCTCCGTCGTGCTGACCGACGGAGGCGGGAAGTCCGACAGCGCGGCCGACTCCACGCCGAGCGGCACCCCGACGCCCTCGCAGGGCGAGTCGTCGGCGCCTGAGCCGGCCATGGCCGTCGACACGAAGGCCACGTACGCGATGTCCCTCACGACCAACCAGGGCAACGTCCGCATCACGATGGACGCCGCGAAGACCCCGCGGACGGTGAACTCCTTCAAGCACCTCGCGGACAAGAAGTACTTCGACGGCACGAAGTGCCACCGGCTCACCACGGAGGGCATCTTCGTCCTCCAGTGCGGCGACCCCAAGGGCGACGGCACCGGCGGCCCGGGCTACACCATCCCGGACGAGAACCTGACCGCGCTGGGCAAGGCGGGCGCCGACGGTTCGGTGACGTTCCCGGCCGGCACCGTGGCCATGGCCAACACGGGGCAGCCGGGCAGCGGCGGCAGCCAGTTCTTCCTCGTGTACCAGGACACCAAGCTGCCGCCGACCTACACGCCCTTCGGCACGATGGACAAGGCCGGTCTGAAGGCCGTCCAGGAGGTCGCCAAGGGCGGTGTCGAGGGCGGTGCCAAGGACGGCGCCCCCAAGAAGGCGGTCACCATCGCGAAGGCCACCGTCACCAAGGAGTGACGGGCGGGGTTCCACGACCGGTGGGACGAGGCGCGGACACCGCGTGACCATTCAATTTGGGTCGCGCGGAGTGCGGACAGCCGGGCGACCGGTCGCCTAGATTGGCGTTGTGCAGGGCGGGCGCTGCCCGCCCCCGGAAACTGTGGACGATGCCCAGGGGGCACAACCCCCTCGTCGGCATCATGTGGAGGAGGCGCTGTGAGCAGCGACCCGTGGGGCCGCGTCGACGAGACGGGCACCGTGTACGTGCGTACTGCCGAGGGCGAGAAGGTCGTCGGATCGTGGCAGGCCGGTACTCCCGAGGAGGCACTGGCCTACTTCGAGCGCAAGTACGAGGGCTTGGTGGTCGAGATCGGCCTCCTCGAGAAGCGGGTGAGGACGACCGACCTCTCGGCCAAGGACGCGATGGCCGCGATCGATCACATCCGCAAGCAGGTCGACGAGCACCACGTCGTGGGCGACCTCGCCGCGCTGAGCACGCGTCTCGACAAGCTGGTCGAGACGGTGGAGTCGCGCCGCGAGGAGCGCAAGGCCCAGAAGGCCAAGCAGGCCGACGAGGCGCGCAGCGCCAAGGAGGCGCTGGTCAAGGAGGCCGAGGAGCTGGCGCAGAGCGAGCAGTGGCGGTCCGCGGGTGAGCGGCTGCGCGCGCTCGTGGACACCTGGAAGGGTCTGCCGCGGCTCGACCGGAAGTCCGACGACGAGCTGTGGCACCGCTTCTCGCACGCCCGCTCGGCGTTCTCCAAGCGCCGCAAGGCGCACTTCGCCTCGCTGGACGCGCAGCGCGAGGAGGCCCGCAAGGTCAAGGAGAAGCTGGCCGCGGAGGCCGAGTCGCTGTCGAAGTCCACGGACTGGGGCGGGACGGCCGCCCGGTACCGCGAGCTGATGGCGGAGTGGAAGTCGGCGGGCCGCGCCCAGCGCGAGCACGAGGACGATCTGTGGAACCGCTTCCGCGGCGCCCAGGACGTCTTCTTCGCGGCGCGCGGCGAGGTCTTCGCCGAGCGGGACGCGGAGCAGACGGAGAACCTCAAGCTGAAGGAGGAGCTCGCCGCCGAGGCCGAGAAGCTGGTGCCGGTGAAGGACCTGAAGGCGGCCCGTGCGGCCTTCCGTTCCCTCAACGAGCGCTGGGAGGCCATCGGGCATGTGCCGCGCGACGCCCGGCCGAAGGTCGAGGGCCGGATGCACGCGGTGGAGCGGGCGATCGGCGAGGCCGAGGAGTCGGAGTGGCGCCGGACGAACCCGGAGGCACGCGCGCGTGCCGCGGGTCTGACCGGTCAGCTGCAGGACGCGGTCGACAAGCTGCAGAAGCAGATCGACGCGGCCCGTGCGGCCGGCAACGACGCCAAGGCCGACAAGCTGGCGCGTGAACTGGAGGGCCGTCAGGCGCTTCTCGACCAGGCCCTGAAGGGTCTGGAGGAGTTCGGCGGCTGAGATCCCGTACGACAAGGGCCCCGGCACCTCGCGGTGTCGGGGCCCTTGTCGTACGCGCGGTTACGGCCTGCGGGCCGAGGTGACCCGGTAGACGTCGTAGACGCCCTCCACGCCGCGTACGGCCTTCAGGACGTGCCCGAGGTGCTTCGGGTCGCCCATCTCGAAGGTGAAGCGCGAGGTGGCCACCCGGTCACGGGAGGTCTGGACGGCCGCCGACAGGATGTTGACGTGCTGGTCCGAGAGGACGCGGGTGACGTCCGAGAGGAGCCGCGAGCGGTCCAGGGCCTCGACCTGGATGGCGACGAGGAAGACCGACGACTGGGTGGGCGCCCATTCGACCTCGAGGATGCGCTCCGGCTCCCGGGAGAGCGACTCGACGTTGAGGCAGTCGCTGCGGTGCACCGACACTCCGCTGCCCCGGGTGACGAAGCCGATGATCGGGTCGCCCGGTACGGGTGTGCAGCAGCGGGCCAGTTTGACCCAGACGTCCTCGACGCCCTTGACGACGACACCGGGGTCGGCGCTGGAGCGGCGCTTGGCGCGGCCGCGCGAGGGCGGCGCGGTCTCGACGAGGTCCTCGTTGGCGGCCTCCTCGCCGCCGAGGGCCTGGACGAGCTTCTGCACGATGGACTGGGCGGTGACATGGCCCTCGCCGATCGCCGCGTACAGCGAGGAGATGTCGCTGTAGCGCATCTCGTGGGCGAGGGTGACGAGCGAGTCGCCGGTCAGGATCCGCTGGATCGGCAGGTTCTGCTTGCGCATGGCCCGCGCGATGGCGTCCTTGCCCTGCTCGATCGCCTCGTCGCGGCGTTCCTTGGAGAACCAGGCCCGGATCTTGTTGCGGGCCCGCGGGGACTTGACGAAGCCCAGCCAGTCGCGGGACGGGCCGGCTCCGGGGGCCTTGGAGGTGAAGACCTCGACCAGGTCGCCGTTGTCGAGGGTCGATTCGAGCGGGACGAGCCGCCCGTTGACCCTCGCCCCGATGGTGCGGTGGCCGACCTCGGTGTGGACGGCGTAGGAGAAGTCGACGGGAGTGGCGCCGGCCGGCAGCGCTATGACGTCGCCCTTGGGGGTGAAGACGAAGACCTCGTTGCGGGACAGGTCGAAGCGCAGGGACTCCAGGAACTCGCTGGGGTCCTCGGTCTCCTTCTGCCAGTCGAGGAGCTGGCGCAGCCACGCCATGTCGTTGAGGTGGTCGTCCTTGCCGGTCTTCTTCGGCACGTCGGCGCGCACCTTGGAGGCGCCGGCGACGGCCTCCTGCTTGTACTTCCAGTGCGCGGCGATGCCGTACTCGGCCCGGCGGTGCATGTCGAAGGTGCGGATCTGCAGTTCGACGGGCTTGCCGTTGGGTCCGATGACCGTCGTGTGGAGCGACTGGTACATGTTGAACTTCGGCATCGCGATGTAGTCCTTGAACCGGCCGGGGACCGGGTTCCATCGCGCGTGGACGGTGCCGAGGGCGGCGTAGCAGTCGCGGACCGTGTCGACGAGGACGCGGATGCCCACCAGGTCGTAGATCTCCGCGAAGTCACGGCCGCGGACGATCATCTTCTGGTAGACGCTGTAGTAGTGCTTGGGGCGGCCGGTCACGGTGGCCTTGATGCGGGCGGCGCGCAGGTCGGCCTGGACCTCGTCGGTCACTATCGCGAGGTATTCGTCCCGCTTGGGCGCGCGCTCGGCGACGAGCCGGACGATCTCGTCGTACATCTTGGGGTAGAGGATCGCGAAGGCGAGGTCCTCCAGCTCCCACTTGATCGTGTTCATGCCGAGGCGGTGCGCCAGCGGGGCGTAGATCTCAAGGGTCTCGCGGGCCTTCTTCTCCTGCTTCTCCCGCTTGAGATAGCGCATGGTGCGCATGTTGTGCAGCCGGTCGGCGAGCTTGATGACCAGGACGCGCGGGTCCTTGGCCATGGCGACGACCATCTTGCGCACGGTCTCGGCCTGCGCGGCCTCGCCGAACTTGACCTTGTCGAGCTTGGTGACGCCGTCGACGAGCAGGGCGACCTGGTCGCCGAAGTCGCGACGGAGGGTGTCGAGGCCGTACTCGGTGTCCTCGACGGTGTCGTGGAGCAGTCCGGCCATCAGGGTCGCGGGGTCCATGCCGAGCTCGGCGAGGATGGTGGTGACGGCCAGCGGGTGGGTGATGTACGGGTCGCCGCTCTTGCGCTTCTGGCCGCGGTGCCAGCGCTCGGCGACCTGGTAGGCGCGCTCGATCTGGCGGAGCGTCGCCGTCTCGATCTTCGGGTCGTTGGAGCGGACGATCCGCAGCAGCGGTTCGAGGACCGGGTTGTACGGGGAGGAGCGCTGGACGCCCAGGCGGGCGAGGCGGGCGCGCACGCGGTTCGAGGAGCCCCCGGAGCGGGCCGGGGCGGCCGGCGCGGGTTTGGCCGCGGGGGGCTGTGCCGGTGCTGGAGCGGGTGCCACGGGCGAGGTGCTGCTCTCCGCGGGCTTGTCCTGGGGCATGGCGGGGCCCGCCGCGGCCTTCTCGGCCTGCTGGTCGGGCTGCGCTGCGGAGAGTGGCTGGGCCTCGTCTGGCAAGAGCGCTCCTCGTGCGTACCGGGTCCCCCGGTCAGGCCCGGAAAGCCCATGGTATCGAGCCGGGAGCCCGGTTGCTCACGCGTGTGGCCGGTACGACGGCCGCTGTCGGCGTCCGGGGTCCCGATCGGGGACATACCGGGAGAACAAGGCGGGGCGCCCCGGGGATTCCCCCGGAGCGCCCCGCTCCGTACGTGCCACGGCGTCAGACCGTGATCAGCGCCTCCAGTGGGGCGCCGCCCAGGGCGGGCTCAAGCCGGGCCCGCCCGGCGAGGAAGCCGAGCTCCATGAGGACCGCGACGCCCGCGACCTCGGCGCCGGCCCGCCGGATGAGCTCCAGCGACGCCTCGGCGGTGCCACCGGTGGCCAGGACGTCGTCGATGACCATGACGCGGTCGCCCGCGGCCAGGTCCTCGGCGTGCACCTCGATCTCGGCGGTGCCGTACTCCAGCTCGTACGCCTGCTTCAGCGTGGCGCCGGGCAGCTTGCCGGCCTTGCGGACCGGGACGAAGCCCAGGCCCGCGCGGACCGCGACCGGCGCGGCGAGGATGAAGCCGCGCGCCTCGAGACCGACGATCTTCGTCGCGCCGTGCGTGACGCACAGCGCGGCGAGGCTGTCGGTCAGGGCCGTGAACGCCACCGGGTCCGCGAGCAGCGGAGTGATGTCCTTGAACAGCACTCCCGGCTTGGGGTAGTCGGGGACGTCCCTGATCCTGCTGAGCAGCAGACCGGCGGTGTCCTGGGCCTCCGTCGTCATCCGCGGCGCTCCGAAGGCCGTCCGCGGCGGGCGCGCTGCCCGACGACGGCGGTCTCCGCCGCCTCGTCGAAGCCGTCGTCACCGTCGTCACCGTCGTCGTCGGCCCCGTGGGCGCTGTCGTCGGCGTCGAGGGACTCGCCCTTGGCGGCCGCGGCCGCCCGCTTGGCGAGGACCCGCTTCTTCATCGCCTTGATCGCCGGGTCGCGCTCCTTGAGGTCGGCGACGAGCGGGGTGGCGATGAAGATCGACGAGTACGCACCGGCGGCGAGACCGACGAAGAGCGACAGCGAGATGTCGTTCAGCATGCCGGCGCCGAGGACGCCGCCACCGATGAAGAGCAGACCGGCGACCGGCAGCAGGGCGACGACGGTGGTGTTGACCGAACGCACCAGGGTGCCGTTGATCGAGCGGTTGGCGATCTCGCTGTACGTCCAGCGCGTCTGCTTGGTGACCCCCTTCGTGCCCTCCTTGAGGGAGTCGAAGACGACCACCGTGTCGTAGAGGGAGTAACCGAGGATGGTCAGCAGACCGATCACCGTACCGACCGTGACCTCGAAGCCCACGAGGGAGTAGATGCCGACGGTGATCGTGAGGTCGTGGATCAGGGCGATGAGCGCCGCGACCGCCATTCTCCATTCGAAGGCGATGGCCAGATAGATCACCACCAGGATCATGAAGATCCCGAGGCCCGTCCATGCCTTGTTGGCGATCTGCTCACCCCAGCTGGGGCCGACGAGCTCCGCCGCGATCTTGCTCTCCTCGACCTTCAGGTCCTTGGCGAGCTGCGAGCGGACCTTGTCGGACTGCTCGGTGTCCAGACCGCCGATCTGGATGCGCAGGGTGTCGTTGCCGACCTCCTGCACGATCGCGTCGTGGCCGGACGCCTCTTCGGCGTAGTGGCGGGCGTCGGTGACCGAGACGGATGTCTTCGGCGTGGTGAAGAGGGCGCCGCCCTGGAACTCGATGCCCATGTTCAGCCCGCGCACCGCCAGGCCGACGATGGCCGTGATGGTGATCAGGATGGACAGGCCGTACCAGATCTTGCGGTTCTTGATGAAGTCGTAGCCGACCTCACCTCGGTGGAGCCGGGCGCCGAGATCTCCGAGCTTCGACATCTCACGCCTCCTTCGGGTCGACGGGGGCGGAGACACGGCGGGAGCGACGCAGCGGCGGCTTGGCACCGAGCCGCTTCGGGTCGAGCCCGGACCACGCGTGGCCCTCACCGAAGAACTTGGTGCGGGCGAGCAGCGACATGAGCGGCTTGGTGAAGAGGAACACCACGACCACGTCGAGCAGGGTGGTCAGGCCGAGCGTGAACGCGAAGCCCTGGACCTTGCCGACGGTGACGGCGAAGAGCACCGCGGCGGCGAGGAACGACACGAAGTCGGAGACCAGGATCGTGCGGCGGGCACGCGGCCAGGCGCGCTCGACCGCGGGGCGCAGCGTGCGGCCCTCGCGGACCTCGTCGCGAATGCGTTCGAAGTAGACGATGAACGAGTCCGCGGTGATACCGATGGCGACGATGGCGCCGCAGACGGCCGGCAGGTTCAGCGCGAAGCCGATGGCCGGGCCGAGCAGGGACATGATCACGTACGTGAGGAGCGCCGAGGCCGCGAGGCTGAGCAGGGCGATCAGCGACAGGCCGCGGTAGTAGACCACCAGGTAGAGGACGACCAGGGCCAGACCGATGCCGCCGGCGATCAGACCGGCCTCCAGCTGCTCACTGCCGAGGGCAGCGGTGACGGTGTCGACGCTCTGGGTGTCGAAGGAGAGCGGCAGGGCACCGTAGGACAGGATGTTGCCCAGGTCCTGCGCGGACTTCTGGGTGAAGTTGCCGGAGATCTCGGCGTTGGCGCTCAGCGTGGTGCGCACCGACGGGGCCGAGACGACCTCGCCGTCCAGGACGATCGCGAACTGGTTCTGCGGCTCCTGCTGCGTCGACAGCTTGCTGGTGATCTTCTGGAACTTCTTGGAGCCCTCGTCGGTGAACTCCATGTTGACGATCCACATGCCGCGCTGCTGGTCGAAGACGCCCTGGGCGTCCTCGACGTCCTTGCCGCTGACCTCGGCCGGGCCGAGGATGTACTTGGCGTCACCCTCGGTGCCGCACGCGACGGTCGGCTGCTCCGGCGGGACGATGCGGGCCGGGTTGGGCACGGCCTTCTTGTCGCCGGACTTCTCGGCCTTGGGCGTGCAGTCGAGCGCCTCGAACTGCTTCTGCAGCTGCGCGGTGGCCGGGTCGGCCGGAGGCGTGGGCGCCCCCGTGGGGTTCGGGGACTTCGCGGCGTCCGGAGAGGCGGTGCCGCCGGGGGTGGTGGCGCCCGGGCTGGGCGCCTTCTTCAGGGCCTCGCTGACGGCACGGCCCTGCGTGGTGGCGCTCGCGGAGGGAGAGGCCGTGTTGCCCTGGCCGCCCTGCTTCGTGGCCTCGGCCGACGGGCTCGCGGAGGAGCCGGCGGACGGCTTCGCGGACCCGGACGGCGTGGGGCTGCCGGACGGCACCGGGGCCGTCGGCGTGCTCGGGGCCCAGGTCAGTACCGGTCGGAAGTACAGCTGAGCGGTCGTACCGACCTGCTCACGCGCCTGCTTCTCGTCCACCCCTCGGGGGATGTTGACGATGATGTTCTCGCGGCCCTGGGTCTGGACCTCGGCCTCGGAGACACCGAGACCATTGACACGGCGGTCGATGATGCCGACCGCGGTGTTCATGTTGGTCTCGTTGACGGCGTCTTCCTTGCCCGGCTCCGCCTTGGCCTTGAGCGTGATCGACGTACCGCCCGCGAGGTCGATGCCGAGGCGCGGCGTGGTGTGACCGGACCAGAACATCCCGCCCGTGAGCGCGACCATGGCGATCAGGATCAGAGCCAGGGCACGCCCCGGCCTCCCCTGTCCCCCCGCCGGCCTTCGGCCCTTCTTCGGTGCTGCCACCTTGTCGTTTCTCCCTGTCCAACCGTCCCGCGCCGGGTGTGCGCGTACGGCCACGAAATGTGTGTGGGGACCTGCCCCCGCAGACGTGGAACCGTGCCGGGGGACCGCGGACGCCGGTGGGCGTCCTCGCGGTCCCCGGTCGCGACTACTTCGCGTCCGCCTCGCCGTCGGCCTTGCCGTCCTTCTTGACCTCGGTGTCGGCCTCGGCCGTGTCCACCTTCTTGGTCAGGTCGGGCTTGGCCTCCCCCGAGACCTCCGCGGCGTCCTCGTCGCCGTCCTCGACCGACTCGGTCAGCGAGGAGGCGTCGTCGGGCACGACCGCGGCGTCCGCGTCGTCGCCGTGGACGATCCGGTTGTACTCGGCGTCCTCGAGGACCGCGCCGATCGCGTTCTTGGCGTAGACGGCGTGCACGCCGGGCGCGACCTCGAGGAGGACGGTCTCGTCGCCGACCTCCTTGACGGTGGCGTACATCCCCCCGATCGTCCGTACGCCGGTGCCGGGCTGCATCTGGTTGCGCATCTCCGCCGCCTGCTGCTGCTTCTTCTTGGCAGAGCGGGTCATCAGGAACATGGCCCCGATGAGGACGATGAAGGGGAGGAGGGTCACGATACTCACGGGACGGGTTTCCTTCGCACGGACGCGGAGAAACCGCGGCCTGATCTTCGGGGGTGGGCGTGCCGACCAGAAAGGTCGGCATCGGCGGAGTCTAGGCGAGTCCGCATCGATGGAACAACGTCCAGCATCGCACCGCGGTTCCTCGTCCGGCGAGTCTCCGCGCCGTCACGCCCCGAAGAGCCCCTGTTGTCCCGTTCCCGTGCCGTTCCCCGCGCCCCCCGGGCCCGCTGCCTGCGGCGGAACGAGGCCGAGATGCGTCCACGCCGCGGGGGTGGCGACCCGGCCGCGGGGCGTGCGCGCCAGCAGTCCCTCGCGTACGAGGAAGGGCTCGGCGACCTCCTCGACGGTCTCGCGCTCCTCGCCGACCGCGACCGCGAGCGTGGACAGGCCGACCGGTCCGCCGCCGAAGAGCTTGAGCAGGGCCTGGAGGACGGCCCTGTCGAGCCGGTCGAGGCCGCGGCTGTCCACTTCGTACACGCCGAGGGCCGCGGCGGCGATCTCCCGGGTGATCACGCCGTCGGCCCTGACCTGGGCGTAGTCCCGGACGCGCCGCAGGAGGCGGTTGGCGATGCGGGGCGTGCCACGGGAGCGGCCGGCGATCTCGGCGGCGCCCGCGGTGTCGATCTCGACGTCGAGGAGCCCGGCGGAGCGGTGGATCACGCGCTCGAGCTCGGCGGGCTCGTAGAACTCCATGTGCCCGGTGAAGCCGAAGCGGTCGCGCAGCGGCGGCGGCAGGAGTCCGGCGCGGGTGGTGGCGCCGACCAGGGTGAAGGGCGGCAGTTCCAGCGGGATGGCGGTGGCGCCGGGGCCCTTGCCGACGATCACGTCGACGCGGAAGTCCTCCATCGCCATGTAGAGCATCTCCTCGGCGGGCCGGGACATCCGGTGGATCTCGTCGAGGAAGAGGATCTCGCCCTCCTGGAGGGAGGAGAGGATCGCGGCGAGGTCGCCGGCGTGCTGGATGGCGGGGCCGGAGGTGATCCGGATCGGGGCGTTCATCTCCGCGGCGATGATCATCGAGAGGGTGGTCTTGCCGAGGCCGGGGGCGCCGGAGAGCAGGACGTGGTCGGCGGTCGCGCCGCGCTGGCGGGCCGCCCTGAGGACCAGGTCGAGCTGCTGGCGGACCTTCTCCTGGCCGACGAACTCGCTGAGGTCCTTGGGGCGCAGGGCGGCCTCGACGGCCTGGTCGTCGCCCTCGGCCGAGGCGCCGACGATCCGCTCCTCGGCTGCGGGTGCCGTCTCGTCGTCCCAGTTCACGGTGTCTGCCTTCTCGGTGGTGGTGCTGTGTGCGTCGGCGCGGGGGGGTACGGGGCGGGACCGCTGCGCGCGGCGGCTTCCCCGCAGGGCTATCTGGCCCGGTTGAGGGTCTGGAGGGCCGCGCGCAGGAGTTGCGGGACCGGTGCCGTGCCGCCGGCGGCGATCGCGGCCTCGGCCTGCGGTGTCACCGCCGACACCGCCTCGTCCGCCTCGCGGCTGGCGTAACCGAGGCCGATGAGCGCGGCGGAGAGCTGTTCCGTCCACGGCGCCGGGCCGGAGGCCACCGCGCGCTGGGTGCCGGCGAGTTCGCCGGTGCCGAGCGGCCGGCCGAGCTTGTCCTTCAGTTCCAGGAGGAGCTTCTGGGCGCCCTTCTTGCCGATGCCGGGCACGGCGGTCAGCGCTTTCTCGTCGCCGGTGGAGACGGCGAGGCGCAGCGCGTCCGGGGAGTGCACGCCGAGCATGGCCTGGGCGAGGCGCGGTCCGACCCCGCTCGCGGTCTGGAGGAGTTCGAAGACCTGCCGCTCGTCGTCGTCCGCGAAGCCGTACAGGGTCAGGGAGTCCTCGCGTACCACCAACGACGTGGCGAGGCGGGCCTCCTGACCGATCCTCAGCTTGGCGATGGTGTCGGGGGTGCACTGGACGGCCATGCCGACGCCGCCCACCTCGATGACCGCGGTGGTGGGGGCGAGCGCGGCGACCGGGCCGCTGACGAAGGCGATCATGCGGAACGGCCTTTCGATGCGTGGTGAGCGGCGACCGCCTGCTGGAGGCGGTTCTGTGCGGGGGCCCGCCAGATGTGGCAGATGGCGAGGGCGAGCGCGTCCGCCGCGTCGGCCGGCTTGGGCGGGGCGGAGAGCCGCAGCAGCCGCGTGACCATCGCGCCGACCTGGGCCTTGTCGGCGCGGCCGCTGCCGGTGACGGCGGCCTTGACCTCACTGGGGGTGTGCAGGGCGACGGGGATGCCGCGCCGGGAGGCACAGAGCATGGCGACGGCGCTGGCCTGCGCGGTGCCCATCACCGTACGCACGTTGTGCTGGCTGAACACCCGCTCCACGGCCACCATTTCGGGATGGTACTCGTCGATCCAGGCCTCGATGCCCTGTTCGATGAGGACGAGCCGCGCGCCGATCTGGTCGTCCGCGGGGGTGCGCACGACTCCGACGCCGAGCATGGTCAGAGAGCGTCCGGCCACGCCGTCGACGACTCCCACGCCGCACCGCGTCAGTCCGGGATCGACACCCAAGACACGCACAGCTCCTCCATCCCTCGGTAACCGCCTGAAGGCTACCGGCTGCCGCTGACACCACGGCCGACCACGCTCTCCCGCGGCCCGACGGGCGGCGACCGGGGCCGCGTATCTTCCTTGCCGCCATGATCGACAGTCACTATGATCAAGGACGTTCGCACGTTTGACCGACGTGTGAATGTTCGAATCTCAACAACACAACTCAGCAGGGGGACACATGCGCCGCATGTCCAAGATCGGCGTCACGGGCGCCGCGCTCGCGCTGGCCACGGTCGGCCTCAGCTCGCCCGCCCAGGCGGCTTCCTCGGAGATCCACCGCGGAAAGACCGGCTGCTTCAGCTGGTCCTGGGCCGAGGGCTGGACCACCACCACGGTGTACTACCGCAACACCTGCTCCTACGAGTCCTCCATCAACATCTGGTGGCAGGACGGCAACACGAGCAGGATGAAGAAGGTCACCGCCAAGGGCGGCGCGTCGGGCAGCGTCAAGAACCGGGGCGACTTCAAGCGGGTCGACTGAGTCCGAACCCGCATCCCGCTGATCTCTGACTCTGATCTCCGACCAGCCGGGATTCCGAAGAGCGGCCCGCCGGTGTTCCGGCGGGCCGCTTTCTCGTCCGACGGAAACTGGCCGGACCGACGGAGTATCCGTCGGTCCGGCCAGTTCTGTCCGCGGTGCGCGCCTTCGTCAGGCGTCGACCTTCTCCATGACCTCGTCGCTGACGTCGAAGTTGGCGAAGACGTTCTGCACGTCGTCGCTGTCCTCGAGCGCGTCGATCAGCTTGAAGATCTTGCGCGCGCCCTCTTCGTCGAGCTCGACCTGCATGGTCGGGACGAAGCTGGAGTCGGCGGAGTCGTAGTCGATGCCGGCCTCCTGGAGGGCGGTGCGGACCGCGACCATGTCCGTGGCCTCGCTGATCACCTCGAAGCTCTCGCCGAGGTCGTTGACCTCCTCGGCGCCCGCGTCGAGCACCGCGCCGAGGACGTCGTCCTCGGTCAGCTCGCCCTTGGGCAGCACGATGACGCCCTTGCGGTTGAACAGGTACGAGACCGAGCCCGGGTCGGCCATCGAGCCGCCGTTGCGGGTCATGGCGACGCGGACGTCGGAGGCGGCGCGGTTGTC